>CAVENX010000001.1:0-2050 GCA_963617275.1 bacterium
CGCTCTGCGCCTCGGTTGTTCGCCGCAGGCGAACAATTCGACACTCGCTCCGTGAGAAGTGTTTTCTCCGACGTACATGCCGCCGGAGAAAACGATCAAATCTATTTTTTGCCTGCGGGCAAAAAACTCTGCGAGGCCTTTTTTGGCAGTCTCGGTTAATATTAAAAAATAAATAATTTTAAAAGAAAACTGTTCCATATTTCCAAATAATGTGTTATGATAAAAGAGGTAACATAATGCAGTATGAATATTTAACATATACCGAAGGGAGATCAAAAATGAAAAAAATACTTATCCTTGTTATGGCGTGTGTAATGATTCTGTCCCTCGCGGCCTGCGGGTCAAAGGAAACTCCCGCCGGGAACTCCTCCGCAAACGAGTCGGCGGCTGTTCCCGAAGGCGCTGTGATCGCCGAATCCGAAAAAGCCGACGCGGTCGTTGACCCCGCCTCGCTCAATCTCGGCGTCTCCTCTGACGAGTCGCACACCGGCGACGCATGGTACAAGGACGGCGCAAAGGGCGGCAATTACATATATTTTGAAAAAGCGGACAACAGCGACAGCGGCCTTGCCTGCATCCTCGTCAGCGGCGATACGGAAAAGACATGGCTGTGCACCGTCACGGCGGACAACCATCTTCTCGATCAGGACGCTGAAGACGGCAAGAGTGAGATCGATATCGTATTTACCGACATTTTCACCGCCGTCAACAATGCCGACGGCAGCAAATATATCCGCGGCAGCGCCGACGAGATCGCCAAACTTTTTGCCGGCAAGCAGCTTGTCGAGCAGGAGAACAACGCGAACACCCTTATCTTCAATGCCGACGGCACCGGAACCGAGGTCTATGACGGCGTTGAGTACGCCCTTACATGGGAGCTTGACAGCGCCAGCACCATAAAGTTCGCCGACGGCGAGAACGAGTTCAGCATGACAATATCCGTCGATGAAAACGGCGCTTTCGTAAGTCTTTACGACATGAACCTGCGCACCTACATTCCCGCGGCGTAAAGAGCTTTTTCTGACTTGCATACCGCCGGAGAGAATAATTAATCCCGTTTTTGCCTGCGGGCAAAAAATCCTGCGCGGCTCTTTTTGACATTTTCTTCCGCCTCGTTCTGCCATGCAGAGCGGGGCGGAGTTTTTCGCGGCGGCGTCTTGATTCCACTTGTCAGATAATTGCGGCATAAATGTTGCATATGCACCTTGAAACGTATCTGCTTCCGTGGTATAATAAGTAAAAAGATTAGATTATATAAGGGGAGTTTTTTTCTTGAAACGCATTAAAGTGTCAAATAACGTCATACGTAGGCTGCCGAGATATCTCCGCAAGCTTGATGAGCTTATGAAGAACGGCGTCTCCCGCATTTCTTCGTTCGAGCTCGGTCAGCAGCTTGGCTTCACGCCGTCCCAGATAAGGCAGGATTTCAGCTGCTTCGGTGAGTTCGGCCAGCAGGGATATGGGTATAATGTTCAGGCTCTGCATAACGAGATTGCCAATATTCTCGGAACCGACAGGGGCTTCTCCGCTATCCTTATCGGCGCCGGCAACATAGGCCACGCTCTTATGGATAACTTCTGCTTTTCTTCATGGGGCTTCAACCTTGTTTGCGCGTTCGATATAGACCCTGAGCTTACGGGGCATGTATTCAACGGTGTGCCTATCAAGCACATGGATGAGCTGGTTGATTTCCTTCAGGATAACAAAGTCGATGTGGCCGTGCTGACCGTCCCTCAGGAAGTGGCAAAGTCTGTAACCGAAACGATCACCGCCAACGGGATAGACGCTATCTGGAACTTCACAAACGTGGACATTACTGCCCCCGGCAGCAGCACTATTGTTGAAAATGTTCACTTTTCCGACAGTCTTCTCTCTTTGAGTTACTATATCTCCGAGAGGCAGGACGAAAAGGCCGCAAAAGCCGCAAAGAACAATAAATAAAAACTCCCGAACAGGAGTTTTTACAGCTTGTCAAAGAAGCAAGCTTCTTTGACAAGCTGCACTGCGCTCTGTGCCTCGGTTGTTCGCCGCAGGCGAACAATTCGACACT
>CAVENX010000002.1:0-37487 GCA_963617275.1 bacterium
AGCGAGTGTCGAATTGTTCGCCTGCGGCGAACAACCGAGGCACAGAGCGCAGTGGAGCCCCTTTTGTCAAAGAACCTCATTTAGGTTCTTTGACAAGCTGAGCGCTCATATACGGGCTGCCGTAAACAGCAGCCGTATATGAGCGCTTTTACGTGCGCGAAAGCAGTTATAACATACTTTCACGGTATTTCAGCAGATAACGGATAAATTCCTTGCTTGCAAGCGGAAGCGCTTTTTTATCTTTAGTGACAATGCCCATGGTGCGGATAATCGGCGGTTCGATGGGCAGAGTCACCACATCATAGCTTGTCTTACGCAGCACAAGCTCTGTCAGGACAGAGATGCCCAGCCCCTGCTCCACCATGGACAGAATGGAATAATCGTCGTGGACGCGCAGCTTTACATTCGGCGTAATTCCCGCCGCATGAAACGCTTCCAGCGGTTCGCTGTATGCTCCTTCCTCCAGAAGCAGGAACGGCTCTCCCTCAAAATCCTCAAGCGTCAGCATTTTTCTTGCCGTCAGCGGATGGTCTTTCGGCAGAACGGCGCAGAATCTGCCGGATTTGATAAACGTCGTTTCCAATCCCCTCGCGGCATTCGGACTGACAAAGCCAAAGTCGACCGCTCCGGCTCTCACCCAATCCGGAATACTGGTATAATCACCCTGATGCATAACGATCCGGATATTCGGATGCTCATGCCAGAAGGCACGTATTACCCCCGGCAGCCAATGGCACGACACGCTGGAAACCGTGCCGATGCGCACAATCCCTGAATCCAGTCCTTTGATTTCGTTCGCTGTTCGGCGCATGGCTTCATATTGCATCACTGACTTCTCAATAGCCGGATAAAGACGCTCCCCTTCCGGAGTCAGGCGTATCCCATAGCGGGAGCGGTACAACAGTTTGATCGATAATTCCCGCTCCAGCGAGGCAATCATCTGGCTGAGAGCAGGCTGTGTGTAGCCAAGCAGCTCCGCGGCTTTTGTGAAGCTGCCGGTCTCTATGATTTTCAGAAGTGCGGTATATCGTTCCAATGTTCAAATAACCTTTCTGCATATTAATATAGCAAATATCAATTTCACTTATCCGATTATTCAGTGTATAATAAAGTCCAGAAAGATGCAAGAGGCGATGAACTATGAAACGAGATCAGTTTTTTGACGGGGCAAAAAGCGCAATCCCTGTTTGTCTGGGGATAATCCCTGTCGGTATCTCCTACGGACTTCTGGCAATTCAGGCCGGAATGAGCCGCCTTCAGACGGTGCTGATGTCTGCGCTTGTCATGGCAGGTTCTTCCCAGCTTATGGCAGTTGGGATGCTCGGGTCGGCTTCGGTTCTTTCAATAATTACTGCGGTTTTCTTTGTAAATCTCCGTCACATCGTAATGAGCTGTTCCGTAATGAGCAGACTTGAGAGAACGCCTATGCGCGAAAGACTTTTATGCGCTTTTGCCCTATGCGACGAATCCTTTGCGTTGTTTTCCCTTTGCGGCAGCCGCAGCGCCGCACGGCTTTCAGGAGCCAACGCCGCACTTTACGTCTCATGGGTCGTCAGCTCCTTAGCCGGATGTATGCTGGGGCAATTTTTGCCGGAAGTCATTGCAAAGGGCTTTGGCATCGCGTTTTATGCGGCGTTTCTCGCTATGCTGACGCCGAGCGCGGCAAAATCCCGTGAGATACTCTTACTGGTGCTGACGTCGGCGGGGTTCAATGCCGGATTACAATGCGTTCTGCCGGCAAGCTGGGCGCTCATTCTTTCTATGACTGCCAGTGCGGCGCTCGGAACGTTTATTGCGGAGGATAAGTACTGTGAACGGGAATGATGTGTATTTTCTGATCTTCTGCATGGCGCTTGCGACGTATATTCCGCGTGCGCTGCCCGCGCTTTGTATGGATAGGATACATTTTGGAAAGCGTTTTCAGAGGTTCTTGACATTGCTGCCGTATACGGCGATGTCTGCCTTGATTTTTCCCGGAGTCCTATCTGTTGATGATGCGCACCCGCTCTTCGGCATTTCCGGCGCATTGCTTGCGGGGCTGCTGGCGCTGAAAAAATGCCCTCTCATCGTCTGCGTACTCGGCACGGTAGTGCTGAATTGTATGCTCTATATGATTTTTTGAGTTTTATGGAAAGGTTTGGTGTATTTTATGAAGCAGTTCATAGTTGATGCTTTTACGGACAAAGTGTTTGCGGGCAATCCCGCCGCCGTCTGCGTTATGGACAGCTGGCCGGACGAGCGCACCATGCAGAGCATTGCCATTGAAAACAATCTCTCCGAAACGGCCTTTGCCGTAAGTGACGGCGAGGCTTACCGTCTGCGCTGGTTTACCCCCGGCGGCGAGGTGGAGCTTTGCGGTCACGCAACGCTTGCGACCGCATATGTTATCACACGCTTTTATGAGCCGGAGCAAGCCTTTGTGCGCTTTGATACGCTCAGCGGGCGTCTGGCAGTGGAAAAGCACGGCGATCTTCTGATGATGGATTTTCCGTCTTTTCATCTGAAGCCCGTTCCGATTACCGAGCAAATGGTACAGGCCTTGGGTGTAACGCCCGTCGAGGCTTATTACGGTGCGGATATGCTTTGTATTCTGGAAAATGAGGAGCAGGTGCGGAAAGTTCATCCGAACCAGGAGCTTATACGGCAGTTGGATGGGGTGTGTCTGCATATCACCGCGCCCGGAATGGAATACGACTGCGTGACGCGCAGTTTCGCTCCGAAATGCGGCGTAGCGGAAGATCCAGTCTGCGGGCGCGGCCATTGCCATGTGATACCTTATTGGGCAGGTCGGACAGGGAAAACGGACTTCACGGCATATCAGGCCTCCATGCGCGGCGGTGTGCTGTATTGCAGCTACGCCGGGGAGCGCACTGTGCTTCGCGGAAAAGCAGCGCTGTTTGCCGAGGCGGAAATTTTTGTATGAGGAGCAATTTCCTATGAAAAAAATCAGCCGTGAAACGGCCGAACATTACCTTTGGCAGGAGGTCTGCGACGGCTGGCACTTGGTGGATAGGGACGATATGAGCGTTATCGCCGAAAAAATGTCGCCCAGCACGTCGGAGGATATGCATTTCCACAGAAAAGCCCGTCAGTTTTTCTATATTCTTTCCGGTGAAGCTTTGATGCGCTTTTTTGACCGCACCGTGGTGCTGAACGCCGGGGATGGTATAGAGATTTCGCCGGGAGAAGCGCACCAGATGTGCAATCGTTCAGGGACGGAAGTTGAATTTTTGACGCTCTCGGTACCGAAATCGCACGGAGACAAAATCCTTGTAAACTCCGGTATTCCCGGAAAAGCCGAATAACAGCCGTCATTGTTCAGCGCGTTCGCTCTTAGCTTCCTTTAAACATATATTTTAACTGCCGCGGAAAAACGCGTCTTTTTCAGACGCATTTTTCCGCCGTAAAAAAATAAAAAATGGTTGAAAAAGCATAATGGCAGACGTATAATGTGGAGACAAAAAATTGGGAGGCTATGTTATGTTTGACAGAAAAACATATAAAGCAAAAGGCAAGCAGGCGTTTCAGCTGAATTATTGGCTGTGCGTCGCGGCCGCACTGATAATCGCGCTGCTGTGCGACGGTATGCTCACCGGTATATACAATGCAAAAGATGTACCGTCTAAGCTTGACCGCGGCTATGAGTATTTTGAAGAATACCATGCCGAAGACGGCAGCTTTGACTATGAGATGGCAATATACAATCTTCCGCAGTCGGAGCGCGGCGTAAAGTCATTTACGGCGGTATTCAGCCTGCTCGGCATATTCGTCTTCTCCGTTGTTGATGTCGGCGGACGCAGATTTTTCCTTAACAACAGCCGCGGCGAGGGGCAGTTTTCCGATCTGCTCGTCGGATTTCAGGACGGGAACTATTGGAAATATGTATGGTCGATGTTCGCAATAAGGCTTCAGGTCGCGTTGTGGAGTCTGCTGCTTATCATACCCGGTATTATCAAAGCGTATGAATACGCAATGGTTCCTTACATAGTCGCGGATAACCCGGGAATGGACAAAAAGACGGCTTTTGCCATAAGCAAGCAGATGATGACCGGCAACAAGTGGAATCTCTTCGTGTTTGACCTTTCGTTTATCGGCTGGAATCTGCTCTCGCTGATAAGTCTGAACATTGTCGGCGTGTTCTATGTGTTTCCTTATGCCAAGGCTGCAAAGGCGGAAGTATATCTTGCTCTCAAGAACGGCCTTGACGGGAAATCCGAGTGGTAAAACAGGATATATGCAAAAAAGTGTTTTGCTCATAAATCGGGCAAAACACTTTTTCAGCTTGTCAAAGAAGCAAGCTTCTTTGACAAAAGGAGCGGCACTACGCTCTGTGCCTCGGTTGTTCGCCGCAGGCGAACAATTCGACACTCGCTCCGTGAGAAGAGTTTTCTCCGACGTACATGCCGCCGGAGAAAACGATCAAATCTATTTTTTGCCTGCGGGCAAAAAACTCTGCGAGGCTTTTTGACAGTCTCAAAAAGTGTTTTGCTCATAAATCGAGCAAAACACTTTTTGTTTTATGATCAGCGCTGCTTGTCGGCTTCCCGCCGTTTTATTTCTCTGCGGCGGTGAGCCTGTCTATCACCCTGCGGTATTCGTCCGCAGCGGCTTCAAACAGCTTTCTGCTGCCCTCAACCGTGCCCTTGCGAAGCAGCTCCGTAAGCTCTGATGCGCCTGAGGCAAGCTTTGAAAAGCCCATGTTCATTGCAACGCCTTTAAGCGTATGCGCGGCTCTGAACGCGGTTTCGCAGTCTCCGTCCGCAAGCGCCGTCTCAAGCGTCACGAGATTTTTATCATCCGCAAACATCTCTAAAAGTCTGGCGATCAGCACCGGATTACCAAGGCGCGCAGCAACGCTCTCATAGTCTTCGCCTATCTCACGGTATATTTTTTCAACGTCCATTGCTTCGTGTCCTTTCTGTGTCTGTTATTCCGGCAGATTCTCAAGCTCTCTCCTGATGCTTTCCTCGGCTCTCCCGTCAAAAGCGCTTTCAAGCCCTGCATCCGCCGTCAGTTTCTTCCGGAGCTGTTCTTCGCTGTCGCGGAGACATTCAAGCAGCAGCGGGTTGAACGCGCCGCACTCCCCGTTCATTATCATTTCCATAGCCTTTTCATGGCTGTATGCCTTTTTGTAGCACCGCTCGCTCGTCAGTGCGTCATACACATCCGCAAGCGAAACGACCTGCGCGGCGATCGGTATCTCATCACCTTTAAGTCCGTCGGGATATCCGCTGCCGTCCCAGCGCTCATGGTGCCAGCGGCATATCTGGCGGCTGTATTTCACAAGCGGCTCATTTTTAAATTCGGTCAGATCGTCCATCATATCCCCGCCTATCACGGCATGAGTTTTCATTATTTCATATTCCGCGGCGGTAAGCTTCCCGGGCTTATTGAGAATTTCCGACGGGATGTTTATCTTGCCGATATCATGAAAAGACGAGGCTGTGCATATCACGTCCAGATCGCCCGCAATGCCGGCGTACCTGTCGGTCTTGCCCAAAAGGCGCTTGAGCAGCACTTCGGTGATTATGTTTATGTTGCGCACGTGCCGTCCGCTTTCGCCGTTGCGCGCCTCGACTATATAGCTCAGCACAGTTACCATGAGCATTGTCGTGTGCTCACGCTGCGCTATCTGCTCGGCGACCATATGGGTAAGCTGCTTCTGCTTGGCATAGAGCACTATGGTGTTGACTATACGGCGGTGAACTATCGAGCGGTCAAACGGACGGTTTATAAAATCCACCGCGCCGAGGTCATATGCGCGGCGCATCTGGACGGGCGAATTTTCCGCCGAGATGATAATGACCTGAACATCGTCTGTCCAACGCTGCAAATTCATCTCCGCCAGCACATCAAGCCCGTTTTTTACCGGCATATTGATATCCAGCAGAATAATGCCTATTTCATCCGCACGCTCTTTAAGAATTTCGATCACTTCGGCTCCGTCACTCGCCTCGATCAGGTCGAACTCTTTCTCAAGCATATCGGCAAGTATCATGCGGTTCATTTCGTTGTCGTCTGCTATTAGGATCTTTTTTCCGAAGTTATTCATAACTCTGCTTCTTTCCTGCAAGCAATCGTTCAGCCCGCAAATTTATAGTTTTTCATACGGGACACTTCAGCAGCGCCGTCATGGGCGGCGTCGCCGCGTCTATCTCTATCGCGGAGCTGTCAAAGCGCTTTACATTGCCCGACAGCCGGGCGAAGTCGTCCGCCTTTGACAGCACGTCAAACCCGAAGCTGTCGCCGCGATAGTGCATAGGTATCACGATGCGCGGTGCTATGACCGACACCGTCATTGCCGCTGTCTGCGCATCTATTGTGTAATATCCGCCGACAGGGATGAAAAGCACGTCCACCCTGCCAAGCTCCTTCACCTGCTCTGGAGTAAGCAGATGTCCGATATCGCCCATATGGACGACCCGCATTCCTTCCATGTCCACTGCGGTGATAAGATTCTCCCCGCGCAGCGCGCCTTTTTTGCCGTCGTGGTATGTCCTGATCTGCCTGAGCGTGAACGACGGCTTTTTCCCCGTGAGAGTCACGCCGCACGCATAGTTATGATCATCATGTCCGTGGCTGCAAACGACCGCGTCCGCCGTGATCGGCGGCAAAGAAAGTCCGGGAACTTTTCCCGGTGCATATGGGTCAAAGATAATACTGCCTTCCGTGCTTTCGATCTTGAAACAGGAATGGCCGTACCATGTAATGAGCATAAACATTCCTCCCGACAGCTGTGTTTTTTATAATTATAATTGTCCGCTCCCGCGCCGTCAAGCACGGTATTATGAATTTTGGCAGTTGACCTTGCTCTGCTAAAATGCTATTATCTACATATATCACATATTTTTCAGGAGGCAAAGATGAAAGGAAGCCGCGGATTCAGAGTTATATTCGGCATTGCTATGCTGATTCTTTTCTCTTTCTATACATACAAGCGCGTCTCAACTTCCCCGCACACGAACGACTTTGACAGCGAGCATGCCTACGTTTACAGTGAGGCCGTTGCGCGCATGAAGGCCGAAGAGGCTGCCGCCGCACAGCAGACCCCGACGCCCGCCGCCGTGGAAACGCCCGCGCCCGCCGAGACGCCCGCCCCCACTGAGGAGCCTGTTCCGGAAGAGCCGGAATCCGACCTGCCGGACATTGATATAAACAGCTGGGAATACGTCCTTGTCAACGCAGACAATCCCCTTTCGGCCGACTTTGCCCCGCCCGAGATCGTTGCGGTCAGCGACAGTCAGTGTCCCTTGGACTCCCGCATAAAGGAGCCTATCCTCGCCATGAAATCCGCCGCAGAAGCGCAGGGGCTTTCGGTCTATCTCTCCTCCGGCTACCGCAGTTATTCCGATCAGGCGGCAAACTTCATAAGGGTATGCAATAACAACGGCGTAGCCGACGGCAAGGACGCAAACGGGTTCTATATCACAATGCCCGCCGGATGCAGCGAACATCAGACCGGCATCTGCTGCGACATAACGGACCGTTATTACGAGATCAAGAACCGCAGCATCGAAAACACCGCAACGTATCAGTATCTTCTTGCACACTGCCATGAATACGGCTTCATTCTCCGCTTCCCCGACGGCAAGGAGGATATAACCGGCGTTATGTATGAGCCGTTCCACTTCCGCTATGTCGGCGTTGAAGCGGCGACATACATCATGGAAAAGGGGCTTACCCTTGAGGAGTTTGTGGCGCTTTACAAAACGCCCGAGGCCGCTGCCCCTGCGGCATGATCCTGCGCGATAAATCAACCGTCCCCGTTTATGGTACAGTAAGACCAGAAACGGGGGCGTTTTTAATCAGTCAACAACATTTTGTGCGTTAAGGCAGGAGCGTATCATGTTTACTCTGAAGCCAGACCCGGGCATACGGGTCAAGAAAATACATATCCCTTGCGGCAGGCGGCACATTCCGGCGCTTGTGCTCTCCCCTGAAACGCCCGTGGCACAGGCGACAGGCGTCCTGTGGATACACGGCGGCGGGTACATTCTGGGCATGAAGGAAATGGTCCATATGTCCAGAGCCATAGACCTTGTAAAGCAGCACGGCGCGGTCGTCGTGTCGCCGGGCTACCGTCTGGCGTTCTGTGCGCCCTATCCGGCCGCCGTTGACGACTGTTTCGCGGCGCTGCTGTACATGAAAGAACATTCCGCCGCACTTGGCATACGGGACGATCAGCTGATGACAGGCGGCGAGAGTGCCGGGGGCGGCCTGTGTGCCGCAGTATGCATAAAAGCACGCGACACAGCGGCTGTAAACATCGCGTTTCAGATGCCGCTGTATCCCATGCTGGATGACCGGGATACGGAAACATCGCGGAACAATCACGGCAGAGTATGGAACACGCGCAAAAACCGCTTTGCGTGGAACTGCTATCTGCGCGGGCAGGACAGGAATGCGCTTTCGCCCTATGCCGCGCCCGCACGGCTGACCGATTTTGCCGGTTTGCCGCCCGCCTATACCTTCGTGTGCGACGGTGAGCCGTTTTATGCCGAGACGCGGCAATACATCGACCGGCTCAAAAAATGCGGCATTCCGGCCGACATGGATGTATATCATTCGGATATGCACGCCTTTGACATGATGGATCCCGGATCCGACGTCAGCAGGTACGCTGCCCGGCGCTTCAATGAGAAGTTTGCCTATGCGCAGGCACATTATTTTGCCCCGCAGAAGCAAAATACATAGAGGATAATTTTTTATTCGCAGTCGAAAATCGCTTTTTTCTCAAGATATCCGCCGAATCTGTCCTTCCAATCGTGATGCAGTTTCGACGCGTCCCACGCGGAAAGCGCTTCCTTCTTCATCTCGACGACTATCATCACATCATAGCGGTTCGGACGGTCTATGCAGTTTGGGATGACCGTATACGATTCAACGCCGTCTATCTCTTCACCGGCGGCGAAAAGCTTCTGGATATCCAGCAGCATCGCGGATTTATCCTCAACGCTCTCATTGAATTTTGCAAGAATATGATGCTTCATTTTTCACTTTCCTCCTTATCTTTTCTTTCAAGCTTACGTTTCTTCCCGTCGGGCGTCACAATATAGGTATTTTCCAGAACCTCTATCGCGCCTCTGCGCCAATCGGCGATATATTCCTTGCGCAGGGCGTCCCGCTCTGAGATCTCCTCCTCCGTCAGCTTGCGCGCCTTTGCAAAGCGGGCAAGCTCGTTTATTCTGTCAAGTTTTCCTTTTTCCATTTTTATCGCTCCTCAATAGTTCCGAGTTCGTCAAGCGTCAGTTCAAAAGCAGGGATAAAGTGCTCGATAAAATACTCCACCTCCGGAAGCCCGCTTGCGTCAAGCACGGCGCGTATCTGCTTTTCGGCAGAGGTAAATTCATCGTTGCCGGCGCGGCGCTCTTCAATGCACTTTATGTAAGCGGAGAGCTTGTCCGCCGCCTTTACAAGGTCGTATTTCTCGTCGTGCGTCCTGCCGGTAAGCAAGTCCTCAAACGAAGCGCGTACCTCATCCGGCAGCGTCGCAAGCAGCTTGTCGCAGGCAAGCTTTTCCACCTGCCGGTAAGCGCTGCATATCTCTTCGCTGTGGTATTTGATGGGTGTGGGCAGATCGCCGGTCAGAATCTCGCTGCAATCATGATAGAGCGCAACGGCGGCATACTCGTTCGGCTCGCACGGGATCTTGAACACGTCGCGCCGGATCACGCCCAAAGCATGGGCAATGACCGCCACCATATGGCTGTGCTCCTGAATATTCTCCGGCATGGCGTTTCTCATGAGACTCCAGCGCCCGATATAGCGCATACGGGATATGTATGCGAAAAAGTTGTCTGTCATTCTTATTCTCCGCAAATTTTTTTTGGCAGTACCGCATAGAGCTCTGCCATAATAATAATACCACGCTTGTCAGTTAAATTCAATCGTGGTATATTGAGTCGGTAATATTGTGTTATTCGGATACCGGAATGCCGCATTGCACGGCGTTCAGGAAAACGAGGAGGCTGCAATGGTCAATAATAATATAAAAGTCGTTGACTGTCATGTTCACGTGTCCGCCCAGACCGATATAAATTATCTTGCCGGATTCCTCACCGGAACGGGGACGGATATGGCAAATATCGTTGCCTGCTCCCACAGCCGCTGTATTTCCCTCGTGCCGCAGGCAATTATGATGAAAGCCGTTTATCCCGGCCGCTTCTATGCCTTTGCCGCGCCCGATCTCAGCGCATACTATCTCCATGCCGACGATCTCGGCGAACACATGGCGCTCTATGGGCAGCGCCTCATGGAGCTGGGCTGCGACGGCATAAAGATGCTTGAAGGCAAGCCGCAGATGCGGCGGAAGTTCCCCATCCCCGATTTTGACCTCCCCGTGTGGGAGCCGTTCTGGGCATGGGCGGAGGAAAGCGGTGTGCCGTTTGTCTGGCACGTGAACGATCCGGAAAGCTTCTGGGACGCGTCAAAGGCGCCGTCCTTCGCCATCTCGCAGGGCTGGCTGTACGACGACAGCTATATCAACAATGAGGCGCAGTACAGGCAGGTTCTAACCGTGCTTGAGCGGCATCCTAAGCTTAAAATAATATTCGCGCATTTCTTTTTCATGTCGGCGCAGCTCAAGCGGCTTTCCGCGATACTTGACAGGTTTGACAACGTAATGGTCGATCTTACGCCGGGAATCGAGATGTATGAAAACTTTTCCCGCGACCGGGCGCAGGCTCTTGAGTTCTTTGCGCGCTACGGGAAAAGAATATGCTACGGTACGGACATCGGCGGCAGGTGCGTGCTGATGGGTGAGCATAAGCGGTTCGACCCGCGTGAGAATACCCGCCGGCCGCAGGTGGTAAGGGAATTTCTTGCCGGAAAGGATGAGCACGAGATACGCTCCGACGGGCATTATCTTGTAAACAACCCCGCGTTTATAATGCGCCCGCTCTCCCTTGACGGCGAAGCGCTTGCCGATATCCTCGGCGGTAATTTCACGCGTCAGGCGGGCGGTATACCGAGGCCTGTAAATGCGAAAGCCATGCTTGAAGAATGTTCGCGGCTGAGAAAAGTTATGGAAGAAATGCGGCGGAAAGTCCCCGGTTTCTCCCCCGACTTCTCCGTTATCGAAAAAGCCGAGATGTTTTTTGCATAAAATACAGAAAAGTGTCTGAAAGCTGTTGCAATTTCAACTTACAGGTGATAAAATTTGATTTTGTGTTGAAATAAATGAAAATCTGAGGCAATGCCGCATGTGCACGGCGCGGCATTGCAACGAGTTGTACTCATGGGAGCTGGAGAAGTATATGGATAAGCTGAGAAATGTTGCAATAATCGCCCACGTTGACCACGGCAAGACCACGCTGGTCGATGAAATGCTCAAGCAGGGCGGCGTGTACCGCGAAAACCAGGAGGTCGTCGAGCGCGTAATGGACTCCAATGACCTTGAGCGTGAGCGCGGCATAACGATAATGGCCAAGAATACTGCCGTATGGTACGGCGACACCAAGATAAACATTGTTGACACGCCGGGCCACGCCGATTTCGGCGGCGAGGTCGAGCGTATTCTCAAAATGGTCAACGGCGTTATACTCCTTGTTGACGCTGCGGAAGGTCCCATGCCGCAGACGCGCTTCGTTCTCTCCCGCGCACTTGAGCTGGGTCACAGGGTCATCGTCGTTGTCAACAAGATAGACCGCCCCGACCAGCGTGTTCACGAGGTCATTGACGAGGTGCTTGAGTTGCTTATGGATCTCAACGCCACCGATGAGCAGCTTGATTCCCCCATGCTTTTCTGCTCCGGCAGACAGGGTACGGCAAGCTACTCCCCCGACGTCCCCGGCACCGATCTCAAGCCGCTGTTTGAGACCATACTGCAATATATTCCCGCACCCGAGATGGATACCGACAAGCCTTTCCAGATGCTTGTAAGCAGCATAGACTATAACGAATATGTCGGACGCATCGCAATAGGGCGTATCGAGCGCGGCATGATCCGGCAGAACGACGAGATAGAGGTGTGCAATTTCCACGACACTGGCAGTGCGCCCACAAAGGCAAAGGCCGTCGCCCTGTTCCAGTTCGACGGACTTAACAGAGTTCCCGTAACGGAAGCCTCCGCCGGCAACATCATTGCAATGAGCGGCATCGGCGACATTACCATCGGCGACACAATATGCGCCCGCGGATGCAGCGAGCCTCTGCCCTTTGTCAAGATCGGCGCGCCGACGCTCGAAATGACCTTCTCCGTCAATGACAGCCCCTTTGCCGGACGTGAGGGCAAGTTCGTTACCTCCCGCCAGATACGCGACCGCCTTTTCCGCGAAACCTTAAAGGACGTTTCTCTGCGCGTGAGAGAGGTCGAGGACAGCACCGACAGCTTTATCGTTGCGGGGCGCGGCGAAATGAGCCTTTCGATCCTCATTGAAACCATGCGCCGTGAAGGTTTTGAATTTCAGGTATCCCCACCCCGTGTGCTCTATCAGGAGATAGACGGCAAGAAGTGTGAGCCTATTGAGCGCGTCGTGGTTGATGTTCCACAGGAATACATGGGCTCCGTCATGGAAAAGCTCGGTGCACGCAAGGGCGAATTTCTTGAGATGACCCCCGTTGGCAGCCGAATGAAGCTTGAATTTCTTGTCCCCTCAAGAGGGCTTTTCGGATACAGGAACGAATTTCTTACCGATACCAAGGGCGAGGGCATCCTTGCAAGCGTCTTTGAGCGCTATGAGCCGTACAAGGGCGACATCAACCGCCGCAGCACCGGCTCCCTTATCGCGTGGGAGACGGGCGAAGCCGTCGCTTACGGCATATGGAACGCGCAGGAGCGCGGCGCGATGTTCATCACTCCCGGCACGAAGGTGTACGGCGGCATGATAGTGGGCGTATGCCCCAAGAGCGACGACGTGCCGGTCAACGTATGCCGCACAAAGCATCTCACCAACACCCGTGCGTCCGGCTCCGACGAGGCGCTGCGCCTTGTCCCGCCCAAGCAGCTCAGCCTTGAGCAGTGCCTTGAGTTCCTTGCCGATGACGAGCTTCTCGAGGTCACGCCCAAAAATCTCAGACTGAGAAAATCCATCCTCGACCACAGTCTGAGAATGAAAAATCTCATGCGCAACAGATAATAACATTAAAACGAGAGTGAAGCCCGGAACCGAAACTTCACTCTCAACTTATATAAAGACAGTTTCAGGAGGTACAACCGTGAAAATACCGGAATATTTCGGCTCTATGGTTTTTGACGATAAGGTGATGCGGGCAAATCTGTCCGATGACATTTATCACTCTCTCAAAAGAACCATCAACCAGAACGCAACGCTGAATATCGACGTTGCGAACGCCGTTGCCGACGCTATGAAGAAATGGGCTGTGGAGCACGATGCGACGCACTTTACACACTGGTTCCAGCCGCTGACCGGTATAACTGCGGAGAAGCACGACAGTTTTATCACCCGTGCGCCGGATGGCAGGGTCATTATGGAATTTTCCGGCAAGGAGCTTATACAGGGTGAACCGGATGCCTCCTCTTTCCCCAACGGCGGCCTGCGGGCTACCTTTGAAGCACGCGGTTATACCGCGTGGGATCCCACCTCATATGCGTTTATCAAGGACAATACGCTCTGCATCCCCACGGCGTTCTGCTCCTACGGCGGGGAGGCGCTGGATAAAAAAACTCCGCTTCTGCGGTCAATGGAAGCGCTCAACAAGCAGGCGCTCAGGATACTGCACCTGTTCGGGCATACCGACGTCAAGTGCGTGCAGCCCTGTGTAGGCCCCGAGCAGGAGTATTTTCTCATTGCAAGGGAGCTTTACGAGCAGCGCATGGATCTGCGTTTCAGCGGACGTACCCTGTTCGGCGCAAAAGCGCCCAAGGGGCAGGATATGACGGGGCACTATGCGGGGACGATCAAACCGCGTGTGGCGGCATATATGGCGGAGCTGGACGAGGAGCTTTGGAAGCTCGGCATCTTTGCAAAGACCGAACACAACGAAACCGCCCCCTCGCAGCATGAGCTTGCGCCTATCTACACCACCTGCAACATCGCCGCCGACCACAACCAGCTCACCATGGAGATCATGCAGAAGGTGGCAGAGCGGCATAACCTTGTGTGCCTGCTGCACGAAAAGCCTTTTGCCGGGGTGAACGGCGGCGGCAAGCACAACAATTGGTCGATGCAGACCGACGGCGGCGTCAACCTTCTCTCCCCCGGCAGGACACCCTACGAGAACGCGCAGTTTTTGCTGTTTTTGTGCGCGGTGATCAAGGCTGTGGACGATTATCAGGAGCTTCTGCGCATCTCCGTCGCAACTGCGTCCAATGACCTTCGTCTCGGCGGCAGCGAGGCTCCGCCCGCTATCATTTCGATATTCCTCGGCGATGAGCTGAGCGCGATCCTCGACGCGATAGAGAACGACAAGCCCTACCGCGGCGGCGGCGAAACGCTTCTGAAGCTGGGCGCGCACGTTCTGCCGCGTATCCCCAAGGACACCACCGACCGCAACCGTACATCACCCTTTGCCTTCACCGGCAACAAATTTGAGTTCCGAATGCTCGGCTCTTCAAACTCCATCACCTGCGCAAATATCATGCTCAACACGGCAGTCGCGGAATCGCTGAGGATATACGCGGACAGGCTCGAAGGCGCGGCGGATTTTGAAACCGCCCTGCACGACATGATAAAGAAGACCATACATGACCATAAGCGCATTGTTTTCAACGGCAACGGCTATGACGACGCGTGGATAAAAGAGGCGACCGAAAAGCGCGGCCTTGCAAACCTGCCCACGACGCCCGACGCATTTGCGCATCTTATGGACGAAAAAAACGTGAAGCTTCTCTCGTCGCACAGGGTGTTCTCCGAGGCGGAGCTTCGCTCGAGATACGAAATAAATCTCAAGCAGTACTGCGGCGTACTCAGCATTGAGGCGCAGACGATGGTCAGCATGGCGCGGCGTGAAATTCTCCCCGCGATAGAGGCTTACATGACCGAGCTTTCAACGGCGGCCGCCGCAAGACGCGCGATCCTGCCGGAGCTTAAATGCAGCTACGAGACGGACACTGCGGCGCGTCTTACCGAGCTTGCCGACGGCATATACTCTTGCGCGAATGCGCTTGACGGCGCGCTGGACGCCTGTCCGAACGGCGGCGACGCACTGGACGCGGCAAATTATATGCGCGACAGCCTTCTCCCCACGATGGGCAAGCTCCGCGCCCTCGCCGACGAGGCAGAAACACTCACGGCGGAAAAATACTGGCCGTTCCCGACCTACGGAAAACTGCTGTTTTCATTATGATAAATGAACAGGCTGTCTCAAAATTTTGTTTGAGATAGCCTGTTCAGCTTGTCAAAGAAGTCCTTACAGGACTTCTTTGACCGCTATATATATATTATAATACATCCTTACGCAAACGTTTGCAAGAGTGGATATGAATTATATCGTATCTAAAAAGTTTTTTGTAAAAACGCTACAAAACAGCGGCAGGATTTTTATGGAATATGACGGCGGAATTTGTCCATAAAGTCCCTTCATGCCTCCCCTGAAAGGGGAAGATTCTCCCCGGCGGGGAGAGATGTCGGCGCAAGCCGAGCCGGAGGGGGGCTCACAGCGATTGTACGTTAGAGAAAACACACTCTTTATTGCAAAGCTCAAGAAAGACTCCTCAGGCGCTGTCGCGCCAGCTCAGCCAAAGGCATAAGTGCGCGTTGACCAAATCAGAGATTTGGACGCTTACTTACCTTTCAGGGGAGCCATGAGTTGATTCAGTCGGCTTTGCCGACACAATAACTCCTCACTCCTAACTCCTCATTCCTAACTGAACGAAGCTCTCCGCTTTATAATTCAATTCTGCTCCCGATCGAACGTCTCAGGCACAGTCTTTGCTTTACATTTTGCATGGCGCTGCTGTATAATCAGAGACGGAAAATGTGGCGACGGCGCATAGATCATGCGTCCTGCCATCTTTTCACGGTCATGAATGTATAGGAAAGCATTGGAGCAATGAACGCAAAAGAAGCTGTAAATTACATAGAAAGCTATTCGTGGAGCCGGACAAGGCTCGGGCTTGAGCGCACAAGGGAACTGCTCAGGCTGCTTGGCGATCCGCAGAAAAAGCTTAAATTCGTCCACGCGGCGGGGACAAACGGCAAAGGCTCCACCTGCGCGATGCTTGCATCCGTGCTGCGCTGCGCCGGATACCGCACGGGGCTTTATACCTCCCCGTACATCTGCCGCTTCAACGAGCGTATGCAGGTGAATGGCGTGGATATTCCGGATGACGAGCTGGCGGAGATAACGGCAGCGGTAAAGCCGCTTGCTGAGGGAATGAGCGATCACCCAAGTCAATTCGAAATAGTGACCGCGATAGCGATGCTGTACTTTCTGCGGCATGGCTGCGACATAGTGGTGCTTGAGGTCGGCATGGGCGGTATAAGCGACGCGACGAACGTGATAGAAGCGCCCGAATGTGCGGTCATCACAACGATAGGTCTTGAACACACCGAATACCTCGGCGGTACGCTTGCGGAGATCGCACGAAACAAGGCGGGCATAATAAAAGAAGGCTGCCCCGTCGTATGCTATCGCGCCTGCGGCGAAGTGGAAGCGGTGTTTGAGGAAACCGCCGCCGAGAAGCACGCTCCATTGGTAAAAGCCGGGTTTGAGGCTCTGCGTCCCATATCCGACAGCCTTGACGGGCAGACGTTCTCATTCAGAAACCACGAAAATCTGTTTCTCCCGCTGTTGGGCGCACATCAGCTCAAAAACGCGGCGGTCGTACTGGAAACGGTAGAAGTTCTGCAAAAGCGCGGCTGGAAAATCACCGAAAAGGACATCCGTGACGGTCTTGCCGGAGTGAAATGGCCTGTCAGATTTGAGCTTATGCGTAAAGCTCCGCCGTTTATAATCGACGGTGCGCACAATCCCCAGTGCGCCGAAGCGCTGGCTGCCGCGCTGGAAAAATATCTCCCCGGAAAGAAAAACATATTCCTCATCGGCGTGCTTGCCGACAAGGAATATGACAAAATAATCGCTTTTCTGCGTCCATATGCGAAAAGCTTCGTATGCGTAACGCCGGACAGCCCGCGTGCCCTTCCCGCCGATGCGCTGGCCGGATATCTGCACTCTCTCGGTGAAGACGCGTTAAGCTGCCGGTCAATCGCGGATGGCGTGAGCGCCGCGCTTTCCTACGCGCTCCCCGTCGTCGCCTGCGGTTCGCTCTATATGGCGGGGCGCGTAAGGGAGATAATTAAGAGTTTAGCCGATAACTAAACTTTCTTTGACAAGCTGAAATCCCGCGGCTTCTGCCGCGGGATTTCAGCTTTATAATATCATATCGTGACCGGTGCGCCGCACGTTCCGCCCTGACACACATAGAGCGTGGGCTTGCCGTCTTTGCTTTCCGCGTTCCTTGTAAAAGGCGCGGTCTCGGCGAGCTTTGCCGCCTGCGACGGGGTTTTTACCGTCACGGTAAGCTCCGGCGCATAGCCTGCGGTAACTGCTTTGAATGCTTCGGGAATATTTTCATCCGGCAGGACAAACAGCACCTCTTTCGTAGAGTACGCTTCCGAGAGCGCCGCGCACAGCGCAAACGGGGCTGCCGCGAAATACTTTCCGGAAACGCCGCTTATATACCGCAATATCCCGTCTCTCGCCGTGCGGAAGCTCACATTGCCGGTATACCTGAACAGCAGGTCGAACAGCACCGCCGCGCCGCTGTTTCCGGATGGCATCGCCCCGTCAAAAATCTCCTTCGGGCGGGTTATGAGCTTTTCGCCGCCGTCCGCGCTCATATAGAAAAAGCCTTCGTCAGAAGCGAAATGCTCCATGACCTCACCGGCAAGCTCAGCCGCCTTGCAGAGATACTCCGCCCTGCGGGAGGCTCCGAAAAGCTCCAGAAGCCCGAGTGCATAGAAAACATGATCGTCAAGCCGTGCGTCGAATTTAAGCTCATCTCCGCTGAGACACGCCTTGAGTTTCCCTTTTTCAAAAAAGCTTTCCGCCATAAATTTTGCAAGGCTTTCTGCGGCATACAGATACCGCGCATCCTCAAAAACCGCGGCGGCCTTGGACAGAGCCATGAGCATAAGTCCGTTCCACGATGCAAGCCGTTTCGTATCCGTTTTCAGCGGCATACGTGCGCTTCTGTATATGCGCATCTTCTCGCACAGCTCATCATAGCCCTCCGGCAGGAGCTGCCAGCGGGTGTTTATCAAGAGATTGGGGATGCATTTGCCCCGGAAATTCCCCTCCGCGTTTATGTCATAGCACTCGCAGAAGTGCTTTCCCTCCTCCGCGCCGAGAGCCTTTTCGACCTCATCGGGAGTAAAGAGATAGTACGCGCCCTCAACGCCCCCGCTGTCCGCGTCAAGGCCGCAGAAGTACCCGCCGCCGTCTGAAAGCAGGTCGCGCATGCACATGTCGAGGGTGTTTTCGGCAACCGTGCGGTAGAGCGGCAGACGCCCGCTCTGCCACGCTTCGGTATAGGCGTAGGCAAGCAGCGCGTTATCGTACAGCGTCTTTTCAAAGTGCGGCACAAGCCACTCCCTGTCCGTCGAATACCGGAAGAATCCGCCGCCGAAATGGTCGTATATCCCGCCGCGGTACATGGTTTTGAACGTCGCGTCCGTTATGGCGCGGTACTCCTTTCCGCCGGACAGCGCGGCATAGCGCATGAGAAAGATGAGATTCTGCGGCGCAGGGAATTTGGGAGAGCTGCCGAAGCCGCCGTACTCGCTGTCATATGAGGACTTGAGCTGCTCCGCCGCTTTTTTCAGAAATTCCCCGTCCGGCGCGGTTCCGTCGGGTCTTGCAGCCCTTTGGAGATATCCGTTTATATCTCCCGCGCTTTTCAGCAGCGCCGTCCTGTCGTTTTTCCACTTTTCCGCGACCGCCGTCAGCAGAGATTTAAGTCCCATGCGGTTAAGCGAGTTTTCAAGCGGAATATAAGTGCCTGCAAAAAACGGCTTCTGATCCGGCGTCATTATCACCGTCAGCGGCCAGCCGCCGCTGCCGTTGAGCATCGTGCACACCGACATGTAAACACTGTCAACATCCGGCCGTTCCTCACGGTCAACCATTACCGGAACAAAGTATTTATTCAGAATATCCGCCGCAGCGCGGTTTTCAAACGACTCCTTTGCCATAACATGGCACCAATGGCATGTCGAATAGCCTATCGACAGAAACACGGGCTTATCCTCCGCCTTTGCCTTTTCAAACGCCTCATCGCCCCACGGATACCAATCGACGGGATTTTCCGCGTGTTCAAGAAGATATGGAGATTTTTCGTTTTTAAGTCTGCTGCTCATGGAACACTTCCTCCGCGTTTCAGTTATGCCTGTCTCTATTATTATGATTATAGCCGTTTATATTCATTCTTTCAAGTACGTAAAAAACGCGTATGAATGTGAAAAAATAGTCTTATTTTAACAAATGTTCCTATTTACATCATGAATTTGCTGTGGTAAAGTAAACCTATTAAAAGGTAGGAGGTAAAATTATGGTTAATTTCGCAGACAGAATGGCCAAGGTAAAGGCGTCGGAAATAAGAGAGCTGCTTGCACTTACCGCCAAGCCCGAAATTATCTCTTTCGCCGGCGGTCTTCCTGCTCCGGAGTTGTTCCCCGTTGAGCAGATGGAAGCCGCGATCGATGCAGTTATGAAGGAAAACGGCAGAGCCGCCTTGCAGTATGGCACCACGGAGGGTGCGCCGCGTCTCAGAGAGCAGATCGCCGAAAGACTCCTTGCGAAAAACGGTATCCATACCGATATCAAAAATATCCTTACGACTGCCGGCAGCCAGCAGGGTCTTGACTTCGCAGCGCGTCTGTTTGTCAACCCCGGCGACGTGGTCATCATGGAAAGCCCGTCATACCTCGGCGCTATAAACGCGTTCATCCCCAGCCAGCCCAAGTTTGTGGAGATTCCCACGGATGAAAACGGCATGATCATGGAGGAGCTTGAAAAGGTTCTTGCCACGACCCCCAACGTAAAGATGATCTACGTTATCCCCGATTTCCAGAACCCGTCCGGGCGTACATGGCCGCTTGAGCGCCGCAAGAGGTTCATGGAAATAATCAGCAGGTATGAGATTCCCGTACTTGAAGACAACCCCTATGGTGAGCTTCGCTACAAGGGCGAATATCAGCCTGCGCTCAAGTCCATGGACGAGAAGGGGCTTGTCATCTATCTCGGCACTTTCTCGAAAATCCTCGCCCCCGGTCTCCGTCTCGGCTGGATCGTGGCAAACGACGAGTATATCAACAAGTTCAATCTCATCGCGCAGGCGGCCGTTCTCCAGACGTCCACATTCAATATCGCCGTCGTCGCAAAGTATATCGATATGTTTGATCTTGACGCGCATGTCGATGTTATCCGCGAAACCTACAAGCACCGCTGCACCCTGATGGTTGACAGCATGAAGAAATATTTCCCCGAAGGCGTCAGCTTCACCGACCCCGACGGCGGTCTTTTCACATGGGCGGAGCTGCCTGATTATATCGACACAAAGGAAATGGCTTTGCAGGCCCTTGACGAAAAGGTGGCATATGTTCCTGGCGCAAGCTTCTTCCCCAACGGCGGCAATAACCACTGCATGAGGCTTAACTACTCATGCATGCCCGACGACAGAATCGTCGAAGGCATCAGGAGACTCGGCAATGTCATAAAGTCAAATCTCAGATAGTTCTGAGCGAAAATTGCTACTAAACATGAAAAAAGTCACGGTTATCTGAAAAACCGTGACTTTTTTGGCTCTAAGCCAATAGTCAAGGCTGAGCCTTCTTTTTTGCCCGCAAGATGAACTGCCTGGATTTTCCTGTGCAGCTGCTCTACGGCATTTACACATCCTGTTATAAATGATATAATGAAAAATATAAAAACATTTGTAAATTAAAAAATGTCTTTTATGGACTGCGCCGAATTTTGACGGGGAGATGAGCCGAAATGAACAGGCAAGAGATACTGAACGAACTGTGGAATCAGCAGGATATTGCTTTTGATATTACTACCGAATATGATGCTCTGCCGCATCGTTACGGACATATGGTACTCTACCAAGCTGAGGCATATATGATAGATGCAATTGGGGAAAATCCAGGTATTACCACAACAGAGCTTGCGGAGGCAATGGGAAAAAGTGTAAGCGCCTGTTCTCAAATTATAAAAAAGCTCAGCACAAAAAAGTTGGTAATTCAAACAAAAAACGAATTCAACGGACGCCTGCATAATTTGGAATTAACTGCTGAAGGATATACGATATATTCCGCACATATTGCCGTGATAGAAAAATGTAAACAGGCTACCTATAAATTGTTGGAATCATACAGTAATGAAGAATTGATGGCTGCTATAGACATCCAAAGGGCTCTTAATTATTCCTATGCAAACGACGTAAAACTGGCAAAAGCAGATATGAATGCTATACCGAAGAAGTTTTGTTGAAAATACATAATTCGTCAAGACCTTTTTGTTGCTATTTTACGAAAAACAAGCAAGGCTCTATTTGGGGCTTGCATGACATTTTAAAATGCTGTATAATTATATTACATTGTTAAGCAGCTTAAGCGTTTTTAAAGAAAAATATAATTATACACTTGGATTCTTTGGTGTGTAATATATATACAAAAAAATATGGAGGAAATGACATGAAAAGAACACTCGCAATTCTGCTTGCGGTTATTATGGTTGCAGCCATGATTCCGGCGGCAGCGGCAGTTAACGAGCCATACCCCGACAAGGTAACGATCAGCTTTGTTGACATTTCACCTTCGCCTGAACGTGAAAAGATGTACAGAGAAATGATTGAAGCCTTTAAAGAGGTCGAGCCGAACATTACCGTTGAGTATGAGACGATCCCCTGGGATGACGCTCACAACAAGCTTGCCATGCTCGGTGCTACAGGCAGCATGCCCGACGTTATTCAGGCGCATTACACCTGGATATCTGAATTTGTGGGTGCGGGCTGGGTACAGAACCTTTCCGACTACCTTGCCGATTACGAATATTATGACGGTTTCACCGATTACTGCAAAAACGTTCTTCTGAAGAATAATCAGGAAGATATTTACGGCGGCGTTTACTTTATTCCCGATGCAGTCCTGAACACCGGCATCATGTACCGCACCGACTATTTTGAAGAAGCAGGCGTTACCCCCAACCCCGACTGGACGCTTGAGGAGTTTGTAGAAACCTGTGCCAAGCTGACCGATCCTGAAAAAGGCCGCTACGGTCTTGCGTACCGCGGTGCACGCGGCGGCTTCGACCAGATCAGCTGGAATCTCTTTGCGGCCAACAAGGGCTATATGTTCGATGACACCGGAAAGTGCCTGTTCGATTCCGAGCCTGCACTGAAGGCGTTCGAGCTTTACACCAGCGTTTATCTCAACGGCTATGCACCCAAGGACTCCATAAGCTGGGGCTTCTCTGAAATGCTTCAGGGCTTCTCCAGCGGCACCTGCGCGATGCTCATGCAGAATCCCGATGCGGTTCCCCTGCTTGCAGCCAGCATGGATATGAGTAAGGTGGGCTTCCTTCCTCTGCCCAGAAACGCCGACGGTGAATTCTACACCGAGGCCGCTCCCTCCTACTGCTACGGCATCTCCGCAAATTCCGAAAACGCGGACGCCGCATGGCGCTTTGTCGGATTCGTATCCAATCCCGAGAACAACACCAAATACTGCAAAGTCACCGGTCTTATCCCCGTAATGAAAGAGGCTCTGTCCGATCCTTACTTCGGTGAAGGCGTTGTCGGCGCGTTCATGGAGTCCCTTGAGGACGACGGCTTTGTCGTCCCCTCCGTATGGGGCTACTATCCTGAGCTTGGAACCATTCGTGAAACTGTCATGGACGCGGAAGTCCAGAAATATCTCACCGGTGAGCAGACCGCTGCCGAATCTATGGGCAACCTTGCAAAGCTCTGCACCGATGCACAGCGCGCATACATGGAAGAGCACCCCGAGGTACCCATTCCTCAGCCCGTTGTTGTAAAGAACGTCGGCAAATGATCTTCGCTTAAAATTTATAATACCGGCAAAATTTCAATTGCCCCATGCTTATCCATGGGGCAATGTTATTAATGCCGGGAGAAAAGAGGTCACAAGTGAAGAAATTACAAAACAACAGTGTAAAAAAAGTCGATAAAATCAGTTATACGCCTTACAAATTTTTAGCGCCCACTATCGCGGCTATGCTTTTGCTGATGGGTTATCCTCTCGTCAACAACGTATGGCTGGCATTTCAGAGAAAAAATCTTCTGACGCCCAACAAGACCGGATTTTACGGCTTCGGAAACTTCGCGGCGATCTTCGCGGATAAGGACATCCCTATGATTGCGTGGCACACGCTTATTTTTGTCGTATGCACGGTCGGGCTGCAATTTTTCCTCGGCTTCGGTCTGGCAATGGCGCTCAGAAAGCCTTTCAGAGGACGAAAGGTATATCAGTCCATTGTGTTCGTACCGTGGGCGTTTTCCGGTATGATCGTCGGTCTGATTTTCAAGTGGCTGTTCAACGGCGAATTCGGCGCCGTCAACGATATTTTATTAAAGCTGAACCTTATCAGTCAGAAAATTTCTTTTTTGGGTTCGTCCTCGCTCGCCCTGATGGTCGTCATCCTTGCGCTGGTATGGGTGGGCGTTCCGTTCTTTGCGATCATGATCCTCGCGGCGCTGCAATCCATTCCCTCATCTCTGTATGAGGCGGCGGATATAGACGGTGCCGGAAGCTTTACCAAATTTTTCAGCATTACGCTTCCGTTTATCAAGCCAACGATAATCATGACCCTGCTTCTGCGCACGATATGGGTCTTTAACAACGCGGATATGATATACGTTATCACGCAGGGCGGACCGGGCAACAGCACCCATACGCTCAGCTCATATCTGTACGCAAAATCCCTCTCGTCCCTTGACTTCGGCTATACGGCCGCGCTTGGACTGATTTTCATGATCGGTCTTGCAATATATGCAAGCATCGTTATCAGGGTTACAAACTACGAAGAGGCGGGTGATTTCTGATGAATAAGAAAAAACATACTTTTTTTCTTAAAGCGGGAAAGTTCCTTGTCCTCGCTTTCTATCTGATAATGGTTATTCTTCCGATTTATTGGATGCTCGTAACCTCCCTGAAATCAAGGCTTGAAATATTCGGCTCCGAAATCACATATTGGCCCAAGGTGCTGTCTTTCCAGAATTATATCGATCTATTCGGCACGACGAACTTCCTTACCTACGTCAAAAACAGCGTCATTATCGCAACGGTGACAGGGCTGGCAGTGCTTTTCTTTGCGCTGAGCGGCGGATACGCGCTTGCAAGGTTCCGCTTCCGCGGCAAAAGGGTGCTGCTTATCGCGTTCCTGATATCGCAGATGATCCCCACGACGCTGCTGCTTATTCCGAGCTATCTTATTATTCTCAAGCTCAAACTCAACAACACCATATGGAGCCTTATGCTTTACTATATAGGGACGAACATTCCCTTCTGCCTTATCACAATGCGTTCGTTCTTTGCAAGAATACCCGATTCTCTGGAGGAAGCCGCGTGTGTGGACGGCTGCTCGCAGGTAGGTGCGCTTGTCCGCGTCGTTGTCCCGATCATGCTGCCCGGAATTGTAGCAACCTTTGTTTTTGCGTTCACGGGTGCATGGAACGAGCTTCTTGCAGCGGTGCTTTTCATTACCAAGGACGGTGCAAAGACGATCCCCGTCGGTCTTTCAAGCTTTGTAAACAAAATATCCGTTGAATGGGGTCAGATGTGCGCCGGAGGCATCATTGCAATGATCCCGACGGTCATCATGTTTGCCTTTATGCAGAAATATCTTGTTGAAGGCCTGACCGCCGGTGCGGTAAAGGAATAACACACATCGTTCCGGCGCGTATTCGCAGCGCAAGAGGAAAACAAAACACTGTATTTTAATTTTTCCTGTGAGAATACAAAGGAGAAAAATAATGGTAAACTATTCCGATGAAACGATCTGCGGCCATTTCGGCGAAGAAAAACCGGCTCCAGAACACGCTGTTGTCCCGCCGATCTTTATGAATTCCCTGCACACCTTTGACAGAATAGAGGAGCATATCAATTACACTCCAGATTCAGGCGCGTATATTTACGGGCGCTGCGCCAATCCGACGACGGCGCTCCTCGAAGAGAAGCTTACTGCTCTGGAGCATGGTGCGGGTTGTCTCTGTTTTGGATCCGGTATGGCGGCAATTTCCACTTCGATACTCACATGCGTCAGACCCGGCGGACATATCGTGGCGGTAAAAAACGTCTATATGCCCGCGCATGAGTTTATGGCGGATTACCTTTCGGAAAAAATGAACGTTGAAACGACGTTCATCAAGGGGAATGACCCGAAAGAATTTGAGGAAGCCATCAGGGACAACACGACACTTTTTTACCTTGAAAGCCCCTCCACTGCCGTCTTTTCCCTGCAAAATCTTCCGGAAGTCTCGAAAATCGCAAAAGCCCACGGAATAAAAACCATCATCGACAATTCATGGGCGTCTCCCCTGAATCAGAAGCCGATCACAATGGGCATTGACATCGTTGTACACACGCTTTCAAAGTATGTCGGCGGGCACAGCGACATTATCGGCGGTGCGGCGATATTCGCGGACGCTCAGGCACGCGAACACGCCAGAGCAATAGACCGCGAGCTTCTGGGCGGAATACTCGGGCCGTTTGAGGCGTGGCTGTGCATCAGAGGCCTGAGAACCCTGCCTGCAAGGCTTATGCTGCACCAGCATAACGCCATGATCATCGCAGACAGGCTTTATAACCACCCCAAGGTGAAAAGACTTATGTACCCGGGGCATCCGAGCTTCCCGCAGTATGAGCTGGCAAAGCGGCAGATGAAAGGCTTCACGGGGCTTATGAGCTTCATCCCCGTCGGCGGCGTCGAAGACGCATGCAGGTTCTGCGACGCGTTGAAAATTTTCCGTCTGGGATGCAGTTGGGGCGGTTTTGAATCGCTGGCCATTATGCCATTGGTGCACATGACCGACGAGGCCGCCGCAGATATCGGTGCGGCAAGAAATCTGGTCAGGATATTTATCGGGCAGGAAAACGTTGAAGATCTCTGGAGCGATATCGAAAACGCGCTGGAACAGATATAACAATATAAATGGGCTGTCTCAAACCGACTATGAGACAGCCCATTTTTCATATCAATCCAATTATCTTTTCGTTGAGCCAATGCAGCAGCCATGCACCGACCGTAACTATAAGCAAGAACACGGCGTTCACGATAAGCGGCGGAAAAAGCCCGCTCAACAGAGGAATAAAATAGTCGCCCAGCACCTCTTGCAGACAGTAAAGCTCCAGAGACAGGCCGCCGAAAAAGCCGAGTACTTTCCCGCCGCGGCCGCGTCTTTCAAACGCCGCGGCAAGGAGGAGCACAGCGGACACCCCAACCATTAGTGCCGGAAGAAAAACAGTCGGCATTGGGACGAGCAGCTTTGTACCGTACACACTGCACACAAATTCCAGCGCAAGACCTATCACGAGCAACGCCGAAGAGGCGATGACGGCGGGCGGCGTTTTCACATTCACGGCTTTTCCGTTCTGCTCTATCCAGCCGAAAAGCGTCCCCAGCAGGAAAACCGGCACACGGTTCATGACGAGCCATGCAGTATCGCTCAAGTTATTTTTCAGCAGGAACACCGCCGCCGCCCAAATGGCAAGCGTCGCGGCAAAGAAAAAATATTTATTGCTGCTTTTGCTGAAAATGTGCCAATAAAGCGGAAAAAGCAGATAAAAAAGTGCAATTGCGTAAACATACCAAATAAAAGCGGTAACATTGCCGGTAAGGAAGGAATACCCGCTCAGGCACCTCGCAAAATATCCGAGCGTCCAGCGGCTGATCAGAACACGCAGAACGCCCGTCGCAAGCACCGGCAGAACGAGCCTTGAAAAGCGGCGTCTGTAAAACTCTTTAAGCGAATGGCGGCGGACAGCATAGCTGAGTCCCATACCGGACAGCAGCAGGAACATATCAACGCCGATAAAGCCGATGTCCTTTATAAAGCGCTCGGCATAATATGGGGCGCTCCATGCAGGAGAAAGGAGCTGCCATTCGTGATATACGAGTATCCACAGCGCGGCAAAGCCCATTATCTGAGGCCTGTATTTATTTATAGAAGAAAGCAGGCTTTTTTGCATAAAACCACCGAATAATCAATTTGTCAAAGAAACTCAGGGAGTTTCTTTGACAAAACCGCATAACCGCCGCCGAAGCGGCGGTTATACGACTGTCAAAAAACTATGTTTTAAAGTCAGATAATAGAGCAGCAGGGGAGCTTGATGGGACAAGGCCCGTCTCAAATTGGATAAGCCTCCGTTGAAAGCCTTGATACATCAAGGCTTTCGGTAATAGCATTTTGAACTCTTTCAAAATGCTCGGCGGAAAACGCGGTCCAAAAAGTCCTTACAGGACTTTTTGGACAAGCTGGGTTATGATTTACAGGCTTATTTTTTCTCAATGACCGCTCTGACAAGCTTCCATGTACGTTCAAGCGACGGGAGATTAAGCCTCTCCTTCGGGCTGTGGATGTCCACAAGATCCGGACCGAGAGCGACAGTATCGAGACCCGGCATCTTCTCCTGGAAAAGCCCGCATTCAAGTCCGCCGTGCGTCATAACGACCTCCGGCTTTCTGCCGTACTGTTCCTCGAATATTGACGCGACCTTGTCTCTCAGCGGGGAATTATCGGCATACTCCCACGCGGGATATGCGCCGCGGAAGCTGACGCTGCCGCCGAGCGCCTCATACAGCAGAGCAAGACGCTCACCAAGCATCTCTTTCTGCGTTCCGATACTGCTCCTCACGGAATAACCGGCGGTCATGCGGTCCTTTTCAAGTCTGAGAACGCCCATGTTGAGAGAGGTCTGCACAAGGCCCTTGAGCTTCTGGCTCATCTCCTGCACACCCTGAGGAGTGCACATAAGCGCACATATAACGCGTTTCGTATCGGCAAGACACACCGCTTCAAGCTCCTTTTCCTCCGTAAGCTCAAAGTCAACGGTGATGTCGGGGTCGGCGGGGTTATACTCTTTTTTGAAGTTCGCCGCCATTTTCACCGCGGCGGCGGAAAGCCTGTCCGCGTCCTCCGCGGCAAAGGCGATAACGGCGTCGGTGCGGTTGGTTATTACGTTATCCGCCCTGCCGCCATAAAGCCCGACAAGCCGGACAGGTGCGGCGGCATCAAGGGCGTGGAGAAGCCGCCCCATAAGTATGTTGGAGTTGGCGCGTCCCTTGTCTATCTCCGCGCCGGAGTGGCCGCCGACAAGGCCGCTTATCGTGATCCTGGCACCGGCAAGCTTTACGCTCTCACGCTTGACGGGAATGGTGCAGTCCGCTCTCATGCCGCCGGCGCAGCCGACGGTAAGTACGCCTTCTTCCTCGGAGTCGAGGTTGAGCATTGCTTTTGCCTTCAGCGGCGCACAGTCGATAGCGAACGCGCCTTCCATGCCAACCTCCTCGTCAACAGTGAATACCGCCTCGAGGCGCGGGTGGCCGAGCGTGTCGTCATCCATCGCCGCCATCGCCATGGCAAGCGCGATGCCGTCGTCCCCGCCGAGAGTTGTTCCGTCGGCATGGAGCCAATCGCCGTCAACGATAAGCTTAAGTCCGTCCTTTGTAAAGTCGTGATCAGAGCCTTCGGCTTTCTCGCACACCATATCCATATGCCCCTGCAGGATAAGTGCAGGCTCGTTCTCGTAGCCGGCGGAGGCTTCCTTTATTATAATAACATTATTTACCGCGTCCTGATAATACTCAAGTCCTCTGTCCTTGGCAAATTTGACGCACAGGTCGCTTATCTGCTTTGTATTGCCCGAACCGTGCGGCACGGAGCAGAGCAATTCAAAAAACTCAAGAACCTTTTTCGGCTCGTAATTTGACAAAACACCCATATCTGTCTCCCTCTTATTTTGCTCCGGGCTTGCCAAGCATACGGAACATATTTTTCTTATAGGCTTCAACACCTGGCTGATTGAAAGGATTCACGCCGCTCATATAGCCGGAGATGCCGCAGGCCATCTCAAAAAATACGACAAGAGAGGCAAAGCCCGCTTCATCGCGCCTGCCGGCAAAAAGCTGTATATTCGGAACGCCGCCGGAAATGTGCGCTTGACGCACGGCCTCGGTAACGGTGACGCTTATATCCGCAAGGTCACGCCCGGCAAGATAGTTGAGTCCGTCCGCGTCGTCCGCGTCAAAGGGTACGACATAGCCGCAGAGCGGTTTTTCAAATGTGACGACCGTCTCCATAAGAAAGCGTACACCCTCCTGGATATACTGTCCCATAGAGTGCAGATCTGCGGTATACTCGACGCTTGCGGGGAAAATGCCTATACCGTCCTTGCCCTCGCTCTCGCCGTAAAGCTGCTTCCACCATTCGCCCATGAAACGGAAGCTCGGTTCATAGCAGGCAAGGATCTCAACGCCGTATCCTTTTTTGTAAAGATACTGCCTTGCTGCGGCGTACATGATCGCACTGTTGCTTTCGTCCTTTACGCGGAGCGCTTTCAGCTCTTCGATCGCGGTGTCAATGACCTTGCGCACGTCGATGCCGGCAACGGCCATCGGCAGAAGGCCGACCGCGGACAGGACGCTGAATCTGCCGCCCACGTCGTCGGGGACGATAAAGCTCTCCCATCCGAACTTGTCGCCCTGCTCCTTGAGAGCGCCGCGGTGCGCGTCCGTGGTCATGATTATGTGCTCATCCGCCCTGTCTCCGTATTTCTTATGAAGAAGCTCGCGGAAGATGCGGAAAGAAACGGCAGGCTCCATCGTGGTGCCGGATTTGGAAATGACATTGACGTCAAAGTCGGCGTCGCCTATCTGCTCAATGATACCGCACAGATAGTCGGGCGAAACGCCGTTGCCCGCAAAGTAAACCTTGACATCGTCCTTGCCGGGCAGGGGGCGCAGAAGGTCGATAGCGCCGCGTGCGCCGAGATAGGAGCCGCCTATGCCGATAACGACAAGCGCTTTTGAGCGGGCGCGGATCTTCGCGGCACACTCAACAATACGGTCAAGCTCCGTATCCTTGATGCGCTGCGGCAGTTCAAGCCAGCCGGTAAAATCCGCCCCTGCACCGCTGCCTGAAAGGAGCGTGTCAAATGCCTTGAAAGCGGCGTCATAGTCCGGACCGTTATCTAAAAAGTTCTTCGCGCCGGATAAATCAACTCTGATCATTTTCCTTGTCTCCTCTATATATAAATCAATTTCGCTTTGGTATTGGTCATATTATATACGTTTTTACATTTTTTTCAACCGTGGAAAATGAACAATTTCTTATTGACTCCCGCTCTTATCTGCACCAAAGCCCCACTACCCCGCCGCCGATAAGCCCTATCAGCTCCTTAAAGCCCATACGCTCCACATCATCCGCCGCAAGCAGCGGAAGCGCGGCAACGATCTTATCGCCGCATTTCACTGTCGCCGTCCCCATTCTATCCCCTTTTTTGACCGGTGCGCCGACAACGCTCTCCGCGTTGATCTCAAAGCTCAGTTCACCGGAATTTTTCTCCAGCAGCGCCGTCTCGGCGCCGCCGTACTCAAGCCCGACATATTGCTCTTTCCCCATATCCACGCGCACACGCGGAAGCGGCTCGCCGCTTCTCAGCGAACAGAGGCGGCAGTGATCAAAAGCAAAGTCAAGCATCGTCATGGCGTCCGCGTTCCTCGCATCGGACGACGCAGAGCGCATAACCACCGCAATATATTCCGTCCCGTCGCGCTCAGCCGTTGCGGAAAGGCAGTAGCCCGCAGTGGAGGTATAGCCGGTTTTCAGCCCCGTACAGCCCGAATACCAATACGCAAGCTTATTGGTATTGCTCAGGCCGAACTCTCCGCCGCGTATGCTGTCCATCCAGATAGTGGTATAATTTTTTATCATTTCGTGACTTATTAGCTCACGCGACATGAGCGCCACATCGTAAGCCGAGGTATAGTGCCTGCCGTCGTCAAAAAGTCCGGTGCAGTTTGTAAAGTGAGTGTCTTTCAGGTCAAGCTCCGCGGCACGCTCATTCATCCGGCGTACAAATACCTCCTCGCTGCCGCTTATATGCTCGGCCATTGCGACCGCGCAGTCGTTCGCCGACACCACCGCAATGCACTTGAGCATCTCGTCAACACTCATCTGCTCCCCCTCCTCAAGGTATACGCAGCTGCCGCCGAACGTTGAGGCGCGTTTGCTCGCCGTCACAGTGTCCGTCAGCTTGAGCCTGCCCGCTTCGATGTCCTCGACGATCAGCAGCATCGTCATTATCTTGGTGATACTTGCCGGGAAAAGATGCTCCTTGGGATTTTTTTCGTATATCACGGTTCCCGTCGTTTTTTCCATAAGCACCGCAGACGGTGCGGAAACGGACGGAACCGCCGTCGTGTTTTCCGCTATCGCGCATACCGGAGTAAAACCGGCAAGCATTGCCGCGACACATAAAAAGGATAACAAACGTCTCATCATTGCAAACCTCACTTCCGCCGCATACAGATATGCCAATTTATGCACACAAAAGTTACAATATGAATTGGTTTACATTTTTCGACTGTCTTTGACTTTTCAAAATGAATATTCGACATATTCTGAATATACCGCTTTTAATTTTTCCAGCTTTTCAACATTTTCAACAGGGTTTTCAACACCCGTAATATGAATATTTTTTTAATAAGTTTCCTGTATATGTTGACATAATATAATTATGCTGTCCGTCATGTTCTTTCAATTTTCTTACGAAAAATTAACATTTACCTGTTGACGCTTAGTTGCTATGATAGTAGAATATAGACAGAGTAACTATATTCGGAGAGAGAAATGAAAAAATTCATCAAGTGGGATAAAAAATATCTGTATTGGGGCATTACCGCCTTTTGCGTGATCGCCGCCGCCATAATTTTTTATATGGCGCTCAACTATATTGCCATTCTCGGTCAATGGCTCACCACGATTTTCAAAATACTCAGTCCGTTTATCTGGGGTCTTATAATAACCTATCTGCTCTGCCCGCTGATGAGGCGAATGGAAAAGCACATATTTCTGCCTGTCACGCAGAAAATTGCCAAAAAGAGCAAAAACGGCGGGCGCAAGCTTGCAAGAGGTCTGTCCGTCTTCCTGTCGGAGATAGTGCTCCTTGTCGTCATCGCCGCGATGTTCTACCTCATTATCCCTCAGCTGTACGACAGCATAGAAAAGATCGTCAAGAACAGCGACTCCTATTACGCGGCCATCAGCCGCTGGGTCGAAACCACGCTCACGGATTATCCCGAGATCGAAAGCTACGCCGTCAGTACGCTGAACAAATTGAGCGGCAACCTTATGGAGTGGCTGCGCTCCACGCTCCTGCCTGAGCTGGGCAGTTTTGTAACGAACGTCACCTCCGGCGTGTACTACGCCGTCAAGACCGTATACAATCTCATAATCGGCATTATTGTCTCCGTCTACATTCTCGGTGATATAGAGGGCTTTACCGTTGGTATGCGCAGGGTATTTTACAGTGTCTTTTCCATTGACACCGCGCAGAAAATACGCAGTGCGCTTGCATTTACCGACAAGACATTCATCGGCTTTATCAACGGCAAGCTCCTTGACTCCGCCATAATCGGCCTTATATGCTACGTCTTCTGTGCGATAGTGAAAATGCCCTATGCGCTGCTGGTCAGCGTCATTGTCGGCGTGACGAACGTCATTCCGTTCTTCGGTCCGTTCATCGGGGCGGTGCCGAGCGCGCTTGTCATTCTGTTTGTCGATCCGTTCAAATGCCTTGTGTTTGTCATATTCATAATAATTCTCCAGCAGATAGACGGCAACTTTATCGGCCCGAAGATCCTCGGCAGCACCACCGGTATCAGCGGTTTCTGGGTAATGTTCTCGATAATCCTCGGCGCAGGGCTGTTCGGCTTCTGGGGCATGCTCCTCGGCGTTCCTGTGTTTGTAGTCATACATGCGGCTATCAATTCCCGCATAGAAAAGAAGCTCAGGAGGAGCGGGCTGCCGACTGATGAAAAGGAGTACGCGAACCTTGACCACATAGACCCGATAACCCTTGAGCTTGTGAAGAAAGCCCCTGAGGAAAATCCGGAAGCGGAAGCTCCCGCCGCGGTCAAAAAAGCGGATGCAAAGTCTCAGTCCGACGAAAAGACAAAGACATGAAAACATAAAATTTCAGGCAGAGCGCCGCGTAATGCGGCGCTCTGCCTGAAATTGTCAAGAAAGGCCTCGCAGAGTTTTTGGGGCGGTTACTGCCCTGTTTCAGCTGTTTTCGATTTTCTCCTTCAGCTCGTTGAGATACATCCAGCGTTCCATTTTGTATTCAAGCTGCTCGTTCAGCTCGTCGTGCCGCTGCTGAAGCTCGCTTAATTTTACATAGTCGCTGCAATACTTCTCCTGCTCAGCCTCGACAGCTGCAAGCTGCTGCTCAAGCGCAGCGATATCTGCGTCGATCGTGTCAAACTCCCGCTGCTCCGAGAAAGAAAATTTCAGTTTTTTCTCCTTCGGACGCGGCGGCTCTTTTTTGACTTTTTCCGCTTTGGGCGCCGCTTCCTCGCGCCGCTTTGCCTGCCAATCTGACCAGTTGCCGGTGCAGCGCAGCACCTCGCCGTCCCTCACCTCAAATATCTGCTCAGCCAATTTGTCCAACAGGAACCGGTCATGGGACACGGCTATCACGGGTCCCGGGAAAGTGTCAAGATAGTCTTCAAGAATGGACAGCGTCATAACGTCAAGGTCGTTCGTAGGCTCGTCAAGCAGCAGAACATTCGGCGCGGACATCAGTATACCGAGGAGATAAAGCCTTCGCCGCTCACCGCCCGAGAGTCTGCCTATCGGCTGGGATTGAAGCGCAGCTGGAAAAAGGAAGCGTTCCATCATCTGTGCCGCGGAAAACGTTCCATCCGAGGTCTTTATCTCTGCGGCGATCTCATGGATGAAATCATAAACGCGCTGATCCATGTCAAGCTCCCTTCCCTCCTGGGAAAAGTGCCCTATCCTGACGGTGCTGCCGATATCCACCGTGCCGCTGTCCGGTGCGATCTCGCCGCCGATAAGATGCAGCAGCGTTGATTTGCCCGCACCGTTGCTGCCGACTATGCCTATCCTGTCATCGCGGCCGATCTTGTATGAAAAGCCGCCGATCACGGTTCTGCCGCCGTATGATTTTGTAACGTTGTCAAGCTCTATAAGCTTTCTGCCAAGTCTCGCGGAGGCGGCGGAGAGCTGCACCTTGCCGTCATATTCCGGCGCGCTTTTGTCCAGAAGCTCCTCATAGCGCTGTATGCGCTCCTTGGATTTCGTAGAGCGTGCCCTGCACCCGCGCATTATCCATTCCCGCTCAACGCGCAGGATGCTCTGACGCTTTCTCTCGCTTGCCTCCGCCATCTCCTCGCGCATGGCTTTAAGCTCAAGATATTTTGAATAGTTCGCTTCGTAGTGGTACAGCTTGCCGCGGCTCAGCTCCGTGATATGGTTGGCCACGCGTTCAAGGAAATAGCGGTCATGCGTAACCATGATAAGTCCGCCTCTGAATCTGCGCAGACGCTCCTCAAGCCATTGGGTCATTTCCGCGTCGAGATGGTTTGTCGGTTCGTCAAGAATAAGGATATCGGCAGGCTGCATGAGCGCCGCGGCAAGCGCCGTACGCTTTCTCTGGCCGCCTGAAAGCGTACCGACCTTCTGGTCAAGATCCGTCATGCCAAGCTTTGTAAGCATGGTTTTTGCCTCATACTCGTTGACCTGACGGTATTCCTCCGAGGCGTGAAGGAATACCTGTTCAAGAACCGTTGCATTATCGTCCATCACGGGATTCTGGGCAAGAAAGCTCAATGTGACGTTGGGGTTCCGCCTTACGCTGCCGCCGTCCGCCTCAAGCTGACCGGACAGCACTCTGAGCAGGGTGGATTTTCCGGTGCCGTTGACACCGATTATTCCGACCCTGTCGCCCTCGCTGAGATAAAAGCTCACGTCATCGACAAGCTGTCTCATTCCAAAATTTATTGATATATGTTCCGCAGAAAGCAGCATTTTTCAATTTCGTCCTTTGAATCGTGTTTACGGTATTGTAGCATGAGAAAGCTTATCTTGGCAAACGAAATATGTTTACAATTTCTTGATATATTGTCACTATTCTGTGATAAAATATTTCAGTAAATCAACAGGACAAAGGTGAGTTCATGAAAGAGCGTATTGCAAAATTTATGGCTGGACGCTACGGCAACGATCAGCTCGGAAGGGCACTGCTGATCCTTGACGTCATTTTGCTGCTTCTGGCAAGTATTTTCTCGAAAGCCCTCGGCGGGCTGTTTACGTCGCTGGCGGTTGCTCTGCTTGTTTTTATCTACTACCGCATGCTGTCCAAGAACATATACAAACGGCAGGAGGAAAACGGGAAATATCTGCGCCTGAAATACAAGGTCACGGCACGGCTCAGCGTGGTCAAAGAGCGTTGGGTGCAGCGCAAGGAGTATAAATTTTTCACATGTCCGTCATGCCGGGCGACTCTGCGTGTCCCCAGAGGCAGAGGAAAGATAAAAATAGTCTGCCGCAAGTGCGGCACGTCGTTTGTCGGCAAGTCCTGATATGTTCGGCTATCTTGTAGCGGACGTCCCGCATCTTGAGCCGCATCAGGCAGAGCGGTACAAGGCGGTCTACTGCGGATTGTGCAGGACGCTGCGCGCCCGTCACGGTCTTGCGGCTGGGCTGACGCTCAACTATGACCTCACGTTTCTTATTCTTCTGCTCGGCTCGCTTTATGAGCCGGAAGAGGAAACCGGCACAGAAAAGTGCATACGCCACCCCAAAGAGCCGCACATGTGGGTAAAGAACGAAATAACCGACTACGCCGCCGATCTCAACGTATCGCTGGCGTATCTCAAATGCCTTGACAATTGGTCGGACGAGGGAAGTATCGCCGCGCTGGCGGAGGGTAAGCTTCTTAAAAAGGCCGGCGAAAAATGTCAGGCGCTGTATCCCCGGCAGTACGAGGCGATGAAAAACGCCATGAACCGTATATGGGAGCTTGAAAAAAGCAAAATCGAGGATGCGGACGCCGCGGCGGACGCTTTCGGCGATTTTATGGCCGAAGCCCTGATATACCGTGAGGATCGGTGGAGCGGTTCATTGCGCGCAATGGGCAGGGCGCTCGGCCGGTTTATCTATGTGATGGACGCCGTTATCGACCTTGATGCCGACACGGTGCACGGCAGGTATAATCCGTTCCGCAGGAACTACGGACTTGACAACGAGCAGTATTTTCGTGATATACTGAAAATGCTGCTTTCTGAATGTGTGTACTATTTTGACAAGCTTCCTTTGGTACAGGATGCGGCCATTCTGAAAAATATTCTGTGCTTCGGACTCTGGCAGCAGTTTGAGGCCAAGTACGGGAAAAAGAAAGGTAAATCGGATGTATAAGGATCCCTACGAGGTTTTGGGCGTACCGCGCACCGCCTCGGATGATGAGATAAAAAAAGCATACAGAGATCTTGCGAAAAAATATCACCCGGATCTTAATCCGAACGACCCGAGTGCCGCCGAGAAGATGAACGAGATCAACGCCGCATACGACGCTATAAAAAACGGCTCCGCGCAGCAGTCTTCATATTCTGGCTACGGCGGAAACGGCTATGCCGGTCAGGGCTACGGCTACAGTCAGTGGTACACCGATTTCAACAGCCGTGCCGGAAGAGGCGCGGGGCAGAGCGAACGCAGCGAATATGTGGCGGCCAAAAGCTATATAAGAAACCGTATGTACCGTGAGGCTCTCAACGCGCTGTCCGGTGTTCCGGTCACGGAAAGAGACGGCAAATGGTACTATCTCAACGCGGGTGCAAATATGTATATGGGCAACCGCATCGCCGCGATGGAGTCGGCAAAGCGTGCGGTCGAGATCGACCCCGGCAACGAGGATTACCGACGGCTTCTGGCACAGCTCCAGAGCGGCGGCGAGTATTATGACAATTTCTCGAACGGTGTCACGACCACTCTCAGTTCCGACAAGCTGTGTCTGGCAATGTGTGCGCTCAACTTCTGTCTCGGTCCCGTATGCGGCACCAGGTTTTTCTGCTGCTGACGGCTTATTCAAAAATCAACACTTATAAATAACAGGCTGCGGCAAACAACCGAAGCATAGAGTGCGGTGCAGCCTTTTTGTCAAAGAACCCCATTGAGGTCCTTTGACAAGCTGAGACAGCGGCAAAATTCGCATTTTGCCGCTGTCTCTTTTCATTTATTTTTACAGGTAACAAATTTTTCCTTGACACGTATAGTTTATTGGTGTATACTCTGCCGTACTAATCAAATTAGTACACTAACACGTCTAACACGCCCGACAGGGAGGTCATTATGAAAGCACAAATTACCAGGATTTTATCGCTTATACTCATCGCCGCTATGGCGGCGTCCTTCGCCGCCTGCGGCGGCACAGGGGATAAGGCGGCGGAAACTGCCGCAATGTCACTAAGTTAGCAAGATTGTTTTCAAATATAACGCCATAACGAATGAGTGCATTCCGCAAGGGATGCACTTTTTCTGCAAAATG
>CAVENX010000003.1:0-83664 GCA_963617275.1 bacterium
CTGGTGCTTATTTTGCTTAAGCTTTTTCTTACATTGTTCAATTTTCAAGGTACATATTTGGTTTCGCTCTCACTTGGTGAAAGCTTACTTATTATATCTTGGAAAGTCAGTGTTGTCAAGAGTTTTTTTCGATTTTTCCAAATCTTTTTCTCTTTTCAGCCTTTATTTCCGGCTCTCTTTCGAGTGCTTGTGTAATATACCACCTGCGTTCTCTTTTGTCAACAGTTTTTTACCGTTTTTTTCTTTTTCCGATAATTTTTATTTTACCCCTGCCGTCCTGCGTGCTGAAAGATACAGCGCGGCAGCTGCAAAGATAAACAGCAGCAGTCTGCCCGACAGTGAAAACGCATAAAACAGTGCGTTTCCCGCAAGTATTGCCCAATTCCCGACATTTTTCGGAGAAATACAATATATAAGCAAGAAAATGCCTGCAAACACAAACAGCTCAAACGATGTTGCTGTCATTTCAGCTCCTTTGTTCATGTGTAATGCCGATTCGGCAGCCGAAAAGGAGCCATGTTATTTTTTGTCTCCTATCGTGCCTATGTACGGCAAAGGCTCCTCTCTGCCGTTTGCCGCGTTCATGATTCCTTTCACAAGCAGGTACAGCCTTGAAAGCTGCACAAGCGCGCCTACGACCGGCGCCCATGTGATCGCATCGCATATCAGGCCGTAGATAAACAGCCTCAAGCCCTGTTTTGCATGGAAATTTGCCGTGCGGTCCTCCGGCTTAAAGAGCATCGGTATAAGGAAAAGAGCGCTGAAATACGACAGGATAGACAGCAGCTTGGTATTCGATGTTTTTGACGCATTATACACGGCGCCGCTACGCACCGATGACGCGTCTCCGGAGGCGGCAGTGTCGGTATAGCTCTGCCATTGCCCGCTCTCGCGCTCCTTCTCCCGGCGCTGTTTTTCCTGCTCCGCCCACCTGCGGCTCTGTTCCTGCTGCTTTTTTCTCTGTTCATCCAGTTTCCTGCGCAGCTCCTCATTTGTAAACGAATAGTATTTCCCCGTATCCTCAGAAGCGGAGCGAGTTGCCGCGGCCTGTGCTGCCTGTGCCGCCTTGGCCGCCTCTTCTTCACTGTCAAAGCCGCATGCAAGGCATTTTTTCTGTCCGTCGGGTATATAAGCGCCGCATTTATCACAATAAGCCATACAAGCCTCCATAAAGTACATTTAATCAGTTTATTATATATCAGAAGCTTTAGCTTTTCAACATTTTATGCGCAGAAAATATGCTCGCCTATGGTGACGATAACGGGTCTTGACCATATCCACGCGCTCGTCGCGGTATTCGGATTGAAGTAATATATCGCTCCGCCGCTGGGATCCCAGCCGTTCAGCGCATCTTTGGCTGCACGGTATGCACTTTCGGATACAGGCTCGTTGAATTGCCCGTCGGCTATGCAGGTAAACGCCTCCGGCTGATAGATCACGCCTGCTATCGTATTCGGGAAAGATGAATGACGCACACGGTTGAGCACCACGGCGCCCACAGCCACCTGCCCCGTATATGATTCACCTCTTGCCTCGGCGGAAATTAGCCGCGCAAGAAGATCTACGTCCCCGTTTCCGCCGCCTCCGCCACCGTTGCCGTCAGACGAGGAAGCGCCGGTATTTATGCCGAGAGCGGCAAGCGTGGCGCTGCCCGCTTGTCCGTCGGCGGTCAGGCCGTTTTTCTGCTGAAAGTATTTGACCGCTTTTTCCGTACGGCTGCCGTAAACGCCGTCAATAGAGCCCGAATAGTAACCCCACGCCTGCAATCTCGTCTGTATTTCACGGACGACCGCTCCGCTTGAACCGCGTTTATACAGCTCCGCAGACGCATATTGTGCAAGTGCGATAATGAACACGTTTACGGTTATTATCAGCGCTATCGCAAGAATCAGCTTTTTTCTCTGTTTACTGATCGAAAACACCCCCACAAGCTTTTTAGATAGCTTGTGAGGGTGCGTGATAAATTATTCAGATTTAATCTCTTGTCTTGTTTTCGATTTCCGAAAGAATTTTTGCTTCAAACGCTGCGTAATCCATAGCGCCGAGGTCTACGCCGCCGCGTGTGCGCACCGCAACCGTGCCCGCTTCCTTTTCCTTGTCGCCAACGACAAGCATATAAGGAATCTTCTGGAGCTGCGCTTCGCGGATCTTATAACCGATTTTTTCATTTCTGAGGTCAGTTTCGCAGCGGACGCCGACTTTGTCGAGCTTCGCCTTGATCTCTTCCGCATAATCATTGCAGCGGTCGGTGATAGGCATGATTTTGCACTGCACAGGAGACAGCCATACCGGAAACGCCCCCGCAAAATGCTCAGTGATAACACCGATGAAGCGTTCAATGGAACCGAATACAACGCGGTGGATCATAACAGGGGTATGTTTCTCGCCGTCCGCGCCGATATATTCAAGATTGAAGCGGCCGGGAAGCTGGTAGTCAAGCTGGATAGTGCCGCACTGCCACGTGCGTCCGAGGGAGTCCTGAATATGATAGTCAAGCTTGGGGCCGTAGAACGCGCCGTCGCCGGGATTTACCTTGTATGTCTTGCCGATGCCGGTAATGGCGTCCGCAAGGGCATTCTCCGCCTTCTCCCAATCCTCACGTGTGCCGACATGGTCTTCGGGCATGGTGGACAGCTCAATGGTATAGGGCAGGCCAAACATGGAATAGACCTCATCGAAAAGCTGTGCAATGCGCACAACCTCGTTGGTTATCTGATCCTGCGCAAGGAGGATATGCGCGTCATCCTGGGTGAACGCACGGACGCGGAACATCCCGTGCAGTGCACCTGACAGCTCATGGCGGTGGACATTGCCAAGCTCACCGTAGCGCAGAGGCAGATCGCGGTAGGAATGAGGCTCAAGCTCGTAAACAAGGATCGAGCCGGGGCAGTTCATAGGCTTTATTGCAAAATCCTCGCCGTCGATAACGGTGGTGTACATATTGTCCTTGTAGTGATCCCAATGACCGGAAGTCTCCCACAGAGTGCGGCGCATGATCTGCGGAGTCTGGATCTCGACATAATCCCACTTCTTGTGAACCTGACGCCAATAGTCGATAAGGGTATTTTTCAGAACCATTCCCTTGGGAAGATAGAACGGGAAGCCGGGAGCTTCATCGCGGAACGCGAACAGGCCGAGTTCTCTGCCCAGCTTGCGGTGGTCGCGGCGCTTTGCCTCCTCAATACGGGCAAGATACTCGTCAAGCTCGTCCTTCTTGGGAAATGCAATGCCGTAAATGCGCTGGAGCGTCTGACGGCTGCTGTCGCCTCTCCAATAGGCGGCGTTGCAGGCAGTGAGCTTGATAGCGTTGCCCTTGATGCGGCCGGTAGAATCGAGATGCGGGCCGGCGCAGAGATCGGTAAACTCGCCCTGCTTGTAGAAGCTGATAGCGGCATCTTCGGGCAGATCGTTGATGAGCTCCACCTTGTAAGGCTCATTGCGCTCCTCCATGAATTTTATCGCTTCCTCACGCGGCAACTCAAAGCGCTCAAGTTTGAGCTTTTCCTTGCATATTTTTCGCATCTCACCCTCGATTTTCTCAAGTATCTCGGGAGTGAACGGAAAAGGAGAATCCATATCATAATAGAAACCGTTGTCGATTGAGGGGCCGATGGCCAACTTCACTTCAGGATAAAGGCGCTTCACCGCCTGCGCCAGAACGTGTGAGCAGGTGTGCCAATAGGTCTTGCGATATTCTTCGTTTTCAAAGGTATACTTATTCTCGTCCATATTATCCTCCTATATATAAATAAGAATATGCAATTAATTTACAGAGCCGCCCAAGTTCTGCACCATGATAATAAAAGCACCCTCGCGCATAGCAAGGGTGCTTGAAATCAACACGGTTCCACCTTGGGTTTAACTCATAACGCGGTAACGGGCGTTGTTCGGGAGGCCATTTCCGATCTCCGGCTCGGGAGCGGTCACACATCCGTCCGACCGGCACGGCTCACAGCATACACCGCGCTCTCTGAACGGTCATTTGCAGATGGTGTTCTCCGTCAAAGCTTTTTACGGGGTAATAATAACATCGTGCGCAGGGTATGTCAATTATTTTATGCAAAATCTGTGTCGGAATACCCTTGAAAGCGATTTTTACCGTATGTGCAGTTTCACCAATTCGGCGCAATCGTTTTTGTTGAAGTTCACACAGCGCAATTTGTTGCATTTTCTGCGTAAATGCAGTATACTTGATATAGTTCTTTATACCATACTAAGAACTATCACGGAACTGCAACTTGATTTCCCTCCTTGGCTTTGCAGCTACAATGTGTGACAACAAAGTCACGGTTGAAAGAACCCCGGAAGGAGAAAAAGATGACCGACAAAATGGATGAAACAATCCGCGAACTCTGCCCCGGCTACACAAGCATCAGACGCCTGCTCCGCAAGCTTAATTATGATTACCTCTCGATCATAGATCACTGGGAGTCTCGCATTGGAGAGGCTGTCCCTTTGGGAGATCTCTACGGCGGCAATGCCAATCTCACCATTGAAGACGCTGCCGAAGCGGCTTACTTTGAGCTGGTCAAGACCGCCAAGGAGCTTTACTTCTCTCGGCTGAACCGCGACACGGCGTTGACGATTGCGAACTCCCTCGCCAGCGGTACACTCAAGCTGGCTGTGGATCTCGAGTACAACAGCTGCACTTTTGCCGCCGCTTGGCACGATCTTCACCCCGACGAGGAGAAGATTCGCGCCAATCGCAGGTTTTAGTTTTGATATAGACACGTGGAAAAACGAGCACTGGCCTTATCCGGTGCTCGTTTTTAGTCCTCGGTATACTTTGTCTTTAAAATCAATTATACCATACCAAGAGCTGGCGAATGCCGCGGCAAAGCCTATCTGACAAATGCGTTTTATCAAAAACGGCACACCGAAAGTTCGGTGTGCCGTTGGGTTTGCGTTTCAGATTACTCGATCACGTTGAGAGTAAGAGAATCGGTGGAAGCGAGGTTCTCGTAGTTGTCGTCGATTTCGATGGTGCCATCAACGATACCCTTGAGCATTTCCTGATACTCTTCAACAGTCCAGCCCTCGAGGGACCAGGTGTCAACAGGCAGGCCGACTGCATCTTCGGCTGCACCCAGAGAGGTTGCTACGCCGCCGATTTCGTCCCAAGTGCCGTCATAAGCCTTGGTGAGTGCCCAGACAACGGAGCTGCTGAGGCCCTTCATTGCGGAGGTAATAACGGTATCGGACTCGCTGGACTGGTCAACGTCAACACCGATGACTGCACCGTCATTTGCGGAAGCGGCAGCAGCAACGGACTGGAACATGGAACCGCCGCAGCAGAATATAGCCTCAACGCCGGATTCATACCAGCCGCTGGCCATGGTCTGAAGTTCAGGAGAAGCGGAGAAAGAGGAGCCGTAGAGCCAAGAGTAGTTCATGGTAACGGTCTTGCCCATCTCGGCAGCAGCCGCAGATGCGCCCTGAACAAAGCCGTAGCCGTATCTGCAGCATGCGGGATTGTCTCCGCCGCCGCCGCCGCAGAAGCCAAGGGACTCATAGCCTTCCTTAACGGTTGCGTAGCCTGCGAGGTAGCCGCACTGCTCTTCCTTGAAAGCAATGCCTGCGATGTTGTCAAGGCCGTCAAATGCCCAGCCGTCAACAAAGATGAACTTCACTTCGGGGTAAGCGGCAGCAGCCTGTGCAAGAGCGTTGCCCTGCATGAAGCCTGCGCATACGATGACTTTTGCGCCGTTGTCGGCAGCGGCCTTCATAGCGTCAAAACGGTCGTCGTCGGTAGCCTTATCGCCGTTTGCGGGCTGATAGTACTTGTAGCTCAGACCATTGGCGTCTGCATACAGCTTAACGCCGTCGAATGTGCCCTGGTTAAAGGACTTGTCCTTGAGCTGGCCAACGTCGGTGATGAAAGCAACTTCATACTTTCCGTCAGCAGAGGTCATTTCGTCCGCGATGGCATCAGCGGCTTCGTCTGCGGAAGCAGAGACAGCGCACATAGCAAATACCATGCAGAGTGCGAGAATCATTGCAAGAAACTTCTTCATGATTTTTCCTCCAGATATTTTGTTTGTCTGTACGTTTTCGTACTGCTTGGATTATAGCAGAGTATTCTATCATAATCAAGCAGTAATTATCAATAAATTGTGAAAATACGCCGTAATCAAGTCAACAAAGTTACGTAAACTATTCCTCAGTTCCCTCCGCATTCCCCGCTCTGCGGTTATTTTTTTGCCATCGCCGCAGCCGTATCAAGCGCAATTTCCATCATTTGCCCGAAAGACAGCATCCTTTCATCGGCTGTAAGCGCCTCGCCGGTATAGATATGATCGGAAATTGTGCACATGCACAGCGCTCTCTTTTTATGATATGCCGCGTTCGCATACAGCGCAGCCGCCTCCATTTCTATCGCCATAACGTTCATGCTGCGCCATTTGTTGTTGGCCTCCGGGTCGATATGATAAAAGTTGTCCTCGGAGAGGATGTTGCCGACCTTGGGGTCGATCCCGTGTTCTCTCGCCGCGCTTATCGCGGTGGACAGCAGCTCATAGTCGGCTATCGGAGCAAAACGGCCGGGAAGACCGAACGCGTCTATATAGCTCGATGTGGTGCAGGCGCCCTGTCCGAAAACTATATCCATGAGCTTCACATCGTCCTGAATAGCGCCGGCGGAACCGACGCGGATGATATTATCCACCTCATATGTTGTGAACAGCTCCCACGAATAAATGCCGATCGAGGGCATGCCCATGCCGGATGCCATAACCGTAACAGGTACGCCCTTCCAGCCGCCTGTGTAGCCCTGCACACCGCGGACGTTGTTCACAAGCACGGCGTCCTTAAGATATGTTTCGGCAATGTATTTCGAGCGCAGAGGGTCGCCCGGCATGAGAACGGTCTTTGCGATCTGCCCGATATAGGCGTTGTTATGCGGGGTTCTTTTTGGTTCCATAGTAAGCTCTCCTTTTCTTTTTGCGGTACGGCAAGGCCTGCGGCACCTGTATGTTATTCAAACATTATTTCTTATTTATTTCATTATATTAAGAAAAAACGGAAAAGTCAAATTGAAACGGGAAAGGAAGTGTGGTATGATGTAAAAGAAAGACAGAGAAGGAGCGGACAGATATGAGCGATGTAATGGTAATCGGCATTGCCGGGGGTACCGGCAGCGGCAAGACCACTATCACAAAAAAGCTCGTCCAGCGTTTCGCGGGCGAAGTTTCGGTAATCAATCACGACAACTACTACAAAGCGCACCACGATATGCCATATGAGCAGAGATGCAAGCTCAATTACGACCACCCGGACGCCTTTGACACCGACCGCCTGATAGGCGATCTGCGCAAGCTCAAGGCGGGGCAGAGCGTCGTATGTCCCGTATATGACTACTCCATTCACGACCGTTCGGCCAAGACCCTGCTCATAACCCCCGCAAAGGTCATAATAGTCGAGGGGATACTTATCTTCGCGGACAAGGCGCTGTGCGATGAAATGGACATAAAAATTTTTGTTGACGCCGACGCGGATGTGCGCATCCTCCGCCGCATCACACGCGACGTGCGCGACAGAGGGCGCAGTCTTGAGAGCGTAGTGAACCAGTATCTTACGACCGTAAAGCCCATGCATGAGCAGTTCGTCGAGCCGAGCAAGCGCAATGCTGACATCATCATTCCCGAAGGCGGACACAACATCGTTGCGTTCGACATGGTTGTCGAGCGCGTGAAAGCGCACATAAACAATTGACAGAGGTAAAAAATGGCAAAGCTGTACTTCAAATATGGGGCAATGGGCTCCTCCAAATCCGCGCAGGCACTTATCACAAAGTTCAATTATGAGGAACTTGGTATGCGTGTTTGGCTCATAAAGCCCAGCACGGACACAAGGGACGGCGCAGATATAATAAGAAGCCGCATAGGTCTTGAGGCACGCGCTCAGATAATCACGCCCGAGCAGAATATTGAAGAGGAATATCACCGTGCCGGACATCACGATGTGATAATCACCGACGAGGCGCAGTTTTTTACCCCCGAGCAGATAGATCAGCTTCGTACGCTTGTGGACGACGAAGATCTGCCCGTGCTGTGCTTCGGTCTGCGCACGGATTTTCTGACGCACTTTTTCCCCGGTGCACAGCGTCTCATGGAGCTTGCCGACTCGCTGACCGAGATAAAAACCGTCTGCGCCTGCGGGCGTAAAGCCACCGTTAACGCAAGGATCGACGGGCACGGAAATATCGTCACGCACGGGAGTCAGGTCTTCCTCGGCGGAAACGACAGCTATGTCGCCATGTGCCATAAATGCTGGAAGCAGAAAATAAGAGAGCAGGAAATGCATCAGCAGGAACTTGAGCTGTGATCCGATTCTTTGATATTGAAGGGCAGCGGCAAAATTCACATTTTGCCGCTGCCCTTTTGTCTTATTATGTGGCTTATTACGCAAAAAATCTGTATTCCGCCCATTTGCTGAACTTCTCGCCGGGTCGAAGGGTGGTATCCGGAAATTCCGGATGATTGGGAGCGTCCGGAAACATCTCCGGCTCTATCGCCACGCCGCCCGGATGGCCGCTGAAAATCTGCGCGGCAGGGAAATTTGCCCACATTTCCATGGTGTAGGCGTCCGTTCTGTATGTAAGGGCGTGTTCGCCGTCAAGCACGAAGGCGTCGTCAAAGCTTGTGTCAAGCGGCCGCATGGACGAAAAATCAAACCGTCCCTCACATGGCAGCAATACGCCCGTCGGGATAAGAGCCTCGTCCACCTCAATATGCCGCTTTGCGTTGATGCATATCGAGGGTGCCCCGCTGTACACAAAATACGGGTGCAGCGTCGGTGCAAACACAGTGGGCGCGTCTGTTTCACCCTCGAAAACCACGCGCAGTCCGTTCTCGGTAAGCGAATATGTCACGGTCATTTTGAGGTTTCCGGGAAAACCGTTGTCGCCGTCGGGGGAAAGAATACTCATGCGTATTTTCTCGCCGTCGGCACACTCTACGTCCCACCAGCGTTTGTCATACGAATCTGGCCCGCCGTGGAGCTGATTTTTCCCCTCATTGGCCGCAAGCTTATATTCTTTCCCGTCAAGTGTGAACGCCGCGCCGCCTATGCGGTTCCCGTACCGTCCGATAGCCGCAGAGTAAAACGCGCCTTTATCGACATATTCCTTTTCACTGCCGCATTTTAGTACGGTCTCACGTCCCATGAATTTAAGCGAATGTACCGTCGCGCCAAATTCCATAACGGTCAGCTCAAGCTTTCCGTTTTTCAGAGAATGGGTCTTCATCGCTGTTCCTTCCTTATACATATTATTTCTGTAATCACAGTACCATTCACAAGATCAAAAGTCAATGAAAAGTGTAGCGGCGGCGTTTAAACCCGAAAAAAGCCCGTCGTGTTCGACAGGCTTTGTTTCGGGTAATATTAAAATTACACAGCGCGGGTGACCTTACCGCTGCGCAGGCAGCGAGTGCAAGCGTAAACGTGCTTGGGAGAACCGTCTACGATGGCCTTGACGCGCTTCACATTGGGCTTCCATGTACGATTGGAGCGTCTGTGGGAGTGGCTGACTTTGATGCCGAATGCCATATCCTTATCACAAAACTGACACTTTGCCATAGCTTGAAGCACCTCCTTGCTTGTGTTTAGCTGATAAGACAGCTTGTTTATAATAGCAGACTTGCCGTCTGATTGCAAGAGTTTTTTCATCTTTTGCCGGAATTATTTTCCCCTTTTCAAAATGATTGCGGAAAAAGCAGTTGCCAAAACAAGCCGTTGCGGGTAAAATAGAAGCAATAAGACGCGATCGGATATCGGAGGCATAGGTTGTATGCAGTCAAAATATACAGTTAAGCTGAAAACAATAGTGGAGGAGCTTAATCTTCGTGTGCTCCACAAATCGCGGGATTACGACACCGCCGTTCTGAGAACGTCGGACGTGAACCGCCCTGCCATGCAGCTCACCGGTTTTTATTACTACTTTGACCCGAACCGCCTGCAAATAATAGGCCGCGTGGAAAATGCGTATCTCGACACGCTTTCGCCTGAACAGCGCAGCAGAGCCGTCGAGTGCTTCATGCAGTACGATATCGCGGGGCTTGTCATATGTCACGGGGTGGAGCCGTTTCCGGAGGATATATCGCTTGCCGAAAAATACGACCGTAACCTCTTTATAACCGAAGAAGACACTTCCGCCTTGCAGGCAAATCTTATAAACGCGCTCCAGCATCATCTTGCCCCGCGCATGACAACGCACGGCGTGCTTGTGGAGATCTACGGCGAGGGTGTGCTGCTTATGGGCGACAGCGGCATCGGCAAGAGCGAGACTGCGCTTGAGCTTATAAAGCGCGGGCACCGTCTGATCGCCGACGACGCGGTGGAAATACGGCTCATAGACCGCACAACGCTTATCGGCACCGCGCCGGAAATGATAAGGTATTATATGGAACTGCGCGGCATAGGGGTTATTAACGTGCGCCACATCTACGGCGTAGGCGCGGTAAAGCCCGAATCCAACATTGACCTTGTGATAAAAATGGAGCGCTGGGAAGAGGGTAAGCCCTATGACAGGCTCGGCCTCAGCTCCGATGTGCAGGACATTCTGGGCGTAAGCGTCCCATCGGTTACGATCCCGGTAGCGCCGGGACGCAACCTTGCCGTTATAATGGAGCTTGCCGCCATGAACAACCGTCAGAAGAAGATGGGCTTCAACGCCGCGGAAACTCTGGCCGCCGCGCATGACTCCGCCATTGACGCGGGAATATTCTGAACGCCTGCCGGCCGCGCCGCAAAATCCGCATGGAGGATCAATATGGAAAATCTCGAAGCTGCAATTGTTGAAATAAAAAAAGAACTGCCGGGTATGACCCTGCTCGAAAACGAGGCGATGAACGCCCACACATCAATGAAGGTCGGCGGGGCTGTAAGAGCCTATGCCGTTCCGCAGGACGTCGGCTCTTTGAGCAAGGTCTGCTGTATCCTCAAGGAGCACGGCCTCGCCCCATATATTCTGGGCAACGGGACAAATGTCGTTTTCCCGGATGCGGGCTGTCCTGACCTTTTTGTCGTCAGCACGGGGAAGCTTGAACAGCTTTTTCTTTGCGGCGATGGCAAAATATACGCAGGTTCCGGTGTGTCCCTTTCAAAGCTTGCGACATTTGCTCAGCAGAACGCGCTTGCCGGGCTTGAATTTGCCTCCGGTATTCCCGGGACTGTGGGCGGCGGTACAATGATGAACGCCGGCGCTTACGGCGGCGAGATGAAAGACTGCATTGAAAGCGTCGTGATCTACTATCTGCCGGAGCAGAAGCTGTATGAGCTTACCAACGAGCAGTGCAGATTTGCCTACCGTTCAAGCCTGTTCCAGACGATGCCGGGCTGCGTGATACTGAGCGTTGTATTTTCCCTTGAAAATGGCGGCAGTGAGCAGATCGCGGAGAAAATACGTGAGCTTAACCAGCGCCGCCGCGACAAACAGCCGCTTGATCTCCCGTCGGCAGGAAGTGCTTTCAAGCGTCCCGAGGGGCACTACGCCGCCGCGCTGATCGACGAAGCGGGACTGAAGGGCTTTTCCGTAGGCGGCGCGCAGGTATCCGAAAAGCACGCGGGTTTCATCGTCAACAAGGGCGGGGCGACCGCAAAGGACATTTACGAGCTTATGGATCATGTCCGCCATGCGGTATATGACAAAACCGGCGTCACTCTCGCCCCGGAGATAATTCTTCTGCCGGAGGATTACCGGCTTGAGGACAACGGCCCCAAAATACCGAGAAATCACATAACCGAAAACAATTCTGATTTTCCCGAGGATAAAAGATAATGGATTTTCTTATCATAACCGGACTTTCCGGCGCCGGAAAAAGCCGTGCAGCCGATGTGCTTGAGGATCTGGACTACTACTGCGTAGACAATATGCCCGTCGCGCTCATGCCGCGCTTCGCGGAGCTGTGCATCGCCACAAAGGGTCGCTATGAAAAGGTAGCGCTCGTGACGGATGTGCGCGAAAAGGAAGGTTTCGACGAGGTGCTGACGACGATAGAGCAGCTCAGGGAGATGGACTGCAACTGCCGCATTCTGTATATGGACGCCGACACGGAAACGCTTGTGCGGCGCTACAAGGAAACGCGCCGCCGTCACCCGCTCCAGAGTAAGAACGTCAGTCTTGAGCAGGCGATAGAGAAGGAAAAGGAACTGACCGCGCCCATAAAGGCAAAGGCGGACTATCTTGTCAGCAGCAATTATCTCACTCTCGGCATGCTGCAAAACAGGCTTTTTACGCTTTTTGCCGGAAGCGGGAAAAAGCGTGAGATCGACGTGACGGTCATGTCCTTCGGCTTCAAGCATGGCATTCCCATGGACGCCGACCTCGTGTTTGACGCACGTTTCCTGCCTAATCCCTATTACGTGGAGGAGCTGCGCGATATGTCCGGCCTTGACAGACCCGTTTTCGAGTTTGTTTTCAGCTATCCGCAGACGCGCCAGATGACGGAAAAGCTCCAGGATATGATAGATTTCCTTCTTCCGTATTATGTGGAGGAAGGCAAGCTTACCCTTACGATAGCGATAGGCTGCACAGGCGGGCGGCACCGCAGCGTGGCAATAGCCTCCGCGCTCAGCGACTATCTTTCCGCAAAGGGCATAAGCTCCATTAATATCAACAGGGATATCGACAAATAACCATGTCATTTTCATCGGATGCAAAGGCAGAGCTGTGCCTGCAAAAAATCGATAAAAAAAGCTGCGCTGCGGCGGAGTGCTACGGTGTGCTGATGTACTGCAACACCTTTTCGCCCACGGACATCAGGATAATAACCGCAAACGCCGACTTCGCCCAGCGTCTGCCGCGTCTTTTCCGCCGCGCTTTTTCGCTTGAGTTCGACTATCTGCCCGACGAGGGCTGCCGCGGAAAGCGCAGCTTTGAGATAACCGACGCAGAAAAGATAGATAAAATACTCTCGGTTTACGGCGCGGATGCCGAAACGCTCCTCAGTCATCACGTAAATTTCGGTATGCTTGAGGAGGACAGTGACCGCGCCGCTTTTGTGCGCGGCGCTTTTCTTGCCGGGGGCAGTGTCACAGACCCGCAGAAAAGCTATCATCTTGAGCTTGCAACTCCGCACAGGAGCGTGAGCCGCGAGGTGCACTCCCTTCTGCTGGATATGGATTTTTCCCCGAAGGAAACGCACCGCGCCGGCAACAGTCTTCTGTATTTCAAGCAGGCCGACGCAATAGCTGACTTTTTCACCGCGATAGGCGCGTCGAACACCGCCATGGAGGTCATGACGGCAAAGGTGGACAAGGAGATGCGCAACACCGTCACCCGCCAGATAAACTGCGACGCCGCAAACGCCGACAAAACCGTTATTGCCGCACAGAGCCAGATACGCGTTATCAAGCGCTTTGTCGCGGAAAACGGACTTGACGCGCTGCCGGACGATTTGAGGGATACGGCATTGCTGCGCATAACGAATCCCGAGGCAAGCCTTTCCGATCTCGGGCAGCTGTCAATGCCGTCCGTTACGAAAAGCGCCGTGAATTACAGGATAAAAAGGCTCATGAAGCTTTGTCAAAGCGATATGTCAGGAGAAGAAAAATGATATACGATATACTTATTATCGGCGGCGGCCCCGCTGGGCTGACTGCCGCAACCTATGCCTGCCGTGCTGGAAAAAGCGTACTTGTGATCGAAAAAGCAGCCTTCGGAGGGCAGATAACATGGTCGCCGAAGGTTGAAAACTTCCCGTCCGTCGTGTCGATAAGCGGCGCGGAGCTTGGCGACAGGCTAATGGAGCAGGCAATGGAGCAGGGTGCCGGGGTCGAGCTTGACGAGGCGGTGTCGGCGTCGCTTGACGGCGATATCAAACGCATAACCTGCGACTCAGGTGCGGTCTTTGAGGGTCGGAGCGTCATAATCGCCACCGGCGCAAGGCCGAGGATGCTCGGCATAGAGAACGAGGAAGCCCTTGTCGGAAATGGGGTATGCTTCTGCGCCGTGTGCGACGGTGCGTTTTACAAGGGGCGCACCGTCGCCGTCAGCGGCGGCGGCAACAGCGCCTTGCAGGACGCGCTGCTGCTGAGCGAAAAGTGCGAAAAGGTATATCTCATCCACCGGCGCGCGCAGTTCCGCGGTGAGGCAAAGCTTGTGGACGCGCTTGAAAAGCGCGGCAACGTGGAATTTGTCACCGAGAGTACGATAACCGCGCTCTTGGGAGATGGTGAGCTTACAGGCATAAAGCTTGCGCAGAACGGCGCAGAACGCGAGATCGCGCTCGACGGGCTTTTTGTTGCCATAGGCCATACGCCCGACAATAGCATTTTCAAGGATTACATTGATCTTGACGCGGCCGGATACGCCGACGCCGCCGAAGACTGCCTGACAAAAACAGCAGGCGTTTTCGTGGCGGGCGATTGCAGGAAAAAGAGTGTGCGTCAGCTTACCACCGCCGCGGCGGACGGTTCCGTTGCCGCGCTCGCCGCCTGCGCTTATCTGGATAGATAAATATACGCAAGGACCATGCCCGTTTACAGGAGAAAGAGAATTTTTTATGGATAAAACTTCAAATAACAAGCTTTCACGGGGCTCCGTCGGGAGGAGCAGCTTTTCAGGGCGCATCGGCTATGTGCTGGCGGTCGCCGGCGCCGCCGTCGGTCTTGGAAACGTCTGGCGTTTCCCCTATCTGGCGGCTAAATACGGCGGCGGGATGTTCCTGCTGGTTTATCTGATATTGGTCGTTACCTTCGGTTATGTGCTTATCGTGTCCGAAACGGCGCTGGGGCGCATGACCGGGAAAAGCCCCGTCGGCGCATTCGGCGCGTTCGGAAAAAGCTTTCCCTTTCGTTTCGGCGGCTGGATCAACGCCGTCATTCCCATGCTGATAGTTCCGTATTATTCCGTGATAGGCGGCTGGGTGCTGAAATATCTGTTTGAATATCTGCGCGGAAGCGTTGACGCGCTTGCCGCGGACGGATATTTTTCTTCGTTTATCTCATCCTCAGCGGGCGTTGAATTTTGGTTCGTGCTGTTCGCGGCGCTCGTCCTTCTTACCATTCTGGCAGGCGTTGAAAAAGGCGTGGAACGCGTGTCAAAAATCATGATGCCGGTACTTGTCGTTCTGGCGATATTTGTTATGATCTATTCCGTGACGCGTCCCGGTGCGCTGGAGGGTGTCAGATATTTCCTGATACCGAATTTTGAAAACTTCTCATTGATGACCGTTGTTGCGGCGATGGGGCAGATGTTTTACTCTCTTTCGATCGCAATGGGCATACTCTGCACCTTCGGCTCTTACATGAAAAAAGACGTCGATATTGAAAAGAGCACAACGCAGGTCGAAATTTTCGACACCGGCATCGCGCTTCTTTCAGGTCTTATGATAATCCCCGCGGTCTTCGCGTTTTCTGGCGGGGACATGGCGACTCTGAAAGCCGGACCGTCCCTTACCTTTATCACCTTGCCGAAAATTTTTGCCGGTATGGGCTTTGGAACGGCCGTAGGCATCGCATTCTTTCTGATGTTCCTGTTTGCCGCTCTGACAAGCGCCATATCGCTTCTGGAAACCAGCGTGTCCACGCTTGAGGACGAACTGCATCTGAGCCGCCCGAAATGCTGTCTGCTGATGGCTGTCGTGATGCTGGTCGTCGGCTCGGCTTGTTCCTTGGGGTACGGGCTGTGGGATCACGTACTGATCTTCGGGATGCAGCTTCTGGATTTTGTCGATTTCCTCACCAACTCGATAATGATGCCGATCGCCGCTCTGGCAACCTGCTTCCTGATAGTCCGCGTCGTCGGCTTTGCTGAAATCGATGCGGAGGTAGAGCTTTCCTCCCGGTTCAGGCGGAAAAAGCTTTACCACTTCTTCATGAAATACCTGGCTCCCGTCTGCATCGCGGTCATTCTCCTCAGCTCTATCGCAAATGTGCTGGGCTGGATATCCATGTAAGGCGGCAAGTTTCCGGAAATATATAAAATATTGTGCGCACAGCTTTCGCTGTGCGCACACTGCTTGTCAAAAAAACTTCATTGAGGTTCTTTTACAAGCTGAGTATTTTCTATATCCTCCGCTCTTTTCAGCAGATACGGTATAGCCTGCTCGAAGTTCACGCCGTAGGTGTTGTGATTCTCCTCCGCTATTGTCAGGCGTATCGACTCGCATATAAAATCACATGCAAGCCTGAGTGCGTCGTCAATACTCATGCCTCGCGTAACGCCGCCCGCAACGGCGGATGCAAAAAGATCGCCCGTACCGTGGAAGCTCTCTGGCTGGCGTGAGGTGAAATATTCAAAATATTCTTCCGTTTCGCCGTTAAGCTTTACCGCGCCGAGCTTATTTCTTTCAAAGCTCACGCCGGTTATGACGCAGTTTTTCGCGCCAAGCCCTTTAAGACCGTCAAGCAGCTCCAGAATATAAGTCCGGTCATAGTTCTTCCTGTACTCTTTGCCAAGCATGAAGCAGGCTTCGGTCACGTTCGGCAGAATGATATCCGCTCCCCTGCACAGTTCCGCCATTCTGAGCGCAAATTCCGGCGTAAATCCGACGTAGAGCCTGCCGTTATCCGCCATCGCGGGATCGACGATAACCCTCGCCCCCTCCCCGAAATCGGCAATAAACCGCTTTACTATATCTATCTGCCGTAAGGAGCCGAGATATCCGGTGTATATGGCGTCAAAGGCAAAGCCCTGCTCCTTCCAATGGCGTGCGACCGGCTCCATTTCATCGGTGAGATCATGGAATGTAAAGCCTTTGAACATCGTGTGGGTGGACAATACCGCCGTAGGCATCACTGCACACTCAACACCGAGTGCCGAGATAACCGGAAGCGCGGCCGTCAGTGAGCATTTGCCCAGATCGGAAATATCCTGAATGGTAACTATACGTTTCATAACAGTCTGCCTCTTGACTTTTTTTCGGCTGCATTATATCATCGTTCTGATATTATTGCTATGCTCAGAGTGCGAAAAAAGGATATGACCAGATGAAATATTTTGTTGACAAAGAAAGCCGACTTCCCGCTTATGTGCAGCTATATACCCAGCTGCGCACCGACATTGAATCCGGCGCGATATCCGCGGGCAGCCGACTGCCGTCAAAAAGAACGTTGGCGGCAGAGACCGGCGTGAGCGTAATAACGGCAGAGCATTGCTATGCGCTGCTTGCGGATGAGGGCTATGCCGAGGCGAGGGAGCGCAGCGGGTATTTTGCCGCCGCTGTGACGGGCGGTACGCCGCCGGTAAAGCCGGTGAGCGTTGAGAGCATGAGGGCGGAGGATATCCCGGCGGATTTTCCGTTTTCCATATACGCGAAAACCATGCGCCGTGTCATCACCGAATACGGCAGCGGTATCTTATCTCGCGGCGAAAACATGGGCTGCACCGCACTGCGCCGCGCAATTTCGGATTATCTTATGAGAAACCGCGGCATAAAAGCGGCTGCGGAACAGATAATCGTCGGTTCGGGCGCTGAGTACCTGTATTCGCTTGTGCTGCCCCTCTGCGGCCGCGGCAGGCGCATTGCGCTTGAAAACCCTTCCTATGAAAAAATACGCAGAGTATATGAGAGCAGCGGGGCGGACTGTGAGCTGCTTACGCTCGGTCCGTGCGGGATCGTGAGCGATGAGCTTGAAAGCTGCACCGCCGGGATACTGCATGTAACACCGTACCACAGCTACCCCAGCGGCGTCACAGCAACCGCGGAAAAGCGGCGCGAATACGCCGCATGGGCGGAGGCGGCGAACGCATACATTGTGGAGGACGATTACGATTCGGAATTTTCCGCAAAGCCCGTTGAAACGGTATATTCGATCTGCCCTGAACGCGTCATATATGTCAACAGCTTTTCTAAAACGATTGCCCCCTCTATCAGAACAGGTTATATGGTTCTGCCGGAAAGCCTTGCCGCACAGTACCATGAGCGCCTTGGCTTCCTGTCCTGCACCGTACCCGTATTCGAGCAGCTGGTACTGACCGAATTTATAACTACCGGCGACATGGAGCGCTATATCAACCGCCGCAGAAAGCTTCTGCGGCAGAGTGTTTGAAACGTCATGAAAAATCTGCTCTTCAAGCCCGGGTAATAATGCACAAAAAGTGCCGCCCGGGTTTGTGCACAACTGTCAAAGTCGCAGAAGTGAAATATTGCTCTTGCGTTTGCGGGCATTCATGGTATAATAGCTGTCGGAAAAAAGATTTTTAAGCGCGGTACAGAGATGCCGGCAAGGTCGATCATATATTCACGCCCGTTTGCTGCGGGTGTGTGCTGTCGTGTCTTGCCGAAAAAGGTAAGGCATTTTTTGTTTATAAAGACAGGAGGACGCAGATGAAGCTCAAATCTCAGCTTATGGATGAAGCGGCGATGAACCGTGCGCTCATGCGTATCTCTCACGAAATCGCCGAAAAGAACAAGGGCGTCGAAAATGTCGTGCTCATCGGGATACGCAGACGCGGAGAGCCGCTTGCCGAACGGATATGTGCGAATATTGAAAAAATCGAGGGCGTGCGCGTCCCCGTCGGCAGTATTGACATAGGCTTTTACCGGGACGACCTCACCGTAGTCTGGGACGACCCCAAAGTCCGCAGGAGTGAGCTGCCCTTTGACGTGAACGGGCGCGACGTCGTGCTGTGCGACGATGTGCTTTTTACCGGGCGCACCGCGAGAGCCGCGATAGAAGCGGTGTTTTCCTGCGGCCGCCCGCGCACGATACAGTTTGCCGTGCTTATCGACAGAGGGCACAGAGAGCTGCCTATCAGAGCCGATTATGTCGGAAAAAATGTCCCCACCTCCAGAAATGAGCTTATCGAAGTCTGCCTGCCGGAGTATGACGACAGCACCGCCGTCTATCTCATGGAGCTGGAGAAGTAAAGACAAGCGCGTTTTTGACCAACGTTGACAATCAGCCGCCGGCTGTTGCCATAAATCAATTAAATACTTACAGAGAGAGGTAAATTGAATGAATCTGGTTTACGGAATCAAAGACAAGCCCAAGTTTGGTCAGCTCGTCCTGTTTGCATTGCAGCAGCTGCTCGCTATCATGGCGGCGACCATTGCCGTCCCCGCGATCGTAGGCAACGGCCTGACCCCTTCCGCCGCGCTGTTCGGCGCCGGCGTCGGCACGTTTGTGTATCTTCTTTTCACAAAAAGCAGCAGCCCCGTATTTCTCGGCTCCTCCTTCGCTTTCATCGGTTCCATGTTCTCCGCGTTCGGCGGTGCGGCCTCCGTTTCCGTCGGCTATGCCGGTCTTATAATCGGCGCGGTATTCGCCGGTCTTGTCTATATCATAATTGCGATAATCGTCAAGTTCTGCGGTGTCAAGTGGATCTCCAAGCTCATGCCGCCCGTAGTCATCGGCCCCACAGTTGCGATCATCGGCCTCTCCCTCGCGGGCAATGCGATCGGCGACCTTATGAAGTCCAGCGTTGAGGGAGGAAGCACCTATGTTGCGCTCATCTGCGGCCTTGTCGCGCTTGCGGTCACAATGGCCGTCTCGACCTACGGCAGTAAGATGCTCAAGCTCATCCCTTTCATCATCGGCATCCTTGCAGGCTACCTCACCGCCACCGTTTTCGCGCTCATCGGCAATGCCACAGGCAACCCTGCCCTCACGGTCATCGACTACTCCGCCCTGCTTAATATGAGTTCTTTCATCGCTCTGCCTGATTTCACCTTCCTGAGCGCTGATTGGTCCGGCGTTGACGCGGCGTATATACTGACGGTGTTTGTGGCATACGTTCCGGTCGCGTTCGTCGTCTTTGCGGAGCACCTTGCTGACCACGAAAACCTTTCCGCCATCATCGGCATCGACCTTCTTGAGGAGCCCGGCCTTACCCGCACTCTTCTGGGCGATGGCATCGGTTCCGTCATCGGCACTCTCTTCGGCGGCTGCCCCAACACCACCTACGGCGAATCCATCGCCTGCGTTGCGATCACCAGAAATGCCTCCACCGTCTCCATCTGGGGCGCGGCCTGTGCCTGCATCATCTTCTCGCTGATCACTCCGCTGGTCGCTTTCCTTGAGACTATCCCCTCCTGTGTAATGGGCGGTGTGTGCGTCGCTCTCTACGGATTCATCTCCGCATCCGGTCTTAAGATGTTCCAGCATGTCGATCTTAACAAGAACCGCAACCTCTTCACCGCGTCAGTTATTTTCATCGTCGGTGTCGGCGGCATGACGGTCTCTTTCGGCGCGGTCGAGATACGCACCGTTGCCTGCGCTCTCATCCTCGGCATACTCACCAACGTGATGCTTTCCAAGGAGAAGGACGAGCAGTAAGGCTCTCTGATGCAGTAATACCGGAGTGCGCGTCTTTCGCGCACTCCTTTTCATAGCGATAATTATCCGGGTATTTTCGGGTCATTTTAGAAAAAAGGCTTGACAGGCGGTATTTGTTATGGTATCATCTCTAAGCTGGATTAGGGAATGACCGTGCGGGTGTAGTTCAATGGTAGAACACCAGCCTTCCAAGCTGGATACGTGGGTTCGATTCCCATCACCCGCTCCAAATTTTCAGTTGCTCAGTTGAATATGCGGCAATAGCTCAGCAGGATAGAGCAACTGCCTTCTAAGCAGTAGGTCGGGGGTTCGAATCCCTCTTGGCGTGCCAAAAGTTAATTATGGTGGGATTAGCTCAGTTGGCAGAGCACCGGATTGTGGTTCCGGGTGTCGTGGGTTCGAGCCCCATATCCCACCCTTTTCTTTTTTGTTGGTTCTATCCGGTTTTGACCAAGCTTGTATTGCCATGATATTGGGATGTAGTGTAATGGTAACACACCGGACTTTGACTCCGATATAGTGGGTTCGAGTCCCGCCATCCCAGTTATATGTGCCCCAGTAGCTCAGCAGGTAGAGCACCGCCCTTTTAAGGCGGGTGTCCAGGGTTCGAATCCCTGCTGGAGCATAGAAAAGAAACCTCTTGCCGCAAGGCGAGAGGTTCTTCTTTTTCCCGGTTCCGTGCATTCGGACACTGGACACCTAATTTGCGAAGCAAATTTTTCAATCCGCCGGAGGCTGTCAGCCGTTTACGGCTGATACCCAGGGTTCGAATCCCTGCTGGAGCATAGAAAAGAAACCTCTTGCCGCAAGGCGAGAGGTTCTTCTTTTTCCCGGTTCCGTGCATTCGGACATCTAATTTAGACTGTCACGGAACGCAGTGCAGCCTTTTTGTCAAAAACCGAGGAGCCGCACTGCAAGCACGGCTCCTCGGCGCTTTGATGCTATTATTTCAAAAATCCGTTGACTATCTGCTCTTCCGCTTCCTGCTCGGTAAGGCCGAGAGTCATGAGCTTTACGAGCTGATCGCCGGCGATCTTGCCTATCGCCGCTTCATGGATAAGCGCGGCGTCTATGTTGTTTGCCTCAAGCTCCGGCACAGCAAGCACCCTTGCATTGTCCATGATTATCGCGTCGCACTCCGTATGTCCGGAGCAGGCGGCGTTGCCCACTATACGTGAGCAGTAGCGCTGGGTGGAATTTTCCCTTGCTACCGATCTTGAAACCACATCCGCGCTGCTGTTGGCGCCGTTCAGCTCGATAATATAGCTGCTGTCCGCCATCTGCACACCATGCGTCATCAAGCGCTCGCGCACGACAAGCTTTGCGCCCGCGGCAAGATCCGCCTTAGTGGAGCGCACCGTGGAATCAACGCCCTTTATCTGCACCATTTCCATCTCCATGAAGCTGCCCTCGCCCAAGGAGACCTCGGTACCGGGGTTCAGGATGCGCTTGCCGGTTCCTTCGCCTTCGCCGTAGTGCTTTTCAACATACTTGACTTTTGAGCCGCGGCCAATGTAAAATCTATGCACACCGTCATGCTCGGAATCCTGATTTCCGCAGTTGTGTATGCCGCAGCCTGCGACGATGACAACATCGCAGTTATCGCCGACATAAAAATCGTTATAGACTGTCTCTTTAAGTCCCGTTTCACTCACTACCACGGGAATATGGACGCTTTCGTTGACGGTACCGTCCTTTATGCGGATGTTGATGCCCGACACGTCGGTTTTTGTGGTTATCTCTATATTGGCGGTTGAATTTCTGCCCGCAGATTCTCCGTTTGCCCGGATATTATAAGCCCCCGCCGGAACCTTGTGCAGATCGGCTATCTCGGCAAGTATCCGTTTCTGTATATCATTAAGCATCGGCTCTTCCTCCCTCAAGCACTCTGTTGCACGTCACGGGTACGGTGGTTTTGAGCAGTTCCGGCAAAAGCTCATCCTTGCTGCCGGTTTTTTTGACCTGTCCGTCGGCTATGAGAATTATTTCATCTGCAATGTTGAGTATTCGCTCCTGATGGGAGATAATAAGAATGGAGCCGTGAGTGCGGCTGCGCATATTTTCAAAAACCTGAATAAGGCTCTGGAAGCTCCAAAGGTCTATCCCCGCCTCAGGCTCATCAAAAACGGACAGCTTTGTCCCGCGTGCAAGCACCGTAGCGATTTCAATGCGCTTGACCTCTCCGCCAGAAAGACTTGCGTTGACCTCGCGGTCTATATAATCCCTTGCGCACAGGCCAACAGCCGAAAGATATTCGCACGCCTCGCCGACGGTCAGCTCCTTTTTTGCGGCAAGGCGGAGCAGATCGACAACTCTGATACCCTTGAAGCGCACAGGCTGCTGCAATGCAAAGCTTATACCGGCGTTTGCACGTTCGGTTATGCTCATATCGGTAACGTCCCTGCCGTCAAATAATATTCTGCCGGTGGTAGGCTTTTCGATGCCCATTATAAGGCGGGCAAGGGTAGATTTGCCGCCGCCGTTAGGGCCTGTAATGACAACAAATCTGTCGTCATCGACCTTGAAGCTCACATCTTTTATTATCTCTTTCTCGCTGTCCTCGGTTTCCACGCCAAAGGATACGTTTTTAAGTTCAAGCATAGTTTCTTTCCTTCCGAATAAGTTCTACCGTGTGATTATATCACATTTCTGATTTATCGCAACAGCTTTACACGCTTTTTTCGGCGCGTACAGCCTATAAAAAGGAGTTTTTGCCGTGTCCGATCTTTTTCTTATCGTTTTTGCCGTTCTTCCCGCTGCCGCGCTCATGGCGTATATCTGCAAGAAGGACAAGCTTGAAAAGGAGTCTCCTGCGCTTCTGCGCTCACTTGCGCTCTGCGGCGTTATCTCGACCGTGCCCGCGATCCTTCTTGAAGCGGCCGGTTCCGCCGCCGCGCAGGCGCTGTTCCCGCAGGACGGCTTTCTCTATGCGTTTACGGTAAACTTTATCGTGATCGCCGTTGTTGAAGAGGGCGTAAAATTTTATTTTCTCCGGAGAGCAAGCTGGCATTCGCCTGAATTCAACTGCCAATTTGACGGCGTTGTGTACGCGGTTTTCGTCTCTCTCGGCTTCGCGCTGCTTGAGAACATTCTTTACGTGCTGCGCTACGGGTTCGGCGTAGCGGTTGCAAGAGCCTTGCTGTCCGTGCCGGGGCACGGATGCTTTGGCGTGTTCATGGGCGCGTTTTACGGACTGGCGAAGCGCTATGCTCTTTACGGCTGCCCCGTAAAGAGCCGGAAAAGCCTGCGGCTGAGCGTGCTCATCCCCGCGCTGCTGCACGGAGTGTATGACTTTATTGCTTCTACGGAATATATAAACGCAAATCTCTTCCTTGTCTTTATAGGCGCGATCTTTTTCCTCGGCGTCAGACTTACGAACAAGCTCTCAAAAGAGGATCGCTATATTGACGCAGAGCATTGGTATTCCCTGTAACGTGCGGTATAGCATTGCACGGCGGAAGAAGCCCCGTAAACGGCGTTTCTTCCGTTTTTTATTTTTTCCCGCAAACCTTAGTAAAATCCGAAAAATCATAGAAGACGCCAAAAACGGGAATAATACCGGCAAAAGGAGTGATAAAAATGGTAGCAAAAACATTCTCTTCCGGCAGCGTGACCGTAAACATCCACGATGTGTGCTTTTCCGACAGAGCGACAGCGGAAAAATGCGCGGGGCAGGCGCTGTCCGACTACTACAAGCGCCGCATAACCGAAAAGGAGATATCCATAAACCGGAAATTTCCCGCGCTTGACACGGGAAATGGCACGACAGTATAATGTGTGCATGAAAGGAGCGGCCTGTGGAGCGATATGCAAAATACCTCCGGAAGTCTCGTTTTGACCGCGATTACGCCGAACTCAGCGTAGAGGAAACGCTGAAACGCCACGAAGAAATTCTGGACAGACTTGTGCGTGACAGAGGGTATAATATCGTCAGGACTTACAGAGAAGTAGTATCCGGCGAGTCGATCTCGGCCCGTCCTGAAATAAGGAAGCTTCTGAAGGAAGTAAACGCGGGTATGTACACAGGCGTGCTTGTCGTGGATGTCGAGCGTCTTGCCCGCGGCAACGAGGCTGATCAAGCATATATAAGCCAGGTTTTCCAATTCAGCGGGACAAAAATAATAACCCCGACGAAGGTCTACGACCCAAACAACGAGTTCGACGAGGAGTATTTTGAGTTTGGTCTGTTTATGAGCCGCCGCGAATATAAAACCATAAACCGCAGGCTTGTTCGCGGACGCGAAAGCTCTGCGGCAGAGGGGAAATATCTCGGCAGCATAGCCCCATACGGCTATGACCGGGTGAAGCTTCCCGACCAGAAAGGATATACGCTGACGCCCAACAGCGCGGAAGCGGAAACCGTGCGGAAAATATTTGAGCTTTATAACGGCAGATACGGCACGAAAATGATTGCAAACCGCCTCAACGATCTTGCCGTCCCGACGCGGCGCGGCGAACCGTGGACATACTCCACCGTCGCGGGGATTGTTGCAAATCCCGTATATACCGGCAAAATAAAACGCGGCTATTGCAGGCAGTACCGCACGCTGGACGAAAACGGAAATGTGCGCAAGCAGATAAAGCACATGAAAAATCCGGAGGACTATTCTCTGTACGACGGCCTTCATCCTCCGCTCATAGACGATGAAACGTTCCTCACGGCGCAGAAAATACGTGCGGAAAAAAGCGCGGGTGCACCAAGGGTGAAAGCGGACAGAACCTTGCAGAACGCCTTTTGCGGCCTGATCTACTGTGCGGAGTGCGGCAAGCGCATCGCAAGGACGACTGCCGCGGCGGCACGCGGCGGCACAGCAAGATTCCGCTGTGTAAATGCGAGAAACTGCCGCAACGGCACGGCGGATTATAAGCTTGTTGAAGCTGAAATAATCACTGCGCTCAGAAGCTGGCTGGACGGGTACAGGGTCAAACTCGACAGAGCCGATTTTCGTGATGAGATCGGCGAGTGCACAGCCATGCTTGAGAAGACTTCAGCAGAGATCGACGCGCTCAGCGCACAGCTTGAAAGGGCTTTTACTCTTGTTGAGCAGGGCGTATATTCCGCAGAACTTTTCCGTGAGCGTAAGGATAAGCTGACGACAGAGCTGGCGGAAAAGGAATCCTGCCGTTCAGCCGCAGAAAAAAAGCTGCACGCCCTTGAGTCGGACGGCGTGGCGTGCGCCGGGCTTATTCCCGCAGCAGAGGAGCTGCTCGCAAGCTACGATGACATGACGCCCGTCGAAAAAAACAGGCTCCTGAAAGCGATACTGCAAAAAATCGAGTACAAAAAAGGCCGCGGCGGAAAAATAGTGATCGACATTTTTCCGCGTCTGCCGTCGCCGTAGTATTCATGGACACACATATGTGTTTGTAAATGACCCTTCAAAGGGCTATGGAGTAAGCATACAGGATATGCTCTGCTCTGCGGGGATCGAAGTTGACGAACAGGCGGCTTAAATTCTGCATAATAAATCACGGACGGATTTCCCGCCCGTGATTTATTGATTTATTACATCACTTTTGCGCCTTCAAAGTCGGGGATAAGCGGGATCATGCGCCAATCGGGCAGATTCTGCGAAGCGGCTTCGGAAAGCCTTCCGGCAAAGCCCGCTTCATCGGAAGCGCAGAGCAGCGTAGAGCCCGCGCCGGAAATGCACATTGCCTTGCCGCCGCACTCCGCCGCAAGTATCTTTGCCTTTTCCCAGCCCTCGATAAGCGGGAGGCGGTACGGCTGATGCACCCTGTCCTCCATGCCCACGCCGAGTAAGGCGCAGTCCCCGCTGCCGAGCGCGTTCAGCACAAGCGCGGCGCGGGAGACATTAAAAACCGTATCCGCACGGGTGAGTGAATCTGGCAGCACACTGCGTGCAAGGCTCGTTGAAAGCTCAGTCGGTGGGACAAGCGCGGCAAAATGCAGCTTATCGCTCAGCGGGAAATGCACCGTCACAGGGTCGCCGCCTACCATCGTTGAAGCCGTAAGCCCGCCGAGAAGCGCAGGCGCTACATTGTCCGGGTGTCCCTCGACCGCCGTGGCGATCTCAAGCAGCGCGTCGTTGTCAAGACGCAGACCGTACATTGCGTTTGCCGCGATCACGCCGCCGACAATGAGCGCAGAGGATGAGCCGAGCCCCCTTGAAACGGGGATGCCCGTATTCAAAAATCGGATGCTGACGCCCTTTTTCTCTGCACCGCTTTTTTTAAGCGTCATTGCGTAGGCTTTATAGGCAAGGTTTTCGGGGTTCTGGAATTTTTTGGCGCAGCCGCTTATTTCAAGCCCGTCGGCGGGGGTAAATTCGATCTCGTTATAGAGCCGCCACGCGATGCCGAAGCAGTCAAAGCCGGGACCGAGGTTTGCGGAGCTTGCCGGAACACGCACAAGCATCAGTGTATCCCCCTTTCAAGTATAGCCTCAGCATAGCCGGTCAGCGCGTCCTTTTCAATGACGTCGGTATGCAGGATCTTTCTGCTTTTAAGCCCCGCGAGATTTTCAGGTGCTTTCACACCGGTCAGGGCTTCAAGCCGCACCATTTGTTCAAATTCGTCTCCCGAGCAGTCACCGCCGATGCTGCGGAGAACCGCTGCGGGGAATTTATACGGCGAAGCGGTGGAGAGCACAACGCACTTTCTTTCGCGGCGTCCGAGTTTTTTGAGCACCGCAAAGGCAACTGCGGTATGCGGGTCGATGAGGTAGCGCCGCTCCTTCCACATTCTTGCACACTCCGCGTCACACTCCGCCTGTGTGGAATAGCCTGCGGAGAAGACGGCGCGAATATTTGCAAGGGTTTCCCCGTCAACCGTATAAACGCCGGTTTTTGCAAGGCTGTCCATCCACTTTCCGACTTTTTGACTGTCACAGCCGCTTGCGGTGAACAGAAGCCGCTCAAGATTTGACGAGACAAGAATGTCCATTGAAGGCGAATCTGTGCGGATAAACGGTCGGCGGGTATCATAAACGCCGTCAGCGATAAAGTCGGCAAGGACGTTGTTTTCGTTCGCGGCAACAACAAGCCGTCCGACCGGCAGACCCATAAGTTTAGCGTAGTACCCCGCCAGAACATCGCCGAAATTTCCGGTAGGCACGATAAAATCTATCTCTTCTCCAAGAGTGATGTCCCCGTGCGCCAGCAGCTGCGCGTATGCCGAGAAATAATAACACACCTGCGGGGCAAGACGGCCGATGTTTATGGAATTTGCGGAGGAAAGGCGTCTACCCGTTCCTTTCTTACCGCCCAGCACGGAAAACGCCGCTTTCACGCCGCGCTGACAGTCGTCAAAATTGCCCTTGACAGCGCATACCCTGACGTTTTTTCCCTCCTGCGTCGCCATCTGCGCGTACTGCACGGGGGATACGCCGCCCTCGGGGTAGAAAACAACTATACCCGTGCCGGGCACGTCATGAAATCCCTCAAGCGCTGCTTTCCCCGTGTCGCCGGAGGTGGCGGTAAGTATGAGTATTTCATCCGTCATGCCCGTCTGCTCCCGGGCTTTTGTGATAAGCCGGGGCAGCATTGACAGCGCCACATCCTTGAATGCGGAGGTCGGGCCGTGGTAAAGCTCCATAACATAATCGTCCCCGCAGCGGACGACGGGAGAAATGCGGTCGTTTTCAAATTTTCCGGCGTAGGCTTTTTCCACAAGCGCACCCATATCGTCAAAGCCGGGCAGGAGATGATGCAGTATCATCTGCATCATGCCAAGCTCATTGAGCGCAAGGCATTTCTTCCAATCAAAGCGTCTCTCGGAAAGCGTCGGATCGACAAACAGCCCGCCGTCAGGAGCAAGCCCCTGCAAAACCGCCTGCAAATCCGAAACATATATATCGGAACGTGTGCTTTTATAGTTCATTTTTTCTCCTGTGTTCTATCGTGTATCATTCTATTGCGACAAGCTTTACCTGCTCGACGCCCGGGGTTTTTTCTATACGCTTTGTAAGCCCGTTCAGTTCGCATGTCATGGAGCTTACATCAAGCGAGATGGTAACGCTGGCGCGGTCATGTATCGGCAGGCTCTGCGTAATGGTGAGCACGCTTCCGCCCACTTCCGATATACTGCCCAGCACGGCGCTCAGTACGCCGGGGGAATGATCGAGCATCATGGAGAGCACCGCTTTTCTGCTTCCGGACAGCTCAGACGGTTCAAAGATATAATCCTTGTATTTATAATACGTACTGCGTGAAATGCCCACGGCCTTTACCGCCTGACTGACATCCTTTGCCTTGCCCGTTTCCATAAGCCTGCGCGCCTCAAGCACCAGAGAATAGTACTCCGGCAAAATGTTTTTGTGAATAATGAGATAGTTTTCTAACATTCAGTTCAAACTCCTTGTTAAGGCTCCCCCACATGACGGGGCAACGCCTTTATTTTTTTCTTAAAAAAATTTCTCTTGCATTTCCGATGACCATATGATACACTGTCCACGTCAAAAATACAAGTGTTTTTGATATGCAGACAAAAATTATTTTGGAGGTGGACTTGTGAAAGTCGCGGTATTGGGTTTCGGAACGGTTGGCAAGGGAGTGTATGATATGCTGCGAACTTGTCCGCTCTTTGAGGCCGGGCCGGTGCTTGTGCGTCCCGGTAAGGAGGATAAGCCCTTCAAGGTGTCTTCGATTGAAGCAATCGCCGCCGATAAAAGCGTTGACGCGGTAGCGGAGGTTATGGGCGGCGTCGAGCCTGCGTTTTTTTATTGTGCGGCGGCGCTGAAGGCCGGAAAGCACGTCGTCACGTCAAACAAAGCTCTCGTTGCGGCCAAGGGCATTGAGCTCAACGCACTTGCGCGTGAAAACGGCGTCGGCTTTCTTTTCAGCGCAGCCTGCGGCGGAGCCGTACCGTTCCTGCACAATCTTGAGCTTGCGCGGCAAAGCGACGAGATACTTTCTCTCGGCGGCATACTCAACGGGACGACAAATTTCATGCTGGACAAAATGCAGGCGGAGGGAATGGATTACGGTGAAGCGCTGAAAGAAGCGCAGGCTCTCGGCTACGCGGAAGCGGACCCGACGGCAGACGTCACTGGGCTTGACGCGCTGAGGAAAATAATGCTCGGCTGCGCTGTGGCATACGATATGCTGCCGGCAGACGGGCTGCTCAACGAGGGTATAGACTCGCTGAAAGCCTCTGATGTCAGGCATTTCCGGAGCAAGGGACTCACCTGCCGTCTGCTTGCCCGCGGCGGCATCGCGGACGGGAAGCTTTACGCCTATGTCCAACCGGTGCTTGTCGGGAGCGACGCGCCCGAATGTGCGGTCAGGCAGAATTTCAACATGGCAAAATATACAGGAAAAAACAGCGGGCAGATAGTTCTCATGGGTCAGGGTGCCGGGCGCTATCCCACGGCCTCGGCGGTGATAAGGGATCTTGAGTGCCTGCGCTTCGGGCAGAGAGAAATGCTGCACGGTAAGTGCGCAGAGGTCAGTGCGGACAACGCCGGATGCATCTGCGCCTACTATGTGCGGCTTCCCATACAATTTGCCGACAAGCTTGAGTTTGAAAGCGTCGAAGCCGACGACGGCGTAATAAGAGGCGTTACAAGGCCGATAAGCGTAAAGGCCATGCACGAGAGTGTGCGCGCAATGCGCAAGGGCGGCGCGGACGTATTTTTTGCAGAGCTTGCCTGATAACGAAAGGAATATATAAATGTTGAAAACGGCAAAGTTCGGCGGTTCGTCGGTCGCAAGCGCCGAACAGTTCAGAAAAGTAAAAGACATAATAAACGCCGACCCCTCAAGACGCATCGTTATCTCCTCGGCGGCAGGCAAGCGCTCCGGCAGCGACCATAAGCTTACCGATCTTTTGTATCTGTGCCACGCACATATCACCTACGGCGTCGGGTGCGAGGACATACTCGACACAATTGAAAGCCGCTTTGTCGAAATACGTGACGCGCTCACTCTCAGCTACGATGTCGAGAAGGATTTTGAAACTTTGCGCGCAGGGCTTAACAAGGATACTCCCGTTGACTTTCTCGTGTCAAGGGGCGAATACTTCACTTCCCGTCTGCTGGCAGAATATCTCGGATATGAATTTATCGACGCTTTCGACTGCATTTTCTTCGGCTTTGACGGACAGATAGATACCGTGCGAACATATTCCGCGATAAAGGCGGCGCTGGATAAATATGAAAGGATCCTCATCCCCGGTTTTTACGGCCGCTCTCCCACGGGCAGGGTCAAGGTAATGAGCAGGGGCGGAAGCGATATAAGCGGTGCGCTCGCCGCGGCAGCGTCGGATTCGGACGTATATGAAAACTGGACGGACGTCTCCGGCATACTGATGGCCGACCCCAAAATCGTCAGTGATCCTCGGCCTATCGCACACCTCACCTACGGTGAGCTTCGGGAGCTTGCGTTCATGGGTGCGTCGGTGCTGCACGAGGAGTCGATACTCCCGGTTAGGGAAAAGGGCATTTCCCTGAACATCCGCAATACAAACAGCCCCGATGAGCCGGGGACAATGATCGTTGACAGGGTGGACGAGAACGAGCCTATCGAAGACAGCTTCATCACCGGCATCGCCGGACGGCGCAACTTCACTATAATAACGGTGCTCAAGCGCAACATGAACACCAGTGCAACACTCCGCACGGCACTTGAAATTCTGGACAGATACAAAGCGGCGGTAGAGCATATCACACTCGGTCTTGACAGCTTTGCTTTCGTCACGGCAACGGCGGCACTCGGAGACAGCGTATATGACGTCATATCGGACATTCAGAAAAGCTGCCGTCCCGATGACATTCAGGTTCAGGAGGGCATAGCGCTCGTGGCGGCGATTGGACGCAAAATGACGTCCCGACCGGGTACATCCGGCAAGCTCTTCAAAGCTCTCGGCGACAAGGGCATCAACATACGCACCATCGCACAGGGCGCGGATGAATTGAGTATAATAGTAGGCGTTGATAATAACAGCTTTGAGACCGCGATACGGGTTCTGTACAGCGGTTTCGCGGGAAAATGATCATATCAGGGGGATTTTGCAATGAAAGAATACAATGTAGCGGTATTGGGCGCAACGGGCGCCGTCGGGCAGGAAATGCTCAGAGTTCTGGAGGAATATGACGTCCCGGTGGGAAAGCTTCTCCCGCTGGCAAGCGCAAAAAGCGCTGGCGGATACATAAAATTCAAGGGTAAGGACGTACTTATCGAGGAAGCGTCGGAGGGCAGCTTCAAGGGCATGGACTTTGTGCTCGGCGCGGTCAAGAACTCGATGAGCCGGAAATTTGCCCCTGCTATAGTGAAAAGCGGCGCGGTGTATATAGACAATTCTTCCGCTTTCCGTCTCGATGCCGATGTGCCGCTGGTCGTACCCGAGATAAACGGAGAGGACGCGTTCAAAAACAAGGGCATTATCGCAAACCCCAACTGCTCCTCCATCATAACCATGATGGCAGTAGCGGGCATACAGAAACTAAGCCCTATAAAATCCATGATCGCCTGTACGTATCAAGCGGTATCCGGCGCAGGCATAGGCGGCCTGCACGAGCTTGAAGCTCAGATGAAAGCGCTTGCCGAAGGCAGGGAGCCTGAGCGCAAGGTCTTTGCACACCAGATCGCCGCAAACGTAATCCCCTACATCGGCGACGATTACGGCAATCTCTACACCGACGAGGAAATGAAGATGCAGAACGAGGGGCGCAGGATACTGCACAACGATGCGCTCAAGGTTACTTGCACCTGTGTGCGCGTGCCCGTAATGCGCTCGCACTCCATCGCTGTCACGCTGCGCACCGAGAGGAAGATAAGCGTAGAGGAGGCCAAGGCTGCCGTCGCGGCGTTCCCCGGCGTCAAGCTCGTAGAGGATTATGAGGGGCGCTGCTACCCCACCCCGCTCGATACCTCCAACCAGAACCTTGTCTGGGTCGGACGCATCCGTGAAGACCTCACCGACGAAAACGGACTTACGCTGTGGTGCTGCGGCGACCAGATACGCAAGGGCGCGGCGGCAAACGCGGTGCAGATCCTGATGAAGATGATATAAACTTTAAAAACCAAAATGGCAGCCGGTCCGTGCAAACGGATACGCTGCCATTTTTTCATAAAACTTAAAAACTCGTGTAAATTGCTTGGAAATGGCTGCAAAAGCTGTCATGCAGCCAAATTTGCTTTTCTCGGATTTGAAAACGTCGGCTACGCTCTTCAAGAAAAATGTTGAACCTTTGTCTTTATAATGTTATGATAAAAAAGAATACGATAAAGGAGACACAAAGGCTTGGATACAATTTCACTGAGAACACGAATTGAAACCACCATTCTGACAAAAAAAGGAAAAATTATAGCGCAGTACATTTTAGATAATATTAACACGGTTGCCTATCTTCCGGCATCTTCTCTTGCAAAAACAATTGGCGTAAGTGATGCTTCCATCCACCGCTTGGCAAAACAGCTTGGTTTTGAAAGCTACGGGGCTCTTCAGGATGAGCTTCACTCCATCATTTCCCAACACCTGGTAGAGGGAAAATTCATCTACCAGTCCCCCGGTGAAGTCATTACCGAGATGTTTAACGGAAAAACAGCAGAAGTTCAGGATATTATTGATGAGGCACAGCGAGTGGCGCTCGGGAACATAGGCGATGTCTTTTCAAAGCTTACAACGGAAAGAATCGAGGAAGCGACAGAAATTCTTCTAAATTCAAGAAGAATTTATGCCACAGGTTTTTGGACCGGTGCAAGTCTTGCAGAGATGTTCGCAGAAAAGTTCTTGTACAACAATGATAACATCTATACCATCACATCCCCGGGTCCGGAGAATATCGCCAAAATATTGAGTATTCAGGAAACAGACTGCGTTTTGGTCTACTCTTTCAAGCGGCCGGTCACGGGTCTTGAAAAAATAGTACAGATAGCAAAGAAAAACGGAGCCAAGGTAATACTCATTGCGGATAAGGAAACCAATTATTTAGCGCCTCTGTCTGATATATGTCTGATCGGCTCTACACTGGGGATGGGCTTTCAAAGTCTGATTGCGCCCCTCATGATCTCTGAAATTCTTTTGGCCTGCTCCGTCAACAAGGTATGGAAAAAGCGAAAGGAATACACCGGAAATCTCAACACGATCCTTGAAGATATTGACTACTATAAAAGATAACGCCGATATCCTGTAAGAAATTGAGCAATTCAATTTCTTACAGGATTTTTTGCGTCTCAATTGAAGAGTTTTCGACAAACTGCACAATTTTTCTCGATAATTTTAGATGTAATGACAAAAATGTTGTTTGCAAAGAAAAAATGTTGAATTTTCTACTTCGCTGAGATAAAATGTAGACAATTACTTAGGAGGTGCGAGCTAATGACAGAATTAGAGTGCGTGAAAAGCCGCATACAAAAATTTCAAAACAAACTTGCAGAAAACGGTATAGACATAGCCATAATCACCAAACCTGTGGATGTATACCATTTTTCTCTCTTTAACCCGGTCGTCCAGAGTATGCAGAGCTTCATGATCATCCCGCAGAATGGCGAAGCCAGACTGCTTCTCCATGCCCTTCGCGGGCCACATGCCCAGAAAGAAAGCCCAATCAAAAATATTGTTTGCTATGCAAAATGGGGCAACACCCCGAGCATTGCCGCCGATCCATACGACGCTCTGAAAATCGTTACTTCCGAATATGGAATTTCAAAGCCGGTTTTTGGCGCAGAGTTAGGTGCATTGACTTTCGCTGATTACAACAAGATGAAGTCCAAGCTGGAAACCGAGGAGCTTGTAGACATAACCGCAATGGTAAGCGCTGAAAAGCTTATCAAAGATGAGCTTGCGGTCACGCGTCTCAAGATTGCCGCGGATCTTGCCAATGCCGGTATGGATGTTATGATTCATGAACTCCGCAAGGGCAAGAGCGAAATTGAAGCAAGCAACGCTTCAATAGCCAAAGTTTTGGACGAGTGGAGATTAAAGTACTACGAGTACGAACTTTGCGGATTCGGGACCAGTGAAGAGCAGGTAACCCTGTCTCTGCCGATAGGATGCAGTTCCTGTGATCGTATCGCATTTGGCGCCGATGCGCCGAGAAACTATGTTCCTCAAAAGGGTGATCTGGTTCTCCCGATCGTAATCACCACCATTGGCGGCTACTCCGTTGAAAACGAGCGCTCTCTGTACGTGGGCGAGTTGGACAGCTACAAAACCAGCATTTTTGAGACAGTTATCGAAGCGCATGAAAAAGCCCTTGCTCAGGTCAAGCCAGGCGTTCCCATGGCCAATGTCTTTAACGCAGCGGCAAAGGTCTTTACCGACAATGGTTTCGGTGAGTTCATGCCCGGCAGGTGTGGTCACGGCATGGGACTCTCCCTGCATGAATGGCCATCAGTTGATAACACATCCGGTCTTATTCTTCAGCCCGGTATGGTCTTCACGGTAGAGCCCGGACTGATGAATGTTCAGTTCGGCGGTGTGCGTCCGTCGGATACCGTTCTGGTCACCGAGGACGGATATATCAACCTGACCGATACTGAAAACGGATTTATGAAAATTTGACGTACCATGCATTAAGATCATATCAGAAAGTGAGAGATAGAAATGGCAGAAATGACAAAAGTTGAGCGAATCAAAGCCGCTATTAAAAAAGAAGAAGTAGATAAAGTTCCTTACGCGTTCTGGACCCATCTTCCCGGCGATGATTTTCATCCCGAGGTGGTAGCTGAAAAGACCTATGAATTTTACAAGACCTATGACCTCGATTTCATTAAAATGATGAATAATGGTATGTATGCCGCCGAGGATTTTGGCTGTAAAATCGACTCCTCTGCCGTTAAATCCGGTGGAGCCACCGTTCTGACCGCTACTCCGATCCAAACTCCGGAAGACTGGACCCGACTGGAGCCCGTAGACATTCACAAGGGCGCTTATGGAAGAGAGCTCAAGCACCTGCAGCTTCTGCTGGAAAAGACCAAGGGTGAAGTTCCCGTCCTCTTCACTGCTTATACTCCGCTGTCCGTTGCGAACAAGATCGCAGATAGTATGCTCAAGTACGGAAAGGACAACAAGCCCCTATGCCATATTCAGGAAGGCTATGGTGACAAGCTCAAGGTCGCTTTGGAGGTCATCACTGAAACTACATGCAATTTGGTAAAAGAGGTTATCAGTATGGGCGCCGATGGTGTTTTTATCGCTTCCCAGACTTCCTCTTATGATTATTTCACCGATGAGATATATGCGGAATATGGCAAGCCCTACGACATGAAGGTCTTTGAAGCGGCCAAGGACGGCTGGTTCAATACACTTCATGCTCATGGCGATAAGCTGATGTTCGACACGCTCAAGGATTACCCGGTTGACGTTTGGAACTGGCATGCGTTTGAAACACTTCCCTCTATGAAAGAAGCCCGTGATCTGAGCGGCAAGTGCCTTATGGGCGGTATTCAGCGCTACAATATTACCAACAGAAATAAAAACGCTGTGATCGACGACATCTATCGTTCTTTTGAGCAAATGCGCGGAATAGGTCACATTCTGACTCCCGGATGCGTTATCCGCTACCCGTTGGATACAGATATGCTGGAGTTTGTTCACCAGATGAAAAATGAAATTGAAGCAAAAATCAAATATTGATATAATTGATAGTTGATTTTTACTATATAAACTAAAAGGAGAAGAATATGGCCATGAAAAAAACACTCATCCTTTTGCTCGCTGCAGTAATGTTGTTATCTGCTTTGGTCGGCTGCGGAACTGACAGCAAGTCAACAGCAGGTTCCGAGGTTTCCTCCCAGACCACAGAAACAGCAGCCCAGCCCGCTGCCGAAACGGTCGTCACTGTTGCGATTCCCGCTGACTTTGGCAGCATGGATCCGAGACAAGCCACCAACACCAACAACACCGCGCTTTGCACAAATATGTACAGCACCCTTCTCAAGACCGACAAGGACTACAACATAGTTCTTGACGCGGCAGAAAGCTACGAATTTGTAGACGAGCATACCTATAAATTCACACTCAAGAAGGGTATTCTTTTCCACGACGGCGTGGAAATGAAGACCGAAGATGTACAGTATACTTTTGATTCAATTCGCCAGCCTGACAAGACTTATCGTCTGGGTGGAGATTTCAATTATATGTACATTGAGCCCATCGACGATTATTCCTTCTATCTGAAAATGGACACGCCGAACAGTTCCTCTCTGCTTCGTCTCGGTAACATGAAAATCGTCCCCAAACACTACATTGAAAGCATCGGCGAGGAAGCATTTGCACTTGCCCCTATCGGTTCCGGCCCGTATAAGTTTGTTTCCTGGGAAAAGGATGAGCAGGTTGTGCTGGAAGCGTTTGACGAATACTTTGAAGGCACACCTGAAATCGATAAGGTTATCTTCAAGATCATTCCCGAATCGTCTGCCCGTGTTGCAGCGCTGGAAGCCGGTGAAGTTGACCTGATCACAGCTGTTTCCACCAACCAGGTCGAAAGGCTGAAAGCAACCGGCGATATATCTGTCGTTGCTGACGGTACGACCCGCGTGGTATACTTCACGTTGAATACTCTTGAAGAAGGGCCGCTTCAGGATCTTAGAGTCCGCCAGGCCATCAATGCGGCAATTGACCGCGACATCATCGTTAACGGTGTTATCGACGGTTACGGCAATGCTATCCACACTTTCGCGCTTCCTTTCTTTCCGAACTATAATGCTGATTTGGAAGGGTACAGCTATGACCTTGAAAAAGCCAAAGAACTCATGGCAGAAGCCGGTTATCAGGACGGCTTTGAAATTGAGATCGGTGGTTCATTCTCCAGCCTGAGCAACGGAAGCGACGTAGCTCAGATCGTTGCTCAGCAGCTTGCCGAGATCGGCATAAAAGCAACCGTTATTGAAAAAGATTCCAACACCGTGAAAGAAGAATACCTTGCGGGAATATCCTCCGAATTGACTCTCACCAGTTTCGGCGGTATCACCAATGACGTCTGCTATATGAACAAGATCGTTCTCGGAAGCGGGCAGCGTTACTCGGCCTGGGCCGACCCTGTTTTTGATGAATTGGTTGAAAAAGCGGTCTCTTCCATCGAGCCAAAAGAACAGGAAATCAACATCAAAGCCGTGCAGGCCTATGCCTTCGACAACGCCTGCGTAGTCCCGCTCTATCAGAACAAGGCAATTTTTGCCTACAACAACAGGCTTCAGAATTGGCAGCCTCGCGTTGATGAGCAGATTCTCCTGTATGGTGCATCTGTAAAATAATCTAACAATACTCAAGGAATTTGGATGGCCTCCAAAATCGACCAAGGAGGGTGAAATGGCAAAATATTTAGGAAAACGGCTGTTCCAGTCTGTCATCGCAATTATTGGTGTCACTTTAGTCGTATTTTTTATCCTGAATGTGGCAGGAGATCCGGTTGCGTTGATGCTGCCCCCGAATGCTTCCTTTGAAGAAATTGCGGAACTTAAAGAAAAATTAGGTTACAATGATCCTATTTTTATTCAATATTTCCGCTTCTTCGGAAATGCGATAAAGGGAGATTTCGGTCTATCCTACAATTACCACGAACCGGCGTTGTCTGTTGTTCTGGAACGCGTTCCGGCAACAGCGACCTTGGCGCTGACTGCCTTTGTGATCTCGCTGCTGATCAGTATTCCGGCAGGAATCGTTGCAGCAATTAAGCGCAACAGCAACACAGACGCAATAATCCGTACCTTTGCTCTCCTTGGTCAGTGTATTCCTGCATTCTGGCTGGGCATTATGCTGATGCTTCTGTTTTCCGTGAAGCTGAATCTTTTGCCCACGTCAGGATTTAAGGATTGGACTTCTTTGATTCTTCCTTCTTTTACCCTCGGTCTTTTCAGCGCGGCCTCATTTACGCGTATGCTGCGTTCCAACATGATCGAGGTAATGAGCAAGGAGTATATTGATACAGCAAGGAGCAAAGGGCTTTCAGAAACAATCGTAATTTTGAAGCACGCATTTAAAAACGCACTCAGTTCGCTTCTGACCGTTATGGGACTGCAGATTGCCACTTTGCTTGGCGGTGCGGTCATTACCGAAACCGTTTTTTCCTGGCCCGGTATCGGAAGACTTTTAGTCCAATCCATCAATAATTCGGATTTTAACGTTGTAGAGGTCATTGTAATTCTGATGGCAACATCATTTGTTGTTGTTAATCTGATCGTTGATATACTTTACTGCGTTATCAATCCGAGGGTTAAACTGCAGTAAGGAGGTAAGGAGCCATTTTTAACAGTCTTAAAAAAAGTAAGACCGGAGCCGTTGGGGTCTTTATCGTCTTTGTTGTTTTTGTCATGGCACTGTTTGCAGTTGTCTTATCACCATATGATCCTCAGAAGACGGATCTGGCCAACAAGCTTGCACCTCCGGTTTTCAGCGGTGGAACGTGGGCACATATTTTGGGAACGGATCAGCTTGGACGGGATATTCTGTCCAGAATCATCAATGGAAGCCGTGTTACCCTTTTAGTAGGCTTTTCCGGTACTATCTGTGCCGGAATCATAGGAGTAACACTTGGCGCTATCGCCGGTTATTTCGGAAAATGGGCTGACAGCATCATTATGAGAATCGTAGATATTCAACTGTCCTTTCCGTTCATTCTCTTAGCGCTTTTTATTGCTGCGGTATTAGGAAGAAGCCTGACAAATGTTATTCTGATTGCAGCCATTAGCAACTGGGTCAATTATGCAAGACTTGTCCGCGGCGAGATTCTCTCGGTAAAGGAAATGGAATATATAGAAGCCATCCGAAGTGTGGGAGCGAAGGACGGCAGGATCATTGCCTATCATGTCATTCCTAATGTCATCAGCCCGGTTATCGTGCAGGCAACGTTAGGCATGGCAAGGATTATCACCATGGAGGCATCGCTGAGCTTTCTGGGCTTAGGCGTCCCGGTTGAGATACCGACATGGGGACGTATGCTGGCAGAAGGCCGAGATTATATGCTCACCAATCCTTGGCTGGCTATTATTCCCGGCCTTGCCATAACGATCACGGTTCTGGGCGTTAACCTCATGGGCGACTGGCTGCGTGATTATCTGGATCCCAAGCTCAATGTATGATGGAGAGAGCCATGAACGATATAATTCTGAGAATAACGGATCTGAATGTTATATTTCACACCAAATATGGTGATGCAAATGCAGTGTCTGATTTGAATCTGGAACTGCACTCCGGAGAAAAGCTTGGGCTTGTAGGAGAATCCGGTTCGGGTAAATCAGTTACATCCAAATCGATTATACGATTGCTTCCGACGCCCCCGACTGAAACCACCGGCCATATAACCTATCATGACATAGATCTTCTGAGCTTGTCAGCCAGAGAGATGGAAAACTATCGCGGGAACCGCATTTCCATGATTTTTCAGGAGCCTATGGTCAGCTTAAACCCGCTATATACTATCGGAAACCAGATGGGAGAGGTTCTCAAGCGCCATAACAAAGGCCTTTCCAAGGCACAGATCCGGAAAAAAGTCATTTCTATGCTCGAACAGGTGGATATTCCGTCTCCTGAGGCACGCCTTAAGCAGTATCCGTTTGAGCTTTCCGGCGGTATGCGTCAGCGTGTTATGATTGCCATGTCTCTGCTGTGCAACCCGGAAATTCTAATTGCGGATGAACCTACGACAGCACTTGACGTTACCATACAGGCGCAGATACTTGATTTGATCAACAGACTTAACAAAGATTTTGGCACCAGCGTCATTCTTATTACCCATGACCTTGGCGTTATTGCCGAAACGGTAGATACTGTTGCGGTCATGTATGCCGGAAATATCGTTGAAAAAGCACCGGTAGTCGAACTCTTTAAAAATCCCAAGCACCCATACACTGTGGGGCTTTTGAACTCCATACCCGGGATAAAAAAAGACGGTGAAGAGCTTGCCGTTATACGCGGCACGGTTCCAAGCATCTATAAACGGCCAAAAGGCTGCGCATTCAATAATCGCTGTGATTTCGTCTGTGAAAAATGCAGAGAGTTGAAACCTCCTATCAATGAAATAAACGGGCATATGGTTGCTTGTTGGAAGTATGAATAAAGAAAGGTGCTGATGCAAATGGAAGAAAACAAGGAAATAATTCTTGAAGTCAAGCACCTGAAGAAGTGGTTTCCGGTTGCGGGGACCCGTGGTGCCAAGTCCGTAAAGGCGGTAAATGACGTCAGCCTTACAGTTCGCCGTGGGGAGACTTTAGGTGTAGTCGGGGAATCCGGCTGCGGAAAATCTACATTTGCGCGGCTTGTTTTAAGGCTACTGGATGCCACTGGCGGAGAAGTACTTTATTGCGGAAAGAATCTCATGGCAATGAGCAGTTCGGAATTGAGGGCAATGAGGAAGCATTTCCAGATGATTTTCCAAGACCCTTATGCATCCTTGAATCCCAGGCAGACAATAGGAAGTATTCTTTGTGAGCCTTTTCTTATCCACAAATGCTGTACCAAGAAGGAAGCCGAGCATGCAGCGAAAGAGCTGCTTCGGATGGTTGAGCTTCCGGATGAAAGCATGGAGAAATATCCTCACGAATTTTCCGGCGGACAGCGGCAGCGTATCAGCATTGCACGTGCTATGGCGCTGAAACCTGATATCATCGTATGCGATGAGTGTGTTTCTGCCTTGGACGTGTCAATTCAAGCTCAGATTATAAATATGCTCAAACGGCTCCAGAAGGAATATGGGCTGACTTTGATCTTTATTTCCCATGACCTCCGCGTTGTCAAGCACATTTCCGATCACGTTGCGGTCATGTATCTCGGTGAGCTTTTGGAGTACTCGGATAAGAACGATTTGTATCTGCATCCGACTCATCCCTATACGCAGGCACTTCTGTCAGCTATCCCAATAGCGGATCCCACCGTTCATCGGAATCACATTCACCTTGAAGGAGAGATTCCAAGCCCGATCGACCGTCCGGAAGGCTGTGCGTTTTGCACCCGCTGCTCAATGGCGGATGACCGTTGCAAAAAGGAAACGCCGCCTGTGGTGCAGGTTGGAGAAGACCATACCTGCAAATGCTTCAAAATCAGCTCTTGACGATTGGAAAGAAGGTATTTATGAGTAAAGCAATATTTGTCAAAGGAACGCCATATGAAATGGGTGTTCAGCAAGGGCAGCAGATAGCCCCGATCATTAAGAAGAACGTGGCTCTTGTCCATCAGATGATGCAGGAATACAACTTCAACATGGAAAAATACAGCTCTTTTATTCAAAAAGACGCTGAGTACATTGGACGCGAAAATCCTGAATTGATCGACGAGATGCACGGCATTGCAGATGGCGCAGGCATCTCCTTTCAAGACATATTATATTTAAATATTCCCGCCTATTTTATGAAAGACCACTTCCGTCAGGAGTGCTCCATGCTTCTTGCCAGAGGCAACGCAACGCTCGACGGGAAGACCTATCTGATAAAAAACCGTGATATGTCCCTGTATTTGGAGCAGGTCATGGTTTACAGAGAATATAATGACGGAATGAAGATAACCGAAGTGAACGGTGCCGGAACAGTAACATATCCTGCAATGGGCATTAACAACTATGGTGTTGCCGTAACCAATACGGGTTTCTGGTCGCCAAAAGTAAGCACGGATTATCACCGCGTCGGTGAAGCTCAGGTAGTGATCAATTCTCACATTATTCTTCGGCGCTGCAAAACCGCCAAGGAAGGCTTGCAGTGGCTGCTCGACACACCAAGGATCAACGGTCTGAACATGATAATTACCGACAGGCAAAATTCCTATCTGATCGAAGTACTTAAAGACGGAGCCTATGTGGAAGAAGCAGATGAGCGCGGTATTTTGTGCCGTACCAACCACTATATTTCATCCAAGAACAGCTCCCTGAACAGTGAGCCTGATGCTGCTCCGTCTACATTCTATCGCTACAAGCGTATTCAGGAAATGCTGGAGGATTGCTATGGTTCGATTCGTTTTCAGGATTTGTACCGTATAATGTCCGACCACAAATATGCTCCCAATTGTCTTTGCCGTCACCCGCAGGAGGGTGCTCCGGGCTGGACAGCTTCCTCTACGCTCTGCGTGATAGAGGATATGGAACTTTGGAGCACTACGGGCAATCCCTGCGAAATGCTCCCGCATACAAGGATCGACACATGAAAGCTGGAATGACTATCATACGGAATATCGCTCGTCCCTCCAAGGAGCTGGTGGAGGCTTTCCGCGATATTCCGGCCGCAAACCTGGATGATTGCATGGGGAGAACAGCGTCAATAGGGCCAAGTATCTTCCCCATCGGGAGAAAAAAAATCCTCGGTACCGCATTTACCGTTCGCGTCCCGCAGGGCGACAATCTCATGGTTCATAAGGCCTTGGATATGGCTCAGCCCGGAGATATTTTAGTCATAGATGCCAGCGGGTATATGAACCGCAGTATTATGGGAAGCCTTATGGCTACCTATTGCAATGTGCGCGGTCTTGCGGGCATTGTGATCAACGGCTGCATCCGCGACCGCGATGAGCTTTCAAATATGGACTTTCCGGTATATGCCTGCGGGTCAACTCCCAACGGTCCATATAAAAACGGGCCGGGCGAAATAAATGTACCGGTAACGATCGGTGAGCGCGTCGTTTTTCCCGGCGATATCATTGCAGGAGACGGCGACGGCCTTGTTGTGATTCGTCCTCAGGAGGCGGAAAGCGTACTCGCTGACGCGAAGAGGATAATGCTCAAAGAAGCGGAAATCATGAAAGATATCCTGGAAAAACATTCATACCCACGTCCGTGGGTAGACGACAAGCTACGAGAATTAGGCTACGAAAACACAGAATAACATAATAAGGTGAAAAATGGATTGTAGAGAATACCATGCATTTATTGATATCCTGAAGGAAGAACTGCTCCCTGCAATGGGATGTACCGAACCGATTGCGGTAGCATACTGTGCGGCAACGGCTCAGCAGGCGCTTGGACAGAAGCCAGATCGTGTCAAAATAGAAGCCAGCGGCAACATTATAAAAAACGTAAAAAGTGTTGTTGTCCCCAACACAGACGAATCCAAAGGCTTGGAAGCAGCTGCGGCTATCGGTATTGTTGCCGGTAAACCTGACAAGAAACTTCAGGTTATTGCCGAAGTATCCGAACAGCAGAAAAAAGACTTTCACATGTTTATGGACACAGTTCCGATCACTGTTGGTGTAAGCAAATCCGGGTTAGTTTTTGATATCGTAATTACCTTGTTCCACGGCGAGCAATATGCGAAATGCAGAATTATAAACAACCACACAAATATCGTTCTCCTTGAGTGCAACGGTAATGTGCTTATTTCCAAACAGGTGGAGGAAAATTGTGAGGCCGGTATGACCGACCGCTCTTTCATTAAGCTTGAAAAAATTTTTGACTTTGCAAATTCGGTAAATATTGAAGATGTAAAACAGCTGTTGGATACACAGATCCAGTACAACATGGCCATTGCCTCAGAAGGGTTGAATAATAACTACGGTGCAAACATCGGTTCTTCTTTGCTTGCGGCAAACAAAAACACATATGAGAGTAAAACCATGGAATCTACCCGCCTGCTGGCCAGAGCAATGGCGGCGGCAGGCTCGGATGCCCGTATGAACGGGTGTGAACTGCCGGTCGTTATCAATTCCGGAAGCGGAAATCAGGGCATTACCGCTTCTGTTCCCGTCATTGTCTACGCGCAGGCTTTGAAAGTCGATAGCGAAAAAATGTATCGCGCCCTGGTGCTTTCTAATTTGATCGCCATATACCAGAAAACTTTTATCGGCCGACTTTCCGCATACTGCGGTGCCATCAGCGCGGGATGCGCGGCAGGATGTGCAATTGCTTACCTACAGGGTGGAGATCTGGATGTTATAGCGCACACACTGGTAAATTCTGTGTCGATTTCTTCCGGCATTATCTGCGACGGAGCCAAACCCTCCTGTGCGGCAAAAATTGCCTTGGCCGTTGACACAGGAATCTTTGGATATGAAATGTATAAAAAAGGCAATCAACTGCGCAGGCAGGATGGTATCGTGCGTGGAAGCGCCGACGAGATGGTAGTCAGTGTCGGCAAGCTTGCAAGCGAAGGTATGAGAAAGACAGACGATGTGATTCTTCAGATCATGCTTGAAAAATAATTGCTTATATCAGCGCGGCGAACATAGCTACGCTCACCTTTGCTATTGATTTTCTATCGGCAATTTCAATCCTCCATAATATTCCCAAGCATTTTTTACCAGTCAAACATTACCGCAAAAAAGATCGTTGTCTTCTTGACTTCGGTCTTTTTTGTGTTTCAAAAAAACAGAATGCCGTTTTTGCAGCATTCTGTTTTTTAATGTATTATTTATGGCCGCCGGTTTAATTCATGCCCGGCGGCTGAGGCATATCCGTGCCCAACGAAAAATCGTTGTCGAGCTTGTCATAGTAGCTGTACCACACGGTATCCCCCGCTTTCAGTCCGGAGGTTATTTCCGTCAATATGCCGTCGGATGCGCCCGTTGTCACATCAACGGGATTCCCCAGAGCGCCGGTTTTGCTGTCATAGCTTGTGTAAACGTATGTCCTCGTTCCCTCGCTGACAAGCGCCTCGCTCGGAACGGTCAGCAGATCCTCATCCGTCTCAAGTGTGATGAGCGCCGCCGCGTTCATCCCGGCTACCATGTTAGGAGCACGGTCAATGGTCACTTCGGCGGTATACTTGGTGTTGCCGCCGCTGTTGCTGCCGGAAACGCCTATGTCCGTAATGATGCCGTCAAACGACTGTCCCGCAAGCGCATCGAGTGTTATCTGAACGTCCTGCCCCTTTTTGATTGAGAGGATATCCAGCTCATCAACGGTTATATCAACGGTCATTGTGTCCTGCGGCGTGACGGACATTATTTTCGTCTGCTTGGTAGGATAATATTCATAGGCCGCCTGCACTACGGTCGAGCCGGTCATCCCGGATGCTGAACCGCCTGTCATCTGTCCGCCGGACATGGAAGCATCTCCGGGCACTGTTCCTCCGCCCGCCGAGCCGCTGCCGGCCGACGAACCGCCGGAAATGATCGTGCCATTTTCGTCAACGACTGAAACGCTCAGCGCTTCGTCGTAGGTACTCTGGCTCTGAACCGAATACGTAAACAGAAGCAGCGCGCCCTCTTTTGCGTTTCCCGCGTTCAGGCCATAGCTTGGAACAGGCAGGATTTTTCCCTCGTCGCAATCGGCTCCATTTATCACGGCGTCAAGAGCCTGTCGGGAAACCTCATATCTGTCTCCTCTTGTTTCCCGATAGGCAACAGAGACGATCTCGCCGTTATTATCAAGATTCACAGCGGTTATCACGCCTGCGGAATAGTATATGCCCGGCATAGCGGCAGGAAAGTCATTGACTTGCTTCAGAACCGCAGCATTCCCCCGGTCAACAAGGGAGGCAGGCGCCGCTTTTTCTTCGCTCTTCTCCGCTGTGGTGGATGCCCAGACGGTCACGCCGCTGATTTCGGTGGAAACGGAATTGAGGGTATATGTATCGGGACTTGCGCAGTAATACTCAAAAACAAAAATGATCTGACCGACATTGCTTTCACTTATCTGCGAAGTATCCACGCCGTAATTATTAAGCTGTTCAAAGCTCAGGTTGTCCTGCCACGATGCGTCTGCAACGGCGTTTATCGCCGTAAGCCTTTCTGAATACCTGTTGTCCGTGCGCAGGATATTTATCCACGAGTTGCCCGGATTCACGGCGGCATCATAATTTGTGACCATGTAATTCACCTTGCCCGCCTCATAGTAGACGTATGGGTATCCCTCCGCGGCAGTGTCGGACACAACATGATCTGTGCCGCCGTTTTCAAGAGTTGTCACATTTGTCAGCAGGTCAAGCACGGCATTTTCCTCCCCGCTCGCCGCAAGAAGCTCTGCCGCCGCGTCCTCGTCAATGCCGCTGACAACACCGGCGGAAGAGGCGTTCACCGTACCGTCGGTATACATTCTGAACAGCTCTTCCATATACCCCGCAAGTTCGGTATGCTTCGACGCATATACGCCATATTCTGCGCTGCTGCTGTTGCCGGAGTAAGTGAAGACCGTTCCTCCGGCCTGCATATCCTGATTTATTTTTACATGCACCGCCTCAATGGTGCCGTTATATCCGCTGATTTTTAGCGGAGAGTGAACATAAAGCTCACCACTGCCTATCGTTTCGGAATTTTCGTTGAATACGCTTACGCTCTCGCCAACGGCGCGCCCGTCCTGATTTATTGTAATGACGGTGACGCCGTTTTTCTTGCTCTCCGCGTGGCCGGAAAGAATTGTACCGTCAGGGGCGGCGACGCCCACGCTGCTGCCTACGGGGATAGCGTCGGTTTCTATATCCACTGCAAGAAGGCCGTCAAGCGACAATACGGCAAGCGCGCCGTGCTCAAGCATAACGTCGCTTATACTGTCGCCGGCATCTGCATAAAGCTCCATAACGCGTCCGGCGGAAGCTGTGGTGAGGAAATTTATCTCACCAGTGTCCGTATAGAGCGCCATCTGCGTTTCAACATACTCAAGATCTTCCTGGTACTCATATATCGAGTTCATGACGTCTATCCTGTCAACCTCGGCAAGGGGCTTACCCTCGGTGACAAAATCGCCGTTGTTCACAAGATATTTCGTCACTTCAACGCCGTAGGGGAGCTTGATCTCAACGGCATCTTCATCCGTGAGCGTCCCCGCACCGGAAACGGTTTTGCTTATGTCGGCAAGAGCAGCCTCCGCAGACAATATGCTTGCCTTATCGCCGGACGCGTCCTTAGCGCTTTCAAGCGCGAAGGGTACGATCACGAGCGCGGCGGCCAGAAGCACGGCCAGAACGCTGAATATGTACTTTTTTGCTGATTTCTTCTCCATCTGCCCTGCCTCCTTAACCGCCGTAATGCAGCGCGTCGATAGGCTTCATCTTTGCGGCCTTGTTCGCCGGATAAAGCCCGAACACCACACCGATAATAAAACAGAATACCACGCTCAGCAGCACAACGCCGCCGTCAAGCTCAAAACTCAGGCTGAGGCTGGAAACAACGACTGAGACCGTGCGCAGGATGCTCCACGAGAGGAATATGCCTATCGCGCACCCCATCATGCACAGCACGACCGCCTCCATGAGGAATTGCTGAAGGATCGTGCCGCGGCTTGCGCCAATTGCCTTGCGTATGCCTATCTCACGCGTGCGTTCGGTGACTGTGACCATCATGATGTTCATAATGCCTATGCCGCCGACTATGAGGGAAATTCCGGCGATGCCGCCGAGGAGTATCGACAGCACGGACGTTACGCTGCTCATCGCGTCCTCAAGTACGGCGAGGGTGCTGATAGTGTAAGCGTCGTCGTCCTGTTCAAAGCGTTCAAGCATAGTGCTGTCAAAATAGGCCTCCAGCTGTTCCATGGTATAGTTTTCCGCCGCGCTTGCCGTAAAGCTCGTTATGTCGGCGCTCACGGAGGAGGAAAGGCGCATGAGCGAGGTATACGGAATGTATGCCGTAAGCGTCCCGGAGGTCATAGCGCCCATGACGGAATCATCCTCCGCCAGTACGCCGACAACGGTAAATCTCATGCCGTTAAGGCTTATTTCCTGCCCTACACAGTCCTCAAAGCCGATAAGCTCTGTCGCAAGCGCGTTGTTCACTACGCAGACACGCGTGTTGTTATCAACATCGCTTGATTTGAGGAACCGTCCAAGGGAGAGAGCAAGCCCCTCAACGTCGTAGTATGCGGGCGTCGTGCCGTACACCGTGACGGAATCGGACTCACCGCCGAATTTGCCTGTGCAGGAGCTTGACGCCGTCGGCGCGACAAGCCCGACGGGGTTGTCTGCGTCCATCCACTCGTTGAGATCGTCCATTCTTATCGGGTCGCCCTTGTCGTCGTTCACCGTGACGCTCACAAGGTCGCTGCCGAGACTTGAAACTGCGTCGGTAACGGAGCTTGTAGCGCCGTTTACAAGGCTTACCAATACTACCAGCGCCATAACGCCGATTATTATGCCCAGCATCGTGAGTATCGCTCTGAATTTGTTTGTGCTTATGCTGCGCAGAGCCATTTTGAATGACAGTATCATCTTTCCACCTCCGTAAGCCTGCCGTCACGGATACGGATGCTCCGCGCCGCCTGTGCGGCAACATCGTTGTCATGGGTTATGAGCACGATTGTGTTGCCCGCTTCATGCAGCTCGTGGAACATCTCCATGATCTCCGCGCTCGTCTTGGAATCGAGATTTCCGGTAGGTTCGTCCGCAAGGATAAGTGATGGGCGCGTAACGAGGGCACGGGCTATCGCAACACGCTGCTGCTGACCGCCGGAAAGCTCTGTCGGCATATGCCTGGCGCGCTTTGAAAGCCCCACCCGCTTGAGCGCCTGACACACACGTTCCTGCCGTTCGGCTCTTTTTACACCCTGATAGATGAGCGGCAGCTCAACATTTTCCTCCGCCGACATCTTTGCGATAAGATTGAAGCTCTGAAAAACAAAGCCTATCTTGTTGTTGCGCACCTTTGCAAGCTGGTTTTCCGTATAATCGTCTATTGGTATGCCGTCAAGCTTATAGACGCCGCTGTCCGCTATATCAAGGCAGCCGATTATGTTCATGAGCGTCGATTTGCCAGAGCCTGACGGGCCTATTATGCTGACAAATTCATGGGGATAGATATGCATTGTGGCATGGTCGAGCGCTTTTACCTTCTCATCCCCGACAAGGTAGAATTTTGAAACGTCTTTTAAATCTATCATGGCTCAACCTCTGCCGGGCATTCCGCCGCCCATATTACCGCCGCCGGGGCCGCCGCCAAAACCGCCCATATTACCGCCGCCGGGGCCGCCGCCAAAGCCGCCCATATCTCCGCCGGGCATTCCGCCGAAGTCCGGGAAGGCGTTGTCTTCCTTCTCAACATAGTAAACGGTGTCGCCCTCGCTCAGACCGGAGCTTATTTCGACATAGCTTGAGTTGGAAAGTCCCGTCGTTACCTCTTTCCTGCCGCCGTACTCATGATTTTCGTAGTCATAGCTTGTGTATACATATGAGGTGGAGCTGGTCTGGTGCAGCGCGTCAACGGGTATTATGAGTGCGTTTTCCTTGCCCTGAATGGTGACATACACCGATGCGGACATACCGGAGAGCATTTTGTCCGTCTTGTCAATGGAAACTACCGCGGAATATTTCGTAACGCCTGAGTTTGAGGTACTGGCGCTCCTGCTGATCTCCGTGACCGTGCCGTCAAACGCCTCGTCGTCGCTTATGGAAGAGATATAGACCTCCGCTTTCTGCCCGACCTCGAGTGTGAGAATGTCGCTTTCATCCACGCTCAGCGTTATTTCCATAGTCAGATCGGGACAGATCGTGCAGATATCTACGGTGCCGTCGTCGTTTGTCTTGGCCGTGGACGAGGTAGTGGTCGTGGAAGAGGAAGTGCCTGACGTACCGCCGAAGAACGAGGAATATGAGGAGCTTGCGGCCTGTGTGGTCGTGGTAGTGGTCACGACAACGTCGTCGTCATCCTTTTCTTCGTATTCAACAGAGCATATCGTTCCCGAAAACGGCGCGGCAAGCCCGCCGTTCATGTTGAGTGCAAGAAGCTCCTGCAAGGTTTCTTCAAGCTCCTCGCGTTGCTTGAGAAGCGCGTAATAGTTGTTGTAATATTCTGTATTTGTGAGGGTAAACAGAAGTCCCGAGGAATAGAGCTTCTGATTTTCCGTGACATAGCAGGCGTTCACCGTGCCCGCAACGCCGGTTATGCGCAGGGGGCTGTTTATATAAAGCTCACCCTCGCCGAGTTTTTCGCCGTCTTCGCTCATAACAGTGACCATTTCGCCGCTGCGCGGCCCGTCGTCGCTCACGACGACAACGGCCTGACCGGAATAGATGTCGTTTACAAGAGCGTTTATTTCGCTCCCGTCCTCGCGGATAACGGTGAGCTGCATCCCCTTTTCAAGCGAACCCGCATCGATCTTGACCGCCATGTAGCCGTCAAGGGATATCTCGGCAAGTGCGCCGTATTTGTACATGACACTTGCCACGTCGTCGCCCACGGCGGCGTTCACAGCCTTTACCCGTCCGGGAAGTCCCGTGCTTATGTAGTCGTTGGCGTAGTCGCTTCCGGCGCTGTTGAGATCCTTGTCAAGCTTGACGATATCCGCCTGCACATCCGACATTGCAGCCAGAACCGTGCGGTTGTCAACTGTGGCGATTATTTCACCCTCCTCAACGGTATCGTTGACGCTGACAAGCACCTCGTCAACATCGACGCCGTCTGGGATATGGAGCTGTTTGATATCAACGTTCGACAGCGTACCGCTGCCGGAAACAGTCGTGCTGATGCTGCCTGTCTTCACCTCAGCGGTTATAATGTCTTCATCGCTCGCGGCAAACTCGGTATTGACCTTTTTCCGAAGGCTGATTACCGTGATCGTCAGCGCTATGCCGAGTATGAGCACAACTGAGATTATCGTTATTATCAGGCGGCGTTTTTTCCGTTTTTTTGCCTTGCTGAGAGAATCGAAAAGTTCCTCGTCCTTTTTCTGCTTTTCCATGCTCTCAACTGCAGCTTCATCGTTTCTGCGGTTCTCGTCCATGACAGTCTGCTCCTTGGTGTAGAATAATACATAAGAGGAAAAACGTGGAATCTGTTTTTCCCAAATACGACGTATACTTTATCATAGGCACAGTGTGGTTTTATTAAGGAATTGCGAATAAATTTTAAATTCAGACGGTTTTAAGGTTGCAATACACTTATTGATATACTATAATAAATTTGCATTGATGTGGCTATGCCAAACAGTGGGAGGAGGCGTGTACGGGTGCTTGACGAACTTGACTGCACCGCAAGAGAAGCGAAAGCAAAACGTATCGCGGATGAGATAATGTCGCTTTCCCGCGGCACGCTCACGGTAGACTTCCGCTTTCTTGACCGGGCGATCGGAACGCTGAAATTCGCCGCCAACGATAATGTCAGTCTCACGACCGACGGTGAATTTTTATATTACGGCGCGTGGTTCATACTGAGCCGCTATAAGACGGGCGCTTCCTCCGTAAACCGCGATATAATGCACTCAATACTCCACTGCGTATTCCGCCACTTTTATATTGGCAGCGGCATTGACCGTGCGCGCTGGGATTTTGCCTGCGACATAGCCGTTGAGGCCGCAATAAACGAACTGTGCTCAAGCGCTCTTTATGACCCACGGCAGACGGCACAGAAAACGGTGATCGACACTATACAAAAGGATGTCCCCGTTCTCACCGCAGAACACATATACCACTGGCTTGGGAAAAACGGCATATCGGATGAAGAATGTGAGCGGGAGCGGAAATTGTTTCTTGCAGACGGACACGGACTGTGGTACGGGGCGAAAGATAAGGACGCACGGCTTGACAAAAACATCAATGTGCGCAAAATATGGGAAAAGCTCTCGAAACGGATGCAGACCGAGCTTGAGACAATGCACGACGGTAAAAACGGCGCAATGGTACAGACTCTGCGTTCGCTCAACAGGACGAAATACAGCTATACTGAGCTGCTGCGCCGCTTCGGTGTCCATGGGGAGCAGATGCACCTTTCCGACGAGGAATTTGACAACAATTATTATACCTACGGGCTTAATTTCTATGGCAATATGCCCCTTATCGAGCCGCTTGAATACAGCGAACGGAAGCTTATACGCGAGTTTGTCATTGCTATCGACACCTCGGGCAGCGTCCGCGGGGATGTGGTGCAGTCGTTTATACAGCATACACACGATATGCTGCAAAAACAGGAGAATTTTTTCAGCCGCGTAAACATCCACATCATTCAATGCGACGACCGTGTGCGCGAGGACGCAGTGATCACCTGCAAAGAGGATTTTGACGAGTATATTGCACAGATGCAGATTTTCGGACTTGGACAGACGGATTTTCGCCCGGTGTTCCAGTATGTCGAAGCACTCAGGAGCAAGGGTGAGCTTTGCAATTTGCAGGGGCTTATTTATTTTACGGATGGCGAGGGTGAGTTTCCGGCGAAGAAGCCCGACTATGACACGGCCTTTATCCTGCACTGCGATGACTGCTGCCAGCCTCCAGTCCCCTCGTGGGCGATCCGCATCACACTGACGGAGGATGAAATACTTGAAAAACGATTTTAATATTTCCGCCGGCGTGCTGTACATAAGCAACGGCGTGATTGAGCTTGCGGATCAACAGTTTGCCGAACGGGACGATTTCAAAACGGTCGTGCTGCCGGATACGCTGCGTATACTCGGCACGGAGGTTTTTTCCGGCTGCGGTGAGCTTGAGGAGGTTGTTTTCCCGGAAGGCTTCATGGCGATCGGCATTGCGGACTTTGCGTACTGCCCGAAGCTTGCGCGGCTGACGCTGCCCGCGTCGCTGCAAAGCATCGGCGAAGGCGCGTTCATCGGATGTGAAAGCCTCCGCTCCGTTGCTCTGCCCGACGGACTTGAGGAGATCTGCGACATGGCTTTCTGGGAAAGCGGCCTTGAAAGAATATCCGTTCCGGCAAGTGTAAGGCGCATCGGCGAAAGCGCGTTCTGGTCATGCGAAAGCCTGCGCCGGGCGGATGTTCTCGGCAAAGACACCTTTATCGGCACAGACGCCTTCGGAAGCTGCTATAAGCTTGCCGAGGGGTATATCGCCCCCGGTTTCCCGCAGCAGGACGGCAGTCCCGCCGCAGAACTTCTGTATTCGCTTCTGTGGTGCAGCTGTTCCGAAAGGCACGATGCGCAAACCTCTGCGCGGGCGCTTGGATTTATAGAAAAGGATGAAGCACTTATTATGGAGCGGGTCTTCAGTCAGGGAAACGCAGCGGCGCTCACAGCTCTTTCAAAGCAGCGGCTTCTCAAAAAGGAAAATATTGATTCATATATACTCAGGGCAAACGAGGAAGGCAGAACGCAGATGACGGCTCTGCTGCTCAGCGCCAAGGGCGCGGAGAGATCTGACGAGGGAGAGTTTGAATTATGAATATAGCGCAGGCCAAGGAACAGATCAAAAACGCAATGAAGGTCTATTTTGCCAAGGATGAGTATGGACGCTTCTGCATTGCGCCCGAGGAGCAGCGCCCCGTCTTTCTCATGGGGCCTCCGGGTATCGGCAAAACCGCAATAATGAAGCAGGTCGCGGAGGAGCTTGGCGTGGGGCTTGTATCGTACTCCATGACGCACCACACACGCCAGAGCGCACTCGGTCTGCCGCTTATAGTCAAAAAAAGCTACGGCGGTGAGGAGGTCAGCGTTACCGAGTACACCATGTCGGAGATCATCGCGTCCATTTACGATATGATGGAAGACAGCGGCGTCAGCGAGGGTATATTGTTCCTCGACGAAATAAACTGCGTTTCAGAGACCCTTACACCGACGATGCTGCAATTTCTGCAATTCAAGACCTTCGGCAGGCATAGAATCCCGGGCGGGTGGATAGTCGTAACGGCAGGCAATCCGCCGGAATACAACCGTTCCGCCAGAGAGTTTGACGTTGTTACATGGGACAGGCTCAAACGCATAGACGTTGACCCCGATTACGGTGCATGGAGGGCATACGCAGTAAAGCGCGGCGTTCACGCCGCCATCATTACGTATCTTGATGCCCGAAAGGATAATTTTTATATAGTAGAGAACACCGTTGACGGCAAGCGTTTTGTCACCGCACGCGGATGGGTCGATCTGAGCGATATGATCACTCTGTCGGAGCGCGAGGGCATTGCTGTTGATGAGCTTCTTATCGCGCAGTATTTGCAGTCCAAGGACATTGCCGAGGATTTCGCCGCTTATTACGAACTTTTCAGCAAATACCGTGCCGATTATAAGATCGACGCCATTCTCTCCGGCGAAAGCGGAACGGAAATTTCTGATAGAGCCTCAGGTGCCGCTTTTGATGAGAGACTGAGCCTGCTGGGGCTGCTGCTCGACAAGGTCGGTGGGGAGATACGTGCGGTCATCCGGACGGAGGATATCGTCTCTGCTCTGCTTGCCGATCTGAAAGCCGTTAAACAGGGCTCGTCTATCGAGGAGATGCTTGCCGCAGAGGATGAAAATCTGCAAAGGGCTTACCGCCGCGGCGCGCTTTCCCCCGAAAAGCGCTGGGAGGCTGACACGGTTATGGACTTTCTCAAGCGCCATCTGCGCCGCGGCTCGGATTTTGCCGAGATCAAGGCAGACTATGATGCGATCGTCTCGGGAATGAAAAAATCTGCCGCCGATGCCGGATGCAGACTTTCCAATCTGTTTGCTTTTGTAGAGAATGTGTGGCCCGACGGGCAGGAAATGCTTATCCTCGTCACCGACCTGACAGCAAATTACTACTGCTCCCGCTTCATTTCCCGCTATGGCTGCGACGCCTATTATGAGCAGAGCAAGGCTCTTATGTTTTACGAACGCCAGACAGAGATCATCCGCCAGCTTGAGGAGTTAGAGCAGCTTTAAGAAAAAACGCCGTACCGCGAGACTCACAGGCACAAAACCTAAAAACCGCAGTAGGCAAAGATGCGTTATTATAAAGTCACAACAGGCGACCGGGTGCAAAGACTCGCTTGTCTGCCGGTGATATGAAAAAATATTTTTTATTTTTATAAGGAGAACGCATCATGAAAAAAGCGATCAGATTATTTTCCCTTTTGCTTGCGGTAACAGCGCTCATTTCCGCAATGTCCGTTTCCGCGCACGCCATCACAGACGCAAGATCGGCGCTTGCGTCCGAACCCAAGACGATAAAGCTTGAAGACGTTGAAAGCGCGTACAAGGAGCTTGTAAAAAAAGCTCTCGGCATAGACGGCGATATGACCATGATAGAGCTTGACGAAATGCCGAATGAAGTTGAGGTCAAGTATATGCAGGCGCCGCACGGCTACGGCGCGAAGATATACCGCACACCCAAGGGTGAAAATAAGCTTGCGCAGCCCGAAGACGGAACTGAAGTATACGTATACTACTACCTCGGCGGTTATGCGCTCATCGAAACCGAGGACGGCCACGTGGGCTGGTGTCAGGCTTCATATCTCGCGGATACATTCGACGCAGAGCTCAGCGCGAAGAACCGCAGACTTTATGACGGCAAAATGGGTCTTTACGGCTGATACGGCAGCTTAACGGCAAAGAACAAGGGACGCGGCGTGATTTCCGCGTCCCTTGTTCTGTCTTTTTCTGAATCGAAAGCGTCTTTTCTGCACTCTGCTGCGAACAACAAATGCACAGAGTGCAGTGCAGCCCCTTTTATCAAAGAAGCTTGCTTCTTTGATAAGCTGAAATGGGCTGTCTCCTTGTGAGGCAGCCCATTTGGGGTTTATATGTTGTTGGGATTATATCTTCATGCAGACATCCCATGCGCGCCAGATAACGGTACGCAGGTTGCCGATAGCGACACAGTCGCCGACGCGGTGAACGTTGCGCGCCTTCTCGCCCACGGGAGTGGGAACGAAGCCGATACCGTTGATAACGGCGTCGCACTCGATATCAAAGGTCTCGCCGGTCTTGACGTTCTTCACGGTGACGGAACCGTCACGGATGTCGGTGAGAGTGGAGTTGAGGTAAACGGGAACCTTGTGGTACTCCATTGCGTCTCGCAGGAAGGAGGTGTTCGCAAGGCAGGTCGCCTGTGCGGCAACGAGGTCATCGCCGTACTCAACAATGATGGGGTGCTTGCCGAAGTTGTACACGAGGTCGTATGCAGCCTCGCAGGAGGACTGACCGCCGCCCAGGAACAGGATCTTGTCGCCTTCAACGGACTTGTCACGGAGAAGCTCGGTGAAATTGCGGGTCTTGTTGAAGCCGGGGATAGCGGGCATGGTTCTGGGAACGGAACCGGTTGCAACGATTATCTCATCAAAGGCTCTCTTGATAGTGCCAAGGTCGTTGACTTCGGTGTTGTAGCGCACTTCGATGCCGGCCTTGTCCATCTCTCTCTTGTACCACTCGATGAGTTCCTTGTCGTTCTCTTTGAAGGTCATCGCAGAAGCGGTGAGGAACAGACCGCCAAGCTCATTGGTCTTTTCAAACAGGACGGGGTGATGCCCTCTCTGCTTGAGGACGAGGCAGCATTCCATACCGCCGATACCGCCGCCGATAACGGCGACCTTCTTGGGCTTGGTCGTGGGAACGATCTTGTAGCGGAGGTGCTGCATTGTGGGAGGAGTCAGAGCGCAGCGCGCCAGATGCATGGAGTCTTCCATGTTCTGGATGTTTGCGGTGCCCTTGTACTTTGCAAAGTTGAAGCAGCCGTTGTGGCAGCGAATGCAAGGCTTGATCTCGATCTCGCGGCCTTCCTTGATCTTGGTGACCCAATCGGGGTCAACAAGGTTCTGACGCGCGATAGCGACGGCAACAAGACGGCCTGCCTCGATCTCTTCGGCGGCCTTGACGGGATCCATACGGCCTGCGCAGACACAGGGAGCGTTGGTGAACTTCTGGATGTGCTCAACATACTCAAGGTTGCAGTTGTCGGGCATGTACTGAGGCGGATGTGCCCAATACCATGCGTCGTAAGTACCGTTGTCGCAGTTGAACATTGCGTAACCGGCTTCCTCAAGGTACTTGATGGCCTTTTCGGACTCTTCCATATCACGGCCGAATTCCACGAAGTCGGTCTCATAAGGCATTGCGCCCTTGCACCAGCCCTTGGTCTTGGAAACGACGGAGTAACGCAGTGACACGGGGAAGTCGTCGCCGGCATACTTGTGGATGCACTGGACTATCTCGACCGGGAAGCGGAAACGGTTCTCGAAGCTTCCGCCGTACTCGTCGGTGCGGAAGTTCCAATTTTTCATGGTGAACTGGTCAAGCAGATAGCCCTCGTGAACGGCGTGGATCTCAACGCCGTCAACGCCTGCTTCACGCAGGAGCTTTGCGGTCTTACCGAAAGCCTCAACCATCTCGTGGATCTCTTCCTTGGTCATGGGACGGGAGGAGATGTCTTCATACCAGCGGTTGGGCGTCTCGGATGCGGATGCACAGCAGTATTCAACATCCAGGAACGGAGAAGCAAGCTTACCGAGAGTCTTGTTCTTAAGCAGAGTGACCATCATTCCGTTGATAGCCATGGAGCGGCCGAAGCCTGCCGCCAGCTGGATAAACAGCTTGCCGCCGGTCTTATGGTATTCATCCATAAAGGGCTTCAGTTCTTTGAACATCTGCTTGTTCTGGTAGAGCCAGCGCTTGCCCATGGTGTCACGGACACACTGCATACCGGGGAGGACAAGACCTACGCCGTCCTTTGCTCTGGAGAGCAGATGGTATGCCGCCTCTTTATCAAAATGGCAAGGCTCAAGCCAGCCAAAGAGGGATGTGCCGCCCATAGAGCACTGCACGATGCGGTTGGGGATCTCAACATTACCGATTTTCCACGGTGTGAAGAGAGCATTGTACTTTTCGTTCAAGTATTTCGCTTCCTTTCATATAATAAATGGGACGTTAGAAAATGTTTTCTCCTGCGTCGAGCATTTAACCAGAAGATTGACAACATTATAACCTATCCCGGCAAATAAATCAATCATAAGCTAAAAAATAATTTCAACTTTGTTACTTTTTAATTATAATCGAACTCCGCTTTTGTCTAATTTGGCGAACCGTACCTGAAATTTTATGAAATAATTTGAAAAATGTCTTTTTTCAGAACGTTTTTGCGATTTTTTTAACGATTTCCCCCGTTTACCGGTAGCCGGTGCCCCCCGATCACCGTACCGCAGACATAGCGCAGAACCGTGCGCGTTTTTGCGGAAAAGACATTATTATTGACAATTCTGCCGTCAGGATATATTATATTTACCGGCTTTTGCGGCCAATAAATATAATTCGAAAAAGAGGGTGGCAGTGATGAAGAAAATGGCGGTTTGTTATGAGTGTTGTTGTCGATGTCGCTGTCGCCGTTACTGAGCAAGCCCGCAAAGGGTTCGTCTGCGGCGGCGCGTTTTTGCGTCGTCATTTTATTTTTAAATACCCTTTCCTTTTAGAATATACCAAATTCCGAATATGTGAGGTAAACAAAATGAAAATATACACTTCCGCACAGCAGCTTATCGGACACACACCGATGCTGGAGCTTGTAAATATCGAAAAAAGACGCGCCCTCAAGGGCAGGCTCCTCGCAAAGCTTGAAAGCGCCAACCCCACCGGCTCGGCAAAGGACAGAGCCGCACTCTATATGCTTGACAAAGCGGAGGAACAGGGGCTTGTCGATAAAAATACCGTTATAATAGAGCCTACCTCCGGCAACACGGGCATCGGCCTTGCCAGCATCGGCGCACAGAGAGGCTACCGTGTGATAATAGTCATGCCGGACAGCATGTCGCTCGAAAGACGGCTTCTCATGTCCGCCTACGGGGCGGAGCTTGTGCTGACGCCCGGAAGCGAAGGCATGAAAGGCTGCGTTGAAAAGGCGGAGGAGCTTGCCGCCGGATTTGAAAAGGCATATATACCCGGTCAGTTCATAAATCCCGCGAACTCCCTCGCCCATTACGAGACGACCGGACCCGAGATATGGGAGGACACCGACGGGACCGTTGACATTTTCGTCGCCGGTGTCGGCACAGGCGGAACAATAAGCGGCACAGCGCGTTTTCTCAAGGAGAAGAATCCGAATATCAGGATCGTCGCGGTAGAACCGGATACCTCTCCCCTTCTCAGCAAGGGCTACGCCGGAAAGCACGGTCTTCAGGGCATCGGCGCAAACTTCGTGCCGGAGATACTTCAGAGAGAGCTTATCGATGATATAATGACCGTCAGCACGGAGCAGGCATACGAAATGGGACGCGAAACCGGCCACCATGAGGGCATACTTGTCGGCATCTCGGCGGGCGCGGCTCTTTATGCAGCGGCGGAGCTTGCATCCATGGAGGAAAACCGCGGAAAAAACATCGTTGCCCTTGTTCCCGATACGGGCGACCACTACCTCTCCACGGAAATGTTTGCCGGAGGTAACGGCTGATGTTTGACGATCTCCGTGAAAGCATACAGGCCTATATGGCAAGGGATCCTGCGGCGAGAACGGCATTTGAGGTCTATACGCTCTACCCCGGGCTCAAGGCCGTCCGCAGTCACCGCAGAGCACACTGGTTCTACGAGCATAAAATGTTCTTCATTGCGCGGCTGATTTCCCAGATAAGCCGCCGCCGGACGGGTATCGAAATACACCCCGGTGCAAAGATCGGCAAGCGGCTCGTGATCGACCACGGTATGGGCATTGTGATAGGCGAGACCGCCGAAATAGGCGACGACTGCCTTCTCTACCACGGTGTAACGCTCGGCGGTACCGGCAAGGACACCGGCAAGCGCCATCCGACTATCGGCAGCAACGTGCTTATAAGCGCCGGTGCAAAGGTGCTCGGGCCGTTCAAGGTCGGTGATAACAGCCGTATCGCGGCAAACGCTGTCGTGCTGAGCGAAGTTCCTCCCGACAGCACGGCGGTCGGCATCCCCGCGAAGATCGTGCGCATAGCCGGACGCAAGGTCAGCTATGCCGACGAGGTCGATCAGATCCACGTCTCCGACCCCACGGCAGAAGAGCTTGCCTCAATAAAACGACAGCTTGAGCATCTTGAGCAGCATCTTGGCGTAAAGTAGTATAGGCAGCATTGTTTATACAAAAAATATATAACCGCTGCGGGATTCGCATCGGCGTTCGGCAGTTTGCCCAAATATCGCGTATAAATTTTGTGTAATATATAAAAAGTGTAACCCGTTGTTGACGTGCCCGTTTACGAGTTGTATAATACCTCTACGTTCCGGAATCGAAAATATATTCGTCCGGGAAAAATAAAACGGAGGAAATATCATGAAAAAATTTCTTGCTATTCTCATGGCTCTCGTCATGATTCTTGCTCTCGTTCCCGCAAGCTACGCAGACTCAATGGATGATCTGGTCGCGGCTGCACAGGCAGAGGGCGAACTAGTCGTTTACGGCTCCTGCGAGGAGGAATATCTCGCGGCCGCCTGCGAAAACTTTGAGAAGCTCTACGGCATAAAGGTCAGCTATCAGCGCCTTTCCACCGGTGAGGTTCAGGCAAAGATCGAAGAAGAGAACGGCAATCCTTCCGCTGACGTCTGGTTCGGCGGCACTACCGACCCCTACAACGTCGTTGCGGCAGAGGGTCTGCTCGAAGCTTACGAAGCAGAGAACGCTTCTCACCTGCTCGGCGATATGTACCGCGACAAGGACGGTTATTGGTACGGCATCTACAAGGGAATCCTTGGCTTTATGGTAAACAAGGATGAGCTTGATCGTATGGGTCTTGAGGCTCCTCAGGATTGGCAGGATCTTCTCAAGGATGAGTACAAGGGTCTTATCTGGCTGTCCAACTACAACACCGCCGGCACCGCAAAGCTCGTCATCAACACCATGATTCAGAAGTACGGTCACGACGAAGGTATCCAGTACCTCGTAGACCTTGACAAGAACATTCAGGTTTACACCAAGTCCGGCTCCGGCCCGTCCAAGAACGTCGGCACCGGCGAGTGCGTCATCGGCATCGGCTTCCTGCATGACGGCATCACTCAGATCGTTGACAACGGCTACGATAATATTGAGCTTATCATCCCCTCCAGCGGCACCTCTTTTGAGATCGGCGCTACCGCTATCTTCAAAGGTGCAAAGCACCCCAACGCTGCTAAGCTGTGGGTAGAATATGCTCTCTCCCCCGACTGCGTCAACCTTGCAAAGGACAACGGCTCCTACCAGTTCCTCGTAATTGACAACGCCGAGCAGCCCACTCAGGCAGCAGAGTTCGGTCTTGACCCCAACAACGTCATGGACTATGACTTTGAGGATGCAAAGAACAACATCAAGACCTATATCGAAGAGGTTATGACCGCTATCGCCGACGCAGGCGCGGACACCGGCGCAGATCGTTTCAAGACCGAGTGATAACAGCTTCTTCTGATATATCACTATGACTCCGCGAACGGAGGCGGCATTTGCCGTCTCCGTTTTTTGAATTTTCCCATTATTTCCCGAAAAGCAAAGAGAGGAGAATATATATGGCAAGAAGTCAGGGCGCGATGCTTGATCGTAAAAAGCTGATGGCTGACCCGATAATGGTCACGACCATTGTCGTGCTTATAACCTTTTTGACTTTGTTTATACTTTATCCGCTGGCGATACTGCTGGTTGACAGCTTTGTAAGCGACAGTGGGATAGGTTTCGATACTTTCAAACGCATCTTCGCCATACCGACCTTTACGACAGCTATAACAAACACACTCAAAGTAGGCTTTGTTGTGGGCATTGCCTCGTCCCTTATCGGGCTGCTGTTCGCATACGTAGAGGTCTATGTCAAAATGAATAAATTCGTGGGCGGACTTTTCAAGGTGGTTTCCATGCTGCCGGTCGTCTCGCCCCCGTTCGTGCTGAGTCTTTCGATGATAATGCTCTTCGGCAAGGCAGGCATTATCACGCGCTTTCTGCTCGGCATATATGACAACAGCGTTTACGGCTATTGGGGCATCGTGATCGTTCAGACGCTCACCTTCTTCCCCGTGTGCTACATGATGCTCAAGGGTCTGCTGAAAAACATCGACCCCTCCCTTGAAGAAGCCGCCCGCGACATGGGCGCGTCCCGCATGAAGGTGTTCACAAGCGTGACACTGCCCCTTATGCTGCCCGGTCTCGGCAACGCTTTTCTCGTGACCTTTATCGAATCTATCGCCGACTTTGCCAACCCCATGATAATAGGCGGCTCCTATGATACATTGGCAACCACCATTTATTTGCAGATCACCGGCGCATACGACAAGGCGGGCGCCGCCGCGATGGCGGTCGTGCTGCTGTGCATCACGCTTATGATGTTCGCCGTGCAGAAATACTATCTTGAAGCAAAAACCGCCGCTACACTCACCGGTAAGGCCTCCCGCGGCAGAATGCTCATCGAGGACAGAAGCGTCAAGATCCCACTCACGGTGCTGTGCTCCCTTGCGGCGTGCTTCGTGATAATGATGTACATATGCGTCCCTATAGGCTCATTCTTCCCGACATGGGGATACAAATTCTTCCCGCTCACCGGCAAATGGTTCAAGCTCGTCTTTACGCGCTATCACGGCTTCCAGGCATTCAGGGATTCGTTTGTTCTCTCGTTTATCTCCGCTCCCATAACAGCTCTTCTGAGCATGATAATTTCCTACCTCGTCGTCAAGCGCAAGTTCAGGTCAAAGGGCTTTATCGAAGCGGTCTCCATGCTGGCGATGGCTGTCCCGGGTACGGTTCTCGGTGTCGGGTACATAAGGGGCTTCTCCGGCGGCGTGTTCCACACTGGCTTTTTGCAGGGGCTTTACGGCACCGGGCTTATCCTTGTGATCGTTTTCGTGGTGCGTTCGCTGCCTACCGGTACGCGAAGCGGTATTTCCGCCCTGCGCCAGATAGACAAGTCCATTGAGGAATCCGCATACGACATGGGCGCGGACAGCTTCAAGGTGTTCATGACCGTTACACTGCCGCTTATAAAGGATTCTTTCCTCTCCGGCCTTGTCACGGCGTTTGTGCGCTCCATTACTGCAATTTCCGCAATCATTCTGCTCGTCACGCCGCAGTTCCTGCTTATCACAGTTCAGATCAACGAGTTTGCGGAAAAAGGCTCTTACAGTCTTGCCTGCGCCTTTGCCACCATTCTTATTATAATCACTTACGGCGCTGTATTGCTGATGAATCTGTTCATCAAGCACTTCGGCACCAGCAGAAAAATAAAGGAGGATAACTGACCTATGGAAAAGATCAAAAAAGGCGTCCGCCTGGAGCATATCTCCAAAATATATCAGGACCCGAAAACCGGCAAGGACTTCTATGCCGTCCATGACACAAGCCTTACCATAGAGCCCGGCTCCTTTGTCACGCTGCTTGGGCCCTCCGGCTGCGGCAAAACAACAACACTGAGGATGATCGCCGGATTTGAAAGCCCGGACGAGGGCGAAATATACCTCGGGGACGAGCCTATCAACGAGCTTACCCCCAACAAGCGCGATACCGCCATGGTGTTCCAGAGCTATGCTCTGCTGCCGCATTACAATGTGTTCGATAACGTAGCATACGGCCTGAAGCTGCGCAAGCTGCCCAAGGACGAAATTCAGTCCCGCGTGATGAACATTCTCAAGCTGGTCGAGCTTGAGGGCATGGAGGGGCGCATGACGAACCAGCTGTCCGGCGGTCAGCAGCAGCGCGTCGCCCTTGCGAGGGCTCTTGTTATCGAGCCGTCCGTCCTGCTTTTTGACGAGCCGCTTTCAAACCTCGACGCAAAGCTGCGAGTGTCGATGAGAACCGAGATACGCCGCATCCAGCAGGAAGTCGGCATTACCGCGATCTATGTCACGCACGACCAGTCCGAAGCAATGGCGCTCAGCGACAACATCATCATAATGAACAAGGGCGTCGTGGCGCAGATGGGTACGCCGCAGGAGATATATTACCACCCCAACAGCGAGTTCGTCGCCGACTTTATCGGCGAGGCGAACTTCCTCAAGGGGAAGCTCACCGAGACCGGCGGGAAGGCCGCGCTTGATATCGCCGGAACGCCAGTCCCCGTGGAACGCAGAGACGATATGCGCGTCGGCGAGGAATACACCATTGTCCTTCGCCCCGAGGCTGCAAGGCTCACGGAGAACAAGGGACTGCCGTGCAAGGTCGTGCTGTCCTGCTTCATGGGTTCGTACCAGAACTATCATGTCATGGTCGGAGATACCCTTGTCAAGCTTACAGAAAACAATCCCAAGAACAAGCGTATATTCAACGTAGGAGAAAACTGCTTCCTCGACTTTGAGGCCGAGTCCGTACACGTACTTTGATATTACATATATTCTGAAATTCTATGAAAAATTTGAGCGATTTTATATCCGCCGCAAAGCGCGACGGGCACGTCTGGATCGCCGATGTGCGCAAAGCCTTTGCCGCCGATCCGTCGGCTTTGAAAGCGTTTATCCGTCTTGACAGGCTTGACGGCAGCCGGATCGAATACCCCTGCCCGATGCCCCGCTGGAAGTCGGACGATGAATTTGTGTTTCTCGTTGATTATCTCAGCGCTGAAATATACAACATCTTTTCCGTATACAGCGGCAAAGCCGTCACAGTTTTCGGCGACGACAGCGACCATCTGCTTTTTGAAACCGCATTTTCCCGCTTTTTCTATGAAACCGGCTATAAAAAAGTGATAAACGTCGCCCGCAGATTAAGCGGCTGTACTCCGGCGCTGACGCATCTTCCGCTGAGTGCACATATCCCGCTGCCGAAAGGCGCGGAGGAAAGCCGCGGCGATATGTCCGCGAAAATTGCGGCGGCTGTCGAAAGGGTCGGACACGGAGCATACTGCGGGATAGACGTCGGCGGGACGGACATAAAGCTTGCCGCGTCGCTGGACGGTAAACTCATCGCCGTCAAGGAATATGACTGGAACCCGTCGCTTTTCCGGCGCGCCGAAAACATCAAAGCGCCCGTGCGGCTGCTTGCACGGCTGATGGCCGCCTGCGTTGAAAACGAAAGAGCAGGCGGCGCCGTCGATATGTCTCCGGCACTCGACAGGCTTGCCGGTCACGGGACGATAGAGCGCTGCATCCGCGCAGTTGAGGAGCATTGCGGCGGTATAGGCAGGTTTGACGCGCTTGCCCTCAGCTTTCCGGATATTGTCATCAACAACCGCATCATGGGCGGCGAAACTCCGAAAACAGCCGGTATCCGCGCTGATATGTCCGCCGATTACGAGGCGGAGCTTGTCAGCCTTTCAAGGCTAAGCGGCGAGCTTCTTGACATTGCGGGCAGTGTCTCCGTCATAAACGACGGCCCCATGGCGACATTCAGTGCCGTGTGTGAGCTTGCGTATTCGCACCCGGCAAACACCGGCGCGGTCATTGCGCACAGTCTCGGCACAGATCTCGGAACGGGCTGGATAGACAACAGCGGCAATATCCCGCAGATCCCGCTTGAGTGCTATGACCTTCTCTTTGACCTTGGCAGCAATGCCTCAAGATATCTTCCGCCGGAGGATATGCGTTCGCTCAAAAACGAAAATTCCGGCATGGCGGGCGCAAGACGCTATCTGGGTCAGGCTGCGGTATACAGGCTTGTTTACCTCAGTGAACCGGCGCTCATCCGCGATTTTGTCGATGAATCGCACGGTTTCCCCGAAATCAGGATGAAGCCGGAGGATATGAGAAAAGCATGTCTTGCGCATATCATGGAAAAGGCCGCCGGGCACAACAAGACAGCAGAGGCCGCCTTTACGCAGATAGGCGTAAATCTTGCGCATATAACCGAGGAAATAGAATATCTCACCCGCGCCAACGTTGACACGCGCTGGCTGTTTGGGCGGTTCGTGAAGGACAGGCACTGTTCCGAGCTTATACGTGCGGGCTTCAACTCCGTTATTCCGGATATTGAGCTGATACCGGCCGACGACGGCATGGCAGCCACCCCGCTTATGAAGCAGCTTGCCGAAAGAAGCGACGTCACCGTTGCACAGTTTGCGCAGGCGGTCAGCGCACTGTATTTTTCGGAATACAAGTAAAAAACGGCTGCGGCGAAATTAGAATCGCCGCAGCCGCTTTTCATTTTTTCACCCTCTGGCAGTTTCGGGCGGTATGCTTTCCCATGCAATCACATTGACAATGGGCGGCAGGGACATGGTCACGGTTCCGTTGGTGTAGACCATGATGTGCTCATCCGCCGCGGGAAGCTCCGTATCCTCATTGAAGCGGGCTACGACCTCCCCCATGCTTTCAGTGCTGAGAGTGACGGAATGTTCGGCGGTGTCCACCGACGTCACAATGGCGTCATAGCTGCCGCCGTCCGTAAGCTCCTGCGCATGGATGGTCAGATCGTCATCCACGGATACCAGCAGTATGATTTCCTGCTCAATGGTGGCTTCAAAGCTGCGGCTGTATATGAAACGGACTATGCTGTCCCCCGCCTCGACCGCGTCCAGCGTGAAATGCTGTGTGCCGCCGACGCCGACCATATCGTCCGGATTTGGATCCTGCACATATTCGCCTTCGGGATCATCTATCTTCACCGAGCTTCCGCCCAGCACGAACGCCGTCCAATCAAAGCCGGTCGTCGGGTTTGACGGGAGAGAATATGTCATCTGACCCTTGGGTGCAGCGGCGGCCGCCCCGCCGTCGGCGGGTTCGCCGCTTGCCTGACAGCCGACGGTCAAAGCCGCGCCGAGCACGGCAAGCAGTATTATGGCGATAACGATCGTTTTATTCTTCATAGCAAAAGTCTCCTTTTTGGGATTCATACGAAACCTGCGCGTCAGGGGCGTGGATAAAATGCCTCCGCTTTCCGCCGCTTTTCCGTATCACCCTTAAAGACGCGGCAGAACGGACGATGTTCCCAACATTTTCCGATACGGCGAATCTTTTGCCGCCCATCCTCTGCCGCTTCAATAGCAGTATGTGCACAGTACGCGGATAAATACCGCCTGCAAAAGTTTTATGTGCTTGTTTTGTGCGGGTGACAATGCTATAATTAGCGTGTTTTTATTATGCTTTCTGCTCTTGCCGGGCGGGCTTTTCCTCGTCCTCCTGATGCTTGCTGAGCAGCAGGAGCTTTTCCGACAGCAGCTTTGCAAACCCGCTCACCACTGCCGAAGACAGTATAAGCTCCTCCGCGCTGTTCACCGAAAACTCGGACTCTATCTCGTGTTCCAGGATACCCGCCGCACACATACGCACCTGCTCCACAAAATACTCCGCCGAAAGCCGGTGACGGAAGACATAGCCGTCATATATCCTATGTACCCGCTCTTCCGGGATGCCCGCGGGCAGGATCGTCTGCATCGTGGAAATGCTCAGGCTCTGCTTCAGCGAGCATATCATTATAAGATATGCGATATGCACCCTGTAATAGCGCTTTTTGACCGGTTCGGGCATGAGATGCCGCCGGACATAATTGTTTATCGCGGCGGCGGTAATAAACTGCTCCTCTTTCAGTTCCGGAGGAAGATAATCCAGATATTGGCAAAGCAGGGTTAGAACCTGCTCCATATATAAGCCGATATCGGGGATCTCCTCCCACTTCGGCAGACGGTAGTCGTTCAGATATTTTTCCCACCTGCGCAGCTTTCCTGCGACAAGCGCCTTGTCATAAACCATTTGAACCATCCTTTCCGGTGAAAGTATAGCAGAAACTTGTCTTACATTCAAGAACAAATCGTCCTTATTGTCTTGACATAATCATATGCATTTGGTAATATAATCACGCAGATTAGATTAATCCGGTCAATTGCAAAGCCGTCGGTTTTGCAATTGGCTAAAAATTTGATTGGCGCAAAGGAGACAGCTATAATGTACCGCATCGTGACAGACACATCCGCAAATTTACCCTGGTCTTATACGGAGGAAAACGGCCTGACGGTCGTTCCTTTCTCATATCGGATAGACGGAAAAGAATATTTTGAAGCCTCCGGAACGTTTGACGGGCCGGCATATTATAATGCAATACGCCATGGGAGTATTGCCACCACGTCCCAGATACCGCCGCAGCGTTTCGTTGACGCCATGACGCCGCTGCTGGAAAACGGAGACGATATACTTTATGTGGGTATGTCCTCGGGCATCAGCGGGGCTTTTCAGTCCGCCGTTATAGCTTCGCATGAGCTGAGTGAAAAATTCCCCGAACGTAAAATACGCCTTGTGGACACCCTTGCCGCGTCTCTCGGAGAGGGTATTCTTGTGATAAAGGCTGTGCAGATGAAGGCGGATGGCGCATCGCTGGATGAGACGGCGGATACGCTTGAGGGGATGAAGAAAAATGTTTGCCAGCTGCTTCTGGTCGAAGATCTGATGTACCTGCGCCGCACGGGGCGCGTATCCGGCGTCGCTGCGGTGCTCGGTTCCGTTCTCGGTGTGCGTCCCCTTTTGAAAGGAAACGAGAACGGGCAGCTGGTCGTATCGGCCAAGATCCGCGGGCGGAATCAGGCTATAAAGACAATGGCTGAACGGTACAGGACGCTTGTACGCCAGCCGGAAAACTGCGTCGTAGGCATTGCCCACGCGGATTGCCCCAATAACGCGGAAGCGCTTGCCGCCATGATACGCAAAGCCGCCGCACCCAAGGAAATTCTGACGGTCTGCTACGAGCCTGTGACCGGCGCGCACACCGGGCCGAGCGCGCTTGCGCTCTTCTTCACCGGTGCAGATGATGTGCGTTTCCAGTATTGATACAAAAAGTCGTGGGGCAGACGCCCCATAAAAAGGAGTGTGTCTCATGCCGGAATTTATTCTGATCACTGAGCTTATCGGGACGGTTGCCTTTGCCGTTTCCGGGGCGGTCATCAGCATCAATAAACGCTTTGATATTTTCGGCGTGCTGTTCTGCGCCGTAACGACTGCGCTGGGCGGCGGCGTTCTGCGCGATATCATGGTCGCCAATCTGCCGCCGGTCATGTTCCGGAAGGAGATATATTTCATTGCGGCTGTCTGCACGGGGCTTGTGATTTTTCTTATCGCCCGCCGCAATTCCGACCACTTCCGCGAGGATGCGGAACGCGCTGACAGCATAGTAAACATATTCGACGCGCTGGGTCTCGGCATTTTTACCGTGGTAGGCATAAACACCGCCATTGCGCAGGGCTATCAGGACAACGCGTTTTTCTCCGTATTTCTGGGCATGACCACCGGCTGCGGCGGCGGTATTCTGCGTGATGTAATGGTACGGGAGGTTCCGTTCGTTTTCACCAAGCGTGTATACGCTGTGGCTTCCATTGCAGGCGGCATTGTCTATTATCTTCTGGACGTGACTTTATCCATAGATCAGTTTGCCGCGCTGATCTGCGGCGTGGCCGTCACCACGGCGCTGCGCATTACCGCCGCCGTCAGAAGATGGAGCCTTCCCAAAGCGTTCTGATCATTCAAAAAGCTGTACCGGGAGTTTCGCACAAAGCGAAACTCCCGGTAGATTTTTACGGATATTATCAAAGGAAGCTGCCCGCATATGTAATAAGCTGCGGGAAGAGGATGCATATCGCAATACATACAAAAGTCCCGATAATATATGGTATCAGGTACTTGAACGTCGTCGAGACCTTGATCTTCATCAGATCCGCAGCGACATACAGGCACATACCGACGGGCGGCGTTACAAGGCCGATGCCTATGACGACAGTTACGAGAACGCCCAGAACAATTGGATCGATGCCGACAGACATCGCGATCGGGAAAATGATGGGCATGAACAGAGTGAGCGCCGCAATGGACTCCATAAACATCGTTACAATGAAGAACAACAGGAGTATCATTATCAGGATCACTGTCGGATCAGTGGATACGCCGAGCATTGCGCCGGTGAGCCACTTGTCGAAGCCGGCAGTTGTGAGCATAATGGTGTAAAGCTTGGCGCCGCCTATTACGACGAATATTCTTGCGGAAACCCTGACCGTCTCGGTGAGGGCGAATTTGATGTCTTCCCATTTAAGTTCCCTGTACACAAGACCGCCGCAGATAAGGCCGTACAAAACAGCAATTGCGCCCGCCTCGGTGGGGGAAACGATACCGGTCGTTATTGTGCCGATTATTACCAGCGGCATCAGCAGTGCAGGCCAGCTGCCCTTGAAGGTGCGCCATACCTCGCTCAGTCTGAAACTTCCTTCCTCGGGCTTGACGCCTTCCTTTTTCGCAAAGAAGTAGGAGAGCACCATCTGGGAAATACCGATCAGTATGCCGGGGACGATTCCGCCAAGGAACATTTTGCCCGTGGAGATAGAGCATATACCCGCGATAACGACCATGGGTATGCTCGGCGGGATGATAATGCCGATAGTGGAGGATACCGCCGTTACCGATACGGTAAATTCCTTTGAATAACCCTGCTTGACCATTTTGGGCATGAACATACCGGAAACACCGGCGGTGTCGGCAACTGCGGAGCCGGAGATGCCCGCGAAGATCATGGAGGCAAGGACATTGACATGGGCAAGTCCGCCGTAAATATGACCCACCAGCGAATAGCAGAAGTCCATCAGGCGGTCGGAAATACCACCCTTTGACATCGTGTAGCCCGCGAAGGTGTAGAGCGGAACCGCAAGCAGCGCCCACGAGTTCATTCCTTCAAACATACGCTGGGTTATCGTGACAAGCGATGTGCCGTCAATAATAATCCCGCCGATCGCCGCGAGGCCGAGCGAAAGCCCTATTGGCACGCCCAAGAACATCAGTACGGCAAACGCCGCCAAAAGCCAAGTTATCATTATACAACGCTCCCTTCTGTGCCGCCGGTCAGCTCGTCATCCTTGGAGGTGACGGTCACGAGTATATTCAGCACCGTGCCGATAATGCACAGGACGCCGGCAACCGGGAAAATGGAATATACCTGTCCCATGGTGAACTCCGGCATGGTCGATACCTTCTGGATAGCTCTCTGGGAAAGGATCGAGCCGCTTTTTATCATATAGAAATAGAACACGAGCAAAGCGGCGTCAACCACCAGCCTGCCTATCTTATGGCCGTGCGGAAGCTTGCCGAACAGCGCGTCAACCGCCTCGACCCGGAGGTTAGTGCCTGCCGCGGCGACACCGGCGGCACCTATGAGCATCGCCCACACGTTGGCATACTGTGAAAACTCCATATACCATCTGAATCCGCCCACGGCGGGGATAAGTCTGAGGATAACATTCGCAATAAGCACTATGAACATCGCCGCCAGAAGAACGGCGGATATATAAGTCAGCACAAGATCATATGTGTGCTGTATTTTTTTAAGCATTTAAAACTCCCCTTTTATGAAAGAATGCCAAATCAAAAGCTTTTGAAAAGGCCGCTTCTCAGCAGAAGCGGCCCATAATTGCAGCCGGTCAGAGGCTTCCCTGATTACTTGGAAGCAAGCCACTCATTGAGCTGTGCAAGAAGTTCAGCGTCAATGTCCTTATTCGATTCGATAACGGACTTGGTTGCTTCGGCGAAAGCGGAGAGGTCGGGATAGTTGATCTTCATACCTTCTGACTCGAGGTTTGCAACGTAGTCATTGGTCTGCTGCTTGTTCATTTCACGGTCGGTCACTGCGGACGAGGTCGCGGCAGCCTGTACGATCTCCTGCTGCTCGGGAGTGAGCTTCTGCCATACGGACTCGGCTATTGCAAAGCACATGCCGGAGTAGATATGGTTGGTGACGGAGAGATAATCCTGTACTTCATAGAGCTTGTTGTTGTAGATGACAGGAATGGGGTTCTCCTGAGCGTCGTAGGTGCCCTGCTGGAGCGCCTGATAAAGCTCATTGAATGCAAGAGGCTGGGGGTTCGCGCCCAAAGCGGTCATGGTAGCCATGATAACGGGGTTCTCGGGGGTGCGGATAAGCATACCCTTCATATCGTCGGGCGTCTCAACGGGAGCCTTGGAGTTGGTCACGCAGCGGAAACCGTTGTCGTAGTGGGCAAGAACGCGGATGTTGTTCGGGATAAGATCCGCTTCGGCAGCCGCTTCAATGGGACCGTCGCAGAATTCCCATGCTTCCTCAAAGCTGCTGAAGAGGAAAGGCAGAGCGGAGATGCCCATGTTGGGAACGAGAGTTGCAAAGTTGGAGTTGTCGGTGATGATGATATCAACGGTGCCTGCGTCAAGGACGAGGGAGTTGATAAGGTCGGCATCGCCGCCAAGCTGACCGGCGGGATAAAGCTTGCCTGTCACAGCGCCGTTTGTTTTCTCGGTGATCTCTCCGATGAACTGGAGGGCGCCCTTTGCGCGGGGGTCTTCCTCATTGGTGGAAATGCCTATTTTAAGTACGATCGCGTCTGCTGCCTTTTCGGCGGGTGCTGCGGCTTCTGCCGGGGCTTCTGCGGGTGCCGCTTTCTGTCCGCATGCGCACAGTGCGAAAATCATGCAGAGAGCAAGGGCGAGTGCTAAAAACTTTTTCATTTTTGCATATCCTTTCATAAATATCATCTATTTTCGTCTCAAATAGATTCCGGTTTAAATAACTCCCTTGACTTCGAGAGCCTTTTTCAGTTCCTTTGCGCCGAAACGCGGCGAACCGAGGAACGGCTTTCCGAAGACCGCTTCAAGATGCGGTTCGGCATATGCCATGCTTCCCTGAGCAAGGACAAACAAATCTACCTTGTCGGCTATCATCTCTGCACTCTCGGTAAGCCTTGCTCTGAACTGCTCCTGATCGAGTCCGAACGCGCCCTCAACAAGGCAGTCAACAGTCTCAACATGTCTGCCCATTTCGCGGGCGACCCTGTTGATCGTATTCTTCGTCGGGATAAGCGTTGTGGGCAGCGTCGCCATAACGCCGATCCTGCCGCCGCGTCTTACGGCCTCACGGCACATCTCCTCATCCACACGCACGATGGGGACGCCCAGATATTTTGCCATATCCTGTGCGGCGTCGGCAACCTCGCCGACGGAGGAGCAGAGATTCAGTATCGCGTCGCAGTCTTCCTCAACCGCTTTCATGTACATTCCCACAAGCCTTGCCGCCGGTTTCGCGGTGACATAGCCCGCCTTGCCGACATCGCCGATTATCGTACCGTCATGCAGCGACAGCATATCGACAGCGTCGCCCAGATTATTGCGGACCTCGCGCTCGACAAGTTCCTCAAGCTCGGGTGTAGTGCCGGTATATATCAGGCCAACTTTCATAAATTACACCTCGTATTCATCCTACATCCTATGTTTGATGTTGTGTGATTATTGTAATCTAAAATATGCGCTGTGTAAATTGGAATTATCTCCAAGTTTTTTATCCCAAAATTGTACAGTTTTAACAAACTATTAACAAGCTTGTCCGTCTCCGGGCGTGCTTAACCATTGCCGGCGGCAGGCAAAAAGCGCGGCAGAGCAGCGATTTTATAAAAAACGGTGCGGCTGAATAAATAAGCCGCACCTCCGGTCGCTTTTGCGCATCGGGAGGGTCTCTCCCGCTCGTGTTCAGATATTAAGAGGTTCTACCTCTTTTCCCAATAGACATAGTGGTTTACCACCGCGTTTTCTATGGAGTTCCTGTCCCTGTTCACCACAATGTCGTAAAGCTGTCTGTGCAGCTGTTCATAGGCTTTGACGTCACCGGAAAGAATGGCTTTCTTTGTTGTCTCCTTGCGGGACGGCACCGTGAGCTTGTTGATGAAATCGCAGATCGTGCGCAGCTGAGGATTCGAGGCAAGCTCTGTGATGACGTCATGAAAAGCGCAGTCCGCTTCCGTCACTTTTTCCGTATCCGGTACAGACTCCGACACGGACTCGATAAGCCTGTCGAGCGCAGCCTTGAGCTTTTCCCGTCCCTGCTCGTCCGTGCCCTTTTCCGCAATGACATACAGTGTCCCGATATCCAGCGTCTTTCTGAGATCGACAAAATCTCTCCAATTATTGTTCTGCATGATCAGAGAATAAAGCACAGGCGAGAGCATTTTGGGGTCATAGCTGTCGGAGATAAACGTTCCCTCGGCTCTTTTTATATATATAACGCCCTGCGCCTCAAGCTGTTTTATGGCCTCTCTCACGGAATTTCTGCCCGCGCCGAGATTCTGGCACAGCTCTGCCTCTGTGGGGAGCTTGTCTCCCGGTCTGAGATTGCCTTTTATAAGCTGATCAACTATAAAATCCTTCACACTGTCCACAACGGAGACGTTTTTCAGCGTAGGATATTCCAGATTGCTTTGAATCATTTTTTTCCACCCTTTTTTTCAATCCAGACAATCATAGATGAATTATCATTTTGTGTCAACCTTTTTTGTTGCCGGGCGCTTTCCATATTATGCACAATTTGGATCCTTGGATTATGTTCAATCTCAACAAAAATCTTGGAAATCACAATTTTCTGCTTTACAAGCGTGGGAATACTTGATAATATTCAAACATCCTACATAGGACATTTGAATATTCCGATAAGGTTAAAGAAGGTGCATATTAATGACAGCTGAAGAATTATCCAAGGTTGCCAACCGACTGAGGCTTGACGTTGTTGAGACTATAAACGCCTGCGGCGACGGTCATCCCGGTCCCTGCATGTCCATTGCCGACATTATGGCAGTCCTCTATTTTGAGGAAATGACACTCGACCCCAAAAATCCGCGCTGGGAAAAGCGCGACCGCTTTGTTCTCTCCAAGGGTCACGCCTGCCCCATTCTCTATGCTGCGCTTGCCCGCAAAGGTTATTTTGACGTAAGTGAGCTGAAAGGCCTGCGCACTTTGGGTTCCTTCCTGCAAGGGCATCCCGACAGCAACAAGATCCCCGGCATAGACACCGTGACCGGCTCTCTCGGCAACGGCGTCGCAATAGGCGCCGGCATGGCGATCGGCGCAAGGATGCAGGGCATCGACAACTATACATACGTGATAGTTGGCGACGGCGAAGAAGAAGAGGGCGTTATCTGGGAAGCCGCCATGGCCGCGGCAAAGTTCAATCTCGGCAGACTTATCGTCTTTGCCGATCTCAACAACCACCAGTCCGGCGGCAGAGTGACCGAGCTTTCGAGCCTGTACCCCGTAGCCGACAAGTGGGAAGCGTTCCATTGGCACGTGCAGAGCATCGACGGGCACAACATTGATGCGATCCGCAGTGCCATAAAAGAAGCGAAAAAAGTCACCGATAAGCCTTCTATCATTTGCTGCAAGACCATCAAAGGCAAGAACATTCCTTACATGGAAGACAACAACGCGTGGCACAAGCGCGCTCCCACGGATGAGGAAGTCGAGATCGCGCGTGAAGCCCTCAAAGGCAAGATTTGGGAGGTTTGATTGTTATGGCAGTTAAAAGTACTCGAGTAGCGGCTATGGAAGCGATCCTTGAGGCCGCAAGAAAAGACGAAAAAATAGTTATCGTTTCCCCCGACTCCGTAGGCGCGGCGAGAGCCACCGCTTTCAGGGACGAATTTCCCGAGCGCGTTATCGAAGTCGGCATCGCGGAGCAGGACGCCGTTGATATAGCGGCGGGTCTTGCCTCGACCGGCATGAAGCCCATTGTTGTTTCCTACGCCGGGTTTCTCACCATGAGAGCCTGCGAAATGATAAGGACCTTTGTTGCGTATCCCGGGCTCAACGTCAAATTCATCGGTCTCAACGGCGGTATGCTCGGCGGTGAGCGCGAGGGCGTCACCCACCAGTTTTATGAGGACGTTGGCATCCTCCGCTCCATGCCCGGCGTCAAGATACTCTGCCCCGCCGATGCACAGCAGGCAAAGCTTGCCGCCGCCGCAATGCTTGAGATCGACGGTCCCGTCTATCTCAGACTCGGCTCAGGCAGAGAGCCTGAAGTGTTTGAAGAGGGCACGCCCTTTGAATTCGGCAAGATCCGCGAAGTGAGATCCTACGGCAATGACGTTGCCATTTTTGCTTCCGGGTTCATTATGGATCGCGCCATTGAAGCGCTTGAAGCGCTTCATGCCGAGGGTATAAACGCCACTCTTATAGACGTATCCACGATCAAGCCCATGGACAGCAAGGGCGTTGCCGCCGTTCTTGAAAAGTGCAATTGCGCCGTTGCCGTTGAAGACCACAACTATTTCTGCGGTCTCTCCTCCGCTATCTGTGAGATCGCCTGCCATTTCCACCCCTGCAAGGTCAGACGTCTCGGTCTGCGCGACGTATACCCCAGATCAGGCAAGGCCGCCGAGCTTCTCGACGCATACGGTCTGAGCGTAAAAGATATTATTGATGCAGCAAAGGATGCGATGAAATAATGGAACTTAACAGCAGTAAAATTTTTTCCGGCGTTGACCATTCCGATGCGAGATCGCTTCTCTACGCAACGGGGCATCTTCCGGAAAACATCGGCAAAAAGCCGCTTATCGGCGTTGTCAACACCTTCAACGAGATAGTTCCCGGCCACTTCCACCTCAGAGGAATAGCCGACGCCGCAAAGCAGGGCGTCCTCATGGCCGGCGGCGTACCCGTTGAATTTCCCACGATAGCTATCTGCGACGGTATCACAATGGCGCACAAGGGTATGATGTATCCTCTCCCCAGCAGAGAGCTTATCGCCGATTCCATCGAGGCAATGACCATGGCGCACGGCCTTGACGGACTTGTCCTTGTCGTATCATGCGATAAGACCATTCCCGGCGCTCTTATGGCGGCGGCAAGAATGAACATCCCCGCGATAGTCATTTCCGGCGGCCCCATGCCCACGGGACACTACGGCAATGAAGTCTCCGACTACTCCAAGTGCATCGAAACGGTCGGTCTTGTCCACAACGGCAAGATGACCGAAGACGAGCAGGAGGAGCTTACCCGTCACTGCTGCCCCGGCTGCGGTTCATGCAGCGGTATGTTCACCGCAAACTCCATGAACTGCCTTGCGGAAGCCCTCGGCATGGCTCTGCCCGGCAACGGGACCATTCCCTCCTACTACGGTGAAAGGCTTGCCCTTGCAAAGCACGCCGGTATGAGAGCGGTAGAGCTTGTAAAGGCCGACATCCGCCCGAAGGACATCATGACGGAAAAGGCGTTTGAAAACGCTATCCGCGTTGATATGGCGATCGCAGGCTCCACCAATACCACGCTGCATCTGCCCGCCATTGCCAACGAGCTTGGTCTCAGACTGCCGCTGAGCAAGTTTGACGAGATTTCCAAGACTACTCCCAACCTTTGCCATATAAGCCCCAACGGCAATCACCATATGGACGATCTGTATTTTGCCGGCGGTATCTACGCTGTAATGCATGAGCTGAACAAGGCAAAGCTTCTTGACACATCTGTCATCACCGTTGCAGGAAAGACTCTCGGCGAACAGCTTCCCGGTCACGACGTCAGAAATCACGACGTTATCCGCCGTATCGACGCCCCCTATTCACAGCAGGGTGGTCTCGCAGTGCTGTTCGGCAATCTTGCTCCTATGGGCTGTGTCGTCAAGGCCGCCGCGGTTTGCAGCGACATGATGGTTCACACCGGCTGTGCGAGAGTCTTTTCCTATATGGAAGATGCTTCCGCCGCCATTCTTAACGGTGAGATCGTTGCAGGCGACATGGTAGTTATCAAATATGAAGGTCCCAAGGGCGGCCCCGGCATGAGGGAAATGCTCTCCCCCACTGCCGCAATCGTCGGCAAGGGACTCGGCGAAAAGGTTTCCCTGCTGACCGACGGGCGCTTCTCCGGCGCAACCAGAGGCGCTGCCATAGGGCACGTTTCTCCCGAAGCTATGGAAGGCGGCGTTTTCGCGGTCATCGAGGATGGCGACACCATAACCGTGGATATTCCCAACCGCACCATTAACCTCAATGTGGGCGAGGAAACCATAAACAGAAGGATAGCCGCATGGCAATGCCCCCCGCTGAAGGTCAAGAGTGGATATCTCGTAAAATACTGCAACTCCGTCTCTTCCGCCGCCACCGGCGCGATCACCACACAATATCACGAAGGAGCGTTTGACAGATGAAAATAGCAATGGTCGGATGCGGAGCAGCGGGAAGCTGCTTTGCCGGTTACCTCAGAAAAGGCGGCGCGGACATCACGCTCGTCGATATGTATAAAGAACACATGGACAAAGTCCGTGACGACGGGCTTGAGTTCATAATCTACCCCGATACCCATTACCACCTTGGCGGCTTCAAAACCGCCTACAATGCCGACAGCATCGGCATCATGGATATAGTTATCTTCGTCACGAAGGCGACGCAGCTTGAAAACGCACTTCTGGGCGCCATGCCCTGCATAGGTCCCGACACGGTCGTCGTTTCTCTTATCAACGGTCTCGGAAATGACGATACTCTGCTCAGGCACCTCCCCGCGAACCGTATTCTCTGCGGCTCCGGCGCGCTTGGTACCGAGCTTCGCGCCCCAGGCTGCTGTGTCAGCACGGAGGTCAAGGGCACGCTCGTCCACTTCGGCCCGCTCGAGTGCGATGAGCTTATCATCGAAAAGGGCAAGTATCTCGCCGACGTATTTACCAAGGGCGGCTGCCTTGCAAGCTTCAATGAGGACGACAGACCCAACGTCTGGAAAAAGGTCATCATCAACTGCACCGTAAATACCGTCTGTGCCCTGACAAGGCTTAAAATATTCGAGGTCGCTCAGGACAAGTTCGGCATGGAGCTTTTCCGCGGCGTTGTAACGGAAGCCTGCGCTATTGCTACGGCGAAGGGCGTTCCCTTTGATGCAGATGAATTCATGAACACACATCTCAAGAACTTCATCGACAACATGGGTGATTACTATCCTTCCATGGCGCAGGACATGCTGATAAATCACAGGCAGACCGAGATCGATGTTCTCAATGCCAAGATATCCGAGTACGGCAGGCAGTTCGGCATCGCCACCCCGTTCAACGACGTTCTTACTGTCATGGTCAAAACCATTCAGGGTAATTACGACCGTCAGTACCTCAAATAATTTCAGGTGCTTCTATAAGTTATAAAAGTTATATGTATAAAAATCCCGCATGGCCTATGCCATGCGGGAAATTCTATTCACTTCATTTTCCGTAAAGCTCATTCAGGCGGAGAACCTCCGCAACACTGCGCACACCCTCCGTGCCTCCGGCCTCGCTGAGTGAGGCGGCGGCGGTGCAGTTGCCCAGAACAATAGCCCTCTCCAGCGGCCAGCCCTTCTCGGCGGCGTACAGCACACCCGCACAGAACGCGTCGCCGGCGCCTACAGTGCCTTTGATATACCCTGCCGGAAGATTCAGGCTGCCGATCTCGACATAGCGGTTGTTTTCATCGATCCCACAGCCGAATTCGGGACAGTGTATCACCGTCCATGTACTTACGCCGCACTTCTTGAGCTTTTCAAGCGCCGGTCGGAAATTTTCACGGTGCAGTCGCCCCTCTCCGTCCCGTAGGACAATGCCCGTCGTCTGCTGCGCCTCAAGCTCGTTGATAGTGAGGTAATCGACATATTTCAGCGCCGGAGTGACTGCGCGTGAAAAATCCGCGCCTGATTGAGATACGACGTCGGTCGAGGTTTTCAGCCCGTGCGCCTGCGCCGTGTGCAGAAACCGCGCCATTTTTGTGCCGTACTCGCTGTCCGGCAGATCCAGTTTGGGAAGGAGAAAGATATATCCCGCGTGGATAATGTCGGCATTGAGGTTCTCCCAATCGACATGCTCTTCCCCGAAAAGGCCGTTTCCGCCGGTATACGTGAAAAACGTGCGGCAGTTGGTGGTGGTGTTTCCGATGACAAGAGTGTACCCGGTCGGTCCGAGGGCAAGCGTACCGGAAACGTCAATGTTCGGATGCGCGGCAAAAACCCCGCGTGAAAAGTCGCCCAGCTCATCGTTTCCGATATTCCCGCACAGGACAAGCGGAAGCTCCGGGTCGAGCCGCGCAAGGTCAACGATACAGTTAGCGGCAAGCCCGCCCATAGAGCGCGAACTTGACGATTCGATATGGACAAGTTCTCCCTCGTGCGGATAGGCTTTGACAGAATATGTCACGTCAACAATAATATTCCCTGCGCAGCAGATTCCTTTTTTCATTTCTGCACCTCAACAAACCGTTCACGGCAGCTTCGCATTACGCAGCGCTGCCTTTATAATAACAACAGGGGGATGCCGGAAAGCAGGATTATATTTCTATTTTACTATTCAAACTGTTTTTGTCAATATTCCGCGCATAAATTTGTGCTGTTTCCGCCGTATAAAAATCATGTGCTCCGTTGACATAAACGCGGCATTATGATACAGTTTCATTAAGTTTTAACTGCGTTCCGACACTTTTTGAATTACCTTATTTCAATCAACTTATTTTGATCAAGGAGTGCGCTGCATGAATATTCTCGGAATAGACTTGGGTACCACTGGGTTAAAGGCGGTTCTTACGGATGGATCAGGTAAAATTCTCGGCATCGGTTATAGGCAGTATCCTCTGGACGTGCCGCATAGAGGCTTTGCGGAGCAGTCTCCGCAGGCTTGGTATGACGCGCTGTGCCATGCCGTCCGTGAAGTTCTTGATAAAACGGGCGTCTGCGCCGGGTCGATAGGCTGTGTCGGCTTTTCAGGGCAGATGCACGGCCTTGTGGCTCTCGACCGCGGCGGGAACGTGCTCTGCCCCGCGATAATTCATTGCGACGGGCGGGCGTTCCGCGAAAAGAGTGAGCTTTGCTCCCTCGTTTCCACCGAACAGTTCGGCGAGTGGACGCAGAACCGACCCAACTCCGGCTTTCAGGTATTATCTCTCATGTGGCTCCGGCACAACCGGCCGGAGATATACGAAAAAATCGACTGTGTGCTGCTGCCGAAGGACTATCTGCGCTTTCGCCTGACGGGAGAAAAAGCCACCGAAGTGACAGACGCGTGCAGCACGCTGATGTTTGACACGCGCCGCCGCTGCTGGAGCGAGGGCGTGATAGAAGCCGCCCGTATCGACAGAGCGATCCTTCCCTCGGCGGATCATTATCCGTATGAGATCGCAGGCAGCGTCACAAAAAAAGCGGCGGCGGAAACGGGACTTGCCGAAGGCACCCGCGTTTCATACGGCGGGGGCGACACGCCCATGACCGCCATAGGCAACGGCATTCTCTCCGCCGGGGAAGCCTCTATCAGCATCGGCACGGCCGGACAGCTTTTAGTAGCGTCAGACAGTCCGAAATATGACCCTTTGCTTCGCACCCATACCTTCTGCCACGCAAAAAAGGACGGCTGGTACATAATGGGCGCGATACTCAACGCCTGCCTTGCACAGAATTGGTTTGACGAAAAAGTCCTGAACGACGGCGATTACATCGCGCTCGGCGAAGGCGCAGAGAAAATACCGGCAGGCTCAAAGGGGCTGCTGTTCCTGCCCTACCTCACCGGTGAACGCACACCGCACATGAACGAGCATGCAAGCGGGGCGTTCCTCGGCCTGACGCTTGAGCATGACCGGTTTTGTATGCAGCGCGCCGTTCAGGAGGGCGTTGCATTTGCCTTGAAGGACTGTCTGCAAATTATACGGGGTCTTGATATACCCCTCAGGCGCATTCTCATATCCGGCGGCGGCGCAAAAAGCGCGCTGTGGCGTCAGATAGTTGCCGACGTATTTGAGATGCCGCTGTACCAGTCGGCCGCAAGGGAGCAGGCGTCCATGGGCGCCGTTATATGCGCACAGATCGCCGCAGGCATTTACGGTTCTCTGGAAGAAGCCTGCCGCGCACAGATAGAATACAGCGCCGCCGTGACCGAACCGAACCCGTCGAATTTCAGCGTATACAGGGAGGCTTTCGCCCTTTATCAGGAGGCGTATGCCGCCAATTGCATTCTGTTTGAACGTCTGCGCAGGCTCTGACAGCGAAATATTCTTTATGAGGTGAAACAAATGGCTATAAAACTGATTGCTTTGGATCTTGACGGGACTTTGACCAACAGCAGGAAAGAAGTGACCGCACATACGAAGGATGTTCTCCGGCAGGCCGCCGTGAAAGGTGCTGTGGTCGTTCTTGCAAGCGGGAGGCCTATGCTCGGCATAGCGCCCATCGCCGACTTTCTGGAGCTGGACAAGTTCGGCGGCATTGTAATGGCATACAACGGCGGTCATATCGTGGATTGGAAAACGAAGGAGATCATCAACCTTGTCACATTCAATCATGAATATATCCCCGAAGCGCTTACGTTTTCCCGCAGATACAACATCCCCATCCTTACATACAGCGAGACCGAAATTCTGACGGAGGGGCCGCTCACCCGCTGGTCGCACCGGGAGGAGACGAATTGCGGCAAACCCATCACCCTTGTTGACGATCTTGTTTCATATGTTGACTTCCCGATCGTAAAGATGATGTTCGCCGGCGATCCGGAGGAACTGAAGGTTCCCGAAAAAGAGGTCGCCGCCCATTTTGACGGCAGGCTGGACGTCTACCGCGCAGAGCCGCATTTTCTTGAGCTTATGCCCAAGGGCATAAACAAAGCGGCGGGCATCGCCATGATTGCGGACTATCTGGGCGTGAAGCCCGATGAAGTTATGGCTTGCGGCGATGCAAACAACGACATCCCAATGCTTGAATACGCAGGGCTTGGCGTCGCCGTCGCAAACGCCGGGGACGCCGCAAAAGCCGCAGCGCAGTTCGTCTCAAAAAGCAATGACGAGGACGGTGTGGCATACGCCGTCGAGAAATTCGTCCTGAACGCCTGATTTTAACTGTGCGCGCCTGCCGAATATCTGAAAACTCCTTCGCAGAACCGACTGCGGAGGAGTTTTACTTTGTATGAAAAACATAATGTCCAAAATTTATTTGTACATGTTGCATAAAATTTGAAGTAAAATTTTGATAAAAATAGACCATTCACATTATATTGACCAGAACGATTTCTCGAGTTATAATATTACCAATCCATTATTTGTTTTATGAAAAAACAGACGTTTGCATCGCACCAAATTGTTCTGTTTTTTCGGTCTTATGTGGGTTTTTCAAGGCGATGTTAAAGCAATGGAGGTGTAATTATTGGCGGAAGCAATCAACAACAAAGATTATATTCTGAATGTTGATGGCGTTTCAAAAGCTTTCGGCGGTACTCAGGCACTGAAGGACGTTCAGCTTCATGTAAAAAAAGGCGAGGTTCACGCTCTGCTCGGGGAAAACGGCGCCGGAAAATCTACATTGATGAATATTATCATCGGTCTGCTTCAAAGGGACTCTGGCACGATCGAATTTGAGGGGCGGCCGTACAGCGTAAAAAGCCCTGTTGAGGCCATGCACAGGGGTATCGCAATGGTTCATCAGGAGCTGAACCCGGAGCCGTATCTTACCGTTGCGGAAAACCTGTTCCTGCACAGGGAGAGCATGGTTGGCAAGACCATTTTTCTCGACAAAAAGGCGCAGAACGCAAGGGCGCAGGCGATCCTTGATCAGTTTGACGTCAAGTTTTCCGCAAAAACCATGATGCAGGATATGACTCTCGCTCAAGTCCAGATGGCGGAGATCATCAAGGCTGTCTCCTGCGATGCGCGCCTCATTATCATGGATGAGCCTACCTCCTCCCTCGATTCAAACGAAACGGAGCATCTGTTTTCCACGATACGCGACCTGAAAGCCAAGGGCGTTTCGATCATATACATTTCCCACCGAATGGAAGAAATTTTTGAGATCTGCGATCAGGTCTCCGTGTTCCGCGACGGCACCTACATAGATTCCCGCCCCGTGGCTGGAGTCTCCCATGATGAGCTTATAAGGCTGATGGTCGGGCGCACGGTCGAAAGCGTCTTCCCCAAGGTGGACTGTCCGATAGGCGGCGAGGTCTTTCGGGTGGAGCATCTTTGCGGCGACGGCTTTGAGGATATAAACTTTACCGTTCATGCCGGTGAGATTCTGGGACTGAGCGGCCTCGTCGGTTCGGGACGCAGCGAGACTGTCCGGGCGATTTTCGGACTTGACCCGATACATTCCGGTAAAATGTACCTCAACGGCGAGGAAATAAAGAATAAAAACCCAAGAGACGCAATAAAAAAAGGCATCTGCATGGTCAACGAGGACAGGAAGGACTACGGTCTTTGTCTGTTCCGCTCCCTCAGGGAAAACATTTCCCTGCCGAACCTGCCTGCGCGCCAGCCCAAGCTGCTGCTTAACCAGAAGCGTGAAAAGCAGGAGGTTGCCGACGTGTCGCAGAAGCTTACGGTCAAGGCCGCCAGCATGGAGCACAGCGCTTATTCCCTTTCCGGCGGCAACCAGCAAAAGGTCAATGTCACTAAGTTAGCAAGATTGTTTTCAAATATAACGCCATAACGAATGAGTGCATTCCGCAAGGGATGCACTTTTTCTGCAAAATG
>CAVENX010000004.1:0-142370 GCA_963617275.1 bacterium
ATCAAATCTATTTTTTGCCTGCGGGCAAAAAACTCTGCGAGGCTTTTTTGACAGTTTCATTAAAAACTCCCGAACGGGAGTTTTTATTATTATAGAAAAATCTTACAGGAGATGCCAATGTCAGACACAATTGCCGCAATAGCCACCGGGGTGCAGATATCCGCGATAGGGATCATCCGTCTTTCCGGCAGTGATGCGCTTAAAATAACGGATGCGCTTTTTCATCCGTATTCCGGAAAGCCCATGTCCGGGAATCCGGACAGAAAGCTCGTTTACGGAGAGCTTAAGGACAGAAGCGGGGAGCTTCTGGACGTATGCCTCTGCACCGTGAGCCGCGCTCCCAACAGTTATACGGGCGAAGACACGGCAGAGCTGCAATGTCACGGCTCTCCCGTCGTAATGCGTGCGGCGCTGGATGAGATATTTGCCCTCGGCGGCAGGCAGGCCCTTCCGGGGGAGTTCACCAAACGTGCGTTTATAAACGGCCGGATGGAGCTGAGCCGTGCGGAGGCTGTCGTCGATATCATTGATGCGGAGAGCATCGAGGCGGCAAAAAACGCCGCCGGGCAGCTCACCGGCGCGGTGGGGAACAAGATCGAGGCGGTCTATTCCTCGCTTGCGGATATCAGCTCTCATTTCCATGCGGTGCTGGACTATCCCGACGAGGACATAGAGGATTTTACCATTCAGCGCTACGCCTCGCAGCTGCGCGGCGCAGAAACGCGTCTGAGTGCACTTTTGGCGACATTTTCCCGCGGCAAGCTGATGAACATGGGGATCCCCGCCGCGATAGCCGGTAAGCCCAACGCGGGCAAAAGCTCCCTTCTCAATGCGCTTCTTGGGTATGAGCGTGCGATCGTCACGAAAATTCCGGGCACGACCCGTGATACGATAGAAGAAAAGCTGAAAATCGGCAGTGTGCTGCTCAAGCTTATCGATACTGCCGGCATCCGCGAAACGGCGGATGAGGTCGAACGTCTCGGGGTGGAGCGCAGCCGCCGCGCCATGGAAAGCGCTGAGCTTGTCATTGCCGTTATCGACGGAAGCGGCAGTCTTTCCGATGAGGACTATGAGATAATACGCGAAGCGGAAAAAGCGCCCCACGGCATTATCGTGCTGTCTAAAAACGATCTCGGGATATCCGCTGTCCTGCCGGAAACCGCCTTGAATGCCGTTTCCGTAAGCGCCGTTACCGGCGACGGGCTTGACGGGCTGGAGCGGGTAATATCCGATATGTTCCCCCTCCCCTCCGTTCCCGCAGGTGAGATACTTACCAACGTCCGTCATGCGCAGGCAATATCATCGGCGCTTGAGTATATCCGCGCCGCGATCAACGCCATGGAAAACGGCCTGACTCCCGATATCATTCTCACCGAGAGCGAAGGGGCGATGCAGGCGCTCGGCGAACTTACCGGACGCACGGTGCGCGAGGATGTGACCAACCGCATATTCAGCCGCTTCTGCGTCGGCAAATGATCTTGCGGAAGTCCTGCTCGGATTTATCGGCCGGCGGCTGCCCGTTTATTCGGAGTTTCCCTATAAAAATGCTTGACTTTGGTACTGCTGTATGTTAGAATCTTTAGGCTTGCAGAAGTACCCAAGAGGCCGAAGGGGCTCCCCTGCTAAGGGAGTAGGCGTCTAAAAAGCGCGCGAGGGTTCAAATCCCTCCTTCTGCGCCAGAATAATTATCGGCACTGCTCTATTGGGCAGTGCCGATAATTAAAAACTCCGAAAAAACACTTTGGAGGGACGCATATGGCAGATTATAAGGCTATGTATTATCACTTGGCAGGCCGCATGGCGACCGCGATTGATGCTTTGGAAGCCACCACCAACGCGCTGTCCGAAATCACGCAAAAGCTGAAGCTTGCGCAGCAGACCACCGAGGAAATGTTTATTTCCGCTTCCGATGACGACGGCGCGTCTTCTACGGATAACGAGTCGGTTTCAGAGTAATAGCCGGTGCCGTAATCTTACGGCACCGGTGTTTCTTTATTTCCTTGTTTATTTCCTTGAGCTTGCAGGCGGAAAATGCGTCGGCTGTCTTCCATGCTTTCAGTTCCTGTAACTCATCATTGACTAACCTACAGCGGAAAAATAAAAACGCCCACGCAGCGCTTGACAAAAGCACCGGACGGGCGATATAATATAGACAAGCAAAGAGCGCTGCGACAAGCGGTTAACTCTTAGTAGTTTTGATTTCTAAGTAAAAGAAACCGTCACTGGTCAGAGTGGCGGTTTCTGCTTTTTATGATAAACTGAAACATCAGCTTTCGCAGTGTCAAAGTTATCGTAAGCCGCATACGCTTCACCCCCTTTCGGGTGGTGGAGCTAACCGCCTGCCGTTGTGCAACGCTCTAATGGTGCTTACGCACCAATGACAAGATAATACAGCACGTCGGAAAATGCAAGGATTGAGCTAAAAAAACACTTTGGAGGGACGCATATGGCAGATTATAAGGCTATGTATTATCACTTGGCAGGCCGCATGGCGACCGCGATTGATGCTTTGGAAGCCACCACCAACGCGCTGTCCGAAATCACGCAAAAGCTGAAGCTTGCGCAGCAGACCACCGAGGAAATGTTTATTTCCGCTTCCGATGACGACACCCCATCTTCTACGGATAATGAGTCGGTTTCATAGTAATAGCCGGGGCCTGCGCCGATTATCGTGATTTTTTTGCCGGTCTCGTGTTCGGGCTTTACATAGAATCTGCCTGCGTTTCTGAGTATGTAGTCTCCGAGGGTGCGTTCAACGCAGTGTACGGCGACACTTTCGCCGTAGCCGCACTGATTGCACTTGTCCTGGCAGGGGTGCGGGCAGATACGCTCATGCGCAATTCCGCACAGGCTTCCCGTGTTCTCCGTGCTTGGCATATTTGCCAAAAAATGCGTGTTCTATTTGTGCAATAAATGGATTTTATTTTCGATTATTGCTTTTTGAAGGTTTATTTATTATGCTTTCATCAGCAAGCACCGTTATAGAATAAAGGAGTACACCCATGAAATATATCATGTCCCTCGATCAGGGAACCACAAGCTCAAGATGCATTCTTTTCGACAAGGCAGGCCGCATATGCGCCTCCGTCCAGAAGGAGTTCCGGCAGATATACCCTCAGCCCGGCTGGGTCGAGCATGACGCGCTCGAGATCTGGGACACTACGCTTGAGGTATCGCGTGCGGCAATGGCAAAGCTGAATATCGAGGCCTCCGAGATCGCCGCCATCGGCATAACAAATCAGCGTGAAACAACGGTCATCTGGGATAAAGCGACGGGAAAGCCTATCGCCAACGCCATCGTCTGGCAATGCCGCCGCACTTCGGATATAATAGACGGCCTTGTTGAGCGCGGCTATGCCGAAAAGATACGCGCCAAGACAGGTCTGCATCCGGACGCGTATTTCTCCGGCTCAAAAATCAAATGGCTGCTGGACAGCGTTCCCGGCGCGAGAGAGCGCGCAGAGGCCGGTGAGCTGCTCTTCGGCACGATAGACACATGGCTCATCTGGAAGCTTACCGGCGGCAAGGCACACGTCACCGATTACACCAACGCAAGCCGCACAATGCTTTACAATATAAAAGAACTTTGCTGGGACAAGGAGCTGCTTGAGCTTCTGGACGTCCCCGAATGTATTCTCCCTGAGGTCAAGCCATCGAGCCATGTCTACGGAAAAACCGCGTTTGAGCTGTACGGCGGGGAGATCCCTATTGCCGGCGCCGCCGGCGATCAGCAATGCGCGCTGTTCGGGCAGTGCTGCTTTGAGCCGGGGCAGATGAAAAACACTTACGGCACGGGCTGCTTCATGCTGATGAACACCGGGCGTGAGATCGTGGAGAGTAAAAACGGCCTTGTAACGACTATCGCCGTCGGCTTCGACGATCATGTGGAGTACGCCGTGGAGGGCAGCATATTTATTGCCGGTGCGGCAATCCAGTGGCTGCGCGATGAGCTTAACGTCGTGTCTGACGCGGCCGAAAGCCAGCAGTACGCGGAGAGGGTTCCGGATACGGCGGGCGGCTATGTCGTTCCCGCGTTCACCGGTCTCGGCGCACCCTATTGGAACCAGCACGCAAGGGGCGTGATAGTCGGCATTACACGCGGCTTCTCACGCGCCCATCTTGTCCGCGCCACGCTTGAGTCCCTTGCATATCAGACCTATGATATCGCCGCCGCCATGGAGCGTGATTCCGGCATAAAGATCACCGAGCTTAAGGTGGACGGCGGCGCCTGTGCCAACGGCTTCCTCATGCAGTTCCAGTCCGACATTGCCGGATGCAGCGTCTTCCGCCCGCAGTGCATCGAAACAACCGCCCTCGGTGCGGCATACCTTGCCGGTCTTGCCGTCGGTTATTGGTCTAATCTCGAAGACGTGAAAAACAATTGGGCGATCGACAGAGTGTTCACGCCCGCCATGGATGAGCAGCGCCGTGCGGAGCTTCTCGGCGGCTGGCACAAGGCCGTAAAATGCGCTCAGTTCTGGGCGGAAGAATAATTAGCGGAAGAATAAATATATAAGGAGAACACCCATGAAAATAATAAATTTCGGTTCGCTGAACGTTGACAAAGTGTACGGATTATCACACATTGTAAAGCCCGGCGAGACTATCGCCTCCGACAGTCTCAACACCTACTCCGGCGGCAAGGGACTCAATCAGTCCATCGCCGCCGCAAGAGCGGGCGCGGAGGTCATCCACATGGGCGCGATCGGAGACGACGGCGAGTTTCTTATAGACGTGCTCAAAGAAGCCGGTGTTTTCACCGGCGATATCCTCAGGCTCAGCACGAGCAGCGGCCACGCGATCATTCAAGTAGACCGCAGCGGTCAGAACTCCATATTCACCTTTGGCGGTGCAAACAGGCAGCTCACAAGAGAGTATATTCTCTCCTGCCTTGAGTGCGCCGGGCAGGGTGACTTTGTCCTTTTGCAGAATGAGACGAACGAGATCGGTACGATAATTTCGGAATCGGCAAAACGCGGCCTGACCGTCGTTTTTAACCCCTCTCCCCTCACTGACAGTATTGCCGCGCTTCCTTTGCAGGACGTCGGGCTTTTCATGGTAAACGAGATCGAGGGCGCCGAGCTTGCCGGGATGAGTGAAAACGACGAGCCGGAAAAAATACTTGACGCGCTCTGCGGACGCTATCCGCATTCGGATGTTGTAATGACGCTTGGCACACGCGGCGTGGTCTGCAAGATCGGGGGAGAGTTTTTCCGTCAGGACGCTTTCAAGGTGAACGCCGTGGACACGACCGCCGCCGGGGACACCTTCTGCGGCTACTTTCTCGCCTCCCGCTGCAAGGGGTACGACGTGAAAAAATCGCTTCTGTACGCGTCCGCCGCCTCCGGCATCTCCGTCTCCCGTGCAGGAGCCGCGCCGTCCATTCCCGTTGAAAACGAGGTGCGCACATTTTTGGCGGAAAAGTGTGGCTGATATCGTTATCGATATATATTTAACTTACATTATCGGCATAATGCACGAAATCGCAGTGATTTTTTTGTTGAAAACACCTGTCAACAAACTCTTGACCGTTTGAATGTTAGAAAGTAGAATAATTATTGCTTGATATAGGTGATATGCGGTTTACCGCAAAAAAATAAATCACAAAAAAGAAAGGATGTTAAAATGAAAAAGTTCCTGGCATTGGTTCTGGTTCTCGCAATGGTTCTCGCCCTCGGCGTTACCGCTTGCGCAGCAGACGAGTACGAAATCGTCGTAGTCCCCAAGGATTCCTCCAACCCCTGGTTCGTCCGCATGAAAGCCGGCGTTGACGAGTACGCCGCCGCTCATGACGATCATGAGATTTACCAGAAGGGCACCGACGAGATCGATGCTACCAAGCAGGCTCAGCTGGTAGAAGACCTCATCGCTCAGGGCGTTGACGCCATCTGCGTTGTCCCCGTTGACATTGAGTCCATGGACGCCGCCCTCAAGAAGGCAAAGGAAGCCGGCATCGTTGTCATTGCACACGAAGGCGCTGACCTCACGAACGTCGATTACGATATAGAAGCTTTCTCCAACGCCGGTTACGGTGCATTCATTATGGATAACCTCGCAGAAGCAATGGGCGAAGAAGGCCTCTACACCACCATGGTCGCCGACCTGACCAACGGCTCCCACAATGAATGGGCAGACGCAGGCGTTGCTCACCAGAAAGAAAAGTACCCCAACATGACCCTCATCGAGGATATGCCCCGCGTTGAGTCTCACGACAACGGCGACACCGCCTACAACGTGGCAAAAGAGCTGTTCAAGAAGTACCCCGATCTCAAGGGTATCATGGGCACCTCCTCCTTCGACGCTCCGGGCGTTGCACGCGCTATCGAAGAGCTCGGCCTTGTTGACAAAGCATTCACCTCCGGCACCGGTATGCCCGCCGACAATGCAGAGCTGCTCAAGTCCGGCGTTGTCAAGTCCCTCACTCTCTGGGATCCCGCTCTGGCAGGTCAGGCAATGATCTCCCTTGCAATTAAGGTTCTCAACGGTGAAGAGATCGGCGCTCCTGTTGACCTCGGCGTCGAAGGCTACACCGGCCTCACCTTCCGTGAAGGCTCCGAGACCGTCCTCGAAGGACAGGGCTGGGTCGTCATCACTGCGGAGAACGTTGACAGCTTCGGCTTCTGATTTGATTTTCAAATCGACTAATCTCATATAAAAAGACCATTCTGCCGATCTCTCTTCAGGGGGAGGTCGGCAGAACGGATTAGTGGAGGTTTTATGCCACAATCTCTATTGAAAGCGTTCGGCATCAGCAAGTCCTTTGCCGGTGTCCACGCACTTAACAACGTCTCTCTTGAAATACAGCCCGGCGAGATCCATTGCCTGGCGGGAGAGAACGGATGCGGAAAATCCACATTAATAAAGATAATCTCCGGCGTCTATCAGATGGACTCCGGCTATATTGAGTTCAACGGAAAAAAACTCACAAAAATCACTCCGTCCGAAGCTCTTGCTCTCGGCATACAGGTAATTTATCAGGATTTCGCGGTTTTCCCGAACCTCACTGTCATGGAAAATCTCGCTATCAACACAGAGCTTGCTGCGAAGCGTAAGTTCGTTAATTGGAAAAGAATGCGCAGGATTGCGGAGGATGCCATTGCAAAGATTGACTTTCAGGTCGATCTGGACGCGCTTGTCGGCTCCCTCTCGGTCGCCGAAAAGCAGATGGTTGCAATTTGCCGCGCCCTGATGTCAGACGCAAAGCTTATCATCATGGATGAGCCTACGACCGCCCTTACCAAAAAGGAAGTAAAGGCGCTGTTTGACATTATCCTCAAGCTCAAAGCCCAGGGTATCGCAATTCTGTTCGTTAGCCATAAATTGAACGAGGTTTTTGAAATCTCCGAAAGGTTCACCATTTTCAGAAACGGTGAGCTTGTCGTCACCGGCTCCACCAAGGAGCTTGACGACAAAAAGTTTACATACTACATGACCGGGCGCGAATTTGAAAGCCGTGTATTCAAGCCTGAAAAGCTCTCCGAAAAGCCCGTATTTGAGCTTAGCGGTCTTGGACTCCGGGGTTATTTCGACGATATAAACCTCAGCGTCAGAGGCGGAGAGATTCTCGGCATCACGGGACTTCTCGACTCCGGAAGGACGGAGCTTGCCCTTGCTATGTTCGGTCTTAAGAAGCCGGACAGCGGCAGGATATTCAAGGACGGTAAGGAGATCAGAATATCTTCCCCCCGCGATGCGATCAAAGCCGGTATCGGCTATGTTCCCGAAGACAGGCTCTCCGAGGGTCTGTTCCTCCCGCAGGCAATAGGCGACAACATCGTCGTTTCCGAGCTTGACAAGCTGAGCAGCGCCGCCGGTATATTCGACCATAAAAAGGCCGACGAGGAAAAGCAGCATTGGGTCGATGAGCTTGAGATAAAAACCCCCGACCATCACAATGCCGCCTCCACGCTCTCCGGCGGAAACCAGCAGAGGATCGTCCTGTCCAAGTGGATGGCGGTCAAGCCCGATGTGCTTATCCTCAACGGTCCCACTGTGGGCGTTGATATCGGCTCGAAGCACGATATTCACGCCATTCTGCAAAAGCAGGCGAAGGAAGGCATGGCCGTCATAATCATTTCCGACGACCTGCCCGAGATTCTTCAGAACTGCTCGCGTATTATCGTGATAAAAGACGGCCGCTTTGTTGCGGAAATGAACGCGGAGGACGCATCCGAAGATGCCATCCTCGACAAAATGATGTAAGGAGGTACAGGTATGGGAAAATTTATAAGAAACCTCACCCGCAAAAATGAGTTCTATACTTTTCTCCTTATCGTTCTGCTTGCTATCGCCATTGAGATAGCTTCCGGGCAGTTCTTTACCGCGAACAACTTTGTGGATATTCTTTCCGCAATGATAGTCCCCGGCCTTTTCGCAATAGCGGAATTTATGGTGCTTGTCTCCGGCGGTATCGACGTCTCATTCCCCGCCGCGGCCTCGCTCACGGTTTACGCTACCACAAAATATCTCCTCGACATTGACTACACCGGCGGTATTCTTCTGCCGTTGGCGATGGTCATTGTCCTCGGCGCGATCCTCGGCGCTTTCAACGGTTTTCTTATCGGCTACATGAACCTTACCCCCATGATCGTCACACTCGGCGCCTCGTCCGTGTTCAAGGGGATAATGCAGGGCGCGCTCAACTCCAAGCAGCTCGCCGTTATTCCTTCCGGCATGAAAAAATTCGGCGTTGACGCTCTGTTTACCTCTACAAATCCCGTGTCCGGGCTGACATCAAAAATGCCGATGACGTTTATCATATTTGTGGTCGCCCTGATTCTTGCGTATATCCTGCTGAAGTACACCTTCTTCGGCCGCGGCATCTACGCTATCGGCGGTAATCCCCAGAGTGCACGCTGCGCCGGTTACAAGGTGGAGCGGACGAAGTTCCTTGTCTACGTTATCAGCGGCGCAATCGCCGGTATAGGCGGCCTTTGCCGCGTCTGTGTCATGCAGCAGTGCCACCCGACGAATATGCTCGGCATGGAGATGAACGTTATCGCGGGCGTCGTTCTCGGCGGTACGGCGATAACGGGCGGCTCCGGTTCTCTGGCCGGGTGCTTCCTCGGCACCGCGCTCATCGTCATGGTTGAAAACTCCATGATAATGCTCGGCATCCCCACCACGTGGAAAAACGTGTTCACCGGCGCGCTTATCGTGATCGGCGTGGGTATCAGCGCAATGCAGGTCAAGCGCGCTGAAAAAGCCGCCGAGCTTGCAAGAAAGGAGAGAGTATGATGGAAACCATAAAGAGAGTGTACAACAAAAACCGTCAGGTTTTCCGCATACTTCTCATTATCGCGCTCTGGCTGGTCTTTATGGCGCTTACCAAGCCCAAGAAGTTCTATTCCTTTAAGAATTTCCAGACCATTGCAAGTCAGTTCCCCGAATACGGTCTGATGGCTCTTGGCTGTATGCTGTGCATGATGACCGGCGGTATCGACCTTTCGTGCGTCGGCGTTGCCAACCTCACATCCATTCTCGTCGTCAATATGCTCATTGCCCGCTTCGGCGCGGACGGCACAATGCCCCTGGGCTACACTGTCGTTATGTTTGCCCTCGCCGTCGTCATCGGTGCGGCGGCAGGCACATTCAACGGATTTTTGATTTCAACGATCGGCGTCCCGCCTATCCTTGCAACTCTCGGCGTCAATGAGCTGCTCACGGGTATCAGTATCGTTCTCACCGGCGGCAGCCCCGTTTCCTCCTTCCCCAAGCAGTTCTGTGAGCTGTTCTCGGAAAATATCGGAGGCATCGTGCCTGTCAGGTTGATTTTATTCATTGTTGTCGCACTGATAATATGGTTCATGCTTGAAAAGACAAGCTATGGCCTTAAAATCAAGCTTCTCGGAACAAACCAGAACGTTTCCAAGTTCTCCGGGCTGAATAACGTCGGACTTGTTATCAAGACCTATCTCATTTCCGGCGTCTGTTCCGCGCTGGGCGGTATGCTTATGATGTCGAACTACGCCTCCGTCAGAGCCGATTACGGTTCACAGTACACCATGCAGGCGATCCTCATCGTCGTTCTCGGCGGCGTCAGCCCCAACGGCGGCACCGGCAGACTTTCCGGCGTCGTCACGGCGATAGTTCTGCTCAAGCTTCTCGAATCCGGCATCAACAGGTTCCACAACATCTCCAGCTATTACATCTCTCTTATCTGGGGCGGCGTCCTTATTCTCGCGCTCATTATGGACTACTTCTCCAACGGGCAGCACAAAAAAGTATAACAGGAGGGACTTATGGCAAAGAAAGCGTATTTCGGGCAGATAGGCAAGCTCAAAAAGGATAAGATAGAGGAGTATGAGGAGCTTCACGCCAACACGTGGCCCCATATCCGCCAGCTTATCCGCGACTGCAATCTGGTCAACTATTCCATTTTCCGCTATGAGGACACGGTTTTCTCCTATTATGAATATATCGGGGACGATTATGAAGCCGATATGGCGAAAATGGCGGCTGACGAGATAAATCAGAAATGGTGGGACTGCACACATCCCTGCTTTGAAAACAAGGTTTACGGCGATGCGGACTACTATTTTGATATGAAGCAGATCTTCTATAACGAGTGATTCTTAATTTTATAACTCGCGGTCAAACGCTCTGACCGCGAGTTATAATCAAACAAAAGGAGAAGCAATAATGTACAAAGCACCAAACGAAGCGGTTATTCTCCGCAATTACGAGGACGCGAAAGAGGTCTACGCCTCTTTGGGTCTTGACACCGACAAAGCGCTTGCCGATTTCAAGAAGGTCGGCATCTCCATAAACAGCTGGGCAGGCGACGACGTTACCGGCTTCGAGGTACACGACGGCGCGGTGCATTCGGAAAACACTGTTACCGGCAACTACCCCGGCAAAGCGCGCAACGGCGATGAACTGCGTCAGGATATCGCGCAGGCGATGAAGTTCATTCCCTGTACTTCCCGTCTCGGCCTTCAGAGCATGCATGCGGAAGCCAAGGGAAAAAAAGAGCGCTGCGATTATGACGTTGAAGATTTCAGAGGCTATATCGACTTTGCAAAAGAAAATAAGATAGCCATCGACTATAATGTCTCCTACTTCACCCACCCCATGATGAAAGACGGCTGCTCTCTCGCCTCTCCCGACGACGCCGTGCGCGAGTACTGGGTAAAGGCCGGAGTCAACGGCCGCCGCATCTGCGAGGCGATCGGCAAGGAGCTTGACTGCCGGGTCTTCAACAACACATGGACACCCGACGGTGTAAAGGATCTTACCGTTGACCGTCTCGGTTACAGAGAACGCCTCAAGGATTCTCTCGACAAAATTTACGCCGAGAAGCTCGACCAGAGATATATCTGCGACTGCATGGAGGGCAAGGTTTTCTCCATCGCCAACGAGTGCTTTACCGCCGGTTCGCATGATTTCTATATCGCATACGCCGCAAAGAACAACCTCGGCCTGACCATTGATACCGGCCACTTCCACCCCACTGAAAACTTTGCCGATAAGATTTCCGCGCTCAAGCCCTTCCTTGGCGGGTTCATGTTCCACCTGTCACGCGGCGTCCGCTGGGACTCCGACCATACCCTCATTCAGGAAGATGCGCTCTTTCAGGTCTTTCAGGAGCTTGTCCGTGCAGATATGCTGTTCAGCAGGAATGTGGCGATCGGCCTTGATTTCTTCGACGCCCAGATAAACCGCGTCAGCGCATGGATAATCGGTTCCCGCGCCGCGGGCAAGGCGATGCTGGCGGCACTGCTTGAGCCGACAAAGCTTATGAAGGATGCGGAGTATTCCGGCAATCTCGGCAAGCGTCTTGCCCTTCTTGAAGAGTGCAAGAATCTGCCGCTGAACGCCGTATGGGATTATCTCTGCCTCACCACCGGCACCGGCGTCGGCATGAGCTGGATAGAAGAAATGGACAAGTACGAAAAAGACGTACAGTTCAAGAGACTATGATATGAAAAAGGACAGACTTCTGAATCCCGATATTCTCTCGGCGGTCGCTTCACTCGGGCATACCGAGTATTTCTGCATCGCGGACTGCGGGCTGCCCGTACCAAGCGGCGTAAAGACGGTTGACATTTCGCTCACCGCCGGTATCCCGTCGTTCATGGACGTGCTGAAAGCCGTCAACAGCGAGCTTGTAAGCGAATCGTATATCCTCGCGGAGGAGATCGAGACGGTCAACCCGTCAAAGCTTGCAGAGATAAAGGCGGAGCTTGGGGATATGCCGTACCGGACGGTTCCGCACGAGCAGTTCAAAAAGCTGCTGTCCGGCGCGAAGTGCGTTGTGCGCACCGGCGAAACCAGCTCCTACGCCAACATAATCCTCATCGGCGGGGTCAATTTCTGATATCATTTCACGATAAAAGCAGAGAGGAAGAAATCACAAAAAAGGATTTCTTCCTCTTTGTTTTTACGCCTGCTTTTCCTCAGCCTATCTCCATATAGACCGTAAAGCTTGTTTCCCTGTCCGCAAGATAAAAACGTGTATTATCGTTGACGATCACCGGCACGTTGGGTTTAAGCTTGGTTCCGTCCTGAAGAAAGGTCCCGCAGCTTGAGCCCATATCCATGAGCATGACCTGCCCCTGCCGAAGCTTCAGGCAGCAGTGGATACGGCTTATTCCCTTTGTTTCCGCCGGAAAAACGACATTGCAGTTGCTTTTGCTGCGGCCTATGCACAGCGTATCGCCGGAAGAAAACACCTGTCCGGCCAGCGCACCCGTGTTGCACAGAAGCTTTATTCTTACGGAAGGCTCATGCACGGCTTGGGGGTGGCCTGCGGGAATTGCAGGCGCTGGCATCGGAACAGTGACCGGATTGTCCGCATAGCCGCTTTCTTTCGCCCTGCTCACTCCGTCGTCCGTGTCGGCAGGACTTGGACCGTACGCGTTATCGCCATAGCTGCTCTGCTCACACAGCCATATCAACAGGATTATTGTGCCGACAGCTGGTATAAGACTGATAAAAATACATGCGCCCGATCGGTTGGTGTCGTGAAGCCTCCTGCATGTCACGGCAAGAGAAGGAATAAGCGACGCCAACAGGTAGAGGGAATAAATGCTCAGTATAATGATTGCCACAATAGTTCCTGCTTCCGATGCTTCTAAGATGGCAGGATATAAGCAAAACGAACCCACTAAGCCGACTATGGCAGAAAGGCAGAAATTGAACAGCCAGAAATACCAATACTCGCTTCTTTTGCTGCGTCCGTCAAAAACCGCGTATTTTCTGAATACAGTCTTTACTTCTTTCCACATTTTCCCTCGCCCCTCCTTACAGTAATTTTGCGGATACAACAACTTTCTCCGAGCCGATAAGAATATAGTCGTTCGGCGATACCGTTACCGCCCTTCCCGGCATGACCTTTCTGCCGTCGGAAAGATATGTACCGTATGAGGAATTGAGATCTGTCACGGTTAGATTACCGTCCTTGAAAGCGATCTCGCAGTGCACCTTGCTTACACCCGGTGTACCGTTCGGAAATTCCATCTGACAGCCGCCGCCATAGCGGCCGACTGTAATTTTCCCTTTGCCGACCACTGTCCTGCCGGCAAGCGGGCCGGTCACGCACTTTACTTCAATTTTTTTGTTTCTTTTTGTCAAAACAATTATGACCGCAGCCGCCGCGCCGATAACCGCCGCGCTCGAAATCACCAGAACGGCAATATTTTTGACGGCGCCTTCTGATTTGCCCGCTTTATCTGCCGCATCCGCATAGCCGCCGGCCTTCATATATGCTATGCCCTGTCTGTCAAGAGCGCTCATTACATAATCCATGCTCAGGGCAAGCGACATTGCGTTGGTGTCCCATATAACCTGCGTGTTCATGCCGATCGCATTTCCGTCCATATCCACCATCGGTCCTCCGGAGTTGCCTCCGTTGAGTATGGCATCGGACATAACGTATTCAACCCCGTCGGAAATATATTTAAGGTTGCTTATCGAGCCTTTTGTGGCAGTGATATCATCGATTTCCGAATTGAGCCTTCCGTTGTCCGAAAAAACATCAGACAGTCCCGGAAAACCAAGACAGCACACATCATCGGTTATTGTCATTTTCTGCGGCGACTTCAGAGGGATCGGCACTCTGTTCTCAAGACTTTTTTCCAGACGCAGGATGGCTATGTCCTTCTGGACGTCCCTGTAAATAACCGCTGCGCTTATTGCGGAATCTGCATTATGCTCCGTCACGTATACCGCATTGGGATTTTCTTCCACAACATGATTATTCGTTACAACTATGCGCGTATCATTTTCGTCTGCGCCAACCACAAACCCCGTGCCGCTTACAACAGCAGTGCCATTAATGGGAAGAAACACTCTTACAACACTGTTTCGTGCACGCTCTACACCGGTTTCGGCAAATGAACATACTCCTGCGCTCATAACAACGCAAAATATCATTAATACCGCCAAAAACCGGTAAAAGACCTTTCTCTCTCTTTTCACATTAGTTCTCCTCATCAATCAATTGGATACATGCCGCTCATGTCTCGACGCCGGACTCGACCGTGGGGGCTTCTCCATCTGTGCCGCCGTTGCCGGTATTGCTGCCGTTGCCTGCGTCGCTGTTGCCGCCCGGTGTGTCACCGCTGTTTTCTCGCGGTGTGTCATTGCCGTCTCCGCCCGGTGTGTTGTTGCCGTTTTCTCCCGGGTTGTCATTGCCGTCTCCGCCCGGTGTGTCACTGCCGTCTCCGCCCGGTGTTTCCGGCTCGGGTGCGCTCGGGTTGTCACTGCCGTTTCCACCCGGTGTGCTCGGTGCGGTTCCACCCGAAGTATCCGGCAGGCTTCCGCCGTGGTCTTTGTCTTTCCGCGTCACGGTGTCCGTCTGCACGGGCGGCGTTTCCTCGGCTTCATCGCCGCTGTCCGTTTCAACCGGCTCTGTTTCAACCGGCTCCGTTTCAACGGGGGCATCGGTGATCATGGTTTCTTTCGGCGGCACAACGTCTCTGTCTGCCGCAAACAGCGCCGCGCCTGAAATCATAAACGCAAGACCTATGCATATCATAGAGACGCCTGCAAGCCTATTGCCCGCATTTCTTGATTTCTTACGCGGCATTTTCACGGGTGCTGCCTGCGTGACCGTGCACTCCTCATCCGGCGTTCTTTCCGGGGCATCCGCAAAAACAAGATAGACCGTGTTGTTTTCCTGAAAGGCGGCTTTTGCCTCTCTGCCCATCCATGCCTTTTTCGCTCTCTCCGCAAACGGCGCAGAATCCCGATCGATCTCAAGATTAAGCATCCCTGCGGTGCGATGTGCCATTCCACGCGGGAAAAACTCATCTATATAAACCTTTTCTTCCCCGGCGCAGTCGTATGCCACATATCTGATCAGGTAGTTGCTTCTTTCAACCGTCTGACCTATAAGATATCTTGCGGCAAGTATCGTTGCCGCCGGAAGCGCATCCGCGTATTTTTGCCGCGGTACGCCGCGCCTGCCGCAGCAGGGACATTCATGCGCATTGTCGGCGACAGGCTCAAGGCAGTAAAGACAGCGATTAAAATAATCCATAACAACCCCTCTTTGATCGTTTCAGATAATGCAACTTATTTTTTGCAGAAAGCGCCCCAATTGAAAACATCGTCACAGCAGGGTATAAACATGAGCTGGGTCTCGCCCATTTCGATCACATCGTTTTTGTGAAGCTCTACCCGTTCGAGAAGAACCTCGCCGTTGATATATGCAAGCTCTCTTGCCGTACCCGGAATTGCGAAAAAGCGGTTTGACGCGGGTTCATATACAACTATGGCCTGCGGCTCTCTCGACACTCCGACGTCGCCGCTGAGACAGATGCTGTTTGTATCTTTTCTGCCTATGGTGTTTTTACCGAACTGCAATCTGAAATCGCGCCCCATATATCTGCCCTTTACGCAGACAAGCCAGCCCGCGCACGGTGCGGCGGCGCTCTTGACGTCTTTCTCTGCGGCGGGGTTATCGAGCTGGTATGCTGGAACCGTAACTCCGTCGTCTCCGCCCACCGGGACAGTGGGAGACGTTATGGAGTCCCCGCCGGTCAGCGGGATCGTCACTCCCTCCCCGCTCTCGTCAATGCCGCCGTTACCGGCGTATCCCGCAGACAGCGGAATCGTAACGTCTGCGTCAACCCCTTCCGGCGCAGTGACAGGTATTGTATCGTCAGCACATTGAGGGCAGGAATGGAATCTGTCCGCATCATAGAAATGACCGTTTTCACATCGAGTAAGCTTCATTGATATATCCTCCGTTAATTTCTTTTTATTGCTATCAAGCTGATGTTATCGTGCTTCCCGCTCTGACCGCCCGCCATTGCGGCATCCGTCACGGCGGCGGGGACTTTCTCAAACTCCGTCGTTTCTCTGAGCACTTTGCATAATGTTTTTTCAGAAGTCGTCTTATACACGCCGTCCGAACACAGGATCAGCACATCATCCGAGCCTGCCGGAAAATCAAGCTCACCCGTATCAATGATAAGCTCCCGTCCTTTGCCGACATAGCTTATCAGCGCTTCCTTCTGCTTTGCCGCATCAAACTGCTCCCGGCTGATAAGGCCGTTTTCCAGATCCTTGAGCAGCTTGAGCCTGAGATTATGATCCCTTGTGATCTGGTGCAGCTCACCGTTATGCCAATGGTATATCCTGCTGTCGCCGACGGATGCCCAGTATACCTTTGAGTTGAGGTACACCGCCGCAACAACTGTCGTGCCGCTGTTGAGCCTTCGTCCGCTTTCGTCGGTGAAGCTGGATACTTCCTTGTCCGCTTCAAGAATCAGATCCTTCAGAAGCGCGCATATGCTATCCGCCGCGCCTATCTGATAATACCCGCTGTACACCGTCTCCGCACAGCAGCGGCTTGCCCTTTCTCCGCCTTCCATGCCGCCCATCCCGTCGCAGACGGCGGCAAGCATGCCTGTTTTCCTGACCTGCTCCGCCATGATATTTTTCGGGAACAGGCAGTAATCCTGCTGATACTTTCTGTCGCCGATGATGCTTCTCGAAAACACGGCTATTTCCCCGGGGTATTTCCGGTTTCCGCCCTTTTTGGCGGGAATAAAAAACAGTATTATTCCGAAAACGATCAGTGCTGCGCCTGCCGCCATCAGGGACAGTGCAAAAATCCTGTTCTGGAAAAACGGCTGCGGCGCTGCGGCTGCGGCGTCCGGAACAGAAGTTAAGAGCGTCATTACCGTCATTTTAATCCTCCATGCGTTGGTTCCAAATAATGCTCATAAGCGCCGCACCGTCCGAAAAATTCAGGACGCAGTTCTCTCTGACGGTAACGCTCTGTCCGTTGAGCTTTGCGCCGTTGTTGATAGAAAGGCCGTTCCTTGACCTGTCGGCGACGGTCAGGGATTTTCCGTCTGCGGCGCAGGTTATCACGGCGTGGATCCTGCTTATTATTGACTCATCGGAAATAACAATGTCGCATATGTCGCTCTGCCTGCCTGCAAAATACTGTCTGCCGGCTTCAAGCCTGTACTGTTTTCCCTTGTTCTTGCCCGCAACGATCTCGGCCAATGCTGCACAGCCGTCTTTCGGTTTCTTTAACTCCGGGGTTATCCTGCCGAACAGCCTGCCGATTTTTTCCCGTATTCCGTCCGCGGCATTATGCAGGACGATGTTGTTGTCATTTGTCTTGTTTTCCTCTGCGCTGAAGTCGGAAAAGTCCGCAATAAATTCGTTTACATCAGAATAGCGCTTCTTATAGTTGAGACTGAGCGCCTTACTTATGCACGCATCGACTTTTTCTTCCGCTTCCGGTACCCAGTCGCTGAGCTTTTTCAGCTTTTCCCCGGCCTGCCTTTCCGTCGCCGGGGGCGGGACCTCGCCGAGAACCATTCTGTAAAACGTCGCCGCAAGCTCATAAATATCCGTCCACGGTCCGATCGGCAGGTTGCTGCCGCAATACTGCTCAGGCGGCGCATAGCCAGGCTTGAGCTGGCGCGTAAGCTCGTCACCGTCCTTTTCAAGGAAGCTTCTGGACGCCCCGAAATCTATAAGCTTTACATTGCCCTGCTCGTCTATCAGCACGTTTGCCGGACTTATATCGCTGTGGATCATTCCCGCGGAATGAACCTCGCTCAAGGCAAGGGCGATCTGTATCGTGAAATTCTTTGCCTGTGTATACGGTATTTTTTTCGTCACTTCATCCGCATACGCCGTCAGGCTCTTGCCCTTTACGTATTCCATGACTATGTAAGCGGTGTTGTTGCTGCGGAAAAACGCCTTGACGCATACCACGGACGGGCAGTTCTTTAGCCGGAAAAGAGTCCTCGCTTCTTCGAAAAAGTGGCGGACGCTGGTTTCATAGCTTTCGCGGTTTTTCTGCGCCACTACCTCGCCGTCCCTGCCTCTTGAGCATATATGGGAGGGGAAAAACTCCTTGACGGCAAGTATCTCCCCGCTTTCGATCTCCCTTGCAAGGTATGTAATGCCGAAGCCGCCCGCGCCAAGCAGCTCCCCTATTTCATATCTGTTTGCCAGCCGGTAAAACAGCGGCAGCGCGTTGGCCTTTTCCCTGCGCTTTTCCTCTTTTTCAAAGCTGAATCCGCACGACGGGCAGCTCTGCGCCATACCTATTTCTTTGAAGCATCTCGGGCAAATCATGGTGCATTTCTCCGCTTCCGTATAAAACAAGTTTTGCGCTTTTTACGCAGAACCCGTTTTCAGTTATCAATACTCAACTATAATATCCGTGTTTCCTATGTGTATCTTGTCGCCGCTGTTCAGGGGACGGGGTCTGTCCAGCTTGACGCCGTTGACAAACGTTCCGTTTGTAGAGCCGTTATCCGCGGCGATAAGCCTTCCGTCAACGGCAGTGAGAATAAGATGGCTTGATGATATCGTCTTATCCTCTATTCTCAGGTTCGACTTTGCCGAACGCCCCACAACGAACCTGCTGCCTACCGTTATCTGGTTTTTTGTGACCAGCCCGTTCGGCATCGTTATGCCGAGGCGCACAGGCATGCCGTTGCTGATATCCACCCTGCCGCTCCGGCTTGCCGCGGGCACCGTTACGGGATCGTCCTCCACGGCGGCGCTTTCCGCTTCCTTCCGCTTCTTCTTTTTCTTTGAGAGCACAAGAATTATTATGACAGCGGCAAGAACGACCGCGCCCGCCGCCGCGGCTATGTACAGTATCGGCAGTTCTTCCTCTCCTGCGTATGTGAAGGTATATCCGCCGCTTTCCGCAAGAGGATTTGCCTCATATGAAGTGTCGGTGACGCCGCTCACGCTGAGAGTGTATTCTCCGGGCAGCAGCTCTTCCCCGAATTTCACAGTTGCGGTAAAGTCGGCGCTGCTGTAAACGGCTTCCTTTACGTTCACTTTCTCTCCGCCCACGACAGGCTCTACAAGATAATTGTCCGTCCTGTCCGCATTGAGGACATCCTCCGAAAACACTACATATGCGGAAAGCGCTTCTTCGTCCCACCTTACGCTGACGATGCCGGGCGCCTCTGTATCCGGAATATTTCTGGCGATGAGAACCGTTTTGGCTGCGCTGTATTCGTAAGAGCCGTTCGACGCCGTAACGGTCAGGACGCGCTCGGAAGGCTCCGGACTGTTACTCTGCCCCGCTGCCCTTACGACATAACAGCCATTCAGCCACCTTATCAGCTTTTCGGTTGCCTTGCTTCTCGTGTTTTCGGTTGCGGAGAATGCTCTCCCGCCGCACAGCTTTGCAAATTCATCGGCCACTTCCTGAACTTTTTCGTTGTTTCTGGTGCAGATGAAATACAGCGGCAGATCGTTCATCAAAAGGTTTTTGTTGAGCTGATCGATCGCGCCGGTATTTTCCGTGAGAAAAGCGCCCCTGTCATACAGCGTCAGGATATGGCGTTTCAGCTCTCCGCCGCGGTTCTTTGCCGAAATGCGTATCGCCTCGTCGAGCGCCGCGTTCACATCGGAAACGCCGGCCGTGGCAGAAATGTTTTCCACGATCCTCTGTGCCGCCGACCGGCTCTCGCTTCCGTCAAGCAGCACTTCACAGCCGTTTGACGCGGTTATGAGGATAAACCTGTCCTTATTGTTCAGCTTTTCAAGCCACTTGTTTATGCTTTCCTTGAAGGTTCTGAGACTTTCATAGCCTACCTCATCACTCGAGGTGTTGAGCACCACGATATAGCAGCAGGCGTCATCCTTCGCGCTGCCGAAAGAGCTTACCGTAAGGTTCTCTCCTCCGAGAACGGCGCTGATCTGCGTGTTGACCTCAGACGCGGAGATCATGATGTCACCGCTTTTATTCAGAGGGTAGACATACGCGTTTACCTCCGGTGCGGCGATGTCCACCTGTTCAAGCGCTATCCCGCAAAGTTCCTCTTCTGCGAAGCACACCGGCGCGCCCGCCGTGACGAGCAGCAGCATGGTCAGCGCAAGCAGCAATGCTGTTATTGTTTTTTTCATGTCCAATCCCTTCCTTCCCTGCAAAAGCTTACGAAGCACAGCTTCGAATCTCCGCAGCAGATAATATCTCCGTCCCGGAGTTCAGATGTTTTATGTACGTCCTCTCTGTTGACCTGTATGGCGGCCGATTCTCCCGGAACCGCAAAAAATTTATGGGAACGGGCGTCATATATAACGGAAAAATGTCTGTGTCGTGAGATCTTTTCGTCGTCGGCGATACAGATATCGTTTTCAACTTCGCGCCCCACATAATTTCTCCCGCCGCATATTCTGTAGTCCCGGCCTCTTTCCGGCCCTTCAACACATACCAGCCAGCCGGCAACAGGCGTAAAGTTCCTTGCGGCCTTTCCCGTCTCGTAGAAAAAGCCCTCTCTGTCGGCGGCGACGGTCTGTTCGTTGTCCGTGTAGTCCTTGTAGTCAACGGTCACTCCTTCGTCGTCGGTCAGGCCGAAATTCGCCGTTATCTGCGCATCCGCATACGCTGCGCCGCGATCCATGCCCGTATCAAACAGCCCCGGATTGCAGTAGGGGCAGGATGCATACGTGCTTCCGTCATAGTAATGGTTTTTTTCGCATCTGACAATTTTCACAAGCCTCATCCTTTCCTGCCGCTTATTTTAGCATATCCAAAATTGAGAATTTTTTAGGTTTTCTGACCGCGCCGTTCCATATGGCAACGGCAGAATAGTTATCCATGTGATGTCCTTTACCGTAGCGGAGGACAAGCTTTGACATTGCGTCTATCCATTCTTCGGCAGAAGCGGCTTTGCATAGGGTGCGCTCCATGTCGCTTTCCAATATCCACTCCCAGAAGCCGTCGCTGCACAGCAGATACGCATCTCCTTCCTGCATGGGCGTAAACTGTGCCGTCTGATATATCGGCCTCTCTCTTTCCGAGCCCATGACGCGCACAAGCTTGTTCCTGTCCGGGTGACGACGGATATCCTTTTCTTTGATCTCGCCCATATTCACAAGGTACTGCGGGACGGAGTGATCCATGCTCCTCTCTTTTGCGCAGCCGTCAACGAAATGATATATCCTGCTGTCGCCGACATACGCCGCAGAGCATTTATCCCCGCTGGCAATAACGCAGCACACCGTTGTTTTCATGCCGTTTTTCTTATTAAGCTCCTCCTGCTGTCTGAGAAGCTCATCCTGTGCCCCGTCAACGAGCACGCCCACAAGCGCGTCCGTATCGCAGCCGGCGCTTGCCGCCTCAAAGCCGCGTCTTATGCTTTCACAGACGCATTTTGAGGCAAGCTCCCCGCTTTCATGGCCGCCCAGACCGTCGCAGAGCACGGCACAAAGCCCAAGTTCGGTTTCGATAACGTCAAGACAGTCCTCATTGTTCTCCCTCTCTCCTTTATCGGTAAAGGTCGAATAAGTAAACGCCATAATCCCGCTCCTTTGCAGATTCTTATATGATCTTATATATATTTATAATCCTCCCCGGACATCCTCCCGGTGTTATTCATAGCTGAGCCTCTTGAAAAGCTTGTATTCAAATTCCCCTGTGCTAACACTTTCATAGGTATAGGTGCTGTCAATATCCCTACATATGGAGTTTGCCTTGACTATACGGTTTTCGGAATCATATTCAAATACCCTCCGGTACTCAGTGTGCATATACATATAAGACTCGTTTCTATCATGTAATAGATTTCCGTTTTTATCGTATACGCTGATCGTTTCCACAGTCAACTGCCCGTTCTCATCATAGCTTTCTCTTTTCTCCGTTCTCCCCGTGGAAGTCTCCTCGGTTGTTATGATTTGTGTGCCTGAAACTTCCCTGTTTCTGAAAGACGTTAATTTTATCTTATTTTCCCCGATTTCTTCGCCCTTGCTCCAATATTCGTTCACAGTGCCGTTATCGTCGGTTGAGATGGTCTTCCGCGTCCCGTTTGCCATTATTTCATATTCATATGTTAATACGGTATGGGATGAACTGTCGTCGCTTTTGTAGCTGCTTTCAACTTTTTCAAGCGTCCCGTCGGCTCCCCATGTGTTTTTAATCTCACTTTCGGAAACCACGCTTCCGTCATAATAACTTACTCTTCTTTCAAAGCTTTTCCAGCCTCTATCGTCATACTCGGTCGTTGTTACGCTTGATATTTCTCCGTTCTCGTCATACCACGTTTCTTTTACGGGGAGGTATACCTTCTCCCACACCGCTTTATTGCCCGCCGGCTTTGCGGACGGCAATAAGATTGCCGTAACGGCAGCGGCAAGCACAAGCGCCGCCGCAATGATCGCCGTCAGGAGCTTTTTCTTTTTCACCGGTTTGTTGTCCGCAGCGGGTCTTTCGGCGTTGACGGCGGACTTTTCCGGCTTTTTCTCCGCTTTGGAGCGCTCCTCTTTTTGGGGCGCTGCGCTGTCGAAGCGGCGGATAAGCTCCTTCATGTCGGGTATACGCCGCTCTATTTGCAGCGCCATGCCGTCTTTCAGCACCTGCTCCTGCGCGGCGGTTATTTTAACACCGTATTGGGACGGCGCTTTCAGCTCGGTGCCCGCAAAGCTGCGGTCGGGCGCGCTGTCCGGCGTGACGCCGGTAAGCAGCTTATAGATAGTGGCGCACATGGCATAGACGTCCGTCCATGCTCCCTGTCTGCCGTGCTTTGTATACTGTTCCGGCGGGGCAAAGCCGTGCTTGAGAACGACCGACACGCTTCTTTCCCCTTCTTCGTTCATGTTTCTCGCCGTGCCGAAATCTATAAGCCTGATTTTTCCCTGCTTGTCTATCATCAGATTTGAGGGGCTTATGTCGCGGTGCACAATGCCCGCATCATGGATACGCGAAAGGGAGAGCATGACTGGCCGCAGCTTGGAATACAGCTCGTCAAACCCGGAAAAGCAGCCGTTTTCGCGCATATACGTGCTGAGCGTTGACCCATCTATGTACTCCATGACCATATACGCCGTGTTGTTTTCATAGAACACGTCAATGACCCTGACGATATTCTCATCCCCGTAAAACTGATGCACCCTCTTCGCTTCGTCGAGGAATTCCCTGCGTCCCTGTGCAAACTGCGCCGCCGTATCGCCGGTCGTGGTGACGGCTATGCCGTTATATCTGCCCGCAAGGGTCTGGGGGTAATATTCCTTTATCGCAACATTAAATTCAAGGCTCAGATCATAGCCCATATAGGTGATGCCGAATCCGCCCGCGCCAAGCACCCTGCCGACAAGATAGCGCCCGTGCAGTATGCTCAGAACCGGCAGCTGATATGGTTGATTCTGAATATTGACATTTCCTCCGCATTTCGGGCACAGCGCGGCGCCGTCCTCTATCTCGGCCATGCAATTAGGGCAAAAAGTCATATCTGCTTCCTCTCTTACTCAAAAACCGTTAATGCCGCTTTCCGATAATATACGCTGCCTTCTGCTGGCAAGGTTTTTAGGTTTTATCGGTCATAGCAAAACCGCCCCGCTCTGCTGTTTTTGCAGTGCGGGGCGGTTTTTCTGCCGTGTAGAGGCGAGAACAACGGATGTCTTTTGCTTATTCAATACTTTGTAATGCTTGCTTCCGGTTATGGTCCTCGATCTTATTCAAGAACCGCTATTTTAACTATAATCAGAATATCACAATTTCACAATTATTGCAACATATTTCTGCTTATTATATTAAAATATTCTCAACAGTACCCATGCGAAAGCTGCGATGAGCACCGCGCCGGCAAGGGCAAATCCGTAGGCAAGGGTTGCGGTCGTTCCGCGCTCCGTATCCTCTTTGGGGTAGACGGCAAACGTATCGTCAACGTCGCCTTCGCCCAGACTCTCGTTGCCGCGTCTGAGCAGCATAGCGGCGGCGCTCAGCGTCCAATCGAAAACGCTTGCGGCAAGGCGGGCGATAGCCGCGCCTGCAAACGGCAGCAGCTTCAGCAGCAGCGGACGGTATATCCCCCTCTCAATGTCGAGCCGCGCAGGCCAGATATCAACATATCTCCCGTCCCTGACAAGCACTGTGCGGATAAAACCAAAATATACCGCAAAGCCTACCGCAAGGCTTATAAGCGCCCCTTTGAGATTGACAGGAGCGAAATAATGCACCGCGTGATGCATCTCGTGCGATGCAAAAAAGCCGGTGCAGAGCTTTGCTATCTTCTCCGTTACGGTGTGCGGAAAACAGCCGAGCACAGGCGGGACAAGCGCCGCCGCCACGAGTACGGCCGCCGCAGAGCAGGTGATATATCCGTCGTTCACACCGTCCGCCGCCCTGCCGTCGCTTTTATCAATAAACAGCGCCGCGAAAAGCTTTGTCATATAAGCGACCGTAAATCCGCCGGAGACAAGGAAAAGCACCTCGACCGCCTTGAAAAAGCCGTATGGCTTCCCCGCTTCGCGCAGTATGGCGATATACTCGACAATGGACTCATGCAGCAGGGTCTTGCTGACATACCCGCCGAACAGCGGCATACAGGCGATGCCGAGCGTACCGGACAGAAACACGGCAAAAAACAGCGGCTTTCCCCTGCCGAAGCCCTTGAGATCGTTCAGATCACGCGAATGGCGGCAATGCACAAGCACGCCTGCACACAGAAACAGGCACAGCTTCAGCGTGGAATGGTTTACAATATGCAGCACCGTACCGTGGACGGCGATCGCGCCCTCATCGCCCATAAGCCTTTGCATGGCAATGCCGACAAGGATAAAGCCTATCTGGCTCATACTCGAGCAGGCGAGCGTTTTTTTAATGTCAACACTGAAAATCGCAAGGAAAGCACCGGTAAACATGGTAACGGCAGCAAAGCACAAAAGCGCGGTGCCCCAGCCCTGATCGGCGGCAAACAGCGTGACGCACACGGCGCACATGCCGAACACGCCCGCCTTCGTGATAATGCCCGAAAGCAGTGCGGAGGCCGTCGCGGGCGCGGCGGGGTGCGCGGCGGGAAGCCATGTATGCAGCGGCCACATGCCGCACTTGGCGGCAAAGCCGAAGGCCGTAAGAGCCCCGGCGGTGTAAAGCCTTGCGTCATGCGAAAGCCCTGGCGCTGCCGCGGCAATGGCGGAGAAGCCGAGCGTTCCGGCAAGGTCGTGCAGCATAAAAAGCCCCATCATCGTACACAGGCCGCCTATTATCGCAAAGCCGAGATAGCTTGCCGCCGCGTCTGCCGCAGCGGGGGTCTGCTCATGTATGACCAGAACCCAGCTTGCAACGGACATTATCTCAAAAAAGACAAGCAGCGTCACAAAATCTGCCGCGAGGAACGTACCGGTTATCGCACCCCACGTGATAAACGAAAAAAGCTGATAGCGGCCAAGTCCGCCGTGGCCGTGAAAATAGTACGGGCAGAACACTGTGGTCATAAGCCACAGAAAACAGGCAAGCGACGTCAAAACGAGCTGGAACCCGGTCGTCTGAAAGTTGAGTCCGAAAGTAAAAAGCAGCGGGAGAGCTGCGCTCTCGCCGGTATGAAGCCAGAGACAGCCGCATAAAAAGCACTCCGCCGCCGCAAGCGGCACGGCAAGTATATTGACCGCCCTTTCGCCTTTCAGCTTTTCCGCGCCCCACAGGATAAGACCCGACACAAAAGGCAGGAGCAGTATGGATATTATTATGGTTTTCAGATTAATCGCTTTCCCCCTCCTTTTTCAGACAAGTCCGGCTATACCGGCAAAGTATGCGTATATTTCATCAGCAAATGCGCTGACCGCTATGAGCAGCAGCGTGAGTACGACAAGGCAAAGATTTATGCGCCAGCCGTTTTTCTGCACATCGCCCCCGTCGGGCAGGGCATTGTTTATCGGGAACACGGCGCGCACGAGCACATCCATAAGGTAAAGCCCCGTCAGAAGCGCGCTCACGCACAGGGAAGCGACGCCCGCTGTCGCCATAGGCGTTCCCGAACGTGCAGCGGCCAAGGCAATGAGCCATTTGCTTGTAAAGCCCGCAAGCGGCGGGACGCCGATAAGGGCAAGCGACGCTATTGCAAACACTGTGAACAGCAGCGGGAGCTTTTTGCCGAAGCCCTCGTAATCCTCCACACAGCGGGCGCGGTGATGCGTCGCGCACAGGAGCGCACCCGCGCAGAAGAAGAGGATTATTTTGATAACGCTGTGCATGGTCATGTGCATCAGCGCCGCGGCAAGCCCGTCAGGAGACATGAGCGTAGCGCCAAGGAGAATATAGCTGAGATTGCTGACGGTGGAATAAGCAAGGCGACGCTTGAGATTCCGCTGGCGCAGCGCCATCGCACTGCCGTATACGACAGTGACGCAGGCAAAGCCCATTGCGATGCACTGCGCCGCCGTCCCGGCAAGCCTTTCCGCGCCGACGGTATAGTAAATGAGCCTGAGTATCGCAAAAATGCCGGAGTTGACGACCGCGACGGCATGGAGAAGCGCGCTGACCGGAGTGGGTGCTACGCCCGCCGTCGGCAGCCACGAGTGGAGCGGCACGACCGCCGACTTTACGCCAAAGCCGAAAAAGCCGAACAGGAAAACCGTCTGTGCAAGCCTTCCGTCGGTTGTGCCTGTACCGCCGTATATATACTCCACCGAACCTATGCTCGACAGCAGGATCATTGCGATAAACGACATTGCCGCACCGGACATGGAGTATATGATATACCGCTTTCCGGCAAAGCGGGCCTTGCCGTCCATCCCGTGCATTACGAGCGGCAGTGTAGCGAGCGTCAGAAGCTCATAGAAGAGATAGAGCGTAAAATAATTCTCCGCCGATGCGATGCCGGAAACCACGCCGTAGGTTATTATATAAAAGGCAAAGAAGCGGTTTTCATTCTCTTCATGGCTCATATATTCAAACGAATAGAGCACCGCCGCAGGCCACATCACCGCGATGATAACGGCAAAAACACGCGACAGCCCGTCCATGTGAAGCGCCACACTCAGCGTATCGTCAAGCCGCAGAAGAGTAACGGTTCCGGCGTCTCCCGTCAGGGCAAGATATGCTATGGAAAGGCTTGTAAGCACGGTCACGGCGGAAACAAATGCGTTTCGCCGGCGGCGCACCGCAAAAGGCCGGGCAAGCATATAAAGTCCGCTGAAAATCGGCAGGAAAACGGGGATAAGCAGAAGCATATTCATCTTTCCCTCCTTACAGCAGGCTTCCCGCAAGGCGCAGGAGCATATCGGCATAGCCGAACGAATAGACCCCGAGCACGGCAAGCAGGACGGCAAGGAGCATAACGGGCACGGTCATGCGCCATGACGCTTCCTTGGCCGCCGCAGCAGGCTGCCCCTTGGCGGGGAAAAACGCGCCCGCAGTTATCGGCAGAAGATAGCCTGCCGTCAGAAGAGCGCTCAGCAGCAGCACCGCCGCGCCTGTCCAGCCGGAGAAGCCGAACGCCTGAAAGCTTCCCTCGGCAAGATACCACTTGCTGACAAACCCGCCGAACGGCGGAAGACCCACGAGGGAGAGCGAGGCGAGAGTATAGGCGAGCATGGTAAACGGCATCGCCCTGCCCAGACCGTAATATTGAAATTCACCGCTTGGCGAATAGATGCGCTCTCTGCCGCTGGCGTGAATGACCGCACCGGCGCAGAGGAAGACGCACACCTTTGTAACGGCGTGGAACAGCACCTGGAGCATCGCGCCGGCAAAGCCCGCCTCACTGAGCAGAAAAAGCCCGAAAAGGGCATAGCTGACCTGAGAAACGGTTGAATAGGCAAGGCGCTTCTTGAAAACCTTTTCCTTATAGGCGAGCATACTGCCGCAGAAGACCGTGGCAAGCGCCGCGGCGATGAGCGTATGCTGCACCCATGTGCCGCGCACAACAGCGCTTCCAAAAAGGAAAAAAATGACCCTCATTATACCGAGAACGCCCGCTTTCGTAACGCAGCCGGAGAGGATCGCCGAGGCGGGCGCGGGAGCCTGCGGGTGCGCCGTGGGCAGCCATTCGTGCAGCGGCATGACGCCTGCCTTGCAGCCGAAGCCCATAACGCTTATGAACACGACGGCAAGCGCAAAACTTCTGCTCTCTCCGTCAACGCCGTACCCGCCGCCGATAAAGCGCAGCGTTCCGAGGAGCTTTGCGGAAAACACAAGCCCGAACAGCGCAAGCGCCGCGCCGATAAAAGAATAGCAGAGAAACTTTACCGCCGCCGCACGGGATTTCTCCGTGCGGTCATGCAGCACGAGCGGAAAGCTTGTAAAGGTGAGAAATTCAAAGAACATATAATACGTCTGAAGTCCCCCCGCCATGCTCAGTCCGAGCAGAGCGCCGAGAGTGAGCAGATACGCAGCGCAGAACTTCCCCGCCGCACGGTCGTGCTCCAGATATTCCGCGGAATAAACCGCCGCGGCAAAAAACAGTCCGGAGAAAAGCACCGCGAAAATGCAGCCAAGCGTATCGGGGGCAAGCGTAAAATCAAGCCCGGCGAGGGTGAACAGCGTAAGCGCGGTCTTTTCGCCGAGCGCCATCAGCAAAGAGAGAATAAGCTCCGCCCCCGAAACGGCACACGTGACGGCGCGCCATCGCTTTCCGCCCTTTTCACTCATCAGCGCCGCAGCGGCCGGAATGGGCAGCAGAAGGGAAACGGCATATACGAATTTCATATCTCTCCTCCCTCTTACAGCAGCCCGACGCCGCGTCGGATAAGCCCGGCGACAGGTTCGTAAAATACGCCAAGTCCTACGACAGCGGCCGACAGCAGTGAAATGGCGGCGGTCATGCTCCATTCGGGTCTTCCGGCTTTGTCTTCGCCGGTTCTCTCCGCCGTCCACAGTCTTATGATCGCGGGCAGATAGTAAAGCGCGTTGAGCACGCTGCTCACCGCAATGACGACAAGCACGGCTATCATGCGCCAGCTTTGCCCGATAGCCCCGCCGGCAATGAGAAGCTTCATGGAAAATGAGCCAAGCAGCGGCATACCCACCATCGCAAGGCCGCCCACCGTAAAGCCGATACCGGCGGTGGGGCAGCGGCGGGCCGCCCCGGCAAGATCGCCCAGCTGCTTGCTGTGGCCGGAAGCATCTATAAGTCCGGCGGCGCTGATGATTATCAGTGATTTTGTTACCGCGTGGGCAATTATCTGGAAAAACGCCGCCGTAACGCCGTCCTCCGTTCCCATACCGAAGGCTATGAAGATATATCCCACCTGCGCAACGCTGGAATACGCGATCATACGTTTGAAGTGCGTCTCCCTCATCGCCTTCAGTGAGCCCATTACCATTGCCGCCGCGCCGAAAGCAAAGAGTATCTCGGTTACGCCGAGCCTGTTTGCAAGCTCAAGCGACAGACAGCGGACAAAGATCTTTATCATGAAGATTATATATCCCTTTATGACGACCCCGGACAGCATCACGGAAGACGTCGCGGTGGACGAGCCGTGCGCATCGGGCAGCCATGTTGAAAAAGGATAGAGTGCGCTTTTTATCGCCAGAGCGCAGACCATCATGCATGTCAGCGCCGCCAGCGGCAGGAGATATTTCCCGCTCTCCGCTATCTCCGCGACGGCGGGAGCAAGACTCTCCATAAGAAGGTGTCCCGTTATGCCGTAGAGCAGGACAAGGCTCATCAGAAAAAGCGCCGAGCCTGCAAGGCTCATCAGCAGATACCGCACTGCGGCGGCGATCGACGCGCCGTCCTCCTTGGCCATGACGAGGGCGCAGGCCGCGACGGTGTTCATCTCGATGAAAACATAGCCGGTAAAAAGGTCGTTTGTATAAATAAGCGCAAGCAGGCTTGCCGTCAGCAGGTCGAGCATTATGTAGTAGAAGCCCTGCTTTTCATCGGCTATATCATGCGCCGCATCGCTCCTGCCGCCGACGACGGACATGAGCGTGACGAAGGAAAACACCGCCGCCATAAGCGCCTCCACAGGGCCTGCGCGCAGCTCGTTCCCCCACGGCGCGCCCCATTCGCCCATTGAGTAGGTGAAATATTTCCCGCCGTAAAGATATACGCACAGGCCGGTGCTTGCCGTAAACAGCAGGAGCAATGATACGGCCGTCATACGGCAGACGATCTTTCCGTTTTTCGGCACAATGCTTATAATTGCGGTAAGCAGCATGAAAAGGATGCTTGCCGCGGGGATATTTTCGGCTATGGGTCGCATCAATTATCCCCTTTCTTTGCCGCGGCAAGAATCTTATCCAAGTCCAGCGTACCATAGATTTTGTATAGCCGCACCGTCAGCGCCAGCAGTATCGCCGTAACGCTGACAGAAACGAGGATGCCCGTGAGGACAAGCCCGGCCGGAACAGGGTTCCCGTAAAAAAACGAAGATACCGGCGCGGCCGCATCCTCAACGACGGAGCCTGCCCTGCCGTGGACATATCCCGTGCCGGTGAGCATGAGATATATGGCCGAGTCCATTATGCCCAGCCCGACGATCTTTTTGATAAGGTTATTGTGCAGCAGCAGCGTAAGAAAGCCGATTACGAAAATAACTGCGGCTCCGGTATGAAAAAGGTTGTTGAAATACACTCCTATTGCCGTCATTCCAGCTCACCCCTGTAAAAATAAGTAAAGAAAGCGTAAACCGCGCAGGCGACAACGAATCCGACGGCAAGGACGATGGGCATGATAAGCCCGCCGGAAAAAAGGCTTCCCGGCCGTCCGGCGCCGATATAGTCGTCAAGTCCGTTCGCGCCGCACACAGCCATCCACGTGACCGCAAGGCAGTAGAAGCACAGCGCCGCGGCGCAAATGCCGTTGAAAACACGGCGGTCAAAGAACCGGCGCACCGTTTCCCTGCCGAGAGAAACGTCAAGCAGGATCAGCCCGACGCCGAGTACGCTCCCCCCGTAAAAGCCGCCGCTCGGGGAGAGGTGCCCCGTCAGAAGGATATACACACCGAAAACGAACACAAACGGGAACAGGCCGCGCACAACGGTTTTAAGCGCAGTATCTTCCCGTTCCGGCGCGGCGCACTCCGGCTTATCCGCAGTGCCGGACAGCAGCATGATAACGCACACCACAGCGGAAAACAGGAGCACAGCCTCGCCGAGTGTGTCAAACCCGCGGTAAACAAGCGTCATATTGAGGACAAGATTCTGTGCGCCGACCTCGTATATGCCCTGTTCTACATACCTTTCGGCAAGCTCATTATACGTGACCTCGCCGCTGCCGAACGGGGGCATTGCATAGATAACCGAGAGCAGCACCGCAAGCAATACAACAGCCGTGGCTATCGAGACGAGCCTGATACCCTTTTCTTTTTCTCGCGCCGTTTTTTTCTTTCGCGGCGCACGGGGCGCGGCGGGAGCCGGGTCAAAATCAAACGCTGCCTTTTCGCCCTCGACCCACTGTCTGAAATCATTCCACGTCATCACTCTTCTCCTCCCCCTTCAAGACGTTGAGCCGCCTGAGCGTCAGGAAAAACAGCACCGCGTTGACCCCGACGCCCACCGCCGCTTCCATAATGCTAAGATCCGGAGCCTGGAGCACGAGCCAGATAACGCTCATAACGACCCCGAACCCCATGTATATGAGCACCGTGTTGAAAAGGCTTCTGCTCAGCGAGGCGCAGAGCGCACAGACGATGAGAAAGCACACAAGCACAAGAGAAACTATCTGCATCACTCTTCCTCCTTCACGTGTTTTCTGCATCCTCCGGATGCGGCAAGCTCCGCCGCGGCGATACGGTTTTTGCAGACGGGACCCGTTATCCATGTGGCGGCGACTACCAGCACAAGTTTTGCCGAAGCCAAGGAAAAGCCGCGCAGCACGAAAAGTCCGAGGCATACGCACAGCGTGCCGAGCGTATCCGCAAGAGTGCAGACATGCAGGCGGTCGAGAATATATCCGAACCTGAATACGCCGGTGAGCGACAGGACGAAAACCGCCGTGCCGAGAATTATAAGCGCAGCGCCGATATAAATACGTATCATTTCTCTTCCCCGCCTCCGTTCCGTTCCGTGAGCAGCTTTGTCAGCACAACGGTTGCCGTAAAGCCCAGAAGCGCGTATATAAGGGCGATATCGAGCACATAGTCCTGCCGGAAATACACCGCAAGCATACACACCGCATTGAGGGACAGCGTGATTATGAGATTGACCGCCGCAAGCTTATCGGTAAAACGCTTTGACATGACGCAGTAGACAAGCGCGGCGATGCATCCCGTGCCGATAAGCGCCAGCACCGCAAGAAACACTGTTTTCAAAAATTCGCTTTCCTGAACGTTTATCATGCCTGCGCTTCCTCCTTTTCCTCTATTCTTCTTATTTTTTCCGCAAGAACGGCGGCAGCGTCAAAAAAGCCGTCTCCCGCCGCACACACGGTCAGCCTTCCGCCGTCCGCGCCGAGCGTATATATTCCCGGCAAAAGGCTTATGCCGTTTGACAGGACAGTCAGCGCAAAATCGGACTTCAGTCCGCTGTCAAATGAAGTCTGCACGCTTTTCGGCTCACGCGCACCGGGGCTGAGGATAATCCCGATAAGGCGGACGCCCGATTTTATCATCTCTTTCATCAGAAGGCATATATACAAGAGCGCCGACGGGGCAAGCCGCAGCGCTTTTTTCGATTTTTCCCGGCTCCACCCCAGCACCTTGCAGGCAATAACATCCGCAAGCGCGCACACGAGCGTCCCGGCAAGCACAAGTTCCCACGTAAAAGTGCCGTTAATGATAATAAAAAACAGCAGCAGAGCCGTAAAAAGCATTGATTTTTCCCCTTTTTGTGTTGAATCCCGTTCAGGGCATATATGTGTGTTCCGTCGATAGTCACTTTTCCACAAATACAATAATAAAGCATTTTTATGGAGTTATCAATTATTTTTTACCGCATCGCCGAATAAACGGCACTTTTACTTGCAAAACCGCAAATTTGTGATATATAATAGTAAAATGCTACAAAAAGATATTGGAGATGTATGTTATGCCGACTACATGGAATCGTTCCGCAGAGGACTTTCACAAGATATATGTCGCAAATACCGACGCTTTTTACCGCGTCAGTTCTCCCGCGATGGCAGCGGAGCTGGACAAATTCGTGACCAACTGCGCGCTCCAGCTGTGGAGCCGTGCGGGAAGCGTTACGCAGAAGCACGCCGATATCGCCAACCAGATATATTCCCGCGGCCGGCAGCCGCAGAAGTGGATGCTGTGGAGCCTTACAAGCGCGGTATGCGACAGCGAGGTTTTCATGCCGCCGGTGTTTTATTGGAATCTTGCGGAGAACGACGCGAAGAACGGGACGCAAAGCTCCCGTACTTTTGTGCGGATGCTCACGAATATTCTGCTCTACATAGCCGCGGTTGACGACGATGTGACCTTTGCGGAGGCCGAGTATATCACCGAGTGCGCCGACAAGCTCAATGCCGTGTGCGACACAAACGGCGTGGGCAAGTCCCGCGAGGCGCTCAACCCGATGGACTATGTCACCAGCGGAGAGCCGAGCTTTGTCGAAAAAAACAAGAGCCGCCTCCAGCCCCGAACCGGCGGCGCGCCTGCGGAAGCGGACACCAAGCATGAGGAAAAGGAAGCGGAGAAGAAGCCCGATTTTGACGAGCTTATGGCGCAGCTTGACGGACTTGTCGGCCTTGAGAACGTGAAGAAGGACGTCAAGAACCTCATAAACCTTGTAAAGGTGCGCAAGCTCCGGCAGGAAAACGACCTGCCCGTCGCGCCGATGAGCCTGCACATGGTATTCATGGGCAACCCCGGCACGGGAAAGACCACCGTTGCAAGGCTCATAAGCGGGCTGTACGCCGCAATAGGCGTTCTGAGCAAGGGTCAGCTTGTCGAGGTTGACCGTTCGGGTCTCGTGGCGGGCTATGTCGGACAGACCGCGCTCAAAACACAGGAAGCCATCAAGTCCGCGCTTGGCGGCGTGCTGTTCATCGACGAGGCGTATTCTCTCTCATCAGGCGGTGAGAATGACTTTGGCCGCGAGGCGATAGAGACTATCCTCAAGGCAATGGAGGATCACCGGGACGACCTTATCGTCATCGTTGCGGGCTATACCGAACCGATGAACGGCTTTCTCGATTCCAACCCCGGTCTTGCCTCACGCTTCAACAAATATTTCAGCTTTGAGGATTACAACGGCGAACAGCTTCTTGCCATATTCAAGGGGCAGTGCAGAAAGAACAGCTATGTTCTCACCGAGGAAGCAGAAAAAGCCGCCGGAGAGATGTTCACGGCGCTGTATGAAAACCGCGGAGACAACTTCGGCAACGGACGCGACGTGCGCAACTGCTTTGAAAAGGCCATTGTCCGTCAGGCGAACCGCCTTGCCGCAATGGAAGCGCCCACCAAGGACGATCTGATGTCCATTACGCCGGAGGATCTTAAAGACGCGGAGGATATTGAAGTCTCTGAAGCCGAAGCCCGACCGGAAGAGAAAGCCGAAACCCCCGAAAACGCATAATTCTTTTACAGGAGCATATAAATGAGCTTTGTTCATCTGCACGTTCATACGGAATATTCGCTTCTTGACGGAGCATGCCGCATAGACAAGATCGCCGAAAAGGCAAAGGCTATGGGGCAGACCGCCCTTGCCGTCACCGACCATGGGGTCATGTACGGCGCGGTCGCGTTCTATAAGGCGTGCAGGAGCGCAGGGATAAAGCCCATTATCGGATGCGAGGTATATGTCGCGCCGCGCAGAATGTCCGACAAGGAGCACGGCAGGGACAACGAATATTCTCACCTTATCCTGCTGTGCAAAAACGCCGCCGGCTATAAAAATCTTTGCTATCTCGTCTCGGCGGCGTTCACCGAGGGCTTCTATATAAAGCCGCGCATCGACTGGCCGCTCCTGCATGAGCATGCGGAGGGGCTCGTATGCCTGTCGGGCTGTCTTGCGGGCGAGATACCGCAGAAGATCGTCCGCGGGGACTACGACGGGGCAAAGGCAAAGGCGCTGGAGCTTAAGGAGCTTTTCGGGGAAGATTTCTATCTTGAGATTCAGGATCACGGAATACGTGAGGAAAAGCTTGCCGCGAACGGCCTGATAAAGCTGAGCCGCGAGACGGACATTCCCCTTGCCCTCACCAATGACGCGCACTATATTGAGAAAACCGACGCATATTATCAGGATGTGCTGATGTGCATACAGATGGGCAAAACGGTTGACGATACCAACCGTATGCGCTTTGAAACGAACGAGCTGTATCTCAAGACCGAGGAGGAAATGCGCGCCCTTTTCCCGGAACATCAGGAGGCCGCCGACAACACGGTCAGGATCGCCGAAAAGTGCAATTACGACTTTGAATTCGGTCACTACTACCTGCCCCGCTTCAAGCTACCCGAAGGGGAGAGCGACAGCTGGGAATATCTGCAAAGGCTCTGCAACGAGGGCTTTGAAAAGCGTTATCCCGACCGTCCCGAGCTTCACAGGCAGCTTGAATACGAGCTTGACATGATCCACCGCATGGGCTTTGTGGACTATTTTCTTATCGTTTCCGATTTTATAGGCTTCGCAAAGCGCAGCGGGATACCCGTGGGTCCCGGCAGGGGAAGCGCGGCGGGCAGCATGGTTTCCTACTGCCTAAACATCACTGACGTTGACCCGATAAAATACAGTCTCTTCTTTGAACGCTTTCTGAATCCCGAGCGCGTTTCGATGCCCGATATCGACGTTGATTTCTGCGTCAACCGACGCGGTGAGGTCATAGACTACGTTAACCGTCTTTACGGCAGCGACCACGTAGCGCAGATCGTCACGTTCGGCACAATGGCAGCGCGCCTTGCCGTGCGCGACGTCGGTCGGGCGCTGTCGGTAAGCTACGCGGAGACGGACGCCGTTGCAAAGCAGATACCGAGCGGGCCGGGTGCGCTCAACATGACGATAAAAGAGGCTCTCGGGCTTTCAAAGCCCTTGAAGGAGATGTACGAATCCCAGGAAAACCCGAAGTACAGGCAGCTTATCGACGTGGCGCAGGCTCTCGAAGGTATGCCGCGCCACGCCTCCACCCACGCGGCAGGCGTGGTCATAACCGAAAAGCCGGTTTATGAATACGTCCCGCTGGCGAAAAACGACGAATCCGTCGTCTGCCAATACCAAATGACCACGCTTGAAGAGCTGGGTCTGCTGAAAATGGATTTTCTCGGGCTGAGAAACCTCACTGTTCTTGAGGACGCCATTCAGCTCGTGCGCAAAAAAACGCCCGATTTCAGGATAGAGGACGTGCCTGACGACGATATGGGCGTGTTTGAGATGATCTCCGCCGGACACACAAGCGGCGTGTTTCAGCTTGAAAGCACCGGCATGACCAGCGTCTGCACCCGGCTGCGCCCGAAGAGCATCGAGGACATAACCGCTATTATTTCCCTCTACCGCCCCGGCCCCATGGACAGCATCCCGCGCTTTATCGAGTGCTCTGCCCACCCTGAGCGCATACGCTATAAGCATGAGCTTCTGCGCCCCATTCTCGAAGTCACCTACGGCTGCATCGTGTATCAGGAGCAGGTCATTGAGATCTTCCGCCGTCTGGCCGGATTTTCTCTGGGACAGGCGGACATGATACGCCGTGCGATGTCCAAGAAAAAGCATAAGGTCATAGACGCTGAACGCGTCGCATTTGTTCACGGGGACGAGACGCGCTCTATCCCCGGCGCCGTAAAGAACGGCGTTCCGGAGGATGTCGCAAACAGCATCTATGACGAGATAATCGACTTTGCAAGCTACGCGTTCAACAAAGCGCACGCCGTCTGCTATGCGATAGTGGCATACCGCACGGCCTACATGAAGCACCACTATCCGCAGGAGTACATGGCGGCTCTGATAACCTCCGTGCTTGAAAACACGGGCAAGGTCGCAGAGTATATCGCGGAGTGCCGCGAAATGGGTATAAAGCTTCTCCCGCCGGACGTGAACGAATCCGACGCGAACTTCACCGTTTCCGGAAACGATCTGCGTTTCGGGCTTGCGGCTATCAAGGGCATCGGCTGGGGCGCCGTCGGCAGCATGGTCGCGGAGCGGAACGAAAACGGCCCGTTTACAAGCTTTGAAGATTTCTGTAAGCGTATGAGCGGCAAGGAGCTCAATCGCCGCGCCGTTGAAAATCTTGTGAAGGCCGGCGCATTCGATTCTCTCGGCTATAAGCGCAAGCCGCTGTCCACCATAGTGGCGGCGGTGCTTGAGAGCATCGCAAGAGCAAGCAAGGACAATGTTTCCGGTCAGCTCGACCTGTTCGGTGACTTTTCCGAGATTGCCGAGGTTCGCCGTGAAAGCATCCCTCTGCCGAATATCGACGAGTACACGCCGCGTGAGATGATGTCTCTTGAAAAGGAGATAACGGGTATGTACCTCACGGGGCATCCCATGGACGAATACCGCGAGGCGGTGCGCCGGGCGGGCGTCACGCCCATAGGCGCAGTCATGGGGGATTTTGCCTCCGACGACGGCCCCACGCGTTTTGAGGACGGGCAGTATATCACCGTTGCCGGCATTGTCGGCACGACCAAAACGCGCACGACGCGCAACAATTCCCTCATGTCCTACGTCACGCTCGAGGACGACACCGGCGTTATCGAGATGATCGCGTTCCAGAAGGTTCTGGACACAAGCTCCATGTATCTGCGTGAAAACTGCGCGATCATCGTTAAAGGGCGCATCTCCGTGCGCGATGAGAAAGAACCGCAGCTTATGATAGACACCGTGCGGCCTATTGAAGACATCGGAAGCGCCGCGCCCTCCATGCATACACGGGATGTGCCGGAGAACTCAACGCTCTGGGTAAAGCTCAAAACCCGCAATTGTCCGGAGATGAAGCGCATAGAACTTATCATGACGATGTTCCCCGGCAGTCAGAAAATGGTCATTTATATTGCCGACGAAAAGAAAAAGATCGGCACGCAATGCATTATCCACCCCGCGCTCATTGACGAGCTTAAAGAAATGCTGGGTGAAGAAAACGTCGTTGTAAAATAACAAAGCATCGGAAAAGCCTGCTTTTCCGATGCTTTATTTCTCTATCTGCCTCCGGTATTGACGCGGGAGCTTCTTTTTACCCCTCGCAGGCTTCGCAGTTGTGGACGGGACGGAAGATCGACGGATCGTACTCTATGCCGTTCTTGTCGTAATAGTCCTTGACCGCCGCCTGCACGGCCTCCTCCGCCAGAACGGAGCAGTGTATCTTATGCGCGGGCAGACCATCCAGCGCCTCCACAACTGCCTGATTCGAAAGCTTCAGCGCTTCCTCGACCGGCTTGCCCTTGATAAGCTCAGTCGCCATGGAGCTGGTCGCTATCGCGCTGCCGCAGCCGAAGGTGTTGAATTTACAGTCGGTGATTATGCCGTCCTCGACCTTTATATACATGCGCATGATATCGCCGCACTTGGCGTTGCCGACCTCGCCGATGCCGCTTGCGTCGTCAAGCTTTCCCACGTTGCGGGGATTCTGAAAATGATCCATAACCTTATCGCTGTAAAGTGCCATTATAATGACCTCCTTTTATTTCAATCAAACACAAATCAGATAAGATGCTTTCTCTTGCCGGTTTCCAGCTCGTCCCATACAGGAGACATATTGCGCAGATAATCGACCACCTTGGGAACGGTCTCGATGATGTGGTCTATCTCTTCCATGGTGTTGTATTCGCCTATCGACAGTCTCAGTGAACCGTGGGCTACCTCGTGCGGAAGTCCGAGACTCAGAAGCACGTGGCTCGGGTCAAGGGAGCCGGAGGTGCAGGCCGAGCCGGAGGAGGCGCATATACCGTTTGCATCCAGCATCAGAAGCAGGGATTCGCCCTCTATGCCCTCAAAGCACATATTGACCGTGCCGGGAACATGGTGTTCAAGACTGCCGTTTATCTTGCTGTGCGGTATTTTGGAAAGCTCGGCAAAAAGCTTGTCGCGCATGGGGATGATCTTCGCGGTGTTCTCCTCCATATGCTCACAGGACTCCTTGAGAGCCGCCGCCATTGCGATTATGCCTGCGACGTTCTCCGTTCCGGCGCGCTTGCCTCTTTCCTGCGCGCCGCCCTCGATAAGGCTGAAAAGCGGGATATTCTTCTTTACGTACAGGACGCCGATGCCCTTGGGCGCGTGGAACTTGTGGCCGGACATGGAGAGCATATCAATATGCATCGCTTCAACGTCAATCGGCATATGTCCCGCAGCCTGAACCGCGTCCGTATGGAACGGCACACCCTTTTCGCGGCACAGCGCGCCTATCTCCGCAATTGGCTGCACGGTGCCTATCTCGTTGTTGGCGAACATGACCGTAACAAGGCAGGTATCGTCCCGAAGGGCGTTCCTGACGTCGTCAACAGTCACCACGCCGTCCGGATGTACGTCCAGCAGTGTTACCTCATAGCCCTCTTTTTCAAGCTTTTTCAGCGTATGCAGAACGGCATGATGCTCGAACTTCGTTGAAATGATATGCTTTTTGCCTTTTTTTGCACCTGTTCTGGCGGCGGAAATGATCGCCTGGTTATCCGCCTCGCTTCCGCCGGAGGTGAAATATATTTCTTTAGGGCTTGCGTTTATACACTTCGCAATAGTCTCTCTCGCCTCGGCAACAGCGGATGTGACCTCCTGTGCGAAAGCATAGAGACTTGACGGATTACCGTAATATTTTGTGAGATAAGGAAGCATTGCGTCAAGCGCGGTCTTGCTGACGCTTGTGGTTGCGGCATTGTCGGCATAAACAAACATGATATCTTTTCCCTTTCTTATTTTTTCCATCTTTCTCCGGTCATAAGATCGCGGAGAGTAACGCTGTCAAGATAGTCGTTTATAACTTCGTCCATTTCCTTCCACATCGGAAGCGTAAGGCAGATGCCCGCCCTCTCGCAGGAGACGCTGCCCGGCTTTACGCAGGCGACCGGTGCAAGGTTGTCCTCCACGCAGCGGAGGATGCTGCCGACGGTCATTTTATCCGGACTTTCCGTCAGGCGGTAGCCGCCCTCCTTGCCGCGTGCGCTTTCAAGCAGGCCGTTCTTTTTCATCTCCCCGACTATACCCTCAAGATACTTCATGGAGATGCCCTGCCTGTCGGCCACGGTTTTGAGGGAAACGGGCTTGTCCTGAGCATTTTCAGCCAGATCGGCCATCACTCTGAGCGCATAGCGCCCCTTGGTTGTTATGTTCATGATTATCAGCTCCTATTTCCTATGTATTTAATATACCATAAGTTTAGTAGGAAATCAAGAGAAACTTTTCCCCTTTATATAAAAATTCCGTTTCCGGCGCGGCGATCCGCTTCGGCGCGGCAAGGAGCCTCCTCACCGTGCCGAAGCTTATAGCTTATCACTTCTTATGCTTGAGCATGAGGAAGAGCTTCGGGGCAAGACGGCCGGCGGCGTAGACCACGCGGAACATCAGCATATTGAGCCATACTATGCCGCTGCGCATTACCGCGCACATCAGCTTTTCGACCGTTCCGCCGTAGACGCCGCGGCTGCGTGAACGCACCTGCTCATTGCCGATAATATCGCGCACATATTCACGCTTCCGGCGGTACGTGAGGGGGCAGCTCGGCGCATAGAGGTTGGTCATGCAGGAAAAAATGCTTTTGACGAACATATACCGGCATCCGGAATCATCCTTCGTTCCGAAACGGCGGCACAGAGCGCGCATACGGTCGTCCGCCTCATAGCACACCTGCGGCTTGTACTCATAAAAGCGGCTTATAAGGCTTTCGCCCGGCTGCATTATATAATAGTATTTGCACTCCGGCAGCACAGCGCATAGCTTTGCCTTTTCCAGCACATCAAAATTGAAAAGTCTATCCTCGCCCCAGCGGTAGTCCGGGAAGCGCAGATCGTTTTCGCGGATCAGTCGGGCGCTGTAAAGCTTTGCCCAGACCTGATTGAGCATATTCGCCATGTAAAGATGCGGCAGCGCATCACCAAGATTTGCGCTGTCCAGATACTGCTCCGGCTCGAAATAATCCCGCTCCGTCGCATCCGGATTCTTGATGGTAAAGCCCATCATCACAAACTCCGCGCCCTTTTCCGCCGCCGTCATGGCGTATTCCAGCGCGTCCTTTTCCATAAGATCGTCCGAGTCAATGAACGTGATATACTCCGCATTCTCAGATATCTGCGCAATGCCGAAGTTTCTCGCGTTGGCGGGACCGGAGTTTTCTATGTTGAACACCCTGACGCGCTCATCCCGCCGTGCGATCGCGGCGGCCGCGGCGGCGGTATCGTCGGTCGAGCCGTCGTTGACTATGATAAGTTCAAGCTCCTTACAGGTCTGCGCAAGCACGCTCTCGGCCGAGCTTTCTATGAACCGCGCCGCGTTATAGGCCGGCATAATAACAGAAATCATTCTATTCTCTCCATCAGCTTTCCTCAAAATAGAATCTGAGGCAAAATTCATACAGGGGTATCAGCTTTTCAAATTCACCGGCAAGAACCTCCGGAAAATCCGGCGACAGGATCGCGCCGCCGAAGTCCTCCCGATGCTCCACGCCCAGACGCTTGCAGTTATACCACCGGTCGATTTTCTCGTTATGCGTTCCCTTGGGGCGGCTGTACCGTTCACCGTCAAACACAAATTCCGGATACTGCTCTATTTCATCAATAAGGCTTTCAAACGCTGCGGGATTTGCGTCCACAATGTCGCGGAAGCGCTGCATATTGGCAGCGGTGGCGCTGTAAAAGCCCATACCGTAGGAAAAATCCGCCGCGCCGACCTCAAACCAGAACATAGGCCCTTCCAGCAGCGCCTTGCTGTTTTTTATCGAAAACCACAGATGATCCTTATACGGGCCTCTTCCGAAAAGGCGGCGTGCGTCCCTGTATATTCTTGAAACGTGCAGCGCGCACTCCATCTCCGGATGCCGTGCGGACATAAGCGCGTTTGTCTCGGCGGCAAGCGCCTTGAACGGCGCGTTCACCGTCCTTTCAAACTCGTCCTTATGATCAAGGAACCATGTACGCTCGTTATTGAAGGCAAGTTCCCAGAAGAAATCCGACGCCGCTTTTGTAAATCCGTTAAACATTGAAACACTTCCCGCATTTTTTATCTATTTTACCACACGGTGTGCCGGAGTTTCAAGCTGTACAAACCGGCTATGTTGTGTTAAAATGTATTTTCAACAAGTCTGAATCTCAGGCTGTCAAAAAACTATGTATTAAAGGCAGATAACAGAGCAGCGGGGGAGCTTGAGGGGGCAAGGCCCGCCTCAAGTCGGATAAACCGCCGCCGAAAGCGCGGTCAAAAAAGTCCTGCAATGACTTTTTTGACAAGCTGATCTGTGTTTGTGCGCCGATTTAACGCGCATGGAGGATGAATATGAAAGTAATTATTGCCGGTGCAGGAAAAAGCGGCTACTCCGTTGCAAAAACACTCGCGGCGGAGGGGCACGACGTAACCGTTATCGACAAAGAAAGTTCGGTTATCAACAGCATATCCAACGCGCTTGACGTTATATGTGTTGAAGGCAGCATCACCAACCCCGAAACGCTCATTGAGGCTGGTGCGGAAGATGCCGACCTTATCGTAGCCGCCGCAAGGAGCGACGAGGTCAATATGGTCTGCGGCATAGCGTCCCGCAAGCTCGGCACAAAGCATGTGATAGCCCGCATAAGGGATTCCGAATACCTCTCGCAGACGGAGTTTTTGCGCGAGACACTCGGTCTGTCCGTGATAGTCAATCCGGAATATGAGTGCGCAAAGGAAATTTCACGTATTCTTCGTTTCCCCGGCGCCGTGCGCGTGGATGCTTTTTCCAAGGGCAGCGTCGAGATAATGGAGCACCGTGTCGTTCCCGGCGGCAAGCTTGACGGGGTGATGCTCAAGGATCTCAGCTCCCTGTTCGGCGCGACTGTGCTTGTCAGCGTTGTGGAGCGCGGCGGAGAGGCTATAATCCCTAACGGTCATTTCACATTAAAAGCCGGGGACAGGCTCAGCATCACCGGCGCTTCCAGGCAGCTGCGCAGATTTTTCACTGCCCTCGGGCTGTACAAAAAACCCGTCAGGAGCGTCATGATCATGGGCGGCGGGCGCATTTCGGAAAGCCTTGCAAAGCTGCTTATCGAAAGCGGCATAGCGGTGACGATAATGGAGGTGGACAAAGCGCGCTGCGACGAGCTGTGCGACCTTGTTCCCAACGCAAGAATTATCCGCGGCGACGCCACGAGCAGCGACGTGCTGCTTGAGGAGGGGCTTGCGGGCTACGACGCCTTTGTTGCGCTCACCGGCGACGACGGCGACAACATCATAACCTCGATGTACGCGAAAAGCTGCGGTGTGAACAAGGTCGTCGTGAAGGTGAACCGCGAATATTACGGCGATATCATGACCAACGCCGGTCTTGACAGCATCGTTACCCCGAAAGCGCTCATCGCTCAGCAGATCGCCCGCTATGTCCGTGCGATGGATAATTCCGCGGGAAGCTCCATGGAAACGCTCTACCGGCTTGCCGAGGGCAAGGCGGAGGCGCTTGAATTTATAGTCGGAAAAAACGAAAAATACATAGGTATCCCGCTTAAAACGCTTCATCTGAAGCAGAATGTGCTGCTGAGCGCTCTTGTCCATGGCAGCAAAACCATTATCCCCGACGGCGATTCCGTGCTTGAACCCGGCGATCATGCGGTCGTCGTTTCCAAGGCAGGTATGATAAAGCAGCTGGGCGATATGATAGAGGTGGACAAATGAACCGGAAAATGATCTTTCGCGTTCTCGGTCTTATCATGTTCTGCCTGTGCGCCCTGCTGGCCGTCCCTGCGGTTGTTGCGCTGATATACGGTGAAAGCGCCCGCCACTTTCTGATCACGATCGCGGTTTCCGCCGCCGTCGGCGGCGTTTTCATGCTCTTCAAGCCGGAAAATGACGTTATCTACGCCAAAGAGGGGTTTGTGATAGTCGCTCTCGGATGGATACTCATGTCGCTTTTCGGCGCGCTGCCGTTTGTTATAAGCAGGGAAATACCAAGCTATATCGACGCCGTGTTTGAAACTGCCTCCGGCCTTACCACAACGGGCGCGTCGATCATGCAGAACGTGGAAACGCTCTCTCGCGGCTGCATGTTCTGGCGGCTGTTCACGCACTGGATAGGCGGTATGGGCGTGTTGGTGTTCATCATGGCGGTAATGCCAATGAGCGGCAACTACTCCATGCACATAATGCGCGCCGAGGTTCCGGGGCCGACGGTCGGCAAGCTCGTCCCCAGAGTGCGCCAGACGGCGAAGATCCTCTATATCATTTATATTGCGCTGACCTTTATCGAAATGATTTTCCTGCTTTTCGGCGGTATGGATCTTTACGACGCCATGCTTCACGCGATGGCGACCGCCGGTACGGGCGGATTCTCGACAAAGGCCTCCAGCATAGCCTATTGGGACAGCGCATATATTGATACGGTCATTGCCGTTTTCATGATGATTTTTGCCACAAATTTCAATCTTTATTACCTTATACTTATCGGCCGCGCCAGGGACGCGTTCAAAAGCGAGGAGCTGCACTGGTACCTTCTCATCATTGCCTGCTCTACGCTTGCGATAACCGCCGGTATAGCTGGTTCCTACGGCGGTGTTTTGCAGGGGCTGCGATATGCGTTCTTCAACGTCAACTCCCTTATGAGCTCCTCCGGCTTCGGCAACACCGATTATACGAAGTGGCCGGAATACTGCAAGTGGATACTTGTGCTGATAATGTTCTGCGGGGCAAGCGCAGGCAGCACCGGCGGCGGGCTTAAAGTCTCCCGCGTGGTCATGCTTGTAAAGAGCGCAGTCGTTGATGTGAAGCGGAGCATACGCCCGAGAAGCGTCTACCGTGTGCAGATGGACGGGAAAAGCGTTGATAAAGACGTTTTGTCCGCCACGCTTAGCTTTTCCCTTGTATATTTCGGGCTTCTGCTGCTGTTCACGTTTGTCGTTTCCTTCGACGGGCACGACATTGCCACAAACTTCACCGCGATACTCTCATGCCTTTCCAACATGGGTCCCGGCATGGGGCTTGTCGGCCCCGCCGGAAACTATTCGATATTTTCCGACCTGTCCAAGATCACAATGACTCTCGCCATGCTTCTCGGCAGGCTTGAAATATTCCCCCTGCTCGTTCTGTTTTCCCCGTCCACATGGAAAAAATAGTTCCGATGAGAAGCTTGCGCTTCACATCGGCAAGTCCCCTCTGCTTATCTCAGCGGCAAATCCGCTGGAATTTGATATACCCGCGCACGAAAAAAATTAAGGAGATAAAAAAATGAACAAATATCTTGATATCGCACCCGAAGTCAAAGCCGCGCTTGACGCGGGAAAGCCCGTTGTCGCGCTTGAGAGCACCATAATTTCCCACGGGATGCCCTACCCGAAGAATGTCGAGACCGCGCTCATGGTCGAGCAGACCATCCGCGACAATGGCGCCGTTCCCGCAACGATAGCGATAATCGGCGGCAGGCTGAAAGCGGGCCTTAGCCATGAGGAGATAGAGCATCTCGGCAAGGCCGGACGCGCCGTGGCCAAGGCAAGCCGCCGCGACCTGCCCGCACTCTGCGCAAGAGGCGCCGACGGCGCTACCACCGTCACCACCACCATGATAATCGCGCATATGGCGGGCATCAAAATATTCGCCACCGGCGGTATAGGCGGCGTTCACCGCGGCGCAGAAACCACCATGGATATCTCCGCCGACCTTGAAGAGCTTGCCCAGACCCCCGTTATGGTCGTCTGCGCCGGGGCAAAGTCCATTCTCGATCTCGGCCTTACGCTTGAGTATCTCGAAACTCACGGCGTTCCCGTCATCGGCTATGGCACGGAGGAGCTGCCCGCTTTCTACACACGCTCAAGCGGCTTCGGCGTTGACTACCGCGTGGATACCCCGGCAGAGCTGGCGGCAATGTTCAGGGCGCAGAGGGATCTTGAATACCGCGGCGGCATGCTCGTCACCAATCCTATCCCCGAAAAGTATGCAATGGACAAGGCCGTTATCGACGCGGCGATCGAGGAAGCCCTCAGACAGTGCAGGGAGCAGGGCATACACGGCAAGGAGACTACGCCGTTCCTGCTGGCAAAGGTCGTTGAGCTGACCGGCGGCGACAGTCTCGAGAGCAATATACAGCTTGTTCTGAACAATGCGAAGGTCGCCGCCCTCACTGCGGTCGAGCTGGCAAAATAAACCGTACCCGCTTTTGAAGTCTATATATGATTGAAAGGAGAAAGACATGGACTCACACTCTGTCAGGAAAAAATCTCGCTCAAGAAACGGCATCAAGCGCATGGTCTTCTGTATTTTATCCCTGTTGTTGAGCATTGATCTGTGGTTCTTTCTCTTTTACAATCTGAAATCGAATTTTGCGTGGGTCGGCGTTGCGACAAGCGCTGTCGCGCTCTTTCTCTCGCTGTGGATATACAGTCAGGACAAAACCTCGTCCATGAAAATGCCTTGGATTATTTTGATACTGACTTTCCCGTTCTTCGGCGTTTTCTGCTATTTTCTCGTCGGCTATAATGTTCAGACGAAAAAAATGAAGCAGCGCTATGCCAATACAAACGCCGCTCTTCTGCCGCTGCTGCCGCAGAATGAGGATGTGCTTGAGCGCTTCCGCACGCTTGACGCCTCTGCTGGAAATATAGCCGCCTATATTTACAGGAATGACGGATATCCCCTTTATGACGATTCCCGCGTTGAGTACTATTCCGACGCCGCCGATGCCCTTGAGGCGCAGCTTGACGCCCTTTCAAAGGCGGAAAAGTTTATCTTTATGGAATATCACGCCATAGAGGACGCCGAAAGCTGGAGCAGGATCCAGCGGGTTCTGGAGGAACGCAGCGCGGCAGGCGTCGAGGTGCGTGTTTTTTATGACGATGCAGGCTCCATCGGTTTTGTAAACACCGACTTTGCTAAATATCTCCGGACGCGCGGCATACACTGCCGTGTGTTCAACCCCTTCAAACTGGGTGTGACGCTTTTCCTCAACAACCGTGATCACCGCAAGATAACCGTCATAGACGGGAAGGTCGGCTTCACCGGCGGATACAATCTGGCGGATGAGTATTTCAACATCACAAGCCCCTACGGGCTGTGGAAGGACACGGGGATAAAAATCAGCGGCCCCGCCGCAGCAAGCCTCACGGCGGCATTTCTTGAAATGTGGAACTCGGTGTTCAGCAACGACGACGATGCCTGCAATACCGCCGACTATCTTCCCGCCGTTCCGCCCGCGGAAAACGCCGAAGGATATATTGCGCCCTATGCCGTCAATCCGCTCAGCGGGCTGCACATCGGCGAGGATGTATATATCAGTATGCTTGACAAGGCGACGGATTACTGCTGGTTTATCACGCCGTATCTTATTCTGTCTGACGAAATGATCCATGCGATGAGCCTTGCCGCGATGCGCGGCGTTGACGTGCGCATAATAACGCCCGGCATTCCCGACAAGAAGGTCGTCTATAAAGCAACGAGGTCGTTCTATCCCCCGCTTGCCAAATGCGGCGTGCGGATTTTTGAATGGACGCCTGGCTTCTGCCACGCGAAAATGTGCGTTGTAGACGATAAAATGGCAGCCTGCGGCACGATAAATCTGGATTTCCGCAGTCTGTACCACCATTTTGAAAACGGCTGCTTCTTCTACGGCTGCAAGGCCGTCGCCGACGTAAAGGCGGATTTTGAAAAGACGTTCTCACAGTGCCGCGAGGTGACGGGCATCTACCGTGAGGGGCGTTCTTCTATCCTGACGCTTCTCCAGCTCGTCCTTCGCCTTTTTGCAGAGCTTCTGTAAACCGGCAAAAATTCCCAAAATTAAAACCACCGAAAGTACAGAACATACTTTCGGTGGTTTTTTAATTCTCTTTAGTTAATAATTAAAGCTGCTTTTGGGCGTTGACTTTGACGCCGGGGCCCATGGTGGAAGCGGTGACGCAGGAACGGATGTACTGTCCCTTTGCGGTTGCGGGCTTTGCCTTGATGATAGCGCCGATGAGAGCAACATAGTTCTCATACAGCTTCTCCGCGCCGAAGCTGACCTTGCCGATGGGGCAGTGGATGATGTTGGTCTTGTCCAGACGGTACTCGACCTTACCGGCTTTGGCTTCCTTGATAGCCTGTACGACGTTGGGGTTAACGGTACCGGCCTTGGGAGAAGGCATCAGGCCCTTAGGACCGAGGACTTTACCGAGCTTACCGATAACGCCCATCATCTTGGGATGTGCGATAACGGTATCGAACTCGAACCAGTTCTCTTTCTGGATCTTCTCTACCAGCTCTGCGCCGCCTGCGTAATCCGCGCCGGCAGCAATAGCCTCGTCAACCATTTCGGGCAGGCAGAAGCAGAGAACGCGGACGTTCTTGCCGGTGCCGTTGGGGAGGACGATAGCGCCGCGGACCTGCTGGTCTGCGTGACGGCCGTCAACACCAAGCTTTACATGCAGCTCGACGGTTTCGTCGAACTTGGCCTTGCTTGCATTGCAAACAATGCCGAGTGCCTCCATGGGATCATAGAGGACGGACTTATCTATGAGCTTTGCGCTCTCTTTATAATTTTTACCTCTAAACAATTTGTTTTCCTCCTAATAATGTGGTTAGTGCGGATGGATAAATCCTCCCACGTTGAGGAGCGATCTTAGTCGCCCGTCAGTCTCCTACGATAACGCCCATGGAGCGGCAGGTACCGGCTATCATGCTCATCGCGGACTCAATGTCAGTGCAGTTCAGGTCGGGCATTTTCTGCTCAGCGATCTTGCGGATATTTTCCTTGCTGATCGTTGCGACCTTATCTCTCTGGGGAACACCGGACGCAGTCTCGATGCCGCAGGCCTTCTTGATAAGAAGAGCGGCAGGAGGAGTCTTGGTGATGAAGGTGAAGGAACGGTCGGAGTATACGGTGATAACGACAGGGATAAGCATACCCATGTCGTTCTTTGTGCGCTCGTTGAAGTCCTTGGTGAACTGGCCGATATTTACGCCGTACTGACCAAGCGCGGGGCCAACAGGGGGAGCCGGAGTTGCCTTACCGGCAGGGATCTGGAATCTTGCGTATCCAACTACTTTCTGTGCCATTTACAGCACCTCTTTCTTATTATTCTTTAATAACCTCGACCTGATCAAGCTCCAAATCAATAGGAGTTTCTCTGCCGAACATGGAGACGACGACGCGAACTCTGTTCTTGTCAAGCTCAAGCTCGTCCACAACGCCGTTGAAGCCCGCGAGAGGCCCGTCATTGACTTTGACGGTATCGCCAAGCTCATACCCTACGACGATCTCCTTATGTTCGACGCCCAGATCATAGATTTCCTGTTCCGTCAGGGGTATCGCCTTACCGTCAGAGCCGACAAAGCCGGTCGCACCGCGGACATTGTGTATAAGATGCCAGCTCTCGTCCGTGAGGATCATCTTCACAAGGACATAGCCGGGGAACACTTTGCGCTCGACCTGTTTCGCCTCGCCGGAGTCGGTATATTCGGTGACCGTTTCCAACGGAATGTTGACCTCTTTGATAAGGTCCGTCATTTTGCGGTTTTCAGCTGCCTTCATCACGGCGGCGGCAACCGCGTTTTCATAACCGGAATAGGTATGGACTACATACCATTTTGCGTCTTCCGCCATGCTTAATTACCCGAAAGTGTCAGCAGAGCCTTTACGAGAAGCTGTCCAACTTCATCGAAAGCCCACATAACTATTGCGGATGCAAACATCATGCCAAGAGAGACAAGGGTGTTCTTCATGAAAGCCTTGGGCGTGGGCCATATAACTTTCTTAAGCTCACTCTTCATCTCACGAAACCATTTTGCGACCCTCTTGAAGAAGCCGGGTTTAGTATCGTCCTTCTTGACGGCGGTGACAGCCTTTGCGGGGGCGGTAGTGACTTTCTTTTCTTCAGCCATTTTCACGCATCCTTTCAGACTTACTTGGTTTCTACGTGCTTGGTGTGCTTTCTGCAGAAGGGGCAATATTTTTTGCGCTCCAAACGATCAGTGGTGTTTTTCTTGTTCTTGATCGTGTTGTAATTCCTCTGCTTGCATTCTTCGCATCTGAGTGTGATTTTTACTCTTGCGCCTGCAGCCATTTATTCGGCACCTCCTATTTTATTTACCCGTTTTTCAAAAACGGGCATTGCCTCCCTGTATTGAGCAGATACTCTTTAAGCGCGGAAAAATGCGCACAAAAAGAAACCTATCCGCTGACAGGTATTGTATAATATAGCACACTATTGCAATTCGGTCAACCTTTATTTTGCTTTTTTCACGGCAAATTATTTGATTTTTCCGGGCTTTTTTACTTTGTTCCCACCCGCGCCTCATGTTCAGGAAAAATTGCCTGCGTTATTTCCAATGACGATGCATATAATGATATTTGCAAGTGAGAAAATGCGCGAGAGGAAGAAAAAGATGGTAAGAAAAAAGATAAAAAAACCTGTGCTGTCCTTTGCGGCGGCGCTGATCATATGTATGTCCGCCGTTCCCGTCTCCTTTGCTCAGGAGCTTATTGTAGGCGGAGAAGCCGTCGGAATAATGGTAAATACAAAGGGTGTGCTTGTGGCGGGGCTTACGGAAGTAAAGACCGAGGACGGCGTGCGCAAGCCCGCGGAATCGGCCGGTATCCTGCCGGGCGACGTTATCACGGCCATCAACGGTCAGCCGCTCAAAAAGGCTTCCCAGCTGATCGAGGCGGCATCCGCGCTCAACGGCGCTCCCGCTCAGCTTACAATACAGCGCGAAAGCATGACTATCCTGCTCAGCGTGCAGCCGATGAGATCCGTCTCCGGGCAGTGGATGATGGGCATGTGGCTGCGCGACAGCATTTCGGGCGTCGGCACAGTGACATTCTGCGATCCCGAAAGCGGGATATACGGCGCTCTGGGGCACAGCATAAACGACGCGGAAAGCGGCGCGGAGATTGCGATAGACAGCGGCGTTATAAACGCGGCGGAGATCGCAGGCGTTGTAAAAGGAACTCCGGGTACGCCCGGCGAGCTTAACGGCTGCGCGGATGCGGGCAAGGTGCTCGGCAGCATCGAGGGGAATACCGAGCACGGCATATACGGCAAAGCCGCCGCACCCTTGGGAAAGCTCACGCTTGAAACGGGCCTTATCACCACGGGGGCAGCCTCCATACTCTGCACCGTCAGCGGCAGTGAAACAGGCAAATACTCCGTCGAGATAAACCGCATTTACAAGGACGCCGACGGCGAGCACGTGATGCTCACCGTTACCGACCCCGAGCTTATCGCACGCACCGGCGGCATAGTGCAGGGGATGTCCGGCAGCCCCATAATACAGAACGACAGGCTTGTGGGAGCAGTGACCCATGTGTGTGTCAGTCCATGAAGCCTACATATTCCTATTTTCAAGACGGTGCCGCCGTCTCCTCCCACAGCCGGAACGATACTGCGAAAAAAGCCCTGTTGCCTCCGCATTTTTGTCTGCGGACATCAGGGCTTATCTTCTTCTGCGGCGTTTTTTGCGCACGTTTATTATTCGGCGCTGCGTACACCCGCGGCTTCAAAGAACGCCTCCACTGCGGGTATGGGTTCGCTTCCCCACGGGTAGCCGCTGTCGGTACAGCCGGCGGATTCGAGGAACTCCTCCTGTCCGGGCGTGAGGAGCTGACGGTACGTGCTGTCAAGAAGCTCTATCTGGGCAAGATATTCCTCTGTTTTATACCCGTCCATGGTCGAGATATATTCGCTGACCACCTTTGAAATCTCTTCTCCGCTCATTTTGGTATCAATGCCCCAATTTATGAGCCGCACGGCCTGCCCGGCTGCTTTCAGGCTGCTTCCGGCGGAGCCTGCCTGTATTTTATCACCGAAGTCGGCCATAAGTCCCCTGAGCGTTTCCGCATCGGCGGAAGAAGATTCGGCCGACGCCGACGCAGTGTCGGAAGCAGGCGTTTCAGTCGGCAGGGCTTCTGTCGCCGCCGGTTCCTCGAAAGCCTGTGCGCCGGCGGCGGCAACAACGGAGTATATGCGGAACGACAGTGCGATAATGCATACCAGCATCAGAACGATCACTATCACCAGAATTGTTTTTTTCATAGCCTTTCCTTTCGTTTGCCGCAAGGCTTTCTCTGCCTTTATCTGGACGGAATCCATATTGTCAAAAAGCCTTGCAGAGTTTTTCTGCGGGCAGAAAGCCCGGATCACGGCACGGTATTATGACGGCCGGAGCCGCAAAAAGTTCAATCTGCCGGGCGTTCCGTGGAGGAGCTTCCGGCAGATCACGATATTATTATTTGGAGTGACGCCCTTTATATTCGCCGTTCTTCGCCCTTGCGCTCTTTTCGGGCCGCGGTCTTTCGGACACTTCTACGTCCATATCCGAATTGAGGAAAGCGGTAAGATCGTCCCAATCATCGAGATTGTAATCCGACGAGGATTTTTTCGCGGTTTTTGTCGGCGCGGCGGAAATATTTTTCTCTTTCACCGACGGTCTTGCTTCAGCGCCGTCCTTGGCGGGCGCGGGCTTTTTGCTGCCGGTGAAGACCTTTACATCGTCCTCCGCTGCATCAATGGCGGCGGGCTTTTTCTCCGTATTGCTCTGCGGGCGCTTGCTCCGCTGATAATCATCCCAGCGGCTGTTCCAATCGGCAGGCTCTTTCCTGACCGGCCTCTTTTTCTGCGCTTCGCGTGCAGGGAACTTGTCTCCGACAAGCTTTTTACCGGCGGCTTTCAGGTCGATATCGGGCTTGGAGATGCCGGAGGCCTTGTCCTTGATGCTGTCAAAAGAATCGGAGGCTTTATCCTTAAGCTCACCGAGAGACGGTATGCTTATAGGAAGCTCCGCCGTCAGCACCCAGTTGCAGAGCGGGAAGTCGTCGTTATCGTCAAAATAGTTGAAGATCAGGGTTGATATACCCCATGCGATCAGCGCGGAAACGGCGCCGATTATCAGCGCAAACAGCACATCAGAGGGGTAATGCGCTATGAGATAGTTGCGCGATACCATCATAAGCCCTATCCACAGGATAGCCGGAACTATCATCTTTCTGCCCTTGGTAAACACCAGCGCAAGCATACCCGCGGCGGCAGCTGTCACGTGTCCGGATGGGAAGGAGTACCCGTCCTCCGCAGGAGAACCGACGGCGTCCCAGAAGCTCTTGTAATCCATGTAGTGCTCGTTCGCCTCGTCGAGGAAAGGACGTACTCTCTCCACCATGTCCTTGAGGATTATATTGGAAATGAGCGCGCCGCAGCAGACCGCGCCGAACACGCACACGCCCATCTTGCGGGTTCTGGGGAAAAGCATGAGTATCACCGCAAGCAGGAAGAACATGATTCCCTTTTCACCGAGAAAGGTCACGGCCTTCATTATCGGCGTGAGTATTCCGCCGGCGTACACCGCCAACGTGTTCATGAAATTCAATATTGCATAATCATACCCCGAGAAAAAGGAGTTCAGCCAGAGCGCGACGGGAGTGGCTGAAGCAGCCGCGGCAAGTTCCATAATCTGCAAACCTCATTTACATAATATAGTTGATTGTATTATACAATAAGTTCATGGTCGCAATCAAGAGGAAATTTGAAAAACCGCGTCAAAATTTCAAAGTTATTTTTGTTGACTACGGAACAAATAAAATGTAAAATATATTGATATTATGGTTTCGGAGAGGTGAGAGGTGTGGATACTGAAAAGAACATATCCATATCCCAATCCTGCATAATTTCCGCACGGACAATGGCGGCGGCGAAAAAGCGCGCCGTTGAGCTGGCGGCGGAAGCCGTCTGTTCCGGCGGCGGCAAGCGCCCGTGCGGGCTTTGCCGCAATTGCAGAAAAGTCATGCAGGGTATTCACCCCGACGTCATTACAATAGGGCTTCCTCTGGATGACAAGGGAAAGCCGAAAAAGGAAATTCAGGTCGATCAGATACGCGCTGTGGTTTCCGATGCATATATTCTGCCTAACGAGGCCGAAAGAAAAGTATATATTATCGAAAATGCCGACTGCATGAATATCCCCGCGCAGAACGCCGCGCTCAAGCTGCTTGAGGAGCCGCCCGCGGGCGTGGTCATCCTGCTCTGCGCGGTGAATCCGGGGCAGCTCCTGCCCACGGTAAAATCACGGTGCAGCGAGATAAGCTGCGCGGGAGACACGCCGGAGGACGGCGCGGAGTTCAGAAAGCTTGCAGAGGAATATCTCCGCGCAGCGGCTTACGGGCCGAGATCGAAGCAATGCGCTTTCTGTTTCGCCAATGAGGGTATGGACACTCTTTCGGCGGCGGCCTTTACCGCATGCCTGACGGACACGCTCGTCGATATGCTTGCCAACCGTGCGGACAGAATGGGCATGAGTGAGCGGCGGCTTATGGAGCTTTGCGCGCTGACGGAGAAATGCGCGGGCTATCTCAGGGTCAACACCGGTGTCAAGCACATTTTCGGTCTGTTGGCGATCATCTGATACCGCAGAGAACAGGAAGGAACAGAAATTGACAGAAGTAGTAAGTATAAAATTCAGAAATCGCGGAAAATGTTATTTTTTCGATCCCGGACAGCTTAATATAAAAAGTGGCGACAAGGTCATTGTGGAAACGTCGAAGGGGCTTGAGATCGCAGACTGCTGCCGTGGGAACCACGCGGTACCCGACACCTCCGTCGTGCAGCCTCTGCGCCCGGTCGTGCGCATTGCGGACGCCGCCGACCTTGCGGCCGCGGAGGCCAACAAAAAGCGTGAGCGCGAGGCATTCAGCGTATGCCAGAAAAAAATTGCCGAGCACGGACTTGATATGAAGCTTGTAGAGGTCGAATGCAGCTTCGAAGGAAACAAGATAATGTTCTTTTTCACCTCCGATGAGCGTGTGGACTTCCGTGAGCTTGTAAAGGATCTCGCCGGGATATTCAGGAGCCGTATCGAACTTAGGCAGATAGGTGTGCGCGACGAGGCAAAAATGATAGGCGGGATCGCAATATGCGGCAGACCCTATTGCTGTAGTCAGTTTTTGGACGGGTTTCAGCCCGTTTCCACAAAAATGGCAAAAATTCAGTCGCTTTCGCTCAACCCGGCAAAAATATCCGGCAGCTGCGGCAGACTTATGTGTTGCCTGAGGTATGAGCAGGATGCCTATGAGGATCTGCTGAAAACCGTTCCAAAGCAGGGCGCTTTCGTCCAGACAAAGGACGGATACGGCACGGCCGTGCAGGTAAATCTTCTCCGCCAGACCGTGAAGGTCAAGCTTGATTCCGACACTGACGACACTCTTCGTCTTTATAAGTCCAATGAGCTGGCGGCTGTTCCGGGCGGAAGGCCCAAGGACGGGGAGGCTCCTCCCGACATATTCAGATACGTCCCCGAAGCGGAAGAGCCGGAAGAGCCCGTCGAAGACGAATGGAACGAAGCATTGGCGGCTCTGACATCGACCGCCGCTTCCGAAACCGTTGAAGTCCCGGTGAATAAGCTCCGCAATGGGCGGCGTTCGCGCAGGCGCGGCAAAAACGGCAAAGGGGAAAGAAAAGCTGACACTGCCGATAAGGCCGCGGCTCCGAATCCGCCCCCGCAGCCGACTGTGGACGAAGCGCATGAGGGCGCGGAAAACCAGACAAATAAGGATCGTCCGTACCGTCCAAGAAAGAACCGCCGCAGGAAGCCGTCCGAGGCCGGCAAGGCTCCCGAAAAGAAAGAAAAAGCCGCCGCCCCCGCCGACCGCAAGCCTGCTGTGAAGCCGGTCAAGGTCGAAACCAAGGGCGAAGCAGGTGAAAAGGGCGGAGAAAAGTCTGGAAAGAGCAGGAAAAATTACCGCAGATATCATCACGGCAAGCCCCACGTTCCCGGAAACACCAATAAAGAATAAGTCAATAAGTCAAAAAGAGCTGCGGCGATTCTGCCGCAGCTCTTTTGAATATTTTTAATATTGAAATTATGCTTCCTTTTTGTTGCCGACAGCCGCGAATATCCAGAACGCCACCAGAATAACGGCGGAAATAATGTAAAGAACATCGCTGGATACGTTTTTGAAGAAGCCCTGAAGCTGGCCCGCAAGCACAAGCGTCATAATGACGGGAACAACAAACTTGATGCAGATCTTGTAGAGCGGAGCAAACCACTTGGCATCGCAGCCGCTGCCGATCTCCTTGAGGACGAAATCGGGCTTGCGCTCCCAACCGATCATGAGAGCCATCAGTATCGTGCCGATAGGCATTGCGATACCTTCGGACCAGCAATCCATGAAGTCAAGCCAGCAATCGTTCCATCCGCTGACGCCGAACAGCTTCTGACCGGGAACCCAGAGTCCGTTGGAGCCGAGACCGTCAAGTGCGACGATCAGAGCCTCGGCCATGATAGCAACGGAAACCCACAGCGTGATCTTGGTGCGGTCAGCGGTCTTGCCCTTATCCGTTGCTCTGTCGATAAAGAACGTCGCCATAACTTCCATGAGGGATATTGCGGAGGAGATAGCCGCGATGATGACCAGTGCATAGAAGATGACGCCGAACAGGGGTCCTGCCGCGCCCATGTTGGAGAAAACATCCTGCAAAGTCACGAACAGGAGATTGGGGCCGGAGAGCTTGATCTCGCTGACGGCGACGCCGCTGTTGATACCGTTTGCAACGGCCGCAGGAATGACCGCAAGACCTGCCATAAGAGCGACCAGAGTATCGGAGAAAACAATAACGCCGGAGTTCTTGACAAGGTTTTCTTTTTTGTCTATGTAGGAGCCGTATGTGACCATTGCGCCCATTGCGAGAGACAGGGAGAAGAACATCTGCCCGCCGGCTGTTCCGAGGACTTCGATGAAGCCGGGAGCCTTTTCAATAAAGCCGCCCTTTACGGCGTAGCCGGGAACGAACATGAACTTAAGACCCTCGACCGCGTTGGGGAGAGTCACCGCACGGATGATGACCACAAGGAGCATCACGAACAGCGCGGGCATACCGATCTTGTTGAACTTCTCAATGCCGCCGGAAACGCCGCCCTTGACGATGAGCATGCAGATGGCCATAAACATCAGCGTGAAGAACGCGCAGCCGAACTGATTTGTAAGCATTGCGCCGAAAGTGTTGCTGCCGGAGATCGTCGCGCCGAATATGTTGGACAGGCCGAAGCCCAGCTCCGCAAAGTTCAGGAACATATACTGGAAGCAGTATGCGCCGAGAACGGAGTAGAAGCTCATGATAAGGAACGGAGAGAGCATGCCCAGCCAGCCGATCCACTTGAACTTTTTAGAAACGGCTTTATAAGCGTCCACAACGCCCCTGCCGGTCATACGGCCGATAGCAAGCTCGGAGGACATTGCGACCATGCCGACGACGATGGCCAGACCTATGTACACAAGAAGAAACGTAAAGCCGCCGCTCATACCCATTTTATACGGGAAGCCCCATATATTGCCCAGGCCGACGGCAGAACCGACAGCAGCCATAATAAACCCAAGGTTGCTGCCCCATGATCCGCGATTGTTTTCCATTTTTTATACCTCTCAATTCAAACTCGTTTTTTACACATTCTCATTCTATAAAAAACATGCTGCAAGTATATCATTTTGCTTGCATTTTTCCAACTTCTATATTATTATGTATGTCATTAGAAAATGTAATGTATGTCCTCATTCATAAGAAAGTGAAATAATCGGCAAGCCATGGATACAAAAAAGATAAACGCGCTTCTGCTGTCCCTTGAACACGGAAGCCTTACGGCGGCGGCGGAAGAGCTGGGCTATACCCAGTCCGGCATGACGCACATGATGAACTCGCTTGAGGATGAGCTTGGGCTGAAGCTTCTTCTGCGCACAAAGACGGGTGTTCATCTCTCCCCCGCCGGAGAGGAGCTGTTGTCGGACATGATCGCGCTGAGCGACAGCGCGGCAAAGCTTGAGTGCCATGTCGGCAAAATAAAGCAGGAGGGTACATCCTCCCTCAAACTGGGCGCATACTCAAGCATGACGCGGCAGTGGCTCCCCGCTATTCTTGCGGAGCTGCGTCGCGTCAGCCCGGAAATGAACGTTTCCGTAACGGTCTTCTCCAAGATGGAGCAGGCTTATGCCGCTGTCAAAAACGCTTCTCTCGACTGCGCGATCGCAAGCTATGCCCAAGCAATGGCTTCGGGTATGGAATGGGTGCATCTGCGGGACGACCCGCTTGTTGCGGTTCTGCCCGCAGACTGCGGCTTCAGCGGCAGCGCCTATCCTGTTGAGAGTTTCAAGGGGCAGGAGTTCATGATGCCTTCCGGCGGTTTTGAGCTTGACGTAGGCCCCCTGCTCACCTCCGCCGGTTCCGAAAGTCCCCCGCTGATTCGCTACTCAAACCTTGACGACGCCTCTCTCGTCTCCATGGTCGCGCACGGTCTTGGCGTGACCGTGCTTTCCGAGCTGGTAATGGAGAGCATTTCCGAACCGGTGACAGCGGTTCCCCTCTCGCCTTACGCATGCAGATCCCTCGGCATCATCTTCAACAGGAGCCGCAAGACCGACAAAAACGTTATTCTGCTTATCGAGTGCGCTAAGCGCACCATCGCGGAAATGTACGCGCAGGGCTGAGCTTACACAGCGCCGGTCAGGCAGAGGATAAGTCCATATACAATGCTTGCGGATATTCCGTACACGATCACCGGTCCCGCTATTACAAACATCTTTGTGCCCGTGCCGGTAATAAAGCCCTCCGATTTGAACTCAATGGCCGCAGCGGCGACAGAATTTGCAAAGCCGGTTATGGGCACAAGCGTTCCCGCACCGGCAAACGAGGCGATATCGTCATATACGCCTATTCCCGTCAGCAGTACGCCCAAAAATACAAGCGTCATCGAGCAGGCCGTTGCGGCAAGGTCGCTCTCAAGGCCGATATGCTTATAGATGTTCAGTATGCCCTGCCCGACGGTGCATATCGCCCCGCCGGAAACAAACGCCTTGAGCAGGTTGAGCTTGCCCGGAGATCTCGGAACCCGCTTTGCCGCAAATTCTCTGTATTCCTCATTATTCATTTTCATAGTGACCCTCCATATCCCGCACCCGCCGCACCGGTGACGGACCTACAGGCGTATTTATAGCAGCAGTCCGATCCGGTGCGCCGGCGATTACCCTTTTTTATAATTTTTGCGTAAATCGAAAAAATATTCCTTGACTTTGAATGTGAAATATCATATAATGTTCAGGCTGACAAGTGAATAGATTATTTTCTTGAGCAATACGGAGATGTCGCGTAGTTGGTCGAGCGCGCACGATTGGAAATCGTGTATACCCCATAAGGGTATCAAGAGTTCGAATCTCTTCATCTCCGCCATAAGTCCACCGTAATTTTGATAGAATTACGGTGGACTTTTTCTATGCCCGAAAGCCGCTTGAAATAAGGCTTTTCAGCTGTTTCAGCACATAAACGAACCACGCTGCGGAGCAATTCTGCGGCGGGGTTTCGTGCGTTTTATGGGAATGGTGGCTTTCTGTTCCAGTGTAATCGTTAAACAGTCGAATAATCGTTAAACTGCCGAGGGCAATCGTTGAATTACAGGGATAATCTTTAAGTCATGGAACCACCACAGCACGAAAAAATACATGCAAAGGTCATTAAAGCCATATCAATTCATATGCGAAACACCGCACCTGGACGAGGAAACCATCAAAGAACGGTTCGTTGATGCTCTCAACGCCATTATCGACAGCAAGGACTCCATCCTTGAGGACTGCCGTCTGATGCAAACCACACTGACAGACTGCACGAGCATTGACGCAGAAATCGAGAGCCTGATTGAGGAGATCGATGTGGTGACCGAACTGACAAAGCGTTGTATTGCGGAGAATTCGCAGACGGCACAAAACCAGGAAGAATACGCCGCCCGGTACAATGGGTTTGTGGAGCGGTACGAAAAGGCAAAGGCACAGCTTGAACAGCTCCGCGCCACAAAGGCGGCACGGGAAGCCCAGGCAGAAGCCTTCGGAGACTTTATGTTTGAGGTGCAGGAGTTGGATACCCTCACCGAATTTGACGAAAAGCTCTGGCTGACCATCATCGATACGGTAACCGTCCACGCCGATGGACGGATGACCTTCAAATTCCAGGGTGGAACAGAGATTGATGTATAAAGTAGAGCAACGCCCAGCTATGAAGCAATCTGCTTGATAGCTGGGCGTTGTTTTCGTTTATTTGCTTGAAGCGTCGTGCGTAATGCTGACGCTTTCTTTGCTATAAAGGATGTCATCCAAAATCAACCGCACGGCAAATTTCACGAGCGCCGGGATAGGCGTGGTATAGCCCTTTGCAGCCTCGCCCTTGACCGTAAGGACAAAATCATCCTCGCTGCCTTCACCGAGGTAACCGGGGCGGAGGACGGTGTAGTTCAGCGCACTTGCCTCCACCACATCAACTGCTTTACGATTAGGAATCTGCGCCGGCTCATTGTCAAGATTGTCCTCACCGTCGATTTCATCGGGTATTTCGTTATAGATGCCGACTGCACCCATGAAAATCAGACGCTTCACTCCACTTTCCGTCATGGCAGCGACGATATTCTCTGCGACCTTGGGCAGCGCCTCACCGGAGATAGCACAGTAGACCACATTCTGCCCCGGCATTACGGCTTTCAGTTGTTCGAGATTTTCCGCATCGCCATTGACCGCCGCAATGCGGTCGGTGTCGGCGTACACATCCTTTGCATGGCGTGAAAATAATGTGAGGTGACAGTCCGTATCCGAAAGCAGCTTTTTCGTAAGAGCGCTTCCCGCTGTGCCGGTAGCCCCCAATAACAAAACCTTCTTCATTCTGCTGCCTCCTTTACCATGTCAGTGAAAACTCAACAAGCTCCGGCGTTTCGGGCTTGCCGATGAGCGGCTCTTTTTTGTCGAGTGCCGAAAGCCGTGTCATTTCGTCAGCAGTCAGCGTGAAGTCGGACAGCTCAAAGTTCTCTTTGATATGCTCCGGCTTGGTGCTTCTGGGAATGACGGCAACGCCTTTCTGCGTCAGGAAGCGGAGCAGCACCTGTGCCGGGGTCTTGCCGTATTTCTCTGCAAGAGCAAGCACAACCGGTTCGCTGAACATTTCATTGCGGTTGCCCTGACCCAGCGGAGCGTATGCCATGTGCGCTACCTGCTTTTTGTCCATCCAGCTTCGCTCGGCGCTGCGCTGACAATAGAGATTCGTTTCGATTTGATTCACCGCCGGGATGACTTTATTGTAGGCAATCAGATCAAGGAGCTGATCCGGCTCAAAGTTGGAAACGCCGATGGCGCGGACTTTTCCCTCGGTGTACACCTTCTCCAAAACACGCCACGCCGCATAGTAGTTGGCAAACGGCCAATGCAGGAGCAGAAGGTCGATATAATCGGTCTGCAAATTGGCAAGTGACTGCATAACGGTCTGCTCGGCGTTCTCGTAGGACTTGAAGTTCACCTTAGTGACGAGGAATAGCTCCTTGCGGTCAATACCGCTTTGCTTGATTCCGTCGCCCACTGCCTTTTCGTTGCCGTAAGCCTCCGCTGTGTCGATCATCCGATAGCCGCTTTCGATTGCTGCAGCAATAGCCTCGGTGCAGGCTTCACCGCCGAGCATAAAAGTGCCGAAACCGACAAGCGGCATCCTGATGCCGCTATTCAAAGTTAAAAATTCCATGATTTCGTCCTCCGTTTTTATATTGCACAGACATCTGTTCTATGTTATAATCATTATAACAAGTTCGAGTAACACGAAGTCAAGAGGCTTTTGAAATTTTTCGGAGGATACCATGTACTATACCATAAAGCAGATGGCAGAGATGTTTGATGTAACGGAGCATACCCTACGCTTTTATACTGATGAGGGGCTGCTGCCCTGTGAGCGGGACGGCGGCAACCGCCGTGTGTTCAATGAGGAATCCGTCAACTGGATGCAGGGCATCAAATGCCTGAAAGGCTGCGGTGCTTCTATTGAGGATATTCGGGAATACTGCCGCCTCTGTTTGTTGGATGAATCCGAGGAAAATCTACGGGCGAGGTATGCCATTATTCTGAAACAGCGTGAGGAAGCCTATAAGCGGGTGGAGGAAGCCAAAGCCACTGCAAAATATATGGACAACAAGGTTGCACACTACGAGGCTATTCTTGCAGGGCTTGCTCCGGATGATACCAACCCGAAAAACTGGACGGTCGAAAACAGACCGAAGCATTGAGTAATACTAATTTTTAATCGAATAACACATCGGCATGGACTTTTACCATTTCCCGCTGATTGGGTTTTTCCTCACTCATAACAAACTGGATAACATCTTTTGTAAGTAATCCTTCCTGTTCTGCTTTGTGCATTCGCCAAGCCTGCGAATAGGACGGGGTGCAATCATTCATCTTGCACTGTTCTAATACATCTTGTTGGCGGCTTTCATTGAGATACGAAAGTTCCACACCGACGGACAGTGCAATTTCACCTTTATCCATCTTTTCGAGAAATTCCGGAATAAGATAAGTCAGGCGGATATAGCGTTGCACTTGTCTGCCGCTGTCTGTATCGGAAATATTATCACGGGACTTGTGGCCAACTTGTCCACAAGCGATGCCTTGATGGGATACTGCCTCCATTTTCATTTTATAAGCAAAACCTTCGCAGCCGCTTTTATTGAAACGAGTCCCATCAAAAACATGCGAGAACGTCTTGCTTTTTCTGAAGGACAGTGTTATAATGGTTAGCAGCGACTAACGCGGAATGAATGAAAGAGAAAGGAAGAAGAATGGGAGTTTCATATAACAGATTGTGGAATCTATGCTGAAAATGATGCTGCCATTCGGCAAAAAATTCGCGTTGGGCTGCTTCTTCCGCTCCGCAAAGCTCCACGCAAGGGAATGCGAGCAAACAAGAAAGGACATTGACTCCGTAGTCGAACGGGCGTTAAGCATGTGGTGATATGGGATGAGCCTTCTATATAGCATATTAAAACCAATCGTAAAGACGGTGGTGAAGGGCAGTTCCCTTCACAAAGAGGAGTCCTATGAGGAGTTTAAGCAGGCATCCTATGACATCCAGCGAAAATTCAAGTTTTCTCTTCCGAAAATCAAGGGATTTGAGTTTCGGGACGAAATGATGGACGGATTTCACGTCATCGTGGGAAAAAAGACCGGAACCAAGCCGGATCGCGCGGTTGTGTACTTCCCCGGCGGTGGATCGAGGCGATGGCAGCTTCCGTATAGGGGGTCTATCAGGAATTATATTGAGGGAACAGGAGCGGAGCTTTGGATACCGCTTTATCCGCTGTTGCCGGACTATGATCTTATGGACGAAACGGAGTTTACTATTCGACTGCATGAGAAGATGCTGAAAAGGTTTCCTGCGGAGAACATCGTCTGGCTTGGAATTTCCGGCGGCGCGGATGTCCTGATGCAGGCAGGACGGCACATGGTTAAAAAATATCCAGAGCTTCCCATGCCGGGACTGATGCTACCCGTTTCTGTGTCAGGACTATTGATGAGCGAGGATGCGAAAACGCGGATGAGAGGGATTGATTCCCGCGATCCGATCCTCCACTGGGATATGTTTGAGACGATGGTAAAGTATTATAACCCGAACGGAGATCTTCCGCAGTACATTCTCGGCAAGGCGGATGAGGACGATTACACAGGCTTCCCTAAAATCATCATGTACTTTGGCGGAGATGAGGTTTTTGCCGGAATCGCGCCGGATTATGAAAAATCCTTCATCCGCTGCGGGGTGAAGGATTATGAGATCAAAATAAAAGAGGGTATGCCGCACGCTTATCCAGTGTTCACGTTCCTGAAAGAAGGGCGCGAGGGCGAGAGGGAGATTATAGCGGACATCAATCGCTATTTTGAAAGTCGCTAACGGAGGAATTACAGTGAGTACATATAACGACATAGAGGTCGGCAAAGTGATCTCTACTCTAAAGGTCATTATCGACCGCGTCTATGTAATCGGCGATGGAGAAGAGCATAAGGTCAATGTATTCCTGAAGGGTGAAGACTTCGAATATGCCGAACCAATGTAGACCACTGTTTTCAGAAGGCTGGCTTTGATAAAAAGCGGCTGTTCTATACGCAAGGAGATTACGGCCTGTTCCAATGCAGTGAGCCGTGCTGTCAGGAGACTTTCGATAACAAAGCCGTGATCCGTGAAATGGTCAAGCGGCAGGAAAATATGAAAATACCATCTGAACTTCTGCCGGTCTGCCATCACTGTGGCAAGCCTATGACCATGAATCTCCGCTGCGATGATACCTTTGTGGAAGACGAAGGCTGGCACAGAGCAGCGGAGCGGTATGAGAACTTTCTCCGCACCAGAAGTGGGCAGAGCATTCTCTTTCTGGAACTGGGTGTAGGCTACAATACGCCGGTCATCATCAAGTACCCCTTCTGGCAGATGACGGCGAAGAACTCCCATGCCACTTATGCCTGTATCAATCAAGGGCAAGCAGTTTGTCCGCAGGAGATAGATCGGCAGGCGATCTGCATTGATGCAGATATTGGAACCACACTGAGCATTATAGTGGGAGAGTGAATAGCAGAGAGGTGTTCCATGCTCCGTCACGATAAATGCACCCCCCTAAATTGAGAACTGCACCCCCCTCTGAACCGAAGTTGCACCCCCTTTAAGGTTTTCTATCAAAATTACGGTTCTTTTTCATAGATCCGGTGCAGTTTTACAAGACTGCACCGGTTTTTTTCACGCTTGATAAACCGTGCAGAAAAAATGCCCCGGGTGATTTTTCCGAATCACCCGGGGCAGTCCTTTTAAATTCGTAAGCGCATTATTTTACCTTGCTCAGGATATCTACCGTTGTCTGCACGGAAGTACGCAGGGCGGAAAGCTCCTCCTCCGTCAGGCTCGAACGCAGCTTCTCCGACACGTCCGTGCGAAGCTGCTTCAGCAGCTGCCGCATATACTCCTCTCCCTTTTCCGTAAAGCGGATATACACATGGATACGGTTGCCGGGGTCCTCAAAGCGTTCCACAAGTCCCTGCTCGCATATAGCCGCCACGGCGCGTGTCGCCTGTTCCTTCGACGAGGAAATATACTGTGCGGCCTCGCTCATTGTCATACTGCCTTTGTAATGCAGGACGATAAAAATGATCATCTGCGATTTGGTCAGCCCGAATTTTTTGTTTACGCCCGTCAGGCTTATAATGCGCTGAAGAATCGGCAGCAGGTGCAGCAGCGGCAGGTCTTCGTCCGGATTATTCACTTGCGCTTCCTCCGTGTCATCATGTTTCAACTCTTTATACACTGCATCCCCGATTAAGTCAACACTTTTTTGCATAAATGTTAATACTTGACATTTATCAAATATGGACATATAATAATTGTTGACAAATGATTATTATATGTAAAGGAGGAACATCGTGGTTCACAATGAAATTACAGGTCTTGATCTCGGTATAATCGGCATATACCTTGTCGGAATGGTGCTGATCGGCGTGCTGTGCGTGCGCAAAGTCAAAAATGCGGACGATTACTATACTGCCGGGCGTTCCTTCGGCCCGTTCGTGCTTATGGCTACGGTATGCGCGACCATCATCGGCGGCAGCGGACTTATGGGGCGCGCCGGCGTTGCCTATTCAAGCGGCTTCAAGGCCATTCTTACGGCTATCCCCTATCTGCTGGGCATGTTCATCTTCTCCGGAATTTCCGGCAGGATATCTGACATCGGCTTCAAATACGGCCTCACCTCAATACCCGAGCTTTTTGAACGGCGCTTCGGCAAAACGGCAAAGCTGATACTGTCCGTGATGATTGCATTCACTATGATGGGCACCGTGGCTTCACAGGTAACCGCCACCGCGACGATCATCAACATGCTCGGCGGCGAGATCGGCATATCCTACGAAATGGGCGCATTTATCGCCAGCCTCGTGTTTATTATTTATACAGCCACCTCCGGTCTGTTCGGCGTGGTATATACGGACGTGCTGCAATTTTATATGCTGCTCCTTTTCGTGTATATACTTATCCCCACGGCTTCTTTGGTTGAAGTGGGCGGGCTTGCAAACTTCACAAAAAATCTCTCTCCGGAGCTTTTCAAGCCCTATATAAACGGTGATATTCTCGGCGATATCGTGACCTACCTTGTCTTCACAATGGCGGGCGCGGAAATGTGGCAGAGAGCGTTTGCCGCAAAGGACCGCAGGAGCGCCAAGGAAGGCATGTTCCTCGGCACGGCGGTCTACGGCGTAACGATAATCCTTGTATGGTTCATGGGCGTTGTCGCGCACCAGATTATAGGCGACGATGTTCTTTCGGTCTACGGTTCAACGGACGCGGTCGTCCCGGCGCTTGCGATCAAGGTTCTTCCCGCCGGTCTTACCGGGCTTGCCCTTGCCGGTATTCTTTCCGTCATCATGTCCACGGCGGACAGCTACCTGCTCGTGTCCGTGCAGACCTGCGTTCACGACATAGGAAAAACCGTCGATCCGGATATGTCCGGGAAAAAAGAAATTCTGCTCTCCCGTATTTTCTCCGTGATCCTGCCTCTCGGGGCTTTGGCGATAGCGCTGTATATACAGAACGCCTATAAGATACTCATGTTCGCATGGAGCTTTTACGCGGCGGCCGCCGGTATTCCGGCGTTCGCGGCGCTGTTCTGGAAGAAGGCAACAAAGCCCGGAATTATCGTGGGCATGGCGGCCGGCTTCGTCGTGTGCGTCGGGTGGAAGCTCCTCGGCACGCCGTTTGACCTCGGTCCTACCGTCCCCGGCGCAATAGCCTGCGCAATAGCAACTGTCGGCGTAAGCCTTGCGACATACAAAACCCATCCCTCTGAAATGCTGAGCGTGTGATATTCCGCACACGCCCCGGCAAGGCGCAAATATGACGCAAAAGCCCCAACTCCCGAAATCATGTACGATTCGGAGGTTGGGGCTTTTCTCTGCCGCGCCGGTGCGGCTTTTTATCTGCCCTCGGGCTGATCGCCCTTGGGACGGTTTTTCAGTCTTTCACCGCGGGCGATGTTGTATTTCATGGAGTAATTGCGCAGGCACTCCTTCATCATCATCTCCGCTATTTTTACCGCTTGTCCGTTTTCGGCGTGCGCCGCGTCGTCAAATTCGAGCGCGGTTTCGATATCTTTCGCGCCGAGCAGAGCGGCGGACATGATCGCTCTGTCCTTCATAAGCTGAGTCGCCGCCGCCATTGCCGCGGCGGTGTCGATGGGCACTTCCTCCGAGGCATAATATCCAGCCTGCGTTATGATGTCCCTATGCACAGAAACGGCAAGTCTCAGAAACACATAGCCGTTCTCATCCTGCATGACGCTCTCCCCGCTGACGGTTTCGGGCATTGCTGTGCCGACGCCGTCACGCACAAGCTCTATCATTTTTTCCGCGGTCTTTGACATTATAGGTCTCCTTTTCTCCCGCATACTGGACAGCCAGGCAGAGCCTTGATTTCATGCTGTTCATAAAAATTGCGGAACAGATCGACATAGACAAGCGTCCTGCGGACGGCGGGATCATCCGCCCCGCGGATCAGTATCTTCATTGCCTCGGTACATTGGACAGAGGAAATAAACGAAGGGAGGGTACTTATTATCCCCCTCGTGGACGCATCCGCGCAGTCCTCTTTCTTGGGCGCTTCGCCCGGCATAAGGCACTTGAAGCACGGCCCCCCCGGCAGGATGTTCATCGTCATGCCCTCGCTGCCCGCAACTCCGCCGTAGATCCACGGCGTTCCGTGCCTGACGCACCGGAGGTTTATACACTCCCGTGCGGGGAAATTATCCGTCGCGTCTACCACGACGTCAGCCCCGTCCAGAAGCGCATCCGCATTGTCGTCCGTAAGGCGTTTACAGACGGCTTCTATGCTTACATCCGAATTTATCCTCTCAAGATGCTCTTTTGCACACTCCGCCTTGAGGCGGCCAACGTCCGCCTGTTCATACAGGGTCTGCCGCTGCAAATTGCTCAGCTCTACCCTGTCGTCGTCTATGAGTATGAGTCTGCCCACACCCGCACGTGTCAGGAAAGAGGACGACGCCGTACCCAGCGCACCCTGTCCGACGATCACGACCGTCGAGGAAAGCAGTCTTTTCTGTCCCTCGGCGCCTATGCCGGAAAACGCCGTCTGGCGTGAATATCTGTCAATGTCAGTAATCTTCCTCACACTTCTCTCTGTACGCGATAAGCCCTTCCATATTCCTGATGCCGATACGGCTTGTCTGCATATCCACAAAACCGAGATCCTCAAGCGTATGCAGCTCACGGAAGCAGGTAACGCGGTTCATGTACAGCATATCGGCTATCTGCTTCTGCGTCATGCGTTCGCCAAGATAAATTATGCCGTTGACCTTCTGCCCGCCGCGTATCGCCATCGTGATCAGGAAGTCACTTACAAGCCAGCTCGCGTTGTGGGTGATCGTTTTTCTGAAAAGGTCCTCCAGCACAAGGAGATTTCTCGTCTGCTGGGCAAAAACGGCGTGCATGAACTTCTGGTCGGTATTCAGCAGCTGCCGCACTTTTACAATGGATATGGAGTAAACGGCGGTCTTCTCCTTGACCTCGTAGCAGCAGGCCGCAGGGTGCTCAAAAAGAATATGCTCGCACATCAGGAAAGAGCCGGCGGAACAGCAGTCGATTATCCTGCGTTTCCCCTTCTGACTCTCGCATACCATGACGCTCCCGCTGTCGATAAAAAAGCAGTCCTCGACCTTTTCGCCTGCGGCCGCTATCAATTCGCCTTTTTCGTATTCAAGGCGAAAGCGCTTTTTCTTCAGTTTTTTCCGGAGATAGGCGCTGTCCAGAAAAGAATCCGCCCCGTTGAAATACCTGTAATCGGCGGCAGGGATATCGTTGTTCCACGTATCCATATTTATTCCCCCAATTATTCGGTCAGCCGCAAGGCTCAGCTTTTGCGGCCGCCTCCCCTTTTACTTATAATCAGGTTTATACTCCGGCGGAAATTCCGGACGCCTGCGCCTTGCGCGCAGCTTCATTAGCGGGTCGAACTTGTCATGGTGCGCCTTGTCCAGCACCGCCTCCGCCCAGCGTCTCATAGCGGCTACGGCTTCATCCTGCGGCAGCGTGTCCGTGTCGAGGATAATTGTGTCTTCATCCCGCTCAAGCATGGAGAGAAGGCGGTCATATTCCGCCTTGTTCCCTGCGTCCTCACGTGCGGCGATAACGCCCATGAGCGCCGCGCCGCTTTCAAGCAGCTCCTCGAGCTTCGCGGCAAGCCCCGCGTCGGAAAGCTCATCCCCTAAAACCGGGTCAAGACAGCCCATTGATCTGGAGACGATCTCTTCTGTCATCGCCGGATAGTTTGCCAGAAACTTTGCCTTATCATACACAGCGTCGGCAAACATCCCCGCCGGCATATGATCCGCCGCCGCTTCTCTCGGTTCAAGAAGCGCCGGAATATGCTTTTCCCCGTCCTCGAGGTCTATCACGATATAGCCGCCGGAAAGCGGGCGCATATCCGACAAAGCGCGAATAAGCAAAGAGGTTTTCCCGCTTTGCTTTTCGCCTTTCAGAAACAAACGTCTTTCCATATCAGCCTCCGGATATCGGCGCGCTGTGGAAATTTTCTTTCATCCAATTAAGGTGCTTCACGTTTTCATACACGCGCTCACACTCAACGCTGCAGCATTCAACGCTTTCGCTGCTGCGGTAAAATATCTTTTTGCATATCGGGCAGGGCTGGAGCGCTCTGTCGGAGAGCGCGTTCTTGAACTCCGATTCAAGCATCGTCTGGAGCGTCACGGTGACAACGGGCTCGCGGATAAGGCGGCCGTTGTGGGAGATGAGCGCACGGTTATAGAGAACGGAAAGCCAGTCCAGCCATGTGCTTATGTTGGCCGACTTTTCGGAATACTCCTTTGAAAAAACGCCCGCATATTTCTCGCCCGTTCTGCCGGTGACAAGGAAAACCGCCTGATCCATATCCGCCTTTACCTCGGGCAGGGTCAGATAATTGTCCTCCTCCAGCGCAAGGCCGAGCAGACCGAAGGTCTTCACAAATCTCATGCTGCGCCTGAGCATATCCTTATCATCCATGACGATGTTCATAAGCTCAGCCAGATTATCGCCGAGTTTTGCGTTGACGTCGTATGCCATAGGGACCGCGTTCGCGGCGGGCTTGATGCACTCCATGTTTCTCTCGTCGCGGACTACCTCATAATCGCTGTATTTTATCCAATATGTGGATTCCATTGAAATTCCTCCGGTGTGGGCAGTTTTAATTTGGGATAGCCTAAAAAACTATGTTTTAAAGTCAGATAATAGAGCAGCAGGGGAGCTTGAGGGGGCAAGGCCCGCCTCAAATTGGATAAATCGCCGTCGAAAGCCTTGATATATCAAGGCTTTCGGTAACAGCATTTTGAACTCTTTCAAAATGCTCGGCGGAAAGCGCGGTCAAAAAAGTCCTTGCAGGACTTTTTTGACAAGCTGGATAGCCTATTGAGAACAGCAGTCCTCAATAGGCTATGATATCATTACTTTCTGGACATTGCAAGCTTGCCCTTTTCGCCAAGTTCGGGGATGAACATGCCGACAACACCGCAAATCACGAGGAGCGCGAATGCGATGCAGAAGACCATGAGATTGTTGCCGCCCGCTATCGCCGCAACGATCGTCGGCAGGGCAAAGGACATTATGCCGAGGGCAGTCTGGTTCATGCCGGTAGCGGTGCCGATGCACTCGGGGCCGAAGTCGCCGGTGAGCGGCAGGAGCGGGATACGGGTAAAGCTGACGCCCACGGAGCCGGAGCAGATAAGTCCGCCCAGTGCGACGAGTACGAACGTAAAGCCGCTGACGGGCAGCAGGTATGCAAGCAGGTAGAACAGACCGCCCACGATGCAGATAAACGCATACGGAGGGTTGATCCTGCCGATTTTGCCGATAACGGCGCCTGCAAGAATACCGCCGATGATAAGCGAAAGATTGAGAACGGTGCCTATCGCGCTTGCCATCTGCTCGGGTGCGCCCTTTTCGATAAAGGCGGCGGTGAGATGAGTGTTTATGAGCAGGGACGCGCCGACCGCAAATCCGGAGCAAAGCATGACAAGCCACATATTCTTGCTCTTGAGAACCTTAGCAAGGTTGCCCTTGCCCGCGCCCGCATCAAGCACCGGTCCCTTGGGCGGCTCTTTGACGATGAGCAGCCATGCCAGAAGCAGTATGCCGCCGAGGATGGAGACGCCTGCAAATGCCGCAGGAAGGCTGGGAAAGGCATTGCCCGTAGCGAAAGCCAGAGTTGTGCCGAGGCCGCCCGCCGCGCCGAAGAAGCCCATTGCCAGAGGCATTTCCTCGGGCATGAACAGGCCGCCGACCATTTTGGGGCCGACGATGGTAATGGGCAGGAGGAATGTGCCGATGAGTACGGTAGCAATGAAAAGCTCAAGATAGGTATGGGCGAATATACGCCACACCATGCATGCCACGGTGAGAATAAGTCCAAGTGCGGTAAACTTCTTTACGCCCTTGTCGTCAAGAACCTTGCCGATTATAACACTCAGGAACGCGCCCGGCAGACAGCCGATGGTGGAGATCGCGGTAAGCTCGGCGGGGCCGATGCCGAAGGTGGGCATCGTGTCAGGACGGACGGCGAAGATCATGTTGGAGTAATAGAGAATCGCGGTGCCAACCATAAGAATGGCAAGAACTACCCATTTGTATGCCTTGCTTTGTTTCATAATTCGTTACACCTTTCACATTCAATATCAGAACGCTGCGGGCAGCCGTTTGACTGACTGCCCGCATAAAATCAGGCTTTATCAAGCGGGGCTTTGCCGCCCCATGCTCAATTTTTATTTAATGGATTCGAGGAATCTCTTGACCATTACGCGAACTTCCTGGATCTTGTATTCATTATTGCGTATGGGCAGAGCGCCTTCGACTGCCATTTCGGAGGCTTTTGCAATGACTTCATCGGTAAGGGTTTTGCCTGCAAGGTACTCCTCGACCTTTTTCAGCTCCACGGGAACGGGGGCGACGCCGCCGAGAACGAGGCGGATGTCCTTGCCGCCTGCCTTGTAGGAGCTGGCGAGAGAGACTATTGCGAAGTCAAGGCTCTTGCGGATGCGGAACTTCTCGTAATGAGTGATCGCATCTGCATCGGGCTTTACAACGATCTCCTTGACAAGCTCACCGGCCTCGAGCTGATCCTTGGTGTCAAGATGTGCAGTGAAGAACTCTTCCGCCTTGACGGTCTTCTTGGTGGTGACGATATCGGCGTCAAGAAGAAGGAGTGCGGGGCTGATGTCGGAGGCGTTGACGGAGTAGCAGCCGCAGTTCATGCAGCGGCGGGCTTCCTGCTCGGCATACTCTTTTGCGATGGTAACGGTGTCTTCCCTGTCGAGAGTTCTCTCGGCGGCGGGGATGGAGATATCCTTTACGCCGCGGTGGAGATTTGCAAACTCGGGATCGAACTTGAGGAAGCCTTCATGCTTATACTCAGGCTTTGCGATGCCACAGCTTTCGTTGATGGCTTCTGCCGCATTGCGTCCCTGACGGATAGCGGAAATAACGGTGGACGGACCGGAGACTATATCGCCGCCGGCGTATACGCCCGCGTGGCTGGTAGCCTGAGATTCCGCATCGACGACGAGGCGTCCCTTTGCGTTTGCAAGGTCGTATCCCTCCTTGAGGAAGCCAAGATCGACCTTCTGACCGGCTGCCATAAGGATAGAGTCGGCATTGACGACGGTGGTGTCGTTCTCGTCATAGCTGAGGACGAGACGGCCGTTTTCGTCGCGGGTGTAATTGCATCTCTTGAGCATGAGGCCGACGACGTTGCCATCCTTGTAAATGGTGCGCACGGGCGCCCACTGAGGCATGAGCTGTACGCCCTCTTCCTTTGCGCGTTCGATCTCTTCCTTGGAAGCGGTCAGCTCGCTCTCAGGCTTACGGAAGATAAGGGTAACGGACTTTGCGCCGAGTCTCTTTGCGGTAACGGCAACGTCCATAGCGACATTACCGCCGCCGTATACGATGACGTTTTCACGGTTCTTCTTGTTCATCCACTTGTTGACTTCAACAAGGAACTCAAGACCGAATTCGGTAAATTCCTCGCCGTCGAAGCCGATAACGGGACGCTTCCATGCGCCTGTCGCGTAGAAGACCTTGTCGAAGTCCTTCTCAAGCTGAGCGGCTTCGATGTCCTTGCCCAGCTCCTTGCCGAACTCGAACTTTACGCCCATACCGGCGATAGCGCCCGCAACGTCGTCAACATAGTGCTTGGGAAGACGGTAGTGAGGGATCGCATACTGGAGCATTCCGCCGGCCTTTTCCATCTTGTCGAAAACGGTGACGGCATGGCCTGCCTTGCGCAGATAGTATGCGGCGGTCAGACCCGCAGGGCCTGCGCCGATGACGGCGACCTTTACGCCCGTCTCGGCCTTGGGGGCAGCATAGTAGACGTCCTTGTGCTCCATGGCGTAATCGCCCAGAGCGCGCTCAACGGTGTGGATGGAAACGCAGTCGTCATGGTTCTTCCGATCCTCGGTGGCCATAACGGTGGTTCTGTTGCAGTGACCCTCGCACAGATGCGCGCAGACGCGGCTGGTAATGGAGGGCATGGGGTTGACGCGGTAGAAGATATCTGCGGCGGCGGCCCAATCGCCGTTGCGGAGCTTTTCCATGTAGCCTGAGATATCGGTATTGTTGGGGCATCCGCCGGAGCAGCCGACGTGTGCAACGGTCTTCATGCCGCCGAAGATGGAGTGGAAACGGCTGTCGCCCTTGAGGGCATAGCACTCTGCGCCGCCCTTGCGCGCACACTCGAGAGCGCCGCCGCTTCCTTCCGGATAGCGGTAGAACCAGCAGCGTACATCCTGGCAGATGTTGCCGCCGATAGTGGCCTTGTTGCGGACCAGAGGAGACGCAACAGAGTGCGCGGCTTCCTTGAGAACGGCGGGGAGCCTGTCGGATACTTCAACATCCTTCAGCTTTGTGAGGGCACCGATCTTTACGGTGTCCGTGCCTTCAATATATTCGGCACCTTCAATGGATTTGAGGTTGACTATTTTGTCGGGATAGACCGGCTGGATCCTGGTACGAAGCTCGGTCATAAGGTCGGTGCCGCCGGCGATAGCCTGATTGGCTTCCTTGCTGCCCTTGAGTTCCTCAATTGCTTCATCGAAGGACTTTGCATTTACGTGCTTGAATTCCTGCATTTCAAATCCTCCCTATTAACCTTCGTTGATGACCTGCAGCACGTTAACGGGCGTTGCAGGATACTTCATGTAGTGCTTGCCGATTGCGTTGGAGATCGCCATGGAGATCGCCGCCGCGCCTGCGGAACCGGAGATTTCGCCGACGCCGACAGCCTTGAAGCGGGAAATGTTGGGCTGGCTTTCCTTGATTACCATGTCAATGGGCGGGAACTCGTTGAACGGACGCCACTTGTAGTCGATAAGGTTGTTGGTCATGATGCGGCCGGTATACTTGTCGTAAATAGTCTCCTCAAACGTACCGGTATCGACCATTGCCGAGCCGATGGACGCCTGAAGCTGCATCTCAAGAGCCTTCGGGTCGATGATCTGGCCGACGTCGGTGCCGATAAGCTCACGGAGAAGCTTTGCCTCGCCGGTTTCCATATCGACTTCGACCTCAACGAAGTTGATGCACATATTGGGCTGTGCATAGTTTGCCTTCCAGCGGCCGAAGCCGGTGATGGAGGTGGAGTAAGGAATGATGGCGGCCCAGGGCAGCTTGTTGTCGGGCTTGTTGGAGACCCATACAAAGCCGTCGCAGGTCTCTATCTCGTTGGGGGAGCAGCGGAACACGCCTGCCGCCATGACCTGGAGCTGACGGAGAGCATCCTCTGCGGCGCGGGTGGCGGCGGTACCGGAGGTAAGGGTGCCGCGGGAGCCGCACAGACCGAATTCAACGGGGTTATCGACCGTACCGGTATTGGTAACGGTGACGGATTCAAAGGGAACATTGAGAACCTCCGCGACCATCTTTGCGCAGGCGGCTCTCTGTCCCTGACCGGATTCAACGAGAGACTGGTTGAGGATGACCGAGCCGTTGGTGTGCAGTCTTACGATCGCCTCGGAGTTGTCCTCGCCGACGTCGCCGTTGCCGTGGATGGAAACGCCGACGCCTATCCTCTTTGCGCCGTTTACGGAGGTGGGCTTATACCAGCCCTTGAACTTATCCTTCCAGCCGAATTTCTCGGCGGCTTCAAGGATAGCCTCGCGGTAATCGACCTCATGGCAGGTCCACCAGTTGCAGTCACGCCACATATAGCGGTCGCCTGCGCAGACAAAGTTGTCATGGAAGAATTTGACGGGATCCAAGTTGCACTCGGCCAGCATATGGTCGATAACGGGCATCATCGCGCTCTTGAGCTCCTGACCGCCGAAGCCGCGGACAGTGCCGCAGGAGATGGTGTTTGTAGCGTACATGCAGGTGTCAATGTCCCAGTTCTGGCACTTTGCAAGAGCGACCTGCATTTCGCCGAGACCGACGGCGGTGATGCAGTAGCCCGCGTCGTCGGTGTAGCCGGGCATGACGTACCAGTGACCCTTTACGGAGGTCATTATGCCGTCCTTGATGGAGAAACGGGCGGTAAAGCGGGAGGCCAGACGCATTTCATGAATGGTGAGCTGGTCTTCCTTGTTCATTCTGAAGCGCACGGGATGACCGGTAAGTCTGGAGAGCAGTGCGGTATACAGACACATAAGGGTCATTTCCTGCTTGTTGCCGTAGGAGCCGCCGACGTTGAACACACGCGTCTCGATAACGGCGTCTGCGGGCATACGGCCGACATCGGGAGGCATCTTGGGAACACGGTCGGACTGTGCGGTCGCCCACATGAGGTACTTGTTGTTGATATCGTCGTACCACATGATCATCTCGGGCGGTTCGGGAGCAAGGGGCGCGGGGTTTGTCTCAAAGTAGCCGGTGCCTTCGTAAACGAAGTCGGCTTCCTCGCAGGCCTTGTCGCAGTCGCCGCGCTCAACGGCGAACAGCATCTTCTCGTCGCCGAAGCCGAGATCCTTCTCGTAGCGGTTGTTCTGGAAGAAGCCGGGATACAGCTGGGCAGCGCCGTCAGCCTTTGCTTCCTCTATATCGAAAACGGCGGGCAGCACTTCATACTCGACCTTTATAAGGCGGATGGCTTCCTCGCACAGCTCCTCGCTCTCCGCGCAGACGAGCGCAACGCAGTCGCCGACGTAACGCAGATGCTCGTCGCATACCTTCTTTACAGGGGGAAGACCCTGGAGGAATTCCTTGGAGAACTCAGGCTGATTCTTGTATGTAACAACGGCGTGTACGCCGGGGAGAGCTTCCGCGGCGGATGCGTCGATGTCCTTTATCATTGCGTGTGCATAGGGGCTGGGCATGAGCTTTGCGTGGAGCATATCCTTCATCTTGTAGTCGTCAAGGTATATGCACTTGCCGGTGACTATCTCTCTTGCTTCTTTTCTGGGGCGGTACTTACCGATGTGGCGGTATTCGGGTTTTTTAACGTTACTCATTACTCTACCCCTTTCTTTGCTAACTTCTCGAGTGCGTCGAGAACGTGATAATGGCTGATGCAGCGGCAGTAGTTGCCGGAGAGAGCCTCCGCTATCTCCTCGCGTGTGGGATGAGGATTGTGATTGAACAGGGCGCGGGATGCCATGATGATGCCTGGAGTGCAGTAGCCGCACTGGAAAGCGTACTCATCAATGAACGCCTGCTGGATGGGGTCAAGCTCGTTTGTCACGGGGTTCTGAAGACCTTCGATCGTGGTGATCTCGGCGCCGTCGCACTCAACGGTAAGAGTGATGCAGGACGCAACAGCATCTCCGTTTATTATAACGGTGCAGCAGCCGCAGGCGCCCTCGGAGCAGGACTCTTTCGTGCCTGTCAGGTCAAGGCGGTTGCGAAGGGTCTGGCACAGAGTTTCGCTTGTGGGAATCTGACCAAACTCATGACCGACGGCAAATACATATCTTCTGCCGTTTATGGTCATGGAAACAGTTTCGTTTGCCATACTTCCAATTCCTTTCAGATAAAAAATGTAAAACACCGGAGACAATAGTCCCCCTCTTGATAAATTATAGACAATTCAAAAAAAGATAACAAGTCCGTGGATGTAGCCTGTGCAACATAATTGTCTGATAGTTGACAATCCGGAAGTTTGTAAATATACTTCAGAATATAATGTATAAAAAGAGGTGCGCCGTGATTTACGATGATCCCTGCATAAAGCTTATACGCGAACATCTTGGAGATGCGCTGTCCGAAACGCTCTTTGACGGGCATCTTGAATATTCCGCCTCGGGTGATCCGTATGCGCTCGGCGCGGCTGTCGGCAGATATTTTTCCGACGCGGGCAGCGGCGTCCGCAGCGACTGTCCGGAGCTTTTCGCACTTGCCGGCGAGGCGGCAAGCCGCGGTATTCCGTCCGGGGAGCTTATCATGTCCCCGCAGGCGCTGAGATTCTATACGGGGCTGGGCGGCGTTCCTGAGCAGTTCACCGATATATACAACTGCTATTTTGATTCCGATATAGTCAGATTCGGCGCGGATGAGGTCTTTGTTGACGGAGGTGCGCAGGATCTTTTTACCTCGTTCCGCTTTGCAAAGAAGACGCACGGAAAATACGGCGCGATTTATGCCTTTGAGCCGAGTGAGAAAAATTATTATGAGTGCATGGGCAACAAGGCGCTTTTCGACGGTGTTGTGCACGTCTCCGCCGTCGCGCTCAGCGACCGCACGGCGTTTGTCGGCTTTGCCGAGGACAAGCAGAACTCGCATATAGACAGCAATTCCTCCGCCCGCGTGCAGGCCGCCGCGCTGGACGACTGTCTTGCGGGCATAGACCCCACGTATATAAAGCTTCACCTTGAGGGCGGGGAATACGCGGCGCTCGTCGGGGCGGAAAAGACGGTGCGGCGCGCCGCGCCGAGGCTTGCGGTATGCGTTGACCACTGCGCGGAGGATATCGTCCGCATCCCGCGGAAAATCCTTGAATACGACAGCACCTATAAGCTCTATCTGCGCCACTATTCCACAAGCATCACCGAAACCGTGCTCTACGCGGTGAAATAAAAACTCCCCCAAACGGGGGAGTTACGGCTGTCAAAGAAAGCCCCGCAGAGTTTTTGCCCGCAGGCAAAAACAGCCCACTCATTTTCACGCATTTCCGACTATCTTGATAAGGGCAAGCTCGGGATTGAATTTTACGTTTTCTATTTCCTCCTCGGTTACGTTCGGAGAAGCCACGGTCATCCATTCCTTCCACGCCCTCTGGGTAGACCTGAGCTGTTCGCAGATGCGTACGTCTATACCCTCGCTCTCAAACCAGTGCTTCCACTCGTCCATAGTCCAGAAAACCGGGTTTTCGTTATCGTCGTCCTTATATACAAAATCCTTGTCTCTGCCGAGAAGCACGAAGCCGACCTGTGCGTCCTCTTTCAGTGCAGGCTTTATCCTTGTCTCAAAAAATCCCGCCTCCATGCCGAAATTGTGATAGGCATTGACGCAGACAAGCGTGTCTATGATGCCGTTCGGCACCGGCAGGGACGCGGCGTCCGCCTGTATCGGGAAGACGTGCCCGTCAAGCCCCATATCCCTGAGCATCATACAGGTCTCGGAAGCGTAGACGTTTTTATCCACCGCGTACACGTCTGCCCCGTATTCCTTTGCAATAAACACAGAGGATAATCCCCGGCCGCAGCCGAGATCGAGCACCAGTGTGCCGGGCTTGATGTCCATGCTGTCGGTAAGCTCTTCTGTAAGGTAGAGCGCGTTCGGCCCCGCCATGCATTTTCTTACCATCGTTTTGTCGTATTTACCGGAACGTTCAAGCATAATATTTCTCCTTTTTTACTATCTGATTTTTTGTTTGAATTTTATCAATATTTTGCTTATAATGCAATTGTAGAATTGTTGCCTGTGCAACATACTATTACCGCAGCGGAGGACTTTGAATGGAAAAAATACTTGTCTGCGTCGATCCCGCCGCCGCATCGGCCGGTACGGTTGACGCGCTTTGCGCCGATGTTCCCGCGCTTGTCAGGCGCTGGAACGAAATGCTGGAGCACTGCGATGGAGCCAAAGAGGAAATAACGGAGCTTCCGGCAATGGCGATAAGCGCGGTCAATTCCAAAAATTTTCAGGTGATCGGGATGCTTTACAAGGTCGTGCGTGCCTTTCAGCGTGAGCATGAGTACCCGAAGCAGCTGAAGATCGTCTGTCCCGACGATGAAAGCGCCCGTATATACCGCGTTGTCTACAATTTTTATATTCCACGTACAAAGGAAGACCGCATGGCGGACAAGGGCTGGGACTGATGCCGGACTGCCGTTTAAGCGATATTGACGATGCGCAAATTTCTTTGACAAACCGCGCCCTTATAAGGTATTATCTTTATAAAGGAAGAAAAACACAATATCCGAAAGGGGAATATAAATGTCAAACGCAGTGTTAACGTCAGACTATGTAGGGATCGAATTAGGCTCTACACGTATAAAGGCCGTCAGCATCAACGACGGCTTCAAAACGGTTCTCTCCTCCGATCACACATGGGAGAGCAGCTATGTAAACGGGATATGGACATATCCGCTGGACGAGGTCTGGGACGGACTGAGAGACGCGCTGGACGCGTTCAGGGGCGCCGCACCCAGAGCCGTCGGTATCTCCGGCATGATGCACGGCTATCTTGCGTTTGACAGCGATTGGAATCTGCTCACGCCTTTCCGCACATGGCAGAACACCATTACCGCGCAGGCCGCCGACGAGCTGACCGCGCTGTTCGGCTTCAACATCCCGCAGCGCTGGAGCATCGCACACCTGTGGCAGGCGATACTCAACGATGAAGCGCACGTCAAGGATGTTGCCCACATTACAACGCTTGCCGGTTACGTGCATTTCATGCTCACCGGCGTGAACGCCGTCGGCATCGGAGAAGCCTCCGGTATGTTCCCGATCGACAGCACGACCCTTGACTATAACGCGGAAATGCTCGATAAGTTCGACGCGCTTCTGAGCGGACGCGGGCTGAACAAAAAAATAAGGGAGCTGCTTCCCGCCGTTCTGCCCGCCGGCAGAAACGCCGGCAGTCTGACCGAGGACGGCGCAAAGCTCATCGGCGGCGTCTTCCCCGTCGGCACTCCATTCGTCCCGTGCGAGGGCGACGCGGGCACCGGCATGGTAGCGACCAACGCCGTCGCGCCGAGGACGGGCAACGTCTCCGCCGGTACGTCCATTTTCGCAATGATCGTGCTTGAGCGGGCGCTTAAAAAGGTGTATCAGGAGATCGACATGGTGACGACCCCTGCGGGAGCGCCCGTGGCAATGGTCCACTGCAACAACTGCACCCGCGACATGAACGCATGGGCGGAGATCTTCCGTGAGACAGCCGCCCTGTTCGGCGCAGACGTGTCCACAGGTGAGCTGTTCACAAAGCTCTATCTCAAGAGCCTTGAGGGCGATGCGGACTGCGGCGGCATCACCGTGTTCAACTACCTTGCCGGCGAGGGCATTACTCACATCGACGAGGGCAGGCCCATGGTCATAAGAAATGCAGACAGCAGATTCAGCCTTGCCAACTTCATGCGCGCACAGCTTTATTCCTCGATGGCGACGATGAAGCTCGGCATGGACATCCTTGCGGAGGAGAACGTTGTTATCGACTCTCTCACCGGTCACGGCGGCCTGTTCAAGACTCCCGGCGTAGGTCAGCGCTACATGGCGGCGGCTGTCGGCGCGCCCATCACCTGCACGGAGACCGCCGGTGAGGGCGGCCCCTACGGCATGGCGCTGCTGGCGGCGTATTCGCAGTATGCGGATGAGCCGCTTGAAAGCTTCCTGCGCGAAAAAGTCTTTGCAGATGCGCGTTCCGTCACTCTTGCCCCCGATTCCGCCGACGCCGCAGGCTTCAATGCATTCCTCGAAAAATACCGGTGCGGCCTGAATGTGGAACTTTCCGCGGTCGAAAATCTGTAACTGCTGCGTGATTACGCTATCATAATATCAAAGCCTCCCGCCCTCCGGCCGTGCGCCGGGGAACGGGAGGTTAGACCGTCAAAAAAAACCTCGCAGAGTTTTTTGCCCGCAGGCAAAAAATAGTTTTAATCATTTTCTCCGGCGGCGTGTACGTCGGAGAAAATTCTTCTCACGTAGCGAGTGTCGAATTGTTCGCCTGCGGCGAACAACCGAGGCACAGAGCGCAGTGCAGCCCTTTTTGTTAAAGAAGCTTGCTTCTTTGACAAGCTGACCTCCCGCCCTCCGGACATGCGCCGGAGAACGGGAGGTCTTATATTATGGGCTATACCCTTTTCTATCTTTTTACCGTGCCGCCGCCTGCCTGCGTCTGAGCGAAAGGTGGTCGGCGATCATGGCGATGAACTCGCTGTTGGTGGGCTTGCCTTTCATTTCGGATACCGTGTAGCCGAAAAATCGCTGGAGCGTTTCCACATCTCCCCTGTCCCATGCGACTTCTATCGCATGGCGTATGGCGCGTTCAACTCTCGACGGCGTGGTGTTGAATTTTTTCGCGACCTGCGGGTAGAGCGCCTTTGTGACCGCGTTTATCATGTCCATATCGTTTATGGTAAGTATGATCGCCTCGCGCAGATACTGATAGCCCTTGATATGTGCGGGTACGCCTATCTCGTGGATGATATCGGTGACGACCGATTCAAGACTGTTGCGGCTCTGCATCTGGGGCGTATAGTAGCGGCAGTCATATCCCGCTCCCAGATCAGGCGCGTTATCCCTGCCCACGACCTGACGGATGCGGGCGAAAAGTGCGGCAGGCTCACAGGGCTTTGGCAGAAAATAATCCGCGCCGTGCTCAGAGCAGTCCGTCACCACCTGACTGTTGAAAAACCCGGAAACAATTATCACCTTCGGCGCCGTCCCCGTTTCTGGAATGCGGCGGAGTACCTCCAGTCCGTCTATCCTCGGCAGCACCAGCTCAAGCAATACAACATCGGGCTTCTTTTCGGCTATGCCGCTCAGCGCTTCCTGTCCGTCGGATGCCGTTCCGACAAGCTCCATATCCTTTTCATCCCTTATAAGTCCGGACAGAAGCTTGAGATAATCGGGGTTTGCATCCGCTGCAAAAATACGTGTCTTGGTTTCCATAACATTTCCCTCCTGGTATGCGATATAAAAAACAAATATAAATTATTTTTTTCGATTTCATCGTTACCTCGCAATAAATTTACCATAGTTGGAACTTTTACGACAACAGATTTATGTCGAAGGTTGCAGAAAACTCGTTGACATAATATTACACGTTTTTACACGGCGCAACATCTTTTTACATAATTTTTAAATTTTTTTGAACAAGCGTGTCGAAAATTGTCGAATGTTTTTATCAAAAAATTACGGCTCTCCGTAGAGCAGGGTGAAGCTTTCGTAATGGTCGTCGGTGTAGTATATAAGCCCGTCGTTCGAGAAAACTATGCGCTTTGCTCCTCTCGACTTTGCCCCCAGCGTGTCGATATCGCACTCTGTATAGCTTCTCCCCCTGGCTTTCGGCAGAAGCCCCTCGCGGTTGCCGAAGCGGTCGCCGCCGATGCACATTCCAGGGCAGTATTTTTCAAGGCTTCCGCCTGTCCAGCCCTCGTCCTGCGCCTCGCTTTTCGTCATATAATTATACGGCAGGTGCCCGAAGGTCTTTATGTACAGCGCAACGTCGTCCTTTGAGTCGTATACTCCGTCCTCGTCAAGCTCCTCTTCACCGTCGCCGTTCCGGGCAGCGCCGTCGGAAAGATCGGTGCCGTCGGAAATTGCAGCAAGCGTCTGCCGTGCGGAGTCTCCGGTGTCCGCTCCGGTAATAAAGATCGCGGTCGGCCCATCCGCCCCGCCGATTATCCCTATGTCTGCCGACTCCGCGCCGACGCCGGACAGTCTGAGCGCCGCCAGCAGCGCCAGCAGAAGCACCGGCAGTATCACTCTTAATTTTTTCTTCATATTCTTCTCCTTTTTTCGGGATTTCAGAAATAATATATCATAACCGCCGCGAAAAAAGAAGCATTATACGCGTGATAATGTTTATTTGTGTTGACAAGCGGCAAAAAAATGCTATAATTGTCCTCGACAATTAAACACCTTATCAAGAGTGGTGGAGGGAACGGCCCTGTGAAGCCCGGCAACCTGCGTGAGCGCAAGGTGCCAAATCCGGCGGTGAAACGAAAGATGAGGCTCCTATGCAGAAATATTTCTCCGTCGTCAGGACGGAGTTTTTTTTGCTTTCGGCACATCGGAAAGGACATTTATGAATAAGCATTATCTGTTTACATCAGAATCGGTTACCGAGGGACATCCCGACAAGATCTGCGACCAGATCTCCGACGCGGTGCTGGACGCTATTCTGGCGGAGGATCCCAACGGCAGAGTAGCCTGCGAAACTACCGCTTCCACGGGTCTTGTGCACATCATGGGCGAGATCAGCACAAGCTGCTATGTGGACATCTCCAGGATCGCCCGCGAGGTCGTGCGCGAAATAGGCTACGACCGGTCAAAATACGGCTTTGACTGCGACACCTGCGGCATTATCGTCAATATCGACGAGCAGTCCGGCGATATCGCGCTGGGGGTTGATAAATCCCTTGAGAACAAAAGCGGCGCGGACAGTGAGCTTCAGAACGGCGCGGGCGACCAGGGCATGATGTTCGGCTACGCATGCGACGAAACGCCCGAGCTTATGCCGCTGCCCATTTCGCTTGCGCATAAGCTTGCAAAGCGGCTTGCCGACGTAAGGAAGCAGAAGCTTGTCGGTTATCTGCGTCCCGACGGCAAAACGCAGGTGACTGTTGAATACGACGAAAACCGCAGGCCCGTGCGCGTGGACACCGTAGTCATCTCCACTCAGCATGCCCCCGACGCCGCGCTTGAAACTATACGCTCCGACATGATAGAGCTGGTCATAAAGCCCGTTATCCCCGCTGAGCTTCTGGATGAAAACACAAAGTACTTTGTCAACCCCACCGGGCGCTTCGTTATCGGCGGCCCTCAGGGCGACTCCGGGCTTACAGGGCGCAAGATAATCGTTGACACCTACGGCGGCTCCGCCCCGCACGGCGGCGGCGCTTTCTCCGGCAAGGATCCCACCAAGGTCGATCGCTCTGCGGCCTACATGGCGCGCTACATTGCAAAGAACGTCGTCGCGGCAAAGCTTGCCTCCCGCTGTCAGGTTCAGCTTGCATATGCGATAGGCGTTGCGAACCCCGTTTCCGTGCTTGTCGAGACCTTCGGCACCGGCAAGGTTGACGATTTTGCGCTTGCCGAGGCCGTGAGCAAGGTGTTCGATATGCGCCCCACCGCCATAATCCGTGAGCTTGACCTCAGAAAGCCCATCTACCGCCAGCTTGCCGCTTACGGCCATATGGGGCGTGAGGAGCTTGGCGTCAGGTGGGAGCGGACGGACAAGAGCGACGCCCTGCTCAGCGCGCTCAGATAATCGGACAATAACCGGTTTTCCGGTTTTGAAGAGATAAAAGGAGAAAACAGAAATGAAAAAATCCCCCGTGACCACTATCGTCGCCATCGGCATCGGCGCGGCGCTGTTCTTTGTGCTTGGCCGTTTCGTATCCATCCCCAGTCCCGTTCCCAACACCAACATTTCCATTCAGTACGGTCTTCTTGCGTTCATGGCGGTTCTTTTCGGTCCCGTCGCCGGTCTTCTCATCGGCTTCATAGGCCATGCCCTCATTGACTTCAGCTACGGCTGGGGCGTATGGTGGAGCTGGGTCGTCACCTCCGGCGTGTTCGGTGTGCTCGTCGGCCTTACCGGGAAGAAGATTGCTCTTTCCGACGGCGTTTTCGCCAAGAAGGATATCGTCAGATTCAATCTCTCTCAGATCCTAAGCCACATCGTCTGCTGGGCGCTTGTCGCTCCCGTGCTTGACATCATTATCTATGCCGAGCCTGCCAACAAGGTCTTCGTTCAGGGGCTTGTGTCCGCCGCCTCCAACAGCGTTACCACCGCGGTCATCGGCACGCTCCTCTGCCTCGCTTATGCGGCCGCAAAGCCCAGAAAAGGCAGCCTCAAGGAGGAAGAATAAGTAAAGGGGAGGCGGTCTTTATCGGTGCTGCAAGATGAAAAAACATTTTGCAGCACTGAAACTGTCAAAGAAGCAAGCTTCTTTGACAAAAGGGGCTGCACTGCGCTCTGCGCCTCGGTTGTTCGCCGCAGGCGAACAATTCGACACTCGCTCCGTGAGAAGTGTTTTCTCCGACGTACATGCCGCCGGAGAAAACGATCAAAACTATTTTTTTGCCTGCGGGCAAAAAAACTCTGCGAGGCCTTTTTCGATAGTCTGCGGTGCTGCAAGATGAAAAATCATTTTGCAGCACGGTTTTTACCAACAATTGAGGGTATGAAATGCTGAACACAGGGTGCAGCCGCTGTATTCTGTATTGAGCATTTCATTTTCCGGAGAAATATATGAACGATATTGTTGTTGAATTCAATAACTTTGGCTTTCAATACAATGCCCAGTCGAAGCCGACGCTGTATGATATTAACCTCACCATACGCAGAGGTGAGAAGGTTCTTATCGCCGGGCCGTCCGGCTGCGGCAAATCCACCCTTGCCCACTGCATCAACGGGCTTATCCCGTTTTCGTTCGCCGGCGAAATGACCGGCAGCGCCGCCGTCTGCGGCAAGGAGACGCGTGAGCAGGGGATATTTGAGCTTTCTCATCATGTCGGGACCGTTCTTCAGGATTCCGACGGGCAGTTCATCGGCCTTACCGTGGCGGAGGATATCGCATTCGCGCTTGAAAACGACTGCGTCGGCGAGCCGGAGCTGCATGAGCGCGTGCTCGGCGCGGCAAAGGCGGTCGGCATAGACTCTCTGCTGCACCATTCGCCGGCGGAGCTTTCCGGCGGGCAGAAGCAGCGCGTCTCCATAGCGGGCGTAATGGTCGATAACGTGGACGTCTTTCTTTTTGACGAGCCGCTTGCAAACCTTGACCCCGCCGCCGGAAAGCAGGCGATAGAGCTTATAGACGATATCCGACGCTCAACGGGCGCGGCGGTCATTATTATTGAGCACCGGCTTGAGGACGTGCTGCACCGCCATGTTGACAGGGTCGTACTCATGGACGCGGGGCGCATCGTTTCCGACTGCCCGCCGGAGGAGCTTTTGGCCTCCGGAAGCCTTACGGCGCACGGGATACGCGAACCGCTGTATATAACCGCGCTCAGATACGCCGGTGTGGAAATACGCCCCGAAATGGCTCCTCAGAGCCTTGATACGCTGCGCCTTTCCGACGGTGACAAGGCGGCGGTCCGCTCATGGTTCAGGCGCACACCCCCCGCACCGCCGCAGGCGCAGGGCGAAACGCTTCTTGAATGTGAGGACCTCACTTTTGCCTACCCCAACGGCTTTCCGGCAATAAACGGCGTTTCGGCGCGCATCGCCGCCGGTGAGCTTATTGCGGTAGTCGGGACGAACGGTGCAGGAAAATCCACCTTTTCAAAGCTTCTGTGCGGTTTTGAGCACGAGCAGGCCGGAAAGCTCATACTGAACGGCGAGAATATGTCGGCGCTTTCCATCAAGGAGCGCGCCGACAGGATCGGCTACGTGATGCAGAATCCGAACCAGATGATATCCAAGGTCATGATAAAGGACGAGGTGGCTCTCGGGCTTGTCACAAGGGGCGTCGGCGCAGAGGAGATCAAGAGGCGCTGTGAGAAGGCGCTGAAGATATGCGGATTGTGGCAGTTCAGGAATTGGCCGATATCGGCGCTGAGCTACGGGCAGAAAAAGCGCGTGACCATCGCCGCGATACTTGTGCTTGAGCCGGAAATAATAATTCTCGACGAGCCTACCGCCGGTCAGGATTACCGCAGATACACCGAAATAATGGAGTTTCTTACAGAGCTTAACAGCCGCGGCATGACCGTGATCATGATAACCCACGATATGCACCTCATGCTTGAATACGCCCGCAGGGCGCTTGTATTCTCGAATGGCAGGATAATCCGCGACGGAAGCTCCGCCGATATTCTGACAGACCCCGCCGTGATTTCCGCGGCAAGTCTGAAGGAGACCTCGCTCTATGCGCTTGCGCTTCTCTGCGGCATTGATGATCCGACGGAGTTTGTCCGGCGCTTTATAGATTTCGAGAGGGAGGCGCGAAAAAATGAGAAACATATTTAACTATGTTGACCGCCCCTCCCCCATACATTCGCTCACCGGCGCAACCAAGCTTGTCTGTCTTGTGCTGTGGAGCCTTGCGGCAATGCTGACGTATGACACGCGTTTTCTCATGGTTCTGCCTGTGATCAGTTTTGCTCTGTTTGCCGTGTCGAAGATAAAGCTGCGCGACGTGTCGTTCATGCTCGGCTTTACGGCGGTTTTCCTCGTGCTTAACAATGTGATGATATACATTTTCTCTCCCCGCCACGGGGTGGAGCTGTACGGGGCGGAGACCGTGCTTCTGGGCGGCGGCCGCTATGCGCTGACGGCGCAGCAGCTTTTCTATCATTTTAATCTGCTGCTGAAATATCTGAGTACGATACCCATAGTCCTGCTTTTCGTATGCACCACCAACCCCAGCGAATTTGCCGCTTCTCTCAACCGCATCGGCGTCAGATACACCGTTGCGTACTCCGTTGCGCTTGCCTTGCGCTATATCCCCGATATCCAGCGGGAGTACCGCGACATTTCGCAGTCCCAGCAGGCAAGAGGCATCGAGATGAGCAAAAAGGAATCCCTTGTTAAGCGCCTTAAAAGCGCCGGGGCGATAATTATCCCGCTCATTCTTTCGAGTATGGACAGGATAGAACTTATCTCCAACGCGATGGAACTGCGCGGCTTCGGCAAGGGCAGAAAGCGCACATGGTACATGGGCAGAAAATTTAATACTGCGGACATCTCGGCAATGGTTTTCTGTGCTATACTGTTGGTTATTGCGCTGTATCTCAACAAACTCAACGGCGGAAGGTTTTATAATCCCTTTCTTTGACCGCCGTACCGATAAAGGACGATAGGCAAATGTTATTCAACTCCTACATATTTATATTCCTGTTCCTGCCGCTTTGCCTCGCGGGGTATTTTGTCATCAACCGCTTCGGGAAAAAACGGCTTGCCCTTGCATACCTTTTGGGAATGTCCCTGTGGTTCTACGGGGCGAACACGCCCGTCTATCTGCTGCTTATAGTTTCAAGCGTACTTGTAAACTACGGCTTTTATATGCTGTCAAAACGGCTTTCCGGCGGCATGCGCACGGCGGCGAAGGCGGCTGCGGTCGCACTCAATCTGGGCGTGCTGTTCTATTTCAAATATTACGATTTCTTTGTCTCCACCGTAAATTCGCTTTTCGGATGCGACTGGGCGCTGAAGCATATCATTCTCCCGCTCGGCATCAGCTTTTTTACCTTCCAGCAGGTCTCCTTTGTTGCGGATGCGTTCAACGGCGAGGTGCCGGATTACGGTCTTCTTGAGTACGCCTGCTTTGTTACGTACTTTCCACAGCTTGTGGCAGGTCCCATCGTCACTCATGACGAGCTTGTCCCGCAGCTTCTGGACGACAGCAAAAAGCGCTTTGATTGGGAAAATTTTGCACGCGGCGTGTATATTTTCGCAATGGGTCTCGGCAAAAAGGTCCTTATCGCGGACAGTCTCAGCAGAGTGGTCGCTGCGGGCTTTGCCTTTCCCACGCCGCTACTTGACAGTCTCGGCTGCTTTATAGTCATGCTTGCGTTTTCTCTTCAGCTGTATTTTGATTTCAGCGGATACAGCGATATGGCGATAGGTCTGGGAGAAATGTTCAACATCGACCTGCCGCAGAACTTCAACTCCCCCTACAAGTCCGAAAACGTCGTCGAGTTCTGGCGCAATTGGCACATCACGCTCTCCCGCTTCTTTACAAAGTACGTGTATTTCCCTCTCGGCGGAAGCAGAAAAGGGCTTGCACGTACCTATCTGAACGTCTTTATCGTTTTTCTGCTCAGCGGTCTTTGGCACGGGGCGAACTGGACATTCATCATCTGGGGCATGATGCACGGCGCGGCGCAGATCGTCTACCGCGTCGGGAAGAAATTCTTTGACCGGCTCCCCAAGGCCGTCGGGCGCACTGTCACGTTCCTTTTTATAAGTCTGTGCCTTGTCGTGTTCCGGGCGGACAACGTTTCACAGGGCTTTGCGATAATCGGACGTATTTTCGAGTTTGACTTTTCCGCGGGCATTTCCTCCCTTGGTTACTGCTTCGATTTTTCCGAGCTGCGCCATGTGCTCTCGCTCATTCCCGCCGTCGGAGGCTATCTTGCCCGGCCTTTGCCGCTGCTGGTTATTTTCCTCGCCGGTATACTCTTCATCACGCAGTTCACGCCGAACGCCTATGAGCGAATGAAGCGGATGAAGCCGAACGCGGTAAATCTCATCGCTTCGGCCGCGCTGATATTCTGGTGCGCGATATCCTTCGGGAAAGTCAGCGAATTTCTGTATTTCAATTTCTGAGAGGAGGCAGGTACCGTGAATTACAAAAAATGGAGTATCTCCTTCCTTATACTGTTCCTCTCCGCGGTGCTGATAATGGGTACGCTGACCGCGGTTATAGACCCGTTTTTCCATTACCACAAGCCCCTGCCATTTCTGCAGTACGAGATAGATTACGAGCGCTACCAGAACGACGGCATTGTCAAGCACTTCGATTATGACACTCTGATAACCGGCAACTCCATGTCGGAGAACTTCAAAACCTCCGAGTGCAACGCGCTTTTCGGCGCGGAAACGGTCAAAGCCGCTTTCTCCGGCGCAAGCCCCAAGGAGCTTGATATGAACAACCGCGCCGCGGTAAAAGCGAACCCGGCGCTTGAGCGCATCATAATGAACCTTGATTGGAGCAACTTCACAAAGGATAAGGATTATATGAGCTATGACGCCGACGATTATCCGGATTATCTTTATAACTCCGATCCCTTTGACGACGTGAAATACCTCCTCAACAAAAACATCTTCGGCGACGTGCTCAGAACCGTGAGCTACACTCTCTCCGGCGGCACGACCACGACCATGGACGAATACGCCTTCTGGCACGACGATCCGGAGACCGTATACGGCTGGGATGCTATATGCGCACAGTACGAGCCGAATTGGTATCACGACGATCCGGCGGTTTTTGACGCTGCGCAGTATGAGCTTCTGCGCGGCAATCTTGAGCAGAACGTCATCGCCCTCGCCCGCGAAAATCCGCAGATAGAATTTTATCTGTTCATGCCGCCTTACAGCATGTTCTTCTGGGCGAAGATGTACAACGTGCGTGAGCTTGAGTTTCAGTTCGATGCGCAGCAGGCGGCGATCGAGCTGCTGCTTGAGTGTGATAATATCCGCCTTTTCTCCTTCCTTGACGACTTTGAGCTTGCACAGGATTACACCCGCTATAAGGACTATATACACTATGACGCCGGTGTAAACTCATGGATGCTTGAATGTATGGCGGATAACACGCACCGCCTCACTGCGGACAACTATATGCAGTATCTCGACCGGTGCAGGGAATTTTATCTGAATTACGACTACGAAAGCCTTCTTGATAGGATATACTCATGAAAACAGCTCGAATTTGCCGGAAAACGCAAATTCGAGCTTGACAATTATACGCGCTTATGTTATTCTGTCATGGCGTTCCAAAGACAGCAGGTGGAATCCGTTCCGTAAATCCTGCCGAGGACATCAACAATTTATATGATTGTTTATGTTCCTTCGCGTCTTTTGATGCGAGGGTTTTCTTTTTGGACGTGACCACGTTTACGGAGGTGAAATCACACATGCCAAACGCAAAGGTTCTTAGCGAAAAGCAGGCAATAGTCGCTGCACTGTCCGAGCGTATCAAGAACGCAAGTTCCGGTCTTCTGGTTGACTACCGTGGCATCACGGTCGCAGAGGATACCGCACTTCGTGCTGAGCTGCGCAAGGAAGGCGTAGAGTATTCTGTTGTCAAGAACACCCTTACCAGAAAGGCTCTGGACAGCCTCGGAATGAATGAGCTTGACGCTCATCTCGAAGGCACCACCTCTCTGGCAACCGCAGAGAATGACCCCATCGCTCCTTTCCGTATCATCAACGATTACAGCAAGAAGCTGGGCGACCGTTTCAACGTTAAGGCTGCATTCCTGGAAGGTCAGGTTCTGAGCATGGCAGACATCGAGTCTCTGTCTACTCTGACTTCCAAGAACGACCTGTACGGAAAACTGGCCGGTTCTCTTAATGCAATCATCGCAGGCCTCGCAGTCAGCCTTGGTGAGGTTCTGGCACAGAAGGGCGGCTCTCTTGACGAGGCACCCGCAGAGGCGGCAGAGTAATCTGCAACACACAATTATATTTGGAGGATAATTAATTATGGCAAGCGAAAAAAGCGTAGCTATTCTTGAAGAGATCAAGGCTCTGTCCGTTCTGGAGCTCAAGGATCTGATCGACGGCATCTGCGAGACCTTCGGCGTTTCCGCAGTTGCAGCAGCAGCCGGCCCCGCAGTTGCTCAGGAAGCAGTTGCTGAGAAGACCGAGTTTGACGTTGTTATGACCGCATTCGGCGCAGAAAAGATCAAGGTCATCAAGGAAGTCCGCGGCATCACCGGTATGGGTCTTGCTGAGGCAAAGGCACTTGTTGAAGGCGTTCCCGCAAAGATCAAGGAAGGCGTCTCCAAGGAAGATGCAGAAGCCCTCAAGGCACAGCTCGAAGCTGTCGGCGCAACCGTCGAGCTCAAGTAATTATAAGCTTATACAAAACCCCACCGGACGGGTTGTCCGGTGGGGTTTTTTTACTGTCTCCGCTCTTTTCGGAGATCTGTATTTGCATACAATCAGATTCTTTTTATATATTTTCTCTTTCCCCTTGACGTTCATTTTCCTGCTGTGCGTTGTACCTGTCGAAAAATTCCACAAAGCAGTTGAAAAGCTCCCTTGTCCTGCCGTGAAGCCCCGTTTCCTTATTGTAATACGCGCATACATAGTCGGAATCGGGCATGTACGGCAGCGGAAAAATGTCCACGCGCCGCAGATAATCCTGCTGCACGTCCTCATCGAGCATATCCCAGAAAAGCTTTGCGTAGATCAGCACGCCAAGCCCGCCGTTGCAGAGCTGGAAAGCGTTTTCCACGTTCGTAAGCTCACAGACGAATTTGGGGCTTATATCGTAATATTTGAGATAGCTGTTGAGCGCCCGCCCGCCCGAGGACAGGCGCGGTATCTTTATAAACGGCGCGGACGCAAAGAAGCTCAGATCCGCCCCGCCGGAAAATTCTTCTTTCTTCGCTTCATAGCCTTCCCCCGCAAGCTCCCTCATCACCCTTTTCGGCACGACAAGGATATGCTCCTTCCGGCAGAGGGGGACGCTTTCATAGTTGTCCGGCGTGCCGCTTATCGAGCCGATAACAAGATCGACCCCGTCGCGGGCGACGGATTTCTGCAATATCTCCGGCGAATCCTCCGACATCTGCAAAAAAGTGTCGGGATAGCTTTCCAGAAACGACGGCAGCACATGCGGCAGCACCGCCCGGGCAACCGTATGCTCTATTCCTATATGCAGCACCTGATTGCTGCCCATGCCGCGGCTGGAATTATCCTCAAACTCCTGCCTGAGCTGCAATATCCGCTTTGCCGTCTGTAAAAAAAGCTTCCCGTCCGTCGTCAGTCCCAGAGGACGGCTGCGCAGGAAAAGCTGCTCTCCCAGCTCCTCCTCAAGCCTTGATATCTGCTTTGAAAGGGACTGCTGCGACATAAACAAGTGCTTTGCCGCGAGAGAAAAGCTCTTCTCCTCGGCGACAGCGATAAAGCTTTTCAGCACGTCAAAATCCATACGAAACACCTCGTTTCTCTGTGCTCAGTATAGCATCCGGAGTCTAATACGTCAAACAGTTGTTATAAATTTCTCAAAAAAGTGTAGTTCCTGCCCTCCAAAACCGACAAACGGCGGCATTTTTCGTCTTTCATGTTGGCTAAATGCACAAAGCAGCGACTTTTGCAGGCATCGCTTATGTTGCTTTCGGCGAAATTCAAAAAAACTATTGCATAAATCAACTTTTAGTTGTACTATAAACGCGTAAAGAGCGTAATGCACAAGACCAGAAAGTAGTTTTTATGCAAGGCTCATATTTCCAATTCGGAGGATCAAAAAAATGAAAAAAATTCTTGCTATGATTCTTGCGCTGTGCATGGTATTTGCACTTTGCGCAACATCCGCTTTCGCGGCCGATGAGCTGATCTTCACCACCGGCGGCGAAGCAGGTACATATTACGCATTCGGCAGTGTCCTGGCGCAGTATGTTTCCAACAACTCCGACATCTCCGTCACCGCGATAACCGGCAACGGCTCGCAGGCCAACGTGGAGGATATGGATGCCGGCGACGTACAGCTTGCTTTCTGTCAGTCCGACGTTATGAGCTATGCTTATAACGGAACGAACCTTTTTGAAGATCTCGGCAAAATAGACAGCTTCTCCGTTGTCGCCGCCCTCTATATGGAGCAGGTGCAGATAGTCACCACCAACCCTGACATCAAGACCGTTGCCGACCTCAAGGGCAAATCTGTTTCGATCGGTGCCCGCGGCTCCGGCGTTTACTTCAATGCACTTGACGTTCTCGGCGTTTACGGCATGACCGAGGATGACATCAAGCCCGTTTACCAGAGCTTCGGCGACAGCGCAGAGTCCCTCAAAGACAAGAAGATCGACGCGGCATTCATCGTTGCGGGCGCTCCCACCACCGCCATCACCGACCTGAGCACCAGCGGCCCCGTTTACCTTGTAAGCATTGACGACGACCACATCGACGAGCTGCTTGCCAAGAGTCCCTACTACACCGCTTACACCGTTCCCGCCGATACCTACGGCATGCCTGAGGATGTGCAGACCGTTGCTGTCGCCGCCGTTGTCCTTGCACGCAACGACGTATCCGAGGATGCGATCTACGCCTTTACCTCCACCATCTTCGATAACATCGACGCTATCGCGGAGCAGCACGGCAAGGGCGCGGAGCTGAGCCTTGAGTTCGCTTCCTCCATCACCGATGTTCCCTATCACCCCGGCGCGGCAAAGTACTTCGCCGAGAAGGGCTTTGATGTAGCATAATTCCCAACTGAACTTAATATTCCGGAACGCGTTCCCCGCGTTCCGGAATACGCGTTTGTTTGACGGAATATGCAAGTGCATCTCCCTGTGAAATACGTTTGCATATTCCGTCACGATTTTTTTATCAAGGAGTCGATATTATGTCGGATAAAACCAAAAATAATCACGTAGACGTCGGAACGGCGGAAGACGTCGAAAAGCTCATGCGCAAGTACGACAAGGAGTCCAACACCCGTATATGGGAGGGGAAGCCCGCCGTCATAGTCCGTGCGATCATGGTGATTTTCTCACTCTACTGCATTTATTCCACGCTTTTCTCTGTCGCTGCGCTCGAAAGAAGACTGACCGCGTTCCTCGCGCTCGTCGTTGTCATGGGCTACCTTACATATCCCGCCAGCAAGCACCATGTGCGCCACAACTATATTCCCTGGTACGATATCGTGATCATGATAGTGGGCGCCGCATGTTTTCTCTACTTCTGCCTCGGTTATGACGCGATCATCGCAAAGCTCACAAGCGCGTCCAGAATAAAGCCGTTCCAGATATATATCGGCATTATCGGCATACTTATCCTTATGGAGCTGTGCCGCCGCTGTGTCGGCCTGCCGATACTGTGTGTCGTCGGCGTACTGCTTATCTATACCTTCTCCACGGGGCTGAGCGTCAAGAGGCTCATGTACACGCTTTTCTACACCACCTCCGGCGTTCTCGGCACGCCCGTACAGGTCTGCGCAAAGTATATAGTCGTGTTCATTATCTTCGGTGCGTTCCTTGAGAGAACTGGCATTGCGGCGTTCTTCATTGACGTTGCGAACGCGCTTGTCGGCGGCTTCTCGGGCGGTCCGGCAAAGGTCGCAGTCATCTCCTCCGCGCTGTGCGGCATGGTTTCCGGCTCTTCCGTCGGCAACACCGTCACCACCGGCTCCGTCACTATCCCCATGATGAAAAAAACCGGCTACAAGGGCGAGTTCGCGGGCGCTGTCGAGGCCGCCGCGTCAACTGGCGGTCAGATAATGCCGCCTATCATGGGAGCCGCCGCGTTCCTCATGGCGGAGTATATGAACGTCACCTATGCGGAAGTCGCGCTTCGCGCCATTCTGCCTGCCGTGCTCTATTTCACAGGTATCTTCGTCGCCGTGCATCTTGAAGCGAAGAAGCTGGGGCTTAAAGGTATCGACAGGGCGGAGCTGCCCAAGCTTTCAAAGCTCTGGAAAAAGCTCTATCTGCTGCTGCCGCTGGTCGTGCTCGTATATCTCGTCACCACCAATACCCGTACCATGCAGTTCTCGGCAAGCATCGCAATACTCTTTGCCATTGTTGTAAGCCTTTTTGACAAGGATAACCGCATCACCTTCAACAAGCTTCTTGAGGCGCTTGAAGCCGGCGGAAAGAGCACCGTTACCATTGCCGTCGCCTGCTCCATGGCCGGTCTTATCTCCGGCTGCATCACCGCGACCGGTCTTGCCTCAAAGCTCATCTCCGCAGTCGTCAGCATTTCCAGCTCCGTCACGGTGATCGACCCGACGATGGTCGCGCTGTTCCTGACCATGATCTGCTGCATCGTGCTCGGCATGGGCGTTCCCACCACCGCAAACTACTGCATCATGGCCTCCACCTGCGCGCCCATTCTCATCACCATCGGCGTACCCAAGATCGCGGCGCACTTCTTCGTGTTCTACTTCGGCATCGTCGCGGATATCACGCCTCCCGTTGCGCTCGCGGCCTACGCCGGTTCGGCCATCGCAAAATCCAACCCGATGAAAACGGGCGTCACCGCCACAAAGCTTGCTATCGCCGCGTTCATCGTACCGTATATATTCTGCATGAACCCCGCAATGCTGCTGGTCGATGTTACCGCACTCGGCATCGTGCAGATAATCATAACCTCGCTCTGCGGCCTCATAGGCGTCGCGGCGGCGCTCGAGGGTTATCTGTGCGCTCAGATGCACCCCGTCGTGCGCGTAATATCCGCCGTCGGCGGCCTTCTGATGATGGATCCCGGCAGTCTTACGGACATCGTTGGCATCGCGCTTCTTGCCGGTGTATTCGTCTGGCAGAAGATAAAGGAAAAGAGATCTCTCAAAACCGCATAATCCTGACACACCATATGCCGCGGTTTTCCGCGGCATATTTTATTTGACAGCGGCAAAACGGTACATTATAATAACCATAATGCTTATTATATATTTTGCAGTTGAGGAAAAGATATGAACAGATGGGTCAAAATTGCGCTTGATGTGCTTGCGGGATTACTTGTAGTCGCGCTGCTGCTGGTTATTATTGCCGTAGGCAAGCTCAGCGCGGCAACAGGCGGAAAGGTTTCATTCCCGTCGCTCGCCGCTCAGTTTTTCAGCGGGGATAACCGGCTGCGCGATGTGACGAATATCCTGCTCCTTGGTGTGGACAACGACCGCAGCGACGATATGGACTCCCGCGGCAATGCCGACGGGATAATGCTCGTGTCGATAAATCCGAAAACACGTGAGATCATCCTTACCTCCTTTATGCGCGACACCAAGGTCAGCGTGACCCCGTACAAGCGCGATAAGCTCACCCATGTATACCATGACTATGGGATAGAGACGTTCAAGGAGGTCTTTGAGAACAATTTCGGCATCCACGTAGATAACTATGCGCTTTTCAGCTATCTCGACATAATCGACATCGTTGATTACCTCGGCGGCGTAGAAGTCGATATCGCCGAGGAGGAAATTCCCGACGCCGAGGCGAAGATCAGGAGCGTGGCTGAGCTCAGGGGACTTGATTATACGGATTATCTCATCAACTGGTACGGTCCGGGCAGGATAAAGCTCAACGGCGTGCAGGTCGCGGGATATATGCGCATCCGCCCCGCCTACGGCGATTATGACGCCGGCAGAACGGAGCGCGTGAGATATGTGGCGACTCAGCTCATGGAGAAGCTCTATAAGCGGTCGCTGGCCGAGAAGATAGATTTCGCGGCTCTGGCGCTTTCAAAGATAGAAACAGATATGGACGGGGGCGATATGATCAAATATGCCCTCAACGCCAACAAAATAAGGTTCTATGACAGGATATCCGACAGAATACCCATTGACGGCAGCTTTACCTCGCAGAGCGACGGCAACGGCTACTATGCCGTGCCTGATTTTGAGATAAACAACACCCACCTTCAGGAGTCGATCTATCAGGGCATACATAATCCCGGCGAATGAGCCGGAATAACCGCAGCGGCACATAGCCGTGCCGCCGCGCTGCTTGTCAGATAACCTCACAAAATCCCGCCTTATGTGTCCCGTCATAATTCCCGGCGCGGAAAAGAAAGGCAAAATAAAATAGTTTTTATAAAAGTCTTGCATTTTATCATGTGGCTGTGTTAATATACCGTAAATCCGTTTTATAAAAGAGGCATACCCAATTTTTCAAAAATGGTGGATGACGCTTATGAAAAAAACAGCCAACATTGAAATCAAGCAGCGAAACCGCAGCAGCATTTATCAGCTCCTTCGCAGGCACGAAGGTTTGTCTCGGCAGGATATTGTAAGCAAATTGCAGCTGTCTCTCCCGACGGTCACACAGAATCTGACAGAGCTGCTGCAGGAGGGGCTTATAAAGGAAAGCGGTACCATCGGGAATACCGGTGGGCGGCGGGCAAAGGCTTTTTCCACTGTCAGCGATGCCGGGACAGCTATCGGGGTGGATATTACCAGGAACCATATTACCGCCGTCGCGGTCGATCTGAAGGGCACAGTAGTAGCGCAGACAAAAAACAAAATCACGTTTGAGCGCAGCAAGAGCTATTACAGGCAGCTTGGAGATATCGTCGAAGAGACTATATCAGTCGGGAAGCTTGACAGGGAAAAGGTTCTCGGCGTCGGGATAGGCGTTCCCGGGCTTATAACGGCGGATCACCAGACGGTTTTCTACGGCGAGATACTTAATTTCACGGGCGCTACCTGTGAGGAATTTGCTCAGTACATCGATCTGCCGGTTGCACTGTTCAATGACGCAAACGCTGCGGGTTTTGCGGAAATGTGGACAAATCCGGATATAAACAGCGCTTTTTATGTCATGCTCAGCAATAACGTCGGCGGCGCGATCTACAATAATCACCGTCAGTTCTGCGGGGAGCATATGCGTGCAGGCGAGATCGGGCATGTGATAATCGTGCCTGACGGGCTCCGCTGCTATTGCGGACAGCACGGCTGTGTCGATGCCTACTGTGCCGCGACGGTGCTTTCAAATATGACCGACGGCAACCTGAAGCTCTTTTTTGAAAAGCTGGGTCACGGCGACGAAAAGGCAAAGCAGCTGTGGAGTGAGTATCTGCGCCACCTTGCCAAAGCGCTTATAAATGTGAGGATGCTCTTTGATTTTCCGATAATAATAGGCGGCTACGTCGGCGAATACATAGACGAGTATCTGCCCGATCTCAAGCTGCTTATCGCCGGTAAAAATTCCTTTGAGAGCAATGCAGATTACATTCTCCCCTGCCGCTACAAAGTGGAATCCATCGCAACCGGCGCCGCGCTTTATTATATCGACGAATTTCTGAATACGATCTGACAACGACGGCCGGATCCCGGAAATCCCGGCGATCTCTCATTTTGAATTGTATTTCCCTGTTTTTGATTTATTTTTAACATTTTTGCCTTCCCGGCTGTTTGCCGGGAAGCTTTTTTATTTTCTTTTTTGCGCAAAACGCACAAAAGACGGCTGCGGTTTTTGATTAAAAAAACGAAAAAAATTTCTCTTCTTGACAAGCTCTTATTTCTATGCAAGAATAAGTCAGCTCGTTTTATAAAGCAATTTGTCAAAACGATTTACTATATTATGCAAAATTTACCCGGCGGCAGTTTTTGCATTGTCCGTGCGGCGTTCTGAGAGGGGATATCCGAAATGCAGTCAAAAGAGAAACAATTGGCGGAACGTCTTGCCCGCCAGCCTAAGGTCGAACTGGGCTTCTACCCCACTCCGCTGTGCAGAATGGAAAAGCTCTCCGAAATGTTCGGGGTCGATCTTTTTATAAAACGCGAGGATTTTTCCGGTATAAGCGTTTTCGGCGGCAACAAAATGCGCAAACTTGAATTTGTTTTCGGCGACGTGCTCAGATCCGGCTGCGACACGGTGTTCACATACGGCGCAACGCAGTCCAACCACGCCATGCAGACCGCCACTGCGGCGCGCAAGTGCGGTGTGGAGCCTGTACTGTGGCTGACGGAATTTGTCAGGCCCGAGAAAAACGACGTGCGCGCCAATCTCCTGCTCGACGCGATCCTCGGTGCGGAGGTGCACATTATAACCCCCAAGCAGGCCGGCGACCACGAAGGCACCACAAGGAGCCGCCGTCTGGAGCTGGAGGCAGACGGGCACAGGGTCTATGACATTCTGGGCGGTGCGGCAAACGCCATAGGCGGCTGCGGCTTTACTGAAGGTTTTCTGGAGCTGTACCGGCAGATGGCGGCCTTCGGCAAAACGCCGGACTACGTGTTTACCACGACCGGTTCGGGCGGTACGCTCTCCGGACTTGTCGCGGCGAAGAAAGCTCTCGGACTTGACACAAGAATAGTCGGTATACGGGTAGCCGATAAGAGCGCGTCATACAAGGAAGGTATAGTAAAGCTTGCAAACGACGTCCTTGAATATCTCGGCTATGACAGGACGGCGGAAGACGGCGACTTTGAAGTGAACGCCGATTACTACGGCGCGGGCTATGAGATCCCTTACGAGCCCGCCAACGACACAATACGGCTTGTCGCAAGGGAAGAGGGCATAATGCTTGACCCCGTATACACCGGCAAGGGCTTCAACGGAATGTTGGAGTACATAAAAAACGGCACGGTCAGCCCCGGAAGCAGCGTCGTATTCCTCCACACGGGCGGAACGACCGCGCTTTTTGCCGAGCCTTCGATAGTCGGTTCTCTTTCAAGAAACGACAAATGCTATTATCTGTAAGTAATTTTCTCAAAGCGGAGAAATTTACCAATATACAAAAAGGAGACATCAAATGAAAAAACTTCTCGCACTTATGCTCGCAGCCTGCATGGTTTTTGCACTCTGCGGCGCAGCCCACGCTGACGGCGTTGAGATCGCCCCCGGCTCCAATAAGTCCGCATCCGGCACAACCGACAAGGACGTCATGCTCGACTTCTGGTGCATCTGGCCCGAAACCAACGCACGCGCAAAGTACTTCATCGAGAAGCTTGACGAGTTCAGCAAGCTCTACGAAGAAGAGACCGGCATCTCCGTCGATGCAAAGTACGTTGCATGGGACGGCTACGAAGGACTTATAGACAAGACCCTCGCAGGCGCTGTTTCCGGTGAGACTCCCGTTCTCTCCCTCGCAGGCGCACAGCTGATCCGCAACGTTTACCCCCTCGCTACTGATCTTTCCAAGCTTCTCTCTCAGGAGACCATCGACAACTACATGGACAGCCTTCTTAACACCGGCTGCTACCAGGACGGCAAGCTCGTTGCTGTTCCCGGCGGACGTTCCTACATGTGCCTGCTCGTAAACAAATCCCTCGTTGAGCAGTCCGGCCATACTCTTGATGAGCTTGACACATGGGACGGCGTACATGAGGTTTCCAAGGACATCGCCGCCCTCGGCGATGATATTGAAGGCTTCGGCATCTTCTGGGACAGCGATGCATGGGGCTGGGAGTCCATGGTTTACTCCTACGGCGGATACATTGACAACGAAGACGGCACCGTCGTCACCTTCGCAGACACACCCGCAGGCGCAGCTCCCATAAAGCTCGTCCGCGAAATGCTTGAGGATGGCTCCTGCTACTCCTACTACGGCGAATCCACCGACCTTGAAGCTCTCACCGAGAAGCTCGTCACCGGCAAGCTCGGTATGCGCGACGCATCCATCAACTCCTACGGCTCCTGCAAGGAAATGATCGAAAAGAACGGCTACGACGTTGAGCTCGTTCTCCTGCCCCAGCCCAAGGGCGAAGGCTGCGAGGAAGATTGGGTCGGCAACGGCGGCTCCAACATCATGATCCTTGAGAACGCGACCGACACCCAGAAGCAGGTTGCAGCCGCATTCCTCACCTATCTTGCACAGGATGAGAATGTTGCCGAGTGGAACAACACCTCCGCTTACCTTGCTTACACCAAGTCCGTTTACGAGTCCGACGCATTCAAAGAAGTTCTCAAAGACCCCAACATGGCAGCGATCAGAGACAACCTCCAGAACCTGCATGTCCGTCCCAACAACACCCATTGGCGTGAGATGTACACCCACATCTATGCCGACCTTGAGTACTTCACCATGCACTTTGAAGAGTTCGACGACGCAAAGATAGACGAAATGGTAAAGGGTTGGCAGGAGTATTGCCAGCAGATCATTGACGAAGATTACTGATATCAAGCGATACTGAGCAGACATCTATAAAGAGCTTTATGCTCTTTATAGATGTTTCTTGCGAATAAAACGCGGCCGGCCGGGGAGGTGTTTTCCCGCGGCCGCCGCATTGAAACTGATAATGCTTTGTGCAGCGCACTGACAATTGCTGAGCTCAATGGTCCGTTGCGCTGCATCTGCCAATCGAAAGGATACAGCACCATGTCTATTATAATGAAAGATATAAAGAAACAGTATCCGGGAAGCAAAGCGCCTGTAATGGAGCACTTCGACCTGACCATCGAAGAAGGCTCATTCACCGTGCTTCTTGGTCCATCCGGCTGCGGCAAAACCACGGCATTGAGAATGATCGCGGGGCTTGAGGACGTGACCGGGGGAAGCATATATATCGACGACACGGATATCACCGATGTAGATCCGGGCGAGCGCAATATCGCCATGGTTTTCCAGAATTATGCAATCTATCCGCACATGACTGTGCGTGGAAATATAGAATTCGGTCTTAAGAACTACAAGATTGAAAAGGACGAAATCAAAAAGCGCGTTGACTACGTTCTCGGGATGTGCGGGCTGACGGAGTACGCCGACAGGAAGCCCAGCCAGCTCTCCGGCGGTCAGAGGCAGCGTGTCGCTCTTGCAAGGGCAATATCAAAGTCCCCGAAGGCTTTTCTTATGGACGAGCCGCTTTCCAACCTCGACGCAAAGCTGCGCACGCAGATGCGCACCGAGATGATACAGCTCTATAACCAGCTCGGCTGCACCTTTGTATACGTCACGCATGACCAGACAGAGGCCATGACCATGGGCACGAATATCGTCGTTATCTACAACGGCAAGATCATGCAGCAGGCCACGCCCCAGGAGATATACAACAACCCCGCAAACCTCTTCGTCGCGCAGTTCATCGGCGACCCCGGAATGAATGCTCTCCAGCTCGATTCCGGAAGCTTCGCCGCATTCAAACCGAGAGACATTTCCTTCGGCGAGAAGGCGGACGGCCTCAATCTCTCCGGCACCGTTCTGACGTGCGAGTTCCTCGGATACGACAACATGATAAATGTTGACATCGGCTGCGGCAGCATAGTTATCCGCGCACGCGAACACAAAAACTACGGCGACAGAATTTCGTTCAACGTAGCCGAGAAAGATCTGTACTATTTTGACGCTGATCAGAACCGGATCTACGAAAAAGCGCCGGGACAGGTGGTGAAGGTATTCCATGTCAACGACTGAGAAAGACGGGCAGGTTTTCAGAAAGCTGGAGCCGCGTGAAAAAAGCAAGGCGTATCTCTTCTTCAACAAACTTCTGAAAAACCCATACGTGCTTATTGCCCCCGCCGAAATACTTGCTGTCTGCACAACGCTGTATTCCATTTTCTTCTGCATCGTCATAAGTTTCTACAAGTGGGATCTTATAACGAACAAGAAGGTTTTTGTCGGGCTTAAGAACTTCAAGTATATTTTCAACAACGACGCCTTCCGGCAATCCTTCAGCAACACCATAATTTTCGTCCTGGCGACCGTTCTCGGCGGACTGATCCTGCAAACGCTGTGCGGTGTTTTCCTGAACAAGGACAAGCCCGCCCACAACTTCGTCCAGACCATCATTTTCACACCGCATATAATCGCAACCGTCGTTGTGGCATCCGTCTTTATGTATCTGATGCTGCCCAAGGGCGGCGTGTTCAACTCGATCCTCGCCGTTTTCGGCATAAAGCCGTCATATTGGTACATGAGCGCCGACTCCGCGCTCGCGTCGATGATATTCATCGTGGTCTGGAAAGGGCTTGGCTATGGGACGCTGATCGTTGTGTCCGGCCTGCGCGCTATCCCGAATTACGTGTATGAAGCGGCAAAGCTTGACAAGGCGGGAAAGCTGAAAACCTTTTTCAGCATCACCGTCCCGCTGCTCTCCCCCACGATATTCTATCTGCTCGTCACATCAACTGTCTCCTCGTTCACGACCTTTGACATCATCAGCATGATGACGCAGGGCGGGCCGAGCGGATCGACCAACATGCTTGCTTATTATATCTACCAGCAGGGTATGCAGTTCCAGCACTATGGGCGTGCAATGGCGGCCGCCGTCGTGCTGCTGATACTGACGAGCACGATTTCCGCGCTGCAATTTATAATCGCCGGAAAGAAAGTCCATTATCAGTGAGGGTAGAACTATGGAAAAAGTAAACAAAAAAACGTCCCTGAAGAAGAAAACTTCATTTTTCGGCAAGCTCATGGAATGTATATTGCTCTGCCTGCTGTTCCTTATATTCATTGTTCCCTTCTATTACATGATAATCTCCTCGCTCAAATCGACGATCGAGGCGTTCGCCTCCAAGCCTGTCTGGTGGCCGAGTGAGTTTGTATGGAGCAACTATAAGGACGCGTGGGAAATGGCAAACTTCACGACCTACGGCAAGAATTCCATCATACTCTCCTGCGCCTGCGTTATCACCTGCATCACTGTCTCCGTGCCGTGCGCATACGCCTTTGCAATGAAGAAATTCCGCGGTAAGAAGCTCCTGTTCGCCATTATCCTCTGCGATATGATGATCCCGGCGCAGTGCGTGTTCCTGCCCATGTTCCTGATGTTCTCCAAGCTGAAATGGCTCAACACCTACGGCTCGATGATAATCATGTTCACCTATTCCGGCAGCACTATCTTCTTTATCCGCAACGCCTTCATGCAGGTCAGCAACGAGGTGCTTGAGGCAGCGCGCCTTGACGGCGCAAGCGAGCTTTCCGTCATGTTCAGGGTTGCGTTCCCAATGGTAAAGCCGGTCATAATCACAATGGCGCTCTTCTGCTTCCTGCGCCGGTGGAACGACTATTTCTGGAACGTTTCGCTCACCACGAGCGACCGCGTCAGGACTCTGCCCTTTGCGGTAAACTCGCTCACAACGGCGCTTGACGGCACCATACCCCGCTGGGATCTTGCAATGGCGGGTGCGACGATGCTGATGGCTCCTCTGCTCATTCTGTACATTTTTGCCAGCAAGAAGATAAAAAGCGCGTTTGCCTATTCGGGGATAAAATGACCATGTTCAAGAAGATCAAGGATTTCCTGTTTTCCGAATATGAGTGGATCGTTGACTGCACGGAGCTTGTGCCGCCGGACGACATTGAGAAAAACCGCGTATATGCCGCGCTCGGCTACCTGATTTTTTTCATCCCGCTCGTATTCGCCGACAGCTCCCCTTTTGCAAGATTCCATTGCAATCAGGCTCTTATCAATATGCTTCTGTCCACGATCGTGGCCGTCGTCCTGTCTTTTATCCCCTATGCGGGCGTCGTCCTGCTGATCGTGCTGGAAGTGCTCTGCATAGTTTTTGCTGTCCGCGGTATGGTCTATGCTCTCAAAGGAAAAGCAGTCGGTATTCCGCTCGTCGGTTGGATCACTCTGCTTAAATATTAAGGATTATCAGGTTAAAATATATGAATAAAATATTGTTTACGGACATTGACAGCACACTTATCCCATATTGCGGAACAATGTCGGAAAAAACGCACGATGCGGTCGTGAGGATGCTCGCAGACGGCAACAGGCTCGTATTGGCCTCCGGCCGTTCCATAAATTCAATGATGAGCGTTGTGAGCCGCTGCAATCTGAGGCTTGACGGCTGCTACGCGATCTGCTACAACGGCGCACAGTTTATCGACATAAAGACCGGCAAGCGGCAGTTCACCCTTGCGATAGATAAAAAATACACCGACCTCATCGTGACCGAAAGCAGAAAACACGGCTTCACCATTCTCATGTACGAGGACGACGGCGTCGTTGCCGAGACCACCAGCGAAAACATAGTGAACCGTTACAAGAATCAGGGCGTCGGCTTCCGCATCGCAGATCTGACGAAGGACATGAAGGTCAACCGGCTCAAGCTCGTCATATCCAACGAAGGTGAAAAAGCCCATGAGGAGCTTAACGCGTTCCGTGAGCATATGGCCGCGCAGGTCGGGGATGTGCTCGATCTGTATTTCTCTTCCGACACGTATCTTGAGGTCGTTCTGAAAGGCGTCAACAAGGGTGACGCACTGAAAAAGGTCTGCGAGTATTTCAATACCGACATCGCCGATTCCGTTGCCGCCGGAGACGAGGAAAATGACCTCTCCATGATAAAGATCGCAGGTGTCGGCTGTGCCGTCGCAAATGCGATAGACCGCGTAAAGGCCGCAGCGGACTTTGTCACAGAAAACGATTGTGAGCATGACGGCATTGTCGAAGTGATCGAAAAATATCTTATCGGGTAATTTTACGCCCCGTTTTTCATTTACAGTTCGTTCACTTGACATTCCGTATGCCTTGGTGTAGAATTTCAATAGGATACATACTGCTCCGTGTCCCGATATGGGAGGCGGAGCTTTGCTATTACAGGAGGAGACTGTATTCATGAAGTACGATGTTATAATAATCGGCGCCGGCCCCGGCGGCATTTTTTCGGCTTATGAGCTTGCAAATTCCGGAAAAGAGCTGAAAATAGGCGTTTTTGAGCTTGGACGCGCACTGGACAAGCGCCGCTGCCCCATCGACGGGGACAAGGTGAAAAGCTGCATCAAATGCCCCGTTTGCAGCATCATGAGCGGCTTCGGCGGCGCGGGCGCTTTCTCCGACGGCAAGTATAACATTACCAACCAATTCGGCGGCACGCTCTTTGAATATGTCGGTCAGAAGAGAGCCATTGAGCTTATGAAATATGTTGACGAGATCAATCTCCGCTACGGCGGGGAGAACACAAAGCTCTACTCCACAGCCAACACCGAAATAAAGCGCGAGTGCCTCAAGAACGGACTTCATCTGCTGGACGCACAGGTTCGCCACCTCGGTACGGATATAAACTATGTCGTGCTCGGCAATATCTATGAGGAGCTTAAGAGCAAGGTCGATTTCCATTTCAACACCGCCGTCACCGATATCGAACGCATCAGCGGCGGCTACCGCATCACAGCGGGCGAAGAGAGCTTTGACTGCGAAACGTGCATCGTCTCCGTCGGGCGCAGCGGGAGCAAATGGATAGAGGGCGTGTGCAGATCCCTCAATATTCCTACCCGCTCCAACCGGGTCGATATAGGCGTCCGGGTGGAGCTGCCTGCGGATACCTTCGCGCATCTCACCGATGAGCTTTACGAGAGCAAGATCGTCTACCGCACGCAGAAATTTGAAGACCTTGTGCGCACCTTCTGCATGAACCCCCACGGCGTCGTGGTCAACGAAAACACCAACGGCATCGTCACGGTGAACGGACACAGCTATGAGGACAAGTCCATGCATACCGAGAACACAAATTTTGCCCTTCTCGTCAGCAAGCATTTCTCCGAACCGTTCAAGGACTCAAACGGCTACGGCGAAAGCATCGCCCGCCTTTCCAACATGCTCGGCGGCGGCGTCATCGTTCAGCGCTTCGGCGACCTTGTGCGCGGGCGCAGGAGCACGGTCAAGCGCATCGAGGAGAACTTTGTCATTCCTACGCTTGCCGCCACTCCCGGCGATCTCAGCCTTGTAATGCCCAAGCGTATTCTTGACGGCATCATCGAAATGATATACGCTCTTGACAAGATCGCACCGGGCACCGCAAATGACGACACGCTGCTTTACGGCGTTGAGGTAAAATTCTATAATATGGAAGTGGAGCTGGACGAAAATCTCCAGACCGAGGACAAGGGGCTTTACGTGATAGGCGACTGCTCCGGCGTCACGCACTCCCTGTCGCACGCTTCCGCAAGCGGCGTATACGTGGCGCGGCATATACTCGGCACACTCTGATACCGAAAAGTGCGGTTTTGATGTCGTAATCGCTTTTCGGTACGAATAGAATTTCCCTGTATCCCGGCAAATTCGGATGTTGGAGGCGGATATGTCAAATTTTAAAGAAAAACAGAACTATGTCCACGGCGCGGTCATTCTGACCGTCGGCGTTATTATAATGAAAGTTCTGGGCGCGATCTATAAAATTCCTCTCGGCAACATTCTCGGCGATGAGGGTTACTCGATGTTCATGGGTGCGTACAGCATCTATTTCATCTTTTTCACGCTGGCAACGGCTGGTCTGCCCGTCGCGCTCAGCCGCCTGATCGCCGAATCCGACGCCAACGGCAGGGCAAAGAACGAGGAAAAAACTTTCCGCGTCGCACGCTGGACGTTTTTTGTGATAGGTCTGGTGTTCGCGCTTGTCATGTTCCTGTTTCCGGATTGGCTTGCTGCGGAATATCTTGAAAACCCCGACGCCGCGATGAGCATCAAGGCAATGTCCCCGGCGATCTTGCTCGTCTGCATCGTCTCCGCCTACCGCGGCTACTGCCAGGGCAACGGCAACATGATACCCACCACCGTGGACGAAGTGCTCGAGGTGCTGTTCAAGGTGATCTCAGGGCTTATCCTGTCATACGTTATAATAAAGTCCACGGGCAGTCTCCCGCTCGGTTCGGCAGGCGCGATCCTCGGCGTGTCGATAGGCTCGGTCGTGTCGCTGGGCTATATGGTGGTATACAAGCGGCGTCATGCATCCCAGCTTGCCGCCCCGTACACCGGCGGTCACGCTCCCGACGATACGCCGGAGGACGACAACGTTGTGGACAGCACCGGCAAGATCGTAAAGGACATTCTCCGCATAGGCGTTCCTATCGCTTTCGGCGCATGCATCATGGCGCTTCTCAACAGCGTGGACTCAAAGCTGTGCATGAACAGGCTCCAGAGCGCAGCCGGGTTCACCTATAAGGAAGCAAAGGTGCTTTACGGCGTTTACGGCAAGGGTCAGACGCTTTTCAACCTGCCCGCCGCCTTTGTCACCCCGCTGACCATTTCTATCGTCCCCGCCATTTCCGGCGCAATCGCTCGCGGCGCAAAGGGCGAGGCGGCAAAGGTGAGCGAGGATTCGCTGCGTATCTCGGCAGTCATATCACTGCCGATGGGCGCAGGGCTTGCGATACTTGCCGCGCCGATTTTCGACGTGCTCTTCCCCAACAGCCATAAAGCCGGCCCCGGTCTGCTGTGCATAATGGGCATCGCCTCTTTCTTTGTGTGCCTTGTGCTCATGGAAAACGCCATTCTTCAGGCCTCCGGCCGTGAAAAGCTCACGATGGTCACGATGATCACCGGCGGCCTTGTGAAGATAGTCGTCAATTGGTTCCTCGTGGCCAACCGTGCGGTCAACATCTACGGCGCGCCGATAGGAACGCTCGTAAGCTACTTTGCAATGGCGGCAATGAATTATATATTCATGAGTTCGTCTCTTGAAAATCGGCCCCGCCTTTCAAGGGCGTTTGCACGCCCCGCCGCGTCAAGTCTTATCATGGGTGCCGCCGCATGGCTTGTCTACGGTGCGGCTGCACGTATTTTCGGCTTGGGAAGCTCCGTGAAAGCGGTCGTATGCCTTGGGACAGCCGTTCTTGCCGCGGCAGCCGTTTATCTTGCCGCCACGATCTCGCTCAAGAGCATAACGATAAAGGACATGGAGCTTATCCCCGGCGGAGAAAAAATAGGCAAAATCCTCAAAATGCATTAAATTTTTTGTGATTTTTGCCGTTTTTGCCGTGTTTTTCGCATTTTACTCTTGCTATCGGAAGTGTTTTGTGATAAATTATGGGAGCACTGTATGAAAGCGTGCAAAAATCCGGTTTATGAGTAATTTCCACGTTGTTGGGAAAACTCATTATATCACGGCTGAATGCCGTAATTTACAGGAGGAAATATAATGAATAAAACCGAACTTATAGCTGCTGTTGCAGAAAAGACCGCTATGTCCAAGAAGGACAGCGAAAAGGCAGTCTGCGCTATTCTTGACGCAGTTACCGAAGCTCTCGCCGCAGGCGATAAGGTTCAGCTCGTCGGCTTTGGCACCTTTGAAGTAAAAGAGCGCGCCGCTCACATGGGCCGCAACCCCAGAACCAAGGAAGCCATGGAGATCCCCGCAAGCCGCGTAGCCGGTTTCAAGGTCGGCAAGGCTCTCAAGGAAGCCGTTGCAAAGTAATTTTTGACATATAAAAATCAGCCGCCTGAGCGCGGCTGATTTTTTAGCAGGGTAAACTATGAGACTTGATAAATATTTGAAGGTATCCCGCCTTATCAAACGCAGGAGCGTGGCAAACGACGCCTGCGACGGTGAACGCGTGTCTGTAAACGGCAGGCAGGTCAAGGCGAGCTATCAGGTAAAGGTCGGCGATGTCATTGAGATTGCCTTCGGCCAGCGCACGCTCAGGGTCGAGGTCGTTGCGGTAACCGAAAATGCAAGCAAATCCGACGCCCCCGCAATGTATAAGGAGCTTGTCTGACTTGTCACTCTGTCCGTCAAAGAACCTCATTGAGGTTCTTTGGCAAGCTGTCCCGGACATTATATGTCCGGGATTATTTCTGCCTGTTTGCCGGTCTGCGCATTCACGCGAATGCGGATCGGATCCCCGCTCTGGTTGGTGCAGGTAAATTCATAGCAGGCGATTGGCGTCCCTCCGGGGGATTTGCAGATGATCTTTGCGCATGACTGCTCCTCCAGATTATCCGGCACGGCGCCCGCCGCCTCTACCTCGGTGATGTCCCATTGCAGGCCGGAAGCGTCCGGCGAATAGTGCTCGGCGTTGAAGCTGTATACGGAGTTGTCGTCAAGCGCCACGGCAAGTCTTATATAGTTGTCCGGCCAATCCGCATCCTGCTCGGTCGCAATAAATATAAACTCCCCTACCGTGTCGGAAAAGCTCATTTTGGTGAGCTTGAGGTTCTCATAATTCTGTTCCTCGAGGAACTTTTCCGCGGTTTTCTGCGCTTCCTCGTGCGATATGCGTCCCTCTTCGACAAGGCGCTGCTGCACCATGCTTACAACGCCCTCGCTGTCAACGCACATCTGCCGGTCATTGACAGAGTATACCTTTCTCCCGCTCCCGTCCTCAAAGGAATAGTCAAGCTTGAGCTGACCGGGGCTGACCCCTGCAAAGCGCGCCGCCGCGGCAAGCATCTGCGCGTCGGTGCTGTGGGATGGCTTTGCCTTCTCCTGGCGGAAGCCGTATTTTCCGTCATAGGTGAGCGCTTCGCGCTCCGGGAAATCTGCCTCGGCCTGAAGGATAGCCATGCTTACCTTGCCTCGCTGCTCCACCTCCACATTGCGCAGGGGCGTTTCCGCGCTGTCCATGTCTATATTCCCGTCGTGATAATCCCTTTGCAGACGGTTGAGCGCGTCGCACAGCTGCGCCGACAGCGCCGACAGCCTGCTCATATTCTCGCGTTCCGTCTCGCTGAAGCCGTCCTCCGCAACAGTGGCGCACAGAGTATAGGCATAGTCGCCGGTCTGGTTGAGGTAGGCGGATATCTGCTCAAGCTCCTGCGTGGAAAACGGCAGAGTGGACAGCGCCGCCTCCGCGGAAAGCGCGTCCGCATAGATCTCCGAGCAGAGCCGCGAACACATATCCCTGTCCGTTGCGTAAGGCGTTTTGCCCAAGGCCGCGCTCAGCTTCGACACTGCTCCTACGGTTTCCTCAAATGCCTGCTGTGAACTGAAATCCACCGCAAGACGGTATCTTTTCAGCTTTGTCGAGTAAACGGCGGTGCACAGAGCCAGTACGGCGATGAGCGTTCCCGCATAAATTGCTATAACGGTCAAAGTCTTCTTTTTCATATAAAAAACACCTCTTTCGGAATATTCTTCCACAAAAAGAGGTGCTTTATACTTCTTTTAAAATTTTCTCGGTGAGAGCCGTTATAGAGCGGAAGGTTAAAACTTCTGCCCTTGCAATGCCTCACTTCTGCCCCCGGCTCACGCCAGCTTTTCCAGCGCCGTATTGAGGCGGAGGAGGGTTTCTTCCCTGCCGAGGATACGGCAGATCTCCACCGCGCCGCCGGGCGTGACCGCCTTTCCGGCGGCGGCGATGCGCACCGGCCACATGACCTTGGCGTTCTTGACCTGCATCTTTTCCGCCATGTTCACCATGGCTGCCATAATGCTCTCGTCGTTCCATTCGGCAAGGGTTTCAAACTCGGGAATGATCGCCGTCAGCACGGTCTTTGAGGATTCAAGATCGGACTTGGACTTTTTATGCACGAACAGCTCCGTATCGTACTCCGGCAGCTCGTCAAAGAAATCGACCTTTTCGGGGATGTCATTGAGAACCTCTGTGCGCTGCTGCAAAAGCGCAGCGATCGCTGCGGCGTCGTACTTTTCGTTCTTCACGCTCCTGCGGATGAACGGCTCGGCCGCCTTTGCAAACGCTTCCGGCGTCATGGCACGGATATACTCGGCGTTGAAGTATCTCAGCTTTTCTATATCAAATATCGCAGGGGACTTGGAAATGCCGGAGATATCGAATATCTCCTTCAGTTCGTCAAGAGAATATATCTCCCGCTCGCCTCGCGGACTCCAGCCCAGAAGCGCAACATAGTTGAGCACGGCGTCGGTAAGATAGCCCTGCGCGATAAGGTCTTCATAAGAAGGGTCTCCGTGGCGTTTGGACATCTTGTTGTGCGCATCGCGCATAACGGGGGAGCAGTGCACATACTTCGGGATATCCCAGCCGAAGCCCTCATACAGCAGGTTGTACTTAGGCGATGAAGAAAGATACTCACTGCCGCGGACAACATGGCTTATGCCCATGAGATGATCGTCCACCACGTTTGCGAAATTATAGGTGGGCAGGCCGTCGCGCTTTATAAGCACCTGATCGTCAAGAGTGCTGTTCTCGACGGTGATATCACCGAATATCTCGTCATGGAAGGTTGTCGTGCCCTCGTGCGGGATGCGCTGGCGGATAACATAGGGCTTGCCCTCCGCAGCAAGGCGGTCTGACTGCTCGCGGGACATGGCGCGGCACGGGTCGTCCTCGCGGTTGAAGTCCCCGCTGTCCTCCTCGGACTCGGTCTTTTCGCAGAAGCAGCGGTAGGCATGGCCGCGCTCCATGAGCAGCTCCGCGTATTCCTTATAAAGCGGGCGTCTCTCGGTCTGGACATAGGGGCCGACGGGGCCGCCGACATCGGGACCCTCGTCATGGTCAAGATGGCACTCGGCACAGGTCTTGTAAATAACATCGACCGCGCCCTCAACAAGCCGCCCCTGATCGGTGTCCTCAATGCGCAGGATGAACTTGCCGCCGCCGTGGCGTGCGATGAGATAAGTATAAAGCGCCGTGCGCAGGTTGCCTACGTGCATATATCCCGTGGGAGAGGGTGCAAAGCGTGTACGCACCTCATTTTTCGGGATACGCGCCTCCATCTCCTCAAACCATTTCATGTCTTTCATTTTCAAGCCTCCATATTCTGCCGCCGGAGCGCCGGAAACGCGGAAAAAGCGTCGGCAAGCTGTGTATTGTCGCATAATACATATAATATTTTACATTTTCCCGGTTGTCAAGATGAAGTTATTCTGTTAAAATATTATTCTCGATTGTAAGGTCTTTGCGGCTGCGCGAGCATTTTTCCTCCCGTCGGAACCGAGCACCCTTTTCAATTGAGGATAGAGCTTGCGAATGAACGGAAAATTCGCAAAATTTGAGATGATTGAAGGTTAGGATATGGAAAATACAGAATCGGCGAAAAAAACTTTGCTTTCCGGCATACAGCCGTCCGGTGATCTGCATCTGGGTAATTATCTTGGCGCCGTGAGAAATTGGGCGGAGATGTCTGATGAGTTCAACTGTTATTATTTCATGGCCGACCTGCACACGCTCACCGTGCGTCAGGATCCTAAGGAGCTTCGCCGCCGCTCCACGGCACAGCTTGCACAGTACATTGCCTGCGGCCTTGACCCGCAGAAAAACACGCTCTTCCTCCAGAGCCATGTACATGAGCACGCGGAGCTGGGCTGGATCCTCAACTGCTATACCATGTTCGGCGAACTGAACCGCATGACCCAATTTAAGGATAAGTGTGCAAAAAATGCCGATAATATAAACGGCGGGCTTTTCACATACCCGTCCCTTATGGCGGCCGATATTCTGCTGTATCAGGCCGATTATGTGCCCGTGGGCGAGGATCAGAAGCAGCATTGTGAGCTGACGCGTGACATCGCCATACGCTTCAACAACCTCTACGGCGAGACTTTCAAGGTTCCCGAGCCGTACATCCCCAAGGTGGGCGCAAGGATAATGAGTCTCGGCACGCCCACTTCCAAAATGTCCAAATCCGACCCGCAGGGCTGCGTGTTCCTCATGGATAAGCCCGAGGATATCGCCCGCAAGTTCAAGCGCGCTGTCACCGACTCCGATACGGAGAGCTGTGTGCGCTGCGACCCGGAAAACAAGCCTGGCGTCGCCAACCTCATGAACATCTACTCCGCCGTCACCGGCAAGAGCTTTGACGAGATAGAGCGCGAATTTGACGGCAAGGGCTACGGTGCGTTCAAGCCCGCCGTCGGCGACGCCGTTATTGAGACGCTGCGCCCGATCCGCGAGGAGGCAGAGCGCATGATTGCCGACAAGGCGTATTTGCAGCAGATATATACTGAGGGTGCGCAGAAGGCAAGCTGCATTGCCCGCAGGACGCTGCGCAAGGTCTACAAAAAGGTAGGTCTTGTCGAGAAGCCGTTCTGACCCTCCTTCAACAGAAAAATTTTTGGAGATAATATCCGATGTTTCAGAATATTCCTATATGGCTGAGAATAGTGCTTTCCTTCGCGCTTTCTTTCGGAATATCATATCTTATGACCCCGCCGGTCAAGGTCTTTGCGGAAAGGGTCGGCGCGATCGACGTGCCAAAGGACTCGCGGCGTGTGCATGACCACCCCATCCCGCGCATGGGAGGGCTTGCCATATTTGTCGGCTTTCTGCTTTCGGTCATTGTTTTTGTCAGCTTTTCCACCCAGATAATGGGCATACTCATCGGCGCGCTGATAATCGCAATGATGGGCGCGGTGGACGATATAATGAACCTCAACGCGTGGGTCAAGCTTGCGGTGCAGGTGGTCGCGGCGCTTGTCGCCATACGCTGCGGCATCGTCTTTACCGCCATTTCAAACCCCAACTTCCTATCCTACAATACTACCATTCAGATAGGCTGGCTGGCGATCCCGCTGACGATCCTGTGGATAGTCGGCTGCACAAACGCCATAAACCTTATCGACGGGCTTGACGGTCTGGCGGTTGGCGTGTCGGCGATAAGCTCGTTTTCGATGATGATCGTGGCGCTGTTCGTGGCGGACGCGAACACGACCTTTATCCTTGCGGCGCTCTGCGGCGCCTGCGTAGGTTTCATGCCCTACAATATGAACCCCGCAAAAATCTTCATGGGCGATGTCGGCTCGCAGTTTCTCGGATACGTGCTGGCAACGACCTCGATAATGGGTCTTTTCAAGCTGCACACGGTCATCACCTTTATCGTGCCCGTGCTCGCAATGGCCATACCTCTGGCGGATACGCTTTTTGCCATTGTCCGCCGCACGCTGAGAGGGCAAAGCCCGTTCCACGCGGATAAAGGGCATTTTCACCACCGGCTGCTGGCTCTCGGGCTTTCGCAGAAACAGGCCGTCGCGGTGCTCTACGGGGTATCGGCGATCATGGGGCTTATGGGTGTTCTGCTCGCGGGCAGGAATACCATGATGCGCATACTCTGCGTCGTTGCGGCGTTTATCGTGTCGCTGTCGGTATGGCTGTTTGTGTTCTGGCACAATCCGAATCTCAAAAAGAAGAACGGTGCGGCGGCTCCCGCACCGGAAACATCCTCCGGCGCGGAAACAGTCTCCTCTGCCGCCGCGAACCCCGCACCGGAACCCGCGTCCGCTGCCGAAATATCCGATCCTGACGCCGGAGTGCAGGCTTCCGCCGCAAAACTCACGGCCGACACCGGCAAAAGCGGCTGAAAAAACCTTATAATATAGCGTCATACAGCAAAGAGGCAAAACCTGAAAACACAGGTTTTGCCTCTTCACGCTTGTCAAAAAAGTCCCGTAAGGACTTTTTTGACCGCTTCGCTATATATTCCCGTTTTCGCACGTAACTGCGCGAAAGTGCTTCACTTCATAAGCGACAGAAGTTTCGCATAGTTTTCCTCCCACTGCGCAGTGTGGTTCGGCGTATAGGTCTCGACATTTTCGGAATTTCTGACTATACGGCGCAGATGCTCAAGATCCTTCACCACGCCGAGCGCCATTCCCTGCGCCAGAAGGTTGCCTATCGCCGCGCCCTCGATAGGCCCCGTAACGACGCGCCTGTCAATGGAGTCGGCCACAAAGCGGTTGAGAAGCTTGTTCTGTATCCCGCCGCCGACAATATTGAGCTGATCGATATGCTGACCTTTGATCTCCTCGAGCCGCTCAAGCGCCCAGCGGTATTTGAGCGCAAGGGATTCATAGATGCATCTTGCGATCTGCCCCACGCTCTCCGGAACGCGCTGCCCCGTGCGGCGGCAGAAGTCCTGTATTTTGGCGACCATATTGCCGCCCGCAAAAAACTCCGAGTAATCGGGGTCGATTATCGAACAGAACGGCTCCGCCTTTTCCGCCTCGGCCACTATCTCGTCCCAGCTGTATTTTTTGCCCGCCTTCATCCAATCACGGCGGCATTCCTGAACGAGCCACAGTCCCATGATATTTTTCAGCGGACGGAAGCCGCCCTGTATGGTGCCCTCGTTGGAAAAATTCGCATCGCGCACGGCGTCGGTAAGTATCGGCTCATCCGTTTCCGTACCGAAAAGCGACCATGTGCCGCTTGAGCAGAACGCAAAGCTTCCCTCTCCCGGGATCGCCGCGACGGCGGAAGCGGTATCATGCGTACCGACGGCGGCAAAGCTTGCGCAGTTGAGCCCAAGTTCCTCCGCAAGCTCCGGACGGAGCCTGCCCCTTATCGTACCGGCGCGGTCGATCTCGGTGAATATCCTGCGCGGCAGGCCAAGCTCGTCTATCGTCTGCCAGTCCCAATCCCTTTTCGCGGGATCATATAGCATGGAGGTCGTTACCTCGGTGTATTCCGATTTTTTCTCCCCGCTTAGGAAGTAGCCCAGAAGATCGGGCATCAGGAGCATCGTCTCGGCGTTTTCAAGCGCAACGTCGCCCTCTGATTTTCTGCGGTAAAGCTGATAGACGGTGTTGAAATTCATCGTGGCGATACCGGTTCTCGCAAAAAGAGTGGGAAAATCCGTGATTTTCCATACCGCCTCCATGTCGCTGTCAACCGCCATACGATATGCTCTGGGATTGGCGATAAGATGTCCGTTCCTGTCAAGCAGGCCGTAGTCCACGCCCCACGTATCTATGCCGAAGCAGTCAAGCTCACCGACTCCGGCGTGCTTGAACGCCAGAAGCCCCTGTTTGAGCTGATTGTAAAGATACGGCAGATCCCAATAGAAAATCCCGTTCATCTCGATATAATTATTTTCGAAGCGGTGAAGCTCACGCATGGTGAGTCTGTCTCCGTCGAGTTGGCCGAGAATGGCGCGGCCGTTGCTGGCGCCGACATCGAATGCGAGTAGATTCTTCATTTTATCCGCTCCTTAAGCTTTATTTTCCTGCCATGGATCTCCGGTATTTCTCACTTTCCCAATTGGCGATGAACTTTTTCGCCGCTTCGCCCATTGTGGACAGAGTGTATCCGGCTTTCTTTATATTGTCCATGATGAAAAACACCGCCGTGAGCGTTTCCGTCATGGTCATGGCCTTTTTTGCGTCCATTTTCATGAGCATTTGACCTGTTGCGGAGCTTGCGACCGCCTGCCCGTCGGCGATCTCCTCCCTGTCCATGAAAAAGGCGTCGGTGAGGAAGACCATCTGGTCGGGGTAGAGCGGCTGCGTCATGAGGAACTCCTCGCCGTACTCTCCTGCCAGAAACGCTTTTTCGAGATACGGCGTGTCGGCGGCGATAAGCCCTGCGGACATTGCCCTGACCCTGACCTCGGGAAAAGCCGTGCCGCTTATGCCAAACATACGCGCAAGGCGCTCGTTCGCGTCTGTGTGTATGGCAAGAACCTTATCCGGATCGTCGTCATGGACGATAATGCCATGGTTCTGCATGAGGATGACCGAGGGCTGCTTCCCGCTCTGCGCCTCCACGCGGCGAAGCTCATCCCGTATGGCAAAGGTGAGGTTCGCACCGGGATCCGTATACGGCACCCAGCCCCACGTGTACCCCGCATCGCAAAACGCCTCCTCCGCTATGACGCGGCACGCGGTCGAGCAGCAGGCGAGATTGGCGTATACGCTGTGGGTATGGAGCACAAAGGTTCTGAGTATCGAGTGAAACCCCGCCTCGACCGAGGGGCGCAGATCGGCAAGCGAATCTATATGGCGCACGTCCGCCTTCGCCCTTGCCGAGCCCGCCTTTTCAACATTCTCAAACTCCGACGGCTCGGAGTTGAGATAAAAATCGCGCAGATCGGCGCCGTCAATGACGGCATACGCCCTGTCGATCCCGATATCCTTCAGACAGAAGCCGGAGGCCTTTATCGCCATAAGTCCGCCGGGCAGCTTGACGGAGGTGTTGCCGCCGCCGCCCTGAACATAGTCGGCACGGGAACCGGCCGCTTTCGATATACGGGAAAAATCCGATAAAAGCTGTTTGTTTTCTTCAAAAAACATCTTGACCCTCCATGCGCTTTCTGCGCGCAAGCAATTCTTTGTATCCCTCTGCGCGAGGGTTTTGCGGCGTCATGTAACCAAAACGGCGCGTTTTTTCGCGCCGTTTGTTCTTTCATCTGCGCAGTGAGAGCACAGCTTTTTCATACTCTCTTACTTCACTGAGTATATCTGTGGTAAAGCCCTTTGTCAAGCAATAGTAGTCCCACACGGCGCCGAACGGCAGCGTCCTGCGCTCCTCGCCGAGGGCGAGACGGGCGGTCAGGTCGTTGTCATACTCCGCCTGACGTATCGCGGCGGGGGCAAGGCAGGCGTTGAGGATGGCCTTTCTCGCATTTCTCATGCCGATCGCCCATGCAGCGACGCGGTTGATGGATGCGTCAAAATAGTCGAGGGCGATAAAGGTTCTCGATTCAAAGCCGTTGTGAATGACCTCGTCCATGATACTCTGAAGCTCACCGTCGAGCAGTATCACATGGTCGCTGTCCCAGCGCACGGGGCGGGAGACATGGAGAATGATGCTGTCAAGAAACTGCAAAACGGCAGAGAGCTTTGCGGAAATGACCTCGGTCGGATGGAAATGCCCCGCGTCGAGTGTGTAGCAAAGTCCGTTCTTTACCGCGTAGCCGTAGGAATACTCATGGCTTGCGACGGTATAGCTCTCGACGCCGACGCCGAAGAGCTTTGACTCAAGCCCGCAGGGGACAAGCTTTTTGTCTATATCCTCCGCAAAAATTTCGTTGAGCGATTCGGTCATCAGGTCGCGGTGCTTCTTTGTGTCGGCGGTCACATCCTTATAGCCGTCTGGCATCCAGAAGTTAATGGCGCACGGTTGACCAAGCTGCTTTGCAAACTCAAGTCCTATCTCGCGGCAGCGCTTGCCGTGCTCTATCCAGAATCTGCGTGTGGCGCCGTCGTAGCTTGAAAGGGAAAAATCCCCGTCCATTTTCGGGTGTGAGAAAAATGTGGGGTTGAAATCAAGCCCCATTCCCTGCTCCTTGGCAAAATCCACCCAATTCTGGAACTGCTCTATCGTGTATTCGTCGCGGTCTATCCTTTTGCCGTTCTTTTCGGCGTAGCTGGCATGCATGTTGAGCTTGGTCGCGCCGGGAATGAGCTTTTTGGCAAAGGCGATATCCTCCCGAAGTTCCTCGGGCGTTCTCGCCCTGCCGGGATAATTGCCGGTTGTCTGTATGCCGCCGGTAAGTCCGTCGGCGCCGTCAAAGCCGATAACATCGTCCCCCTGCCAGCAGTGCATCGACACGGGGATCGCGTCCGCTTTCGCCATGGCCGCCTCAACGTCAACGCCGTTTTCCGCGTAAACGCACTTTGCGTATTCATAACCCCTGATAATAAGCTCGTCTTTTTTCATTACCTTCTCCTTGTATAAGAATTTATGTCCGCTTTCCGCTCCGGCAGGCTCAGACATCGAAGAAGAACACCTGCTCCATCAGCGGCTGCGCGCCGGTGACGGGATCCATGTCCATTTTCATTACATCCTTCATGTATTCGTTCCATCTGTCAACGACCGGACTTTCCGCCTGTATGCGCGCCGCTTCCGCGACACTGCCGCACTCATAGTAGCCGAACAGCTCCTCCCCGACGTTCCATATGGTATAGTTGCGTATACCGGCGGCAGCAAGGACCTCTTTCATCTCCGGCCAGATATTGTCGTGGCGGCGTTTGTATTCTTCCAGCTTCCCGGGTAAGACGGTCGCTTTCCATGCATATCGTTCCATAACATTCTCCTGTCAAAAGCTCGGGACGCCGCCGCGTGAGGCGGCGCCGTATTTGTTTGTTCAGTCCTCGGCTGAGCCCTCTTGCGCAAAGAAGGCTCAGCCCATGATTGATGCCCTTTTTCAGGTATGCCGGGCAGAAACAGATCTGTCCGGCATACCATAAAAACTTGCTTATCAGTAAACGGTTGCCCAATCGGCGATGTTCTCCGCGTTGAACGCAAACGGAGGTCCGACGATGATCTGCGCGCCGCAGGTCGTCTCTTCGGATACGGTATACTCGATGCCGTTGCCGGCGGTGAAGGTCTCGCCGACAGCGCATGTAGTATCGCCGTTGATGATGGACTCGATCACGTAGACCGCGCAGGAGCCGACGTCAATGGGGTTCCACAGATACATGTACGGGCAGGGCAGATCTTCGCCGACAAAGCCGTTCATTTCGGAGGGCAGGCCGAGACCAGCGACCTTAATATCGGACTTTGCAGCCTGAACGGCCTGTGCGCAGGCAAGGATGCCGACGGTCGTGGGGCAGCAGATGACCTTCAGCTCGGGGTAGTTGGTCATGAGCGACTCGGTTTCGGCGTAGGACTTCTGTGCTTCGTCGTCGCCGTAGACGGTGGCGACCCATTCAAGCTTGCCGTACTTGTCGGGATCGGCGTCGATGATCTCCTTCATCGCATCGATCCACGCGTTCTGGTTGGTCGCGGTGGAGGAGGCGGACAGGACGGCGAACTGACCCTCGCCGCCGCTCATGTCGTAGCAGGAATCAACGAGAACCTGTGCCACTTCCTTTGTACCTGCCTGGTTGATGAACATCTGGGAGCCGCTGGTGTCGGAGTCCATGGTCACGATGACGATGCCCTGAGCCTTTGCTTCCTCGAGCGTGGCCTCAAGCGCTTCCGCGTCGTTTGCGGCGACGCCTATCGCGTCAACGCCCTGCGCGATAAGATTGTTGATGACCGCTATCTGCGCCTCGACGGAGACGTCCTCGGGATAGACGGCAAGGCACTCCGCGCCGACTTCCTTGCAGGCCGCTTCAAAACCGGAAACCATTCTCTCCATGTAGGGATTGCCTGCGGACTTGGGAACGATCGCGTAGGTTGCGCCCTCTGCGCTTGCAATGGGGGCGATTGCGCACAGTGCAACGATCATGCACAGTGCCAGAACGGTTGCGAGAATCTTTTTCATTTGCCTGTTTTCCTTTCAAAAATTTTTTATATGCACGCTTTTCGCGTTACATTACATTCATATTGCCGTGCGGCTTCCTTTATAAGCCGCTTCAGGCTTTCTTCCCTATGCGCAGATTCGGGAGCATGACGACGATGATAAGCAGAACGCCGATTATCACGCGTATGGTCTGCCCGTTGACGTTTATAAGCCCCAGCCCGTAGCGGAGAAGGCCGATAATGAAAATTGCGATTATTGCGCCGACAAAATTGCCTTTGCCGCCGTCCGTCGAGATGCCGCCGAGGACGCACATCGAAATCGCCTCAAGCTCATAGCCCTCTGCGATATCGCTCTTGACCGAGCCCATCCACGCGCAGTAGAACACGGCGGATACCGCGCAGATAAGTCCGGTGAGCGTAAACACCGTGAAGCGCACCTTCTGCACCTTTATGCCGGCATACTCTGCGGCGGTCTTGTTCGCGCCGATCGCATACATATGCCGTCCGAATGCAGTTTTATGCATGACAAGCGCAAAGATAACGGCAAGGACGCAGAAGAAAACGAACAGATACGGCACGGGACCGATCTTCCCGTAATAGAGATTCTTGAACCATGCTATCTTCTGCATTCCCTTTGTCGAGGTGTCGCCGAGGATGCGTTCGGCAATGCCGCGGTAGAGCGTCGTTGTGGCAAGCGTGACTATCATCGGGGCAAGCTCCGGGAATTTTGTGAGGATAAAGCCGTTGAACATGCCGCACACTATGCCCGTGGCAATACACGCGCCTATCGCAAGTGCAAGCGAGCCGGAGGCGTTGAACACTATGCCCAGCACCGTCCCGCACAGGCACACGATAGCGCCGACGGACAGGTCTATATCGCCGAGAAGCAGGATATACGCCATCGGCAGGGCGATAAGCCCCTTGACCATGAAAGTGTTTATGTTGGTAAAAAGATTTTTTGCGACGAGATAGTTCTTGGAAAGGCTCATGTTCATTATATTCACCGCAATGAATATGAACAGCAGCAGCGTCTCCCAGCGCAGGAGCACGTCCCTGACGGTGCGTTTCTGTTCGCTGAGAATGGTTCTTCCGGATTTTCCCGCCATCAGATCTCCCTCCCTTCAAGGCTTTTGCGCGCCGCGGTGCGCTGAACCAGCACGTTGATGATAACCGACAGCAGTATTATCCCGCCCTTGAGCGCCTGCTGCCAGAAGGGATTTATGCCCACCATGCTCAGCGATTTGCTTATCACCGCAATGGTAAGCCCGCCGAGCAGCACCCCAAGCGCGCTGCCCTGACCGCCGTTGAGGCTGACACCGCCGATGACGCAGGCAGCGATAACGTCCATTTCCGCGCCGAGAGCCATATTATTCTGCGCAGAGGCGTAGTAGCCGGTGTACATCGACCCGCACAGACCGCAGATACCGCCGTTTATCGTGTAGACAAGGATTTTTATCCTGTCGATCTTTATGCCCGAGATCTCGGCGGCAGCGGCATTGGAGCCGACGGCGTATATTTTCCTGCCGAATGTCGTCCACCTGAGGAAGACGAAGAACACCGCAAAGACGGTCACGGTTATCCAGATGAGGTGATTTATGCCCAGAAACGTGCTCTGCGCAAAGTCCTTGAAATCGTCGAGCATATAAGCTACGCCGACCCATGTGGAGTCGGAGACTATATAGGTAAGTCCGCGGTATATGTACATGAAGCCCAGCGTTGCGATAATGGGGATGACCTTGCCCTTTGCGATCACAAGACCTATGATAAGCCCGCAGAGAAGCCCAATGCCCGTCGATACCGCGTAAACCGTTATACCGTACTGGACAAGGCCGTTTTTCATGAGCTGGCAGGCGGACATCCCGCTCAGTGCAAGTATCGCGCCGACGGAGATGTCTATGCCGCCGATCAGCAGCACAAGCATCATTCCGAACGCCATGACCATTGTATACGCGTAATTCTTGAGTATGCCGTTTATGACGTTTGCCGTGAGAAACTGGCTGTTTCTCAGCTGTATCGCAAAGCACAGCAGGATCAGTACGAAAAGAAGGCTCGTCTCACGCTGACGCAGCAGCGCGCCAAGCCTGCTGCCGGTTCTGTTTTTCATCACTGCGCCCCCTTATGCTGCTTTGCCATTGCAAGCTCAAGTATTTTTTCCTGCGTCGCCTCGTCCCTCGAAAGCTCACCCGTGACGCGCCCCTCGCACATCACGACGATCCTGTCGGCAAGCCCCAGCATCTCCGGCATTTCGGAAGAGATGAGGATTATCGCGTAGCCCTGCTGCGCAAGCTCTCCAAGGATCTCGTAGACGGCGGCCTTTGCGCCCACGTCCACGCCCTTTGTCGGCTCGTCAAGGATCATAAGCCTGAAATCGGAGCCCAGCGCCTTCGCCACAACCACCTTCTGCTGGTTGCCGCCGGAAAGGCTCGACGCCTTGTCAAACACGCTGACCGCCTTTGTATCCACCCTTTCGGCAAGTGCCTTCGCGCTTTCGTTTTCGCGCTTGGTGTCTATGAACATCCGTTTCTTGAAACGCTTGAGTTCCGTCAGGGTTATGTTTCTGCCGATGCCCCAGTCAAGGATAAGTCCCTGTATCTGCCTGTCCTCGGGCAGAAGACCTATGCCGAGCTTCAGCGCGTCGCTGGGACAGGTTATTTTTACTTCCTTTCCCTCCACATAGATTTTTCCGGACGTCGCTTTCTCGATGCCGTAGATGACCTGTGCGACCTCCGTGCGCCGTGCGCCGACAAGCCCGGTAAGGCCGAGTATCTCCCCGGCGCGGACGTCAAAAGTGACGTCCCTGAAATATCCGGTGCGGGAAAGGTTTTCGACTCTCAGCACCTCTTCGCCCTTTTCGACCTCCGGCTTCGGGAAAAGTTCGGAAATGTCGCGGCCGACCATCGCTTTTATAAGCTCGCCGTTCGTAATGGCGTTCACGTCGTATGTACCGATATATTTCGCGTCCCTGAAAACCGTCACTCTCTGCGCCAGTGCGTACATATCCTCAAAGCGGTGCGAGATGAATATAACGGACGCGCCCTCCTGCGCAAGCTTTTTCGTGATCCTGTACAGCTCCTCGGATTCGCGCTTTGTAAGCGCGGCCGTCGGTTCGTCCATTATGATGATTCGCGCCTTCATCGAAAGCGCCTTGGCGATCTCGACCAGTTGCTGCTGCGCGACCGACAGATCGCCCATCACCATTCGGGAGTCAAAGTCGGCGTTCAGCTCCTTCAGCAGCGCGTCGGATTCCTGATACATCTGCTTCCACTGTATGAAGCCGCGCCGCACCTTCTCGTGACCCATAAATATGTTTTCCGCAACGGTCAGATGCGGATACGCGGTGACGTGCTGATAAATGGCGGCGATGCCCGCCCTCTGAGCCTCCAGCGTATCCCTGAATACGACCTTTTCCCCGTCGAGATACATTTCGCCGCCGTCGGCCTGATGCACGCCCGTAATGACCTTGATGAATGTGGATTTTCCCGCGCCGTTTTCACCCATCAGCGCGTGTATTTCGCCCTTTTTTAGCTCAAATTGAACATTGTCGAGGGCTTTGACGCCCGGAAAAATTTTGGTTATCCCTTTCAGCTCCAGAACCGTTTCCGCCAAGTCTATCCCGCCTCCCGCTTTTTTAATGAGGTATCTCACAATCTTGACATTTGCCGCTGCGTATCGCCGTGAAAGAACTGCCGCGCTTTGGAAGCGCTTCCCGGATACCCGGCGTTTTGTGTCTCATTCAGTGTACTTTTTCTGAAATACGCATGATATTCCCGTAAAATTCGCATTTTTTCGTCAGAAAAAATTCTCGTTCCGCCAGCCGGTGTATCTGACGCGGACTTTTTCCGTGAAAGCAACCGTTTTCGTGCTTTTGTTAAAATGCACAAAATATGCGCTTTATTTTTGTTGAGTATTGCATTGCTGCCTGTCATTTTGTATAATAACATTATTCTCCATACTATGCGATGAACTTTCTTGCGGATTTTTTGCACTATCTTGACATCAGGAAGGAGCAAACGGATGGAAAAGAGCCTGAAATACGAGCTGGATCTTGACCCCCGCTCGCGCTGGAACATGATCTCCGCGACGATGAACGCGAAAGCGAATCTTCTCTATATGCAGGAGGTCGGCGACTTTATCGCGGGAAAAAATTATTTTACCACGCGTGAGGGCTTTGACTCATACCTCATTAAGATCACCGTGTCCGGCTGCGGCATACTGCGCTACGAGGGCGGCGAATATCTCGTCCCCGTGGGCAAATTTTACTGGATCGACTGCCGCAAATGGCACGACTACCGCACCTCCGGTGAGGATTGGCATGTGCTGTGGGTGCATTTTTACGGCGCAGCGGCGAAATATTACTACGAGCTGTTCCTTGCGAACAACGGCGGCAAGCCGCTCGGCACTCTGCCTGTCGGTTCGCCCGCATACCCGTTCATGCACTCGCTGCTCGACCTCGACCCGGACAGGATGAGCCAGCAGGAGCTTGACATACGCGCCGCGACGCTTCTCGGCCGGCTTTTAGAGGAATGTATACTTTGCGCCGCAGGCAGCCGCAGAGGAGCGGACGTTCCGGAGGTGCTGCGCAGTGTGCAGCTGTATCTGGAGGAAAATTTCCGCCGCAGAATCACGCTTGACAGTCTCGGTACGCTTTTTTCCATGAATCCCTGCTATCTTCAGAAGCAGTTCAAGCGTTACTTCGGGCAGTCGCCCACGGAGTACCTCATATATCTGCGTATGACTCATGCAAAGGAGCTTATGCGCACGACACATATGTCCATCGGTGAGATATCCGAGCAGTGCGGCATTGAAAACATCAGCTATTTCACCCGCCTTTTCAAGGCGCAGGAGGCTCTTACGCCGCAGGAATACCGCAAGCTCTGGCCCATCGTCGCGGGAGTGAAGGGCTCTCACAACATTCTGGGCTGATCGCCGCGCACCGCGCTTGCCCATAGTATAAGCAAAAGGAACCGCGCAAAACGTAAAATCCGCACGATTCCTTTAATTTAGAGTGTCAAAGAAGCTTGAGGTTCTTTGCAAGCCGGGTTTCTCCGGCTTACTGTTTCCCGTCCTTCTGGCAGGCCTTTACTATGAGCAGCACAGGCGCGCACAGCACACCGGCGATCGGCCAGACTATCCATGTCCGCTCCCAATCCATGGTGATAAAGCTCCACGCAAAGTAGACGGTGAGCGCAAGACCCCAGAATATGGAGTTTGCCGCGGCAAGCCCCTTGTTCAGCTTTCTGTCCTTCCGGTACTCGCCCTCCTGCAAAAGTTGCTTATAGCCGGACATAACGGTGCTGACGCGCACTATCATATATACCCCCGCGGCGACGATGCACAGCAGGAGCGCGGCCATCATCACGGCAAGCGTATCGGATTCTTTTAAGAGCGCTGAAATTACCAGCGGCATCGGCGAGAGGATGCAGAGGATTATACCGAGGGAGAGGAAGCGGGTATACACCGGTTCATACGCGGCCTTTTTCTCCTTTACAAGTCCCGCCACGCCGTAGGCGGTTTCAAACGCCTCCTTTTCGATGAACTCAAAGCGTTCGCTTTTTGCGCCGTTCTGTATAAAAAGGAACACCGCCGCAGCGATCAGTATAAACAACACCGCAAGCCCCGCCGCGCTTGCAAACCTCTCCGTTACGCCGCCGATGCCGCTCTCGGAAAGTCCCGCAAGGAATACCAGCAGCACAGGCGAGAGGATGCACATCAGCACACCGAGCGCCGCCGTCCTGCTCTGTTCGCGCACCGACTCAAGAAAGGCGTTCGCCTCCTCCATTGAAATGCACTTCATCGCACCGCATAGGTCGCTTTCGGTATCCTCGCTCACCTCACGCACACTCTCCTCCTTGAGCAGATAATCCGTGCTGACGGAAAACAGCGCCGACATCGCAATGATCTTTTGCAGATCGGGGGTCGACTGCGAGCTTTCCCACTTTGACACCGCCTGCCGCGATACGGACAGCTTTTCCGCAAGCTCCTCCTGGGAGAGATTAAGTCTTTTTCTTTCTTCAACGATTTTGTCTGCCAATATCATTTTTCTTTCCTCCTGTCTTGGTGGTCAGATAATACCGTTTTGTGCGGTTGCGTTCCACCAATTAGGCTTTGAAATCTGTCAACCGGCGGTTGCATTTTCTTTTTTTCGCATTTTTCCGGCATATTTTCAGCTTTTGAACAAGTATAAGCCTGTAAAAGAACTATGTATTAAAGTCAGATAACAGAGCAGCGTGGGAGTTTTAGTGGGCAAGGCCCGCCTCAAATTGGATAAAACCGCCGTCGAAAGCCTTGATATATCAAGGCTTTCGGCAACAGCATTTTGAAAGCGTTCAAAATGCCCGGCGGAAAGCGCGGTCAAAAAAGTCCTTGCAGGACTTCTTTGACAAGCTGAGTATGACATATTTTTGCTTTCCCGTCAAACCAAACGTTTGACATATCCGATATAAAAATGTTACCATATAAACAATATAAACAATATTTTCTGAAAGGGAGACGGATATGACAGTTGACGAAATATTGGATCTCGGCTTTGAGGAGCTGCTTGCACTCGGTGCCTTTGACTGTGAGTGCGGCAGGCGCCACACGCAGGGCGTGGCACGCGTCACGGTGGACTACGGGGCGGTACGCGCCCTGCCGGAATATCTTGCCGCCATAGGAAGCGCAAAGCCCTTTATCCTCTCCGGACACAACACCTTTGCCGCCGCCGGTAAAAGCGTGACGGATGTTCTGGACGCGGCGGGCATCGAGTACGGAAAGTACGTGTTCCCGAGTTCCCCTGTGCGCCCCACGGAGGAAACGGTCGGGAGCGCGGTAATGCACTTTGACTATTCCTGCGACGCGATCGTCGGCATCGGCTCCGGCGTTATCAACGACACCGGCAAGATACTTGCACGTGCGACCGGCAGAGAATACATCATCGTCGCCACGGCGCCGTCGATGGACGGCTTTGTCTCCGCAACATCGTCCATGGACGTCGATTCTCTCAAGGTCTCTCTGCCCTCTAAAGCGCCGTGGGGCGTCATCGGCGATCTGGATATTCTCCGCAATGCGCCGATGGAGCTTCTGCGGGCGGGCGTCGGTGATATGCTGGCAAAGCTCACAAGCCTTTCGGAGTGGAAGCTTGCGCAGATCATAGTAGGCGAATATTACTGTCCGGTCGTCGCCGCGCTCACGGATAAGGCGGTGCGCGGCGTTATCGAAAAAGCCCCCGCGCTTCTGCGGCGCGACGGAGAAGCGGTGCGCGCAGTGATGCAGGGGCTTATACTTGCGGGCGCGGCCATGAATTATGCGGGGCTTTCCCGCCCAGCCTCCGGCACCGAGCATTATTTTTCGCACATATGGGATATGCGCGCTCTTGTATTCCCGGAGGCGAAGAGCGCTCTGCACGGAACGCAGGCGGGCATAGGCACGCTCTATACGCTGCGCGGCTTTGAGGCGTTCAGAAAGCTCATGCCCGGACCCGACAGGGAAAAGGCGCTTGCGTTCGTGCAGGGCTTTTCCGATGACGATTGGAACGACGAGCTTCGCCGCTTCATAGGCGTTGGGGCGGAAGCAATGATTGAGGGTGAACGTCGGGAGCGGAAATACGATAAGCAGAAGCATGAAAAGCGCCTTGCGGTCATTGAGGAAAACTGGAATGCGATATGCGCCGTTATCGACGCGCTTCCCTCCTCGGAGAGCGTGGAAAAGCTCATGCTCTCACTCGGTATGCCTGTTTCTGCCCGGTGCATAGGCTATGACGCGCAGGATGTGAAAAAATGCTTTGCGATGAGCAAGGACATACGCGACAAATATGTCAGCACAAGGCTTTATTGGGATCTCGGCGTACTCGGCGAGGTCGCCGACGCCGCCTTCGGCTGATAAGGGTCAAAAATAACAGGGGCTTTGCAAATTGCAAAGCCCCTGTTATCTGACTTTAAAACATAGTTCTTTTGACAAACTGAGCTTTTTTATTCTATTGACTTGAGCGCCTGCGCCATGTCTATTCTTCTGAGCTTCGGCTTCATTGCGAGGTTGACTATCAGCGCGAACAGAAGCGTCAGCGCCACACAGGTGACTATGCTTGCCGGAAGGATACGTGCGTCGAAATGTACAAGATCAATGCGTATCTGATCCATGACGAACCGGTGCAGCGCGTAGCCCATCGGTATGCCGACAAGCGAACCGATGACCGTGAGGGCGTTGTTCTCACGGAAAACGTAGCTTGCCGTCTCCCTGTCGTAAAAGCCCAGAACCTTGACCGTGGCGATCTCGCGCAGGCGTTCGGTTATAGATATATTGGTCAGCGAGCAGAGCACTATGAACGCAAGCGCGCCCGCGCTTACCACGACAACGACCACGATGTAGTCAAGAGAGCTCATCATCGTGCTCATACGGTCCTCAAGATCGACGGTAAGCTGGGTGCTTGCAGCCTCGTCGTCGCCGTTGATCGCAGCGCCCGCGGCGTGGGCGTCCTTATCCGCCGCAAATCGCAGCCATGCGCACTTCATCTCCGGCGCGGCGCCGGTCTGGGCGGTAAAGGTCTCGTTCGTAACAAAGACATAGTTATAGACGTAGTTGTTGAAAACGCCCGTGATTTTCAGATTCATCTCGCCGCTTTCATCGTCATATACGTGCAGCGTCTCTCCCTTGCCTATGCCGAGAGCCTCGGAAAGTCCCACGCTTATCACACATTCGTCCCTGCCGGGATATTGAACCGTCTCGCCGCCGTCCCTGAGCAGCATATAATCGCCCGCCGTGTCATTTTCGGTGACAATGATATGCGCAGTCTTTGTAACCGTGTCGGAGGAGCAGTCCTTGACCGTGTCGTGCAGGAACACGATGTCCGAAATAACGTCGCCGTGCCTGTCGCGGAAGGCGGCGCGCATCTCGGGCGTCATATCGTCCTTGAAGTTCACCGAGCAGTCGTAATCGGAGATCTCGTCATACTGGTAGGAGACGATATTCTGTATCGAGTCGCGTATTCCGTAGCCGGTCAGCAGCAGCGCGGTGCACCCGCCTATGCCGAGGATCATTATCATCATTCTCTGCTTGTAGCGCAGCACGTTTCTTATCGACACCTTGCGCAAAAACGGTATGCGCTTCCAGATAAAGCCCACGTGCTCAAGCAGCACTCTCTTGCCCGCTTTCGGAGCACGGGGACGAATGAGGGAGGCCGCCGACTCCGCAAGCTCGCTGCGGCAGGCAAGCCATGTCGCAAACAGTGAGCATACGAGGTACGCCGCGGAGGAGGCTATCGCAAGCTTCCAGTCGAAAGCGTTTATGATATCGGCAAAGCCGTACATTATATTGTACGCCTGCCATATAAGCTTCGGCATCGCCCACGCGCCCAGCGCGATGCCGCCCGCGCAGCCCAGCACCGAGGCAAGCGCCGAGTACAGCAGGAACTTGCTCATTATCGCGCCGTCGGAATAGCCCATCGCCTTGAGTACGCCGAGCTGTGTGCGCTGCTCATCCACCATGCGCGTCATTGTCGTGATGCACACGAGCGCCGCCACGAGGAAAAAGAACACCGGGAAAACCTTGGATACGCCGTGGACTATCTCGGAATCGCTCTCAAAGCAGACGTAGCCTACGTTTGTACTGCGGTCGAGAACATAGCAGTCGGGGTCGTCCAGATCGTCAAGCTTCTTCTCTCCGTCGGCATAGTCCTGTTCGGCGTCGGCAAGCTTTTTCTCCGCATCCTTCAGATCCTGCTCTGCATCTTTCAGATCCTGCTCTGCGTCGGCAAGCTCCTGCTTGTGCTCTACGATCTCCGCCCACGCGTCGTCAAGCTCTTCCTGCTTTTTGTTGAAGTCGTTTGTATTGTCGCTTACGGCAAAGCCGCGCATCATCCGGCGGTACGCGGCAAAGGCGTCCACCGCGTCATAATACTCGTTCTCGCCGTCCTCTATTTTCTTTTTGCCGTCTTCTATGTCCTTTTTGCCGTCTTCTATCTTGACCTTGGCATCGTCTATCTCCTTGTGCGCATCGTCAAGCTTCACGCGGGCGTCGGCAAGCTCCTGTTCGGCGTCCTCACGGAGCTTTTCGCTGCGTATCTCTGCCCTCTCTTCGCCGAGGTCGGTGATATGATCCTCCGCCGCATCCACAAAGTCCTCATACTCGTCGGAGTATACCTCGCCGGAAACGCCCTCAAGCGTCAGGTAGAGATGCGTATAGTAATCGGTGTCGAACGCATCCTCTGTGAGGAAGGCAAAGCCGGTTATGCTGCCGCTGCCGATGCTTGTGCCGCCGCGCTCATAGTTTATATAAAGCGGCGATTTACAAAGGCCGGTGACGGTAAATGTGCGCGACTTGTAGTTTTCAAGATCGTCCTCGTCATTGTCCTCGCTGAGAGTTATCGTCTTCCCGATCAGATCTTCGCTGAAATACCATGCGTCAAGGGCGCATTCATCCTCCGTTTCCGGAAGCCTGCCCGCCGTTACTCTCGGCAGGTTGAGCTTTTCCGGCACGCTCATCGTATGCAGGACGATGCTGCCGCTCGGCATGACAAATATAGCGTCGGCCTGCTTGCTGCCCTCGGCAAGCTTCACGGCGGTATCCTGCTCAAACGCCGCGACATCGTCCTCGTCGAAGCCGACGGTCGAAACGAGATCGTAGTCAAACATACGGTGCTCGTCGGCATAAACGTCAAGAGTGTGGATCATGCTCGTTTTTGTGAGCTTCAGGCCACAGAAAAAGCCCGCGCCCAGCGCAATGATCGCAAATATTCCCAGGAACCGCCCAAGACTTGTGCGGATCTCTCTGAAAGTCAGCTTCAGCATATCGTCACCACTCTATTTCTTCCACCGGCGTGGGATGCTCGTTGGTCGTTTCACTGATGATCTCTCCGCTTTTGAGGCGTATGACCCTGTCTGCCATGGCGGTCAGCGCGGAATTGTGCGTGATTATAACGACCGTCATGCCATTTTCGCGTGACTGATCCTGCAGGAGCTTGAGTATCTGCTTGCCGGTGTTGTAGTCAAGCGCGCCGGTAGGCTCGTCGCAGAGCAGGAGCTTCGGATTTTTGGCAAGGGCGCGTGCGATTGCCACGCGCTGCTGCTCACCGCCGGAAAGCTGCGCGGGGAAGTTGGACATTCTGTCCCCAAGCCCGACCGCCGCCAGAACCTTTTCCGCAGGCAGAGGGTCGGAGCACAGCTGGCTTGCGATCTGCACATTTTCAAGCGCTGTCATATTCGGCAGAAGGTTATAAAACTGGAAGACAAAGCCCACGTCGTGCCGGCGGTACTGTGTGAGGCGGCGCTTTGAGTATTGCGAAATGTCGCTGCCGTCGATCACTGCATGTCCCGACGTGAGAACGTCCATGCCGCCTAAAATGTTGAGAAGCGTCGTTTTGCCCGCGCCGGACGCGCCGACTATAACGCATATTTCACCCTTTTGAATGTTGAAGGAGGCATTTTTCAGCGCCTCGATTTTTATCTGTCCCATGTCGTAGGTTCTGCAAACCTTATCAAAGCAGACAAATGAATCCATTTAGTTCACCTCATGTTTATTCTGAAATTATAATATAGCTTTTTTCAGGGGTAAAAAAATAGATAAAGTGTAAAAATTTTCGTCTCAGGGCGGACAAGTTTTCCGAAAACAGGAGCGCAGTGCAGCCTTTTTGTCAAAGGCCCTCGGTTCTTTGACAAGCTCAAAAAAGGACGCATCAAAAGCGTCCTTTTTTCTGTCCCGGTTTGTTATCTCTCTTCCCTGAAATACGGAAGTCCCAGAGAGGCGGGGGGCTGGTTTTCGCGCTTGGAGCGGACGGAGGAAATGACCAGTACAACGATCGTGACGACATAGGGCGCCATTTTGTATATCTCCTTTATCGCAAGGTCGGTGCCGGTCGGGATGTAGACGTTGAGAATATACAGCCCGCCGAAGAGGATGGACGCGAGAATGGAGGTCGCCGGACGCCAGACGGTGAAGATAACGAGCGCTATCGCAAGCCAGCCGCGGTCGCCGAAAGCGTTGTTTGACCAGACGCCGGAGGCGTAATCCATGACGTAGTACAGTCCGCCCAGCCCTGCGATCACGGAGCCGAGGCAGGTCGCGGTGTATTTATAGCGCACGACATTGATGCCCGCCGTGTCCGCGGTGCCGGGATTTTCACCCACTGCGCGCAGATGCAGACCCGTGCGTGTACGGTTGAGGACGTAGGAGGCGGCCAGCGCGATGATTATCGCCGCATATGCCAGAAAGCTGTATGAGAGGAATATCTTTCCGAACCAGCCAAGTTCTCCGGCAAAGGGCAGCTTTTTGGAAAAGGCAAGGCTCGTCCTGCTGAGGACGATAGAGGGGATGTCCGTCTTTACAAGCTTTATGAGCGAACCGCCGAAGAAGTTGCCGATGCCCACGCCGAAGGTCGTGAGCGCAAGGCCGGTGACGTTCTGATTGGCGCGGAGCGTTACCGTGAGGAAGCAGTACAGCAGCCCCATGAGCAGCGACCCGGCAATGCAGCACAGCAGAGGAATGGCGATCGTAAGGAAGCCGTTCATTTCCGCACCGGAATTTTCGTAGAGGAACGCGCCTATGACGCCGCAGATGCCGCCGACATACATGACGCCCGCCGTACCGAGGTTGAGGTTGCCGCTTTTTTCGGTAATGGTTTCGCCCGTGCAGCCGAGCATGAGCGGCACGGCCTGCATGACGGCTCTCGGGATAAAGGATACTATATCAAACATTTTCCTTTACCTCCTTGTGCTTTTTCGCAAAGCGAAGCTGATAGTTTATAAAGAATTCGCTGCCGATTATGCAGAAGATAAGAACGGCGGTGAGTATATCGCCGAATGCGGCGTTAAGCCCGCAGGCAGTGGCAAGTTCGTTCGCGCCGGTGCCGAGCAGGATCAGAAGCCCCGAGGCAAGCACCATGGCGATAGGGTCAAACTGTGCAAGCCATGCAACCATGACGGCGGTAAAGCCCTGTCCGCCGGCAAGCGTCGTAGAAACGGTGTGGTTGATGGAGCCGACAAGCAGAAGCCCCGCAAGGCCGCAGACCGCGCCGGAAAGGAGCATGGTGCGGATAATGACGCGTTCTACCTTGATGCCGACATAACGCGCCGTGCGCTCGCTTTCGCCGACGACGGAAAGCTCAAACCCATGCTTGGAGTATCTTAGATAAAAATACATCAGCACCGTGACGACCGCCACGACGACGATGACCAGCAGATAACGGTTGACAAGCTGAGGGAACCAGCCGACGTTGCTTTTCTGGTTGATAACGCCTATCTGGCAGGAGCCTTTCGGGTTTTCCCACTTGACGCAGAAAAACGCAACTATCTGCGTCGCCACATAGTTCATCATGAGTGTGAACAGCGTCTCGTTCGTGTTGAATTTTGCCTTGAAAAACGCGGGGATCGCCGCCCAGAGCGCACCGGCGAGCACAGCGGTAACTGTCATGCAGATAATGACCGCAGTGTTGGATGCCGCGTCCGCCATGAGCACCATGCACGCGGCGGCGGCCATTGCGCCCGCAAGCACCTGTCCCTCCGCGCCGAGGTTCCAGCAGCGCATCTTGAAAGCGGGCGTGACCGCAAGGGATATGAGCAGCAGGACAGCCGTCTTCTGGAAGAACAGCCACGTCTTCCGTGCGGTGCCGAACGAGCCTGCGAAAACCGCGCTGCCGACCTCAAGCGGGTTTACGCCCGTTGTGACCGTCGTTATCACGGAACACAGCAGTATGCCGACGGCGATGGCGATAAGTCTTATTCCGATAATTCTGCCGCGGCTCAGCTCGCCGCGCTTGGAAATATGTATCATTCCCGCATGCCTCCCAGTTTCGTCATCATCGCGCCGACCTCGTTCTTGCTCACGGTGCGCCCGTCAACTATGCCGCTGACCTTGCCGCCGCAAAGCACGAGTATCCTGTCGCACAGCTCAAGCAGCACATCCAGGTCCTCGCCCACGTAGACCACGGCCACGCCGCGCTCCTTCTGCTTGGAAATGAGGTCGTATATGGTATATGATGAGTTTATGTCAAGTCCGCGTGTGGCGTAGGCAGTGAGAAGGACGGTGGGGGCGTTGGAGATCTCGCGCCCGACAAGCACCTTCTGCACATTGCCGCCGGAAAGGCGGCGCACGGGTGTCTCAACGCTCGGCGTGACTATCTCGAGAATATCTACCATCTCATGCGCAAGCTTGTTCGGAGCCTTGCGGTTCGTGAAAATACTGTGGCCCTGACGGTAGGAGCGCAGCATCATATTGTCGCTCAGATCCATGTTGCCGACAAGCCCCATGCCCAGCCTGTCCTCCGGCACGAACGAGAGCGCAACGCCCATATTCTTTATCGCAAGCGGATCCTTGCCGATAAGCTCCTCGGCGCTGCCGTTGTCCCCGATATAGGCGATGCTTCCCTTTTCGACCCTCTGCAAGCCCGCGATGGACTCAAGAAGCTCCTTCTGGCCGCAGCCGGAGATACCGGCAATGCCCAGGATCTCGCCGGAGTTGACCGTGAAAGAAACATCGTCAAGCTTGGCTATGCCGTCTATATCGCGCACGGTGAGATTTTTCACCTCTATGCGCGGCTTCGGATCGACCGGCTCCGTGCGGCGTATATTAAGCTCGATCGGACGCCCGACCATCATGTTCGTCATCTCCTGCACGTCGGTGTCCTTGGTGAGCATATCGCCGGTAAACTGTCCCTTGCACAGAACCGCCACGCGGTCTGAAAGTTCAAGCACCTCGTGCATCTTGTGCGTAATAATCACGACGGCCTTGCCGTCGTCGCGCATATTGCGCAGCACCGCAAACAGCTTTTCCGTCTCCTGCGGGGTGAGCACGGCGGTAGGCTCGTCAAGGATGAGAATGTCTGCGCCGCGGTAGAGCACCTTGATGATCTCCACGGTCTGTTTCTGCGAAACGGACATATCGTAGACCTTCTGATCGGGGTCAACGGCAAAGCCGTAGCGGCTGCATATTTCGCGTATCTTTTTGGACGCCGCGGCAAGGTCGAGCTTTCCCGGCAGGCCGAGGACGATATTCTGCGCGGCAGTGAAAACGTCCACCAGCTTGAAATGCTGGTGTATCATGCCGATGCCAAGGTCAAAAGCGTCCTTCGGCGAGGAAATGACGACTTCTTTCCCGTCTATGGAAATGGTACCCTCATCGGGGAAGTAGATACCGGCAAGCATATTCATGAGCGTGGTTTTGCCGCTGCCGTTTTCGCCCAGCATGGCAAGTATTTCGCCCCTGTAAATATTGAGCCAGCATTTGTCGCTCGCTGTCACGCTTCCGAAGCGCTTTGTGATGTTCCGCATTGCCACGGCGGGGATTCTTTCTTCCATAGCGTCTCTTTCTCCTTTTCTGCTTACGGTTCCCTCCGGTGAGGGAAGCCATATATGCGGGATACGGGCGGATGCTTGAGCTGTCAAAAATCCGCCCCTGTCTCACATATTTTTATCAATCCATTTTTTATCAATCCATAAAAACCCCTGCAAAAAAGCAGGGGTTTCAGCTTGTTGAAAAAGGCCTCGCAGAGTTTTTGCCCGCAGGCAAAAACAGTTTTGATTATTTTCTCCGGCGGCATGTACGTCGGAGAAAATTCTTCTCACGGAGCGAGTGTCGAATTGTTCGCCTGCGGCGAACAACCGAGGCACAGAGCGCAGTGCAGCCCCTTTTGTCAAAGAACCTCAATGAGGTTCTTTGACAATCTCAAACCCCTGCAAAAAAAGCAGGGGTTTTTATGGTTCTTTGCGGCCTTTTATTACTTGCTGAGTACGTTGATGCCGTCGATTATGGCATAGAAGTAAGGTGCGGAGCGGTAAACGGATTCGTTGAACACGCCGTTTTCCACAGCCTCGGTCTCGGGAACGAAAGTGCCGTCGTTAACGACGTCCGCGATGTAGCTGGTGAGATGTCCGTCAGCATCGACCGCCGCAACGGAGGAATTGTTGTTGCCGTAGTTGGCGTCGCTCTCGTTTTCGCTCACGGTGACGGTGAAGGTGGAGCAGTCGAATATGTTCAGGCTGCCGTCAAGGATAGCGGCCTCGACCTCGGCAAGCTTCTCCGCGGTACCGGCAGCGGCGACGTTCTCGTTGATCTCGGTCAGAGCGACGGAGCCGGTCTCGATACCGGCGGTCCAGTCGGTGTCGTAGTTTTCACCGGCGAGAACCTTCTCTATTGCATAGGTGAAGTAAGGAGTCCAGTCAATGCGGGAGGAGATGATGTAGCTGTTGGGGCAGGCAGTCTGGGTGGAGCCGTTGTAGGAAACGTTGGGAACGCCGGCGGCTTCGCAGGCATTGGGTGCGCCCATGGAGTCGGCATGCTGGGAGATGAGAACAGCGCCGCCGTTGATGAGGGCTTCCGCGGTTTCCTTTTCAAGAGTCTCGTTGTACCAGGAGCCGGTGTAGATAACGTCCATGGTCACGCTGGGGCAGACGGACTTTGCGCCAAGATAGAAGGAGGTGTAGCCGGAAATGACTTCCGCATAGGGCATTGCGCCGACATAGCCCATCTTTGCCTGCTCGGCGGTAATGCCGCCGGACTCTATCATCTCGTTGAGCTTGAGACCTGCGGCAACGCCTGCGAGATAGCGGCCCTGATAGATGTTTGCGAAAGCGTTGTGATAGTTTTCAACTTCCTCGGTCAGCGCCATATCGCCGGTGCAGGAAGTGAACTGGACATCGGGGAACTCGCGTGCGGCGTCCAGAACGTACTGCTGATGGCCGTAGCTGTCGGTGAAGACGACGGCGCAGCCGGAGTCCGCAAGGTTTGCCGCCTCGTCATATGCGCTCTGATCTTCGGGGACGTTGGACTTGATAACGGGAGTAACGCCGGTCGCCTCACAGGCCGCCTTGAAAGCGTCTATGAAGTTTTTGTCATAGCCGGAGTTCTCGTCATGGAGGGTGATAAGACCGACCTTGACTTCATCTGCGGCGGATGCGGAAGCGGCGCAGAGAGCGAACACCATGCACAGGGAAAGAACGAGAGCGAGGATTTTCTTCATGTTTCTGGTCTCCTATAAAATATTTTTATTCGCCATAATGAATACTGTATAAGAGACAAAAGCAAAAATGCACTGGCCGCGCTCAATATGGGTATGCGCTACCAATGCAATATCAAACCGAAACTCTGCCGCTCAGCGCGGAAACAGAGGCTCGGGGTATAACACATCGATAGTCCGGTCATTTACGGCGTCCGGGTAGAAACTTCAAATCCATATCATTTGCTATATATCGAATGCAGTATTCAATTGACACATTTATGCTAACAAATCCGGCGAAAAAAGTCAAGTGCTTTTTCCGCCGATTTTACCAAATTCCCGTATCTGATTTTGTCAGTTGTGCACAAACTCCAGGCCGTTGTCGGACATGGAAGCGATCCTTGCAAGCGACTCCACACGAAGTCCGTTTTCTCTGAGCCGCTCTCCGCCGCCCTGAAAGACTTTCTCGACGGCGATACCCGCGCCTACCGCGGATGCGCCTGCCTGCTCCACAAGCGCTTTCAGCCCGACAAGCGCCGCGCCCGTTGCGAGGAAATCGTCGATGATGAGCACCCTGTCGCCGGGCTTGAGATATTCCTTTGAAACAACGACGGTGTTTGTATTGCCGTGCGTAAAGCTTTCGACCTCGACGGAGTAGACCTTGTCGGAGATGTTTTTCGACCGGCTCTTTTTAGCGAATACGACGGGACAGTCAAACACGAACCCGGTCATAATGGCTATCGCAATGCCGGACGCTTCAATGGTCAGGATCTTATTGACCCGTTCGTCGCCGAAAAGCCGTTTGAATTCAAGCCCCATTTCGTACATGAGTCTGGGATCCATCTGGTGGTTGAGAAAGCTGTCGATTTTCAGTATCCCGCCGGGCAGGATCCTGCCGTCGGTAAGTATACGCCGTTCAAGAAGCTCCATTGATTTTCTCCCGTTTTTTATTTTTTTCTGAGTTACGGCCAGCGCACACCCCGCTCTTATCCGCCGGGACGGCAGCGTTTTATCCCGTCTATCATACCCCCGCCGTCGGCTTTGTCAAGCCTTTCGTTTATTTTCTGCTTATCGAATTGCCGGGCTGGATATGCGTGGGGAGGTTTATCGTCTGTACGCGGTGCTCCTCACTGCGGTTTATCTCGCCGAGAATGAGCCTTACCGCCGTCTCGCCCATCGCGTTCATAGGCTGCACCACGGTCGTGATCTTCGGCTTCACTATCTGCGGAAGAATGAGGTTGTCGAAGCCGAGCAGCGAAATATCCTCCGGACACCTCAGATGCGATTCGTTCACCGCCATTATGCCGCCGAGTGAAATTTCATAGTTCGTCATGAAAACGGCGGTCGGCGGTTCGGGCAGGGCAAGAAGCTCGTTCATGCCCTCGTGCCCGGCGCTTATGGAGACATGGTGCGCTATTTTCGTATACTCCTCACGCACTTCAAGAGCGTGCTTTTCCATGGCGCGGATGTACCCGTTGTGCCGTTGACGCCCGGTATACTCGCTGTATGAGCCGATTATGGCTATGCGCCGGTGTCCGTTTGATATGAGCAGCTCCACCGCCTCGACGGCCGACGTCTCGTTGTCTATTTTTACGCAGCTTACCGCGCCGCTTTTCGACGGTTTGTCCATAAACACTATCGGAACGTCGGTTTTTTCGTAATCAAACGCGCCGTCCTCGATCGGCACGACAAGTATACCGTCCACCTTCTTGCTGAGAAGAAAATTGAAATTGCTCTGCTCCTGACGCAGGCTGTTGGCGCTGTCGCATATAAGCAGACCGTAGCCCGCTTTTCCCAGCGCCTCGCCGATAATGCTCACAAGCGTGGCATTGAAAAGGCTCTGTATATCATATACGATGACGCCCACCGTTTTCGTCTTGTTCGTCGCAAGCCAGCGCGCAACCTCGTTTACTTCGTAATCCAGCTCTTTTATCGCGTTTTCGATAAGATCGCGGTTCTGCGGAAGGACGTTCCCGCCGTTCAGATATTTTGAAATCGTAGCAAGTGACAGTCCCGTAAGTCTTTTTATATCACGAATCGTTCCCGACATTCTTTTACCTCAGCATATAATCATCAATTATATAATACCCTAAGCCCGCGCAAAATGCAAATCTTAATGCGCCGGCGACAGCTTTCGCAGAAATTTTTACAGTTTAACGGTTATAACATTATCGTTTCTACGGTATTTTGTTCTTTTTTTCTTGACCTGACAGCGCCGCGCGGCTATAATAGCCATGTATGATAAAATGTAACCTCGGAGGTGAACGGGTATAAATAAGCAGAAATTTCTCGCGGAGCTGGCAAAGCTGCTGACATTCATGTATGAAGAGGATCAGCGGACGGTTCTGTCGATGTATGCGCAGCTGTTCGACGAAGCGGCGGACGAGGCGGAGTTTTCCGCGTTTCTGGTCTCCCCCACGCGCCAGGCGGTCGCGCTTGCAAGAACCTATAATTCAAAGGAACGCAAGCTTCAGATCAACAGCACGTCCCGCGCCGACGATATGTATGAGGATGACGAGCCGGAGGAAAGCCCCGCTTTTATGCAGGTCATAGAGCGTATAAGGGAAAATGCCGGCAGACAGGGGCTGCTCTCGAAAAAGCGGGAGACGCGCAGCGCATGGAGCGGCGCGGAAACCTATGCGCGGGAAGCACCGGACGCGTCGGCGGTCCAGGGACGGGCAAGCCGTGCGGAAGCCCCGAGAAAAGCAGAAAAAGCGCCCGAACCGGACGCCCCTTCCGGGATAACATATGTTGAGCAGGACGAGGAGGAGTTTACCTTTGACGACTTCTCTTTCACGGACGAAGAAAACGAAGCGCACGGCAAGCCCGAAAGCAGCGTTATGCCCGATCTCCGCTCCGAATTCGGCAGGGACGGCTACGGCCGCAGAAGGATGAGAGCGGACGAGGAAGAGCCGGAGAGAAAAATAATCGTGCCTCTCGCAGTGCTGTATGCGCTCATTGCGGTTCCCGTGACCGTGCTGCTGGCATGCGTGATCCTTATACCCACGTTTGCCTCGCTGGGCGTGTCCGCGGTGTGCCTGTACGCCGGGTTCAAGGTAACGCTGGCGGCGTTCGCCGGTTTTTCCATGTTCTCGGATATCATGGTGGTTCTGGGCAGCGGCGTTATCATTCTCGCTCTCGGCCTGCTGTTTTTGTGGCTGTTCATATGGTTTATCGGCAGCGTTATCGCCGGGCTTATCAACGCCGTTATCCAGCTCGGCGGCAAATGGTGCAGCAAGGAGGTGCGGTAAATGAAAACGGGATGGCGTGTAATACTTATCATCGTGCTTGTCGCCATTGTTTTCGGCGGCGTATGTCTCGGCGCCGGCATCATGACCGGCGCGGAGATGGATCGTATTTATACCGTTCTCGACAGGCAGTATAATCTCACGGGCTTATATCAGTATATAACCGTCGATCTGCCGCAGGCATTTCAACAGGCAGGACTTATAGGATAATAAATGCAGGGGCCGGTGCAAAATTTCCGTTTTGCACCGGCCCCTTTTACAAGCTGACGCGTATAATTACACGTGATTTTTAATATATTCAGAATATTCCGGCTCTCAGCTCAGCGTCAGATCGCCGTCCCTGACCCAGCCGAGGCGGCGGCAGACAAGATTTATCAGCGGGCAGAGGATCGCCGGGAGCACAATGCAGATAAGCGCAAGCCCCAGCCAGTCGAATGCCGTCGGCACTATCGCCGAAGCGCCCTTTGCAAGCGCCTCCTGCGACGGGGAGAACCACCCCGTCCATACGCCGATAGGCCCGCACAGACCGCATGTGCCCATGCCGGAGTTGATCGCCGCGCCGTTCATTTCGAGTTTGAAAACGCAGGTCGCAACAGGTCCGGTGATCATGGAGCAGAGCGTCGGCGCTATCCAGATCTTAGGATTGCGCACGATGTTCGGCATCTGGAGCATGGATGTTCCCAGCCCCTGCGATACAAGACCGCCCCAGCGGTTTTCCCTGAAGCTCATCACCGCGAAGCCCACCATCTGCGCGCAGCAGCCCGCCACAGCCGCGCCGCCCGCAAGCCCGGTAAGCTGCAAAACGGAGCATATGGCCGCTGATGAAATGGGCAGCGTCAGCGCAATGCCGACCAGCGCCGATACGGCGATGCCCATCCAGAACGGCTGGAGCTTTGTGGCGTTGTCGATAACTATGCTGAACGCCCCGGCGGCCGTACCGATCGGCGGTGCAATGAGCTTTGCCAGCGCAACGCCGATAATTATCGTGACCGCAGGCGTGACGAGAAGGTCTATCTTTGTCTCCTTGCTCACGGCCTTGCCGAACTCCGCCGCGATTATCGCAATAAACAGCACCGCCAGCGGGCCGCCAGCGCCGCCCTCGGCGTTTGCCGCCCAGCCCACCGCCGCGAGTGAAAACAGCACCATCGGCGGCGCCTGCAATGCATATCCGATAGCGACGGCCATCGCCGGACCGGACACTGCCATCGCATAAGTGCCGATATCGGTAAAAAACGGCAGGTCAAGCTGTGTTCCCAGCGTCTTGATTATAGTGCCGATGAGCAGCGAACAGAACAGTCCCTGCGCCATCGCGCCCAGTGCGTCTATTCCGTAGCGTTTGCCGGAGAAGACAATGTTCTTTCTCTTCAGGAAAGCGCGGATCTTACCCATATCTGCCACAACCTTTCTTTCGGCGTCACACTCTCGTCCGGCAAGAGCGCTCAAGCCTCATGTCTGCCGCCGCACACCGTGCGGCGGTGCAGACTGTCAAAAAACTATGTATTAAAGCCGGATAACAGAGCAGCGGGGGAGCTTGAGGGGGCAAGGCCCGCCTCAAA
>CAVENX010000005.1:0-2759 GCA_963617275.1 bacterium
AAAACTGGGCCCCGCATTTCTGCGAGACCCAGCCTTTCTTAACTTAGTGACATTGCTGATTTATGCCATCCCTCGATTTTTTTATTCCTTACCTGCAAGCATTTTTTTAACGCATTTTTTGCATTTGAATTTGCCGCAGAGCTTGGATACGGCGGTAACTGCTATGCTTCCGGCAAGAATACCTGCGGCGAAGAAGCGCATATCACGGCAGTGACGCATTTTTTTTGCTTTTTTTGCAAAAGATTTTTTTAGTCCCAACATAATTTGCCTCCTGTATTTTTCCTGCGGCAGAACCGTGCAATACGGTTCTGTACTGCATCTGCATTATATGGTAGAACGGATATTTTTTCAAGAAAAAAATGTGAATTTTTTCTATATCAGGAATTGCATAGAAAAAAACGGGCATACTGATACTGCTCACTGATTAAGCAAAAGGGGAGTAACCGAACACCGCCTCAGCCATGATTTTTTGCCCTTTCTCTGCGTTATCGTCCTTGGAATACGGCAGTATTCCTGCGTCCTCTGCCTTGATAAAGAACTAAAAATCTATGGCGGAGGTCAGAGATTTTTAAGCGAGAGAGGGGCGGGGACGGCAAGGCTTTGCGATTGAGGAAGGCTTGCCGCCTTGTGATCGAGCAAAACGAAGCCTGCGGTGCTCGTATCCGCTTAAAAACGGGTTCCGATACTCACCTTATGTTAAGCTTTGATCGGTGCTTTTGGAGCATTCAGGAGCCGCAGAAAGCGCGGTCAGTGCCTCAAAAGACGTTTTATACGAAAAGCGTAGATCGTGCGCGGTAACGGAGGCAGATATGATCAGTTCGCTTAAAATAAAAAAACTTGTTGCGGCGCTTGCCGTGTGCATCGCCGCGGGTACGGCAGCCGGAGCGGTCATCCATGAGGACGCCGAAGCGCAGGCACGTCTTGCAGCGATGGAAAGCGTCGCCGAAACGGCGTCTGTCCGGGAAACGGCGGAAAAGCCCGTACCCACGGCAAAGAGTGCTGACGATATAAAAGGCACGGTAAATATCCTGCTGATCGGCACGGACGAAAAACGTACAGACTATGACGATCAGGGACGGGGCGATGTGACTTTGCTGTGCTCGGTAAACGCGGAGAACAAAACCGTCAAACTTATCAGCTTTGAACGCAGTACAGGAGTTCCGTGGGCGGGGCATGGAGATATTATGCTCACCAGCACCTATGCCTACGGCGGCGCTGAGCTTACAACGGAAAGCCTCAGCAAGTGCTTCGGTATCGATCTTGACGGATATGTCCATGTGACGTTTGAAGGCTTCAGCGCTATTATAGACGCGATGGGCGGCATAGACATATATCTCACCGCTGAGGAAGCGCAGGCTGTGACGGAGGATCTATGGTACGAACAGACCTTCACCGAGGGCGACTGCCATCTTGACGGCGCGGCAGCGCTGAGATACTGCCGCTTAAGGCGCATAGACGACAATTGGCACCGGGTGCAGCGGCAGCGCAACGCGACGCAGGCGGTTATCAACAAGGGCAAGACCCTGCGCATAGCGGGCATAAAAAAGCTTGCGGAGGTGGCGATACCGCTTGTAGATACAAATCTCAGCAAGAAGCAGCTTGCCTCGCTCATATTTTCTGCACCCAAATTTGCGGGAGTTCAGGCGGAGCAGATGACCGTTCCGGACAGGGACAGAGTGTGGGTGTATGAAGGCGCGGAAGGGAGCGTGACAGGCTGTGACCGTGCATATGAGAGCGAACGCATAAGGCAGTTTCTGTACGGGTGATCCGGCTTGAAAAGCCATCTTGCGCATGATATAATCGCTATAAAAAAAGAAAGAGGTAATGCGCATGAAGGTTCTTATGCTCAATGGCAGCAGCCATACCGCCGGCAATACTTTTGCCGCTCTTGAGGAGATCGGCAGACAGCTCAGTGAAGAGGGAATTGAATATGAGATATTTCAGATCGGTGCTGCCCCGGTGAGGGACTGTACCGGTTGTCACGGCTGCACGGAAAAAGGCTGTGTCTTCACCGATGACGGCGTTAATGAGTTCATAGCCAAGGCGAAGGAGGCGGACGGCTTTGTTTTTGCCACGCCCGTATACTATGCGCACCCGAGCGGAAGAATACTTTCTTTCCTTGACAGGGTGTTTTACAGCAGCGGGAGCGCATTTGCATTCAAGCCGGGCGCGGCGGTTTCCATTGCGAGGAGAGCGGGCTGTACGGCGTCCGTTGATGTGATGAACAAATATTTTGGCATTTCAAATATGGTGAGTGTCGGCTCAAACTATTGGAATATAGCTTTCGGCAGAGTTCCGGGAGAGGTAAAACAGGACGCGGAAGGACTCCAGACTATGCGCAGCCTTGCAAGAAATATGGCATGGCTGCTCAAATGCATCGAAAACGGCAGAGAGAACGGGATAGAGCTGCCGAAGACGGAAAAGAAGGTCATGACGAACTTTATACGCTGATTTTTGTAAAAGGAGACCGTGCCGAACGGTCTCCTTTTGTGTGCTGAAAACCGCTTTTTTCTTGACTAATTACCTGTCAGGTGGTAAAGTATTCAAAGCAATGCCATATATGCGTAAAAGGGCGCAGCGCATGTCAGGCAAGTTGGTTTGCCGGTGTGGTGGAATGGTAGACACCAGGGACTTAAAATCCCTTGCAGGTTTACTGCGTACCGGTTCGAGTCCGGTCACCGGCACTACGTCAGAAAGAGTAAGTACCGTTCCGTTTCCGTCTATTCGACGAAAACTGCACTATGCTTACTCTTTCTTCC
>CAVENX010000006.1:0-14355 GCA_963617275.1 bacterium
GTGTCTAAGCAGCTTCATTTTAAAGGATTTTTCTGTTATGCTCTACTCTTATTTTTTCAACATGCTAAAAGTTGGAGTGCCCGGGCTTACCCACGCACCCCAACTTTTAGTTTACAACCATAAAACTTTTCAGTTCTGTAACAAAAGAAAATTAATATCGTATAAAATTATTGAAACAGGGCGAACAAATTGAGGAGAGGTTCGTCTATCAACGTGAAGACATCGCATCAAGACCGCATATGCTTCCGAAGAACGGGAACAGCGGCGTAATAACAAATCACAGGAGGGGAAAATGAAGAAATATTTCAGAACCGTCGTGATAATGCTTACAGTGCTTTCAATGGCGCTTGGCCTGACGGCCTGCGGTTCATCAGCGGCGAGCGGAGAAACAAAAGCACCTGCGGCGGAAACGGTTGACGAATATGTTTATGCCGCGGAATTTACAACGCTGTCGGAAAAGAATGAAAGCTATTTTCGGCCGAGTATCTACACCGACGACGGCTTTTACGCGACATGCAGTGAAAAAGTCGGGGAAAACATTCCTGAGGGCGCTGTCCTTGAATACGAAGGGCAGTACGATGTGTATCAGAGCAGGCTATATTTTATCGGCTATGACGGCTCCATGCAGAAGCTGACGGGTTACGAGTCGCTTCCCGCCCCTGAAAATACAGAGGGCAAGCGTGACTATTCCTCCGGCGCAAATCTTTCCGGTATCGCACTGGCACCGGACGGCGGCTTTATAGCGATTGAAAATACATATGAAAACTGGTTTGATGGTCCCGAGGATATGAAGCGCGACAACGCCGATTATTACAATCACACCAAGTATGAAAACCGTTACTATATCAGAAAGCTTGATCCGGACGGCAGGGAGATCAGCTCGGCGGAGATCGAGTTGGAGCCGGACAGCTATCTGTACGCTTACAGCATGGCGACGGATAAGGACGGCAATGCCATTGTCACCGGCGATATGGAAGTAAGGATAATAGCGCCGGACGGAAGCACCGTTGCCCGAATAGCGCTTGACAGCTACGCCGACACGATCTTCATCATGAAAGACGGTACACCCGCCTATACCGCATGGGGAGAGAACGGCGAAAAGCTGTACGTGCTGGATATTGAGAACAGGACTACCGGCGCAAGCTACGACCTGCCAGACGGCGCATACAATCTTGTGGCCGGCAACGGGGAGTACGACGTGTATTTCAGCGACGGTTCCTACCTCTGCGGTTTCAATCTCGGCGAAGAGAAGGCCGCAAAGCTTTTTAACTGGCTGAGCTGCGATATAAACGGCGGTGAGGTCGATTCGTTCAACGTCAGCGAAGACGGGACAGTGTACATTGCTTCAAACAAATACAACAGCCTTGACAATACCAATACCATTGAGCTTGCGAAGATCGCAAAGGTGCTTTCATCGACCCTTCCCAAAAAAGAGAATATAACCCTTGCGACTCTGGGAATCGATTGGGACGCCCGCAATATTATTATACAGTTCAACAGAAAGAGCACCGACAGCCGTATTGTGATCAAAGACTACTCTGAGTATAACACGGAGGAGGACAGTTCCGCAGGTACGACAAAGCTTACGACCGAGCTTCTTGCAGGCAACGTGCCAGATATAATCGACCTCAGCGGTCTGCCGTATACGCAGCTTGCATCCAAGGGCATCCTTGCGGATCTCTATCCCTATATCGACGCCGATTCCGAGCTTTCCAGGGACGACTTTTTCGAGAACGTCTTCAAGGCGCTTGAGGTAAACGGTAAGCTCTGCTCCACCTGCACCAGCTTCTCCATAAACGCGCTTGTAGGCGCAGAGAAGATAGTCGGCGACAGAATAGGCTGGACATATGATGATTTTTATGCGGCACTCGCCCAGATGCCAGAGGGCTGCGACCCGCTTGACATATCGACCACCCGCTATGACATGCTGCACACATGCCTTGCACTCGATCTTGACCAGTACATGGATTGGGAGACGGGAAAATGCAGCTTTGACAGCGACGGATTTAAACAGATGCTTGAGTTCACCGCCCGCTTCCCCGAAAGCTTTGATTGGGACAATTACGAGTGGACAGCCGAAGATAACGCCGACACAAGGATCGCGGAAGGCCGCCAGATGCTCATGCAGGGACACATCGGCTCCATTTCTGACATCAGGTATTATGATTTCTACTTCGGCGGCAGTGCGACTTATATAGGCTACCCCACGCTGAGCGGCAGCGGCAATATGCTCAGCGTATCGAGCGGCTTTGCCATGAGCGAGACAAGCACACATAAGGAACAGGTCTGGAAGTTCCTAAGACAGTTCTTTACCGAGGAAACACAGGCAAATGCGTGGATGATGCCCACGAACAGAAATGTATTTGACAAGCTCCTCGAAAAGGAAATGACTCCGGATTATCAGAAGGATGCGGCAGGCAACTATGTCCTTGACGAGAACGGAGAGAAGATCGAGGTTTCCAAGGGCGGTATGGGCAGCTCTACCGGCGAGGTATATAACTTCTACGCGCTGACGCAGGAGCAGGCGGACAAGCTTACGGAGCTTATCGAAAGCACCGATAAGATATCCGACGACAATGAAAAAATCTATGAGATAGTCGAAAAGCATGCCCGTGCATATTATGCCGGAGACAAGACGCTTGACGAAACCGCAAAATTCATCCAGAGCGAAGCTAATATCTATATAAACGAACAAAGATAAAGTTGCTCCCAAATCAAATCGGAGCAAAACCGGAAAAGCCGGGCGCGGCTCACCTCAGCAGGGTGACTCGCCCCGGCTTTTTGCGCGCCCTCGGGAGTTCAAATCTTTATAGAAATGAAAAAACAGCCCATCCTACGGATGAACTGTTTCTGGCAGGGTCAGCCAATTTTGAGGACAGATACAAATAGGAGATAATAAGCTATTATTAGTCGTCGTGCTTTGATGAAGGCAATTCTTTAATTAGTTCGGCTTCTTTCAGAACATTAAGCTGATATTGCGCTATTTCTTGCAAGCGCTTGAAACGTTCGGCTTTCAGCAATCCTTGCTTTATTAATTCTGCGTTGTGGGTTTCCAAATTCGACAATACCGTCAATTCGGCAATAGAAGCATAATCACGAATGTTACTGTTCTTTGCAAGCTCCGGATTTGCCTCGCGCCATGCCTTGGCTGTGCAGCCGAACAAAGCCACATTCAGTAAATCTGCCTCGTCGGCATAGGCCAGCCACTCGTTGGACTTCGTGTAATTGCTCTGCGGCAAGACATAGTTTTTGACTGCATCTGTATGGATAAGATAATTATTCTTGGAAAGGAATCTCTTTGCACTCCATTCAATTTTAAGCCTGTCGTTTTCATCGTCTTTAAGACGCTGATACTCTTTCAGCAGATATAACTTGAAAACAGGGCTTATAGCCGAACCAAATTCAAATGCAATATCTTTGTGCGCATAAGTGCCGCCGTAACGTCCGGATTGAACATAGATGCCGATGGCATTCGTCTTTTCAATCCACTCTTTTGCACTGAGCGTAAATGTATGCAAACCGGCTTCGCTCTTAAAGTGGTCGAATTCGACCACTTTGAAATCTGGGTTATACATGACTTCCCATGTGCCGAGAAATTCCAACGTAGAACGGGCACGCAGCCAGTTCTTAATGACATCCGCGGCTCTTGCCGCATCGGTTCGGGCTTTTGCCATGTCCGTAAGGCTTATGTAATCACGCTGGTCGATGCTCATAATCGTAACAGGAATCTGCTGCACAGTAATCAGAGATGTTTTCTTCTCTCCGCTCATCATATTACCTCTTGTATATCATGTTTTTGCTTGCTGCAATACAGTGTGTTCAGCGGTATTCACCAGCACGATGGCATCTTTATAATAACATATTTTCTTAGAAAGAAAAAGAGAAAAATACAGTCCGCCCAAATTGCTCCGCTTCACATGCGTTCACTTTAAACCGACGCAGTATTTTGAATTATTATGTACTATGTTTTTTAATTTTCCCCTTCATTTTTTGAACTTGGTCAAACACTTCTCGTTCAATAATTGCCTCATGTGCATTCTCAACAAGATACATATCGAGCTTGTTGTCGTTTTTCTCTTGCTTTCCTGTTAGGTAATTGGGAGTATAGGTTTTCTGCATCAACACTTGGCCAATATATTTCTCGTTGCTTAATATACGGTCGATCGTTGATGTGCTCCATTCAGATTTGCCGGTTACTGTTTTGATTCCATTCTCCTCCAGATAGCGCTTGATTTTGCGGACACCGTTTCCCTGCACATACAGTTCGAATATTTTACGAACTATCGTGGCTTCTTCCGGTACTACCTTGAGTACACCATCAGCGCCTTTTGTGTAACCGAGGAATTGCGTATGATTCAGAATCGCTTTTCCATCCTTCATCCGCTGCCGGATTCCGAATTTGATGTTTTGGCTTTTTGACAAGCTTTCTTCTTGATCTCTTGCTGCCCAGATGCTGAGCAGTACATCCGGAGTATCGAGTGTGCTCATCCCTATGTTCTCGTTTAAGCTCTCGCGCCAGAGCGGAATCTCATCGTGCTCCCTGGCATACTTGCGTGATCCGGTATAAAGAGGAACGTTATTTGCCACTGACGTCCTCCTCAATATACTGCTTGAGCAACTCTTTCAAACATCCATGGCCAACAACGAAGCCATTGATCACGGACGTTGCTGCTTCATAGGCATTATCCATAGTCTGCTCGCTGCCGGAGCTGTACTGCTTTGCGATGTCCATACAGGCGGAATCTACCGCGCTGTTCAGCAACTCGGAGACGCAGTCATAGTCGCAGTCCTCACACTGAGGCTCGCACATTTCAACGAGCCTGTGTGCAAGATTGCCGACGACCATAACCATGCTGGATATTGCCGTCATGATTTCTTTGACACTCATCTCGTTTTTGAGGATGAGCGCCATCTGCGGAGACACTATGAGCTGTGCTGTCTCTTCTCGCTCTATATCACCCAGTGCAAGCGCAACATGGGTAATAACGGCTCCGTGCTCATTCTTCATAAGTTCAAATTTCATTAGCTTTCCTCCATAAAAGTGTAGCCGGAAGCTTTGAAAACGCCAAAGCTTCCGGCTTGTTAATACATATTTGTTTTTCTGCTGCCTGCTCAGACAGAGTCGATGAGCTTCTGTAATTCTGCAAAGAAGCCGACGGCGAAGTGCTTAAATTCCTTCATGCTGGCCGTGAACGGGCGGAACTTGTTATAGCTCAGCCCTACGACGCCGAACGCATGGTCTACCCTCGTCCTTCTGCAATACTGGCTTATGAGCGGGTCTTTCACATGAATTGCCGACATGAAGGCAATTCCGCGCTTGTCTACGAGCACCGCGCGCTGCTGCAAGTCCATGTCGTTCGTTTCATAAACCACATTGGGCGTGAAGCCGTGCTTTGCATACACCGCATCTATCGTGTCCCTCATGCCGCTGCCCTTTGGCGCGATAATGACAGGGTACGGCACAAGATCCTCCATGGTCACATAGTCTTTCTTGAAAAGCGGATGATCCGGCGGAACCATGACGCTTCCGGTGTCGCGCAGGACGGTAACGGTCTCTATCATCTTCGACTCGTCCTGAGTTATCGGCGGGAGCTCTATCGCAAACTCCGCCATGCCGGTGTTCAGCTTGCTTATAATGTCGTTCCGCATAGCATAGGTCTCAGAAAGCACACTTTTCGGGAAACGCGCCATGAAAGCGCTGTTGAGCGCGCTGAGGTAGCCGGCGTTGTTATAGAGCAGAGTAGTCGTGAACTCCGCCTGATCTTGCATGGCGAGCATGTCTCCGACCAGCGTATCGGCACGGGTCACGATATCCTTTGCACCCTTATAGAAAAACTCCCCGTTCGTGTTCAGGACTATGCGGCGCTTGTTTATATCGAAAAGCTGGGTGCCGAGTTCCTCCTCCAGCCGGTTGATGACCTTGGTCACAAACGGCTGCGAGACGCCGAGCGTTTCTGCGGCTCTGGTTATGCTGCCAAGCTCGGCCGCAAGGCAGAAATAGCGCAGGTCTTTCAGTTCCATGTCCCTCACCTCTGCCTGTATTATATCTGCCGTAAGACGTCTGTGTCAATAACCTATCGGTTATTAACTTAATATTTTGGGCGAGTTATCAACTTGGATTGACAAAATATTATCTTTCTCTGCGCGGCTCTGTTATTATTTATTCGGAGAGACTAATAAAACAGGGAGGCAATGGATATGGAAGAAAAGAATTATGAGAAGTACAACCATCCCGGATATGTGGAGCAGCTTAAACCTGAGACTAAATACACTTCACGCAAGGTGCAGGTAGACGGGATCACGCTTTATGACAGCGAGACCGCTTTCCGCAGGAACTTTTTGAAAAAGCACCTCAAGAACACCGTTGATGTTGTGCGCTTCTCGTACATGATGGGCAAGCTGGCCGTGAAGCCGGTCATCGGCCCGATGATACGCAAATCGCTGGAGTGGCACTACCGCTATATCCACACCAATTCTGTGGTCGTGCCTATCGAAGTTGCAAAGGACATTATCCGCAACACGACGGATATTGCCGTGTCGCCCTGCGTGTGCCGCACTGTGCAGGGGCATTGCGACAACCCCATAAACACCTGCTTCGGTCTTAATTTCTATGGCCAGCTGAAAAAGAAGGCCGGTGAGCGCAGCGTCAGCGTTGATGAATGTCTCGCGGTCGCGGACATGGCGCACAAGAACGGACTTATCGCAGTCATTGAATCCTGCGTCCAGCCTTATCAGGACAATCTCTGCTTCTGCTGCACCTGCTGCTGCATGCCGCTCACGCTGAAGGAGAAGTATCATGTCCCGTTCGTCAATTACAACGGGCCTTATCTTCCGGTCTACGAAGAGAGCAAATGCACGCGCTGCGGAAAGTGCATCGAAGCATGCCCGGTGAAAGCCATAAGCTTTGACGAAAACGGAGCGCATAAACTCGACCTTGACCATTGCCTTGGCTGCGGCCTGTGCGAGAGCGCGTGTCCGATACATATAGGGCGGATGGAGTACACGCCCTCGTGCGCCGTTCATGTGTCCGAGCCGAGCAAGCTGAGAGTGTTCCTCTCAATACTCTGGGTCAAGATCGTGTTCACGCCGGGAGTCTGGTTCTATAAGCTCTTTACCGGCAGCAAGATGTATCTTATGAAATCCGATCCGCGCGAGAAGGACATCATCAGCACGAAGCAGCCCGGATATATCCATGGCGGAGAGAAATACGCGCCGAAGGACAGCGAGAAGTGATGCATATCCCGGCGGTAATATTCGCAAGCACAGCTCTGGCTGTGCTTGCGCTCATAACAGGGGCGTTGACCTTGCGGGGCACAGCGCTTGCATGGGTATTCTGCATCGTTATTTCATTCAGCGGCGGGCTTCCGGCGTTTGCTGTTCTGGCCGCGGTGTTTCTTCTCACTGCGGCGGCTTCCAAGCTTGCGGGGAAGCGTGCCGACCCGTATAACGTCCGCCGCAAAAGCGGTGCGAGGGATATTGACAGGGTGTTCTGCAATGTGGGCATTGCGGCGCTTGCAGCCGGATTGTATTGGCTCACAGACTGTCGCGGCTTCATGTTCGCGTATGCGGCAGTAATGGCAGAATCTCTTGCGGACAGCGTTGCGTCGAAGATTGGGCCGCTCACTAACGGCAGAACGATAGACATCTGTACGTTCAAACCGATGCAGGGCGGGATTTCCGGCGGCGTGTCACTGGCGGGCAGTCTTGCGGCACTCATAGGCAGCATCTGCATTGGTCTGCTGTGGCTGTTGAGCAGCAGGTGCGGCCGCGGTGAAGCGGCGCTTGTAGCTGCTGTCGGCTTTATAGGGTGCATGTTTGACAGCGTGCTGGGTTCCTGCGCTCAGGTGCGCTATCGCTGTACCTGCTGTGGAAAGGTGATGGAACTGGATGAGCACTGCGGCGCGGCCTGTATAAAGGAAAAAGGCATTGTATGGATGAACAACGATGCCGTAAATCTGTTGAGCAATATTTTTGCGCTCGTCATGGCGCTTGCTGTAGATGCCATCATACCATAAAAATGATTTTCCCGTCCTCTGTTAAACCACAAGGCAGCTCCGGCTCATGTACAAGCTCGACACCCATGTCTGAGTTTCTTGTGAAGATTGAGAGCTGCGAGGTGCATAGCAGAGGATCAAAGTTTGTGATGATGACCTCTTCATATTTGCTGCCCGCGGTCTGGGACATCGAGTTCGGGCGCTTGGTGCGGAATATGTAGAAGTCTTTGTAGATGTCCAGAATTTCGAAGCAGAAATTGTAAGAGACCATCGCAAAGCCGCGGCAGCGCTTGATGGCACTGCACAGCCTGAGATGGTCTCTCTTGGGGAACTCAACTTCATAACATTCGGCATTGTAATACGGCGGGTCACAGTAGAAGAACGCATCTGGGCGGTCATACTGCGCCAGCAGACTTTCAAAGTCCTTGTTCTCTATGACCACGTTCTCAAGTCTGCGGGAGCACCGCCATATATCTGCGAAGAAGTTCCGTATGTTGCAGGGCTTTCCGCCGAAAGACTTGCCAGCACCGCTGAAGCTGTAACGGATAAGCTTGTAGTAGTTAGCGGCTCTTCGCACATTCCCGCGCTGGGCGCGTTTGAGGAGCAGTGCCTTTATGGCCTTGGCATGGAGCGGAGAGAAATATTTGTCTGCAAGCTCCAATTCTATTGCGAAATACTCGTCGTCGAACTCCTCGCACTTCAACTGCCGGTATATTGCGTCGTAGTCGTCGCGACTGTTGAGGGGCAGGAAGCCGAGCTCGGTGATCAAGGCCAGCGGGCGTTCCTTCACGCAGAAGAACAGATTCGTGAGGTTCGAGTTGTAGTCGTTATACACCTCCATGCAGCCGCGCTTTATGGGGCGGTTCATGAGCACTGTGCCGCTGCCGCCGAACACATCTATGAAGCGCGAGTAGTTAGCCGGAGCAAGGCGCTCTATTATCCACAGGAGCTTACCCTTGCCGCCAACCCACGGGATGAAGCTTTTCAGACGCCGTCACCGCCCCGGAAGCTGATCATAGAGCATTCAAGCCCCGTTATGGCGGCATCGATACCGTCTCGTATGCGTCGTAGGTTTTTTATGGTGTCGTAGACCTCGGCTGCGGTCTCGGCAAAGTAGTAGCCGTTTGAGCTGCTGCCGATGGGGATGCACTCGCGGCGAAGCCGGTTGACGTGCTTGCGCAGCTCGTTTTCGCTCATGTGCAGGTCTGCCTGTATGTTACGGGCACTCACACATTTTTTCTTCCCTCTGCAATTTTTATATAGGTAGACGCAGAGCTGTTCTTTCCTCATTGCATTTCCTTTCCGGGCAGCGCTTCCCGGAAATGGGCATGAAAAAGCAGAGCCGCTTCTTTTCGGGAAACGGCCCTGCTGTAATTATGTGAAATTATTGGGGCTTGTTAGGTGATCTGCATGTCCATCACCTCCGACTCATTCTGCCACGGGGCATCCATCGGCTGAAAGTCGTCGCGCGTAACCATGCCGTATTCGGTGAATTCGGCGTTGTACCCCTGCTGAAGTATCCTGCCATACTTCTCAATGTCCAGGCACTGGCGCAGTTCCTCCGCCTGTCTGCCGCCGATTACGTTTTCAAGCTCATCGTACACGAGGTCGGCGTAGTTTTTTATCTTAGCATCAAGATTAAAATGCTCCAGTCGCTCCGCAATCGAAATTGCCTGATCAATGCTGCTGCACTGATTGGCACTGAGTACCGCATTGAGCTTCGGAAGCTGCTTCTCGTGGGAAGGCATAGCCTCTACAACTTCTGCGAAATGGTTGAATACCTCCAATTCCGCTGGCAGATCAGCAAACTCCGCCGCCTGTGGAATGACGCCATCATAGTCGAGAACTGTAACACCTTCCCAGCTGTCTGCGCCGAGCTGCTTCTGCGCCTTCTTCAATTCTTCAGCAGATGCAGGCAATGTAAGCATGACAGCTTGGTTATCTTCAAGATCGTGATGCGGGCCAAGGGTAAAGCGGAAGAGATAGTTTGGCTTTTTAGGAAGCTCTCTGGAGCAGGGCGGTGCGGCGGTCATTTCGCCATCCCGCAGCACATAACAACCTCCGATGAAAACACCGTTTTCACCTTGGCGCATCATTCTTCCGATACCGGCAAAGTCCAGCATTTTAAACACACTGTCAGATACTCCGTCCAATTCGGGAATAAAATCGTTCTCTGCGTAAAACCGGCCGAGGGCAGCATCATCTGCGGCATCCACTATGTGATAACAGTCGGTCTTTGCACTGACTGCCAGATCCTGCAAATTTTGCAGCGTGATGATGCCGTTGTTGGTGCTCATTTTCTGCACCTCTATGGATAACAGACCCTCAAAGGCGATTCCTTGTACTTCATCCAGCGCTGCCAATTGTCCGGCAAGATCGTTTAACTCGTTCAAGCTGATGTCTGATCCATCCAAATGCGGGGCGAGATACTCGAAGGCGTAATAATCTTCCACCTCCAGATACAGCTCCTCATTCTCATGAAGCTGCACCTTGTCCATTGCATCGTGCAGCGCCCACGGGGAAGTGGGCAGCTCCAGTCTGGCGTGGGCTTCACTGTCGGGGGCATCCTGCTTTGCCAGATAGATGCCGAATATCTTTTTAGCCAAAGGTCATCCCTCCTTGCTGCTGTTCGTAATAACCGGGGTCTGCACCTGGGACGCTCCAGCCAAACATGGAACCTATTTTCATAGCTTTCTCCTGTGCAGGTGTAACGCCAAGGCGTTCGTTGTTGTAGTCCGCCAGTTCACGGTTCTGCGCAGGATCGTCTGTGTTCCAATCGCTGGGGTAGTAGCCGCTCTCGCCCCGTTTGATGCAGATGAGAGCGCCGGTGCCGGGAAGGGTGGAAAAACACAGCTCCGGCAATCCCTCTGCGAGTTTAGGCGTAAAACATTCCTGCTCCGTCTGGATACTCCAATCGTCGGAGTTCCAGAGATGGACATACAGCTCGCTTCCGCCATCTACAAGGATTTCACACTGTTCAAAGTGCTCGCCCCAGCCGTCCGCAGCTTGACCGGTGATATACTTTTTTAGGATATCCAGCTCCGCAGCACTCAATTCACCGGCAACACGGCACTCGGCTACACCCCAGAGCTGTCGGTCACGTTCCTCAACGGTAAAGACCGCGGAGTGGACTTTGGTATCCACACTGTCAGCTTCACTATACCAGTACATGAGCCCACGCTCGGCCTCCTTCGGCATCCGATTCTTGATCAGTTCTGCCATGATTTGATCCTGATAGCTCCGCAATGCACTGCCATCAAGTTCCGTGCTTTCCGCCTCCAGATCTCCGTACTCACTCCTCTCATAGAGTTCCGCAGTCAGGGGCATATACAGCTTTAGCGTAGTCAGTTTGGGCGGCAGCACCGAGAAGCTGTCCTCACCGGGGACGATCCCAAGCGACCTGCCATTATCCCACTTCATGTGGATAGTACCGATGTCATCCACAAAATCCACCACGCCCTCTGTGCCGGGAGCAATGGGCGCATAGGGATCCTCCATTGAGTTGAGCCGGATGCGGGTGCCGGGCGGATACTGTTCTTTGATAAAATTCACCATTTTTCTGTCCATATTCACACTCCTCCAAAAGTCATGTCCTGTTTGGGTTCATTCTGATAATCCTCTATCTGGTGAGGATTCTCCTCACCAAAAAAGTCATAGAAGATGTCATCCACTTGCTTGCGGACGGTAGGATCGTCGGTCAGCACCTCACAACGAAAGCCTGAGGTCGGGAAGTACGGCAGTTCTTCCCGAATGCTTTTGAGGAAGGCCTCCGCATCTGTAAACTCCTGTGCGCCATCACCCACAAAAGTGACCCGGCCAACCAGCAGTTTTTCCTGTGCCATGTTCTGCTGCTGGACATCAAGGTCAAAGCAAGTCAGGTATGCGTTGTAATCTCCAGGTGATGGATTGCAGCGCAGGCAGTAGCGGTAATGCTCCGTCTCTACGATGTAGCCGAAATTCTGCGTCCAATCTCCGTTAATTCTTCCTCCATGTTCATAACAGAAGTGTGCCATTGCAATACGGTTTTTCAGAACATTCTCTCGCATCATGTCAACGACTTTCTGAAGTTCAGCCTTGAACGCAGGACTGTTCAACTCCTCTGCACCGCGTGGATGCCATGTGTGCCAGAACTCGTTGCCGCTGCGTCCGAAGTCCATGCGGACATGACCGATAGCCCCTAGCCGCTCGTCTTCTGAGGAGTGCTGGGCATAAAACAAGCCCGCCTCATCTGGGCGGGCCGGACGTATATGAAACTCTTCTTCCTCTGCGGGATATGGGAGATCATGCACTTCGCAAAACTCCCGAAGTGTCATGTCGCACTCATCGAGAAAACCAAATTCATCCCATGCATCCAGCTGACCGGACTCAGGCAGCTCCAGCTTCTCCGGCATCAGGATCGAGCCTGAATGGTTGACTATGACACTTTCTTCGATAAAGCGCAGTTCACCGGGATCGTCGCCCGTGCCTCGGAAGTCATCGCAATACCAGCCCTCCGGTATGGTAGTGCGGTCGATTCGTGCATTTGTGAATAATGCGAACTTGTCTAACAGCTCGATGTGCTGAAATTCTTCTGTTCTTGCATCTACAGCCATTTCTTATTACTCCTTCTTTTTGGTAACGGCAATACACATCTGCCTCAAAGTCTACTGAAACATTTGCTGCCCCTGCGTCTGCTCCGGGAAGTGAGGGGCTAAGCGCCGCAGCAGGCCGAACTCTGTTTCTATCACATGGTCATTTTCCATGCAGTCAGCGCCATACTTTTCAAAGTCCATGTAGCTGTCAAGCTCATAGACGGCTTCATCGTTCAATCCCAGCGTTTCCTGCAAACGCCGCTGACCATAATCGTAGGTGTCTACGACACGTTGATAGTTATCCAGATTATGCAGAAGCTCATAGGCTCCTCGCAGAGTCTCCGGCTTCTCAGCCTCCAGCGCAGCGGCATAGGTCAGGAGCATACCATCCTTCTGCCAGATATCCTCCAATGCTTCAGCAAAGTCGTTGTAATCCTCTACAGCGGGGCAATCTGTGTCACAGATCAGTTCGCCAATGTAGGGCACCTTGAATCGAATATCTTCGATCATCGCATCCGTGAAGACATCAATATCTAGGTAATCCTTCACAGCATCGAGGTATTTCTCGTCAGCGGGGAGGACAAGGGTGAAGTCCGGCTTCCCATCGACGCGCAATGTCATGCGAAGCATTTCATCCCGACTCTCGTCCCGCCAAGGCTCTGCTAACGAAAGGTAGCTCCGGTCAATCTCCACATCAGGCGTCAGCAGACTGCGGGCGTTTGGAACAAAGGCACTGTATCGGGCATAGTCGTAGCCTTGCGGGTCCACGAGGAAGCCGTCTCCGCTATCGGCATTGAGGATAAGCAGACAGTGGCGGGAATCTGCATCGTACTGGATGACATTTTTGTTCTCTGCGATGAAGTCATAATCCGCCAGCAACGCACGACTGAACTTTTGGAATCGCTGGGCGGGCAACTCAATGACCTTGTCCACAACACAGGCTTCGCCCTCGTATTCGGATTGCTTTCGCCTCAGCTCTGCTCGAATGATCATTTCTTCACCTCCATCATTTCGGTTCTCAGGCATTTGCCGTTGCCATGCCAGCAGATGAAACCATGCGCTGGATAATTGCACCCGTCACACTGCTCGTATTCGCGGCACATCACCGGCTCGTTGTCCGGTAGCCCAGCGTCCGGCAAATTTTTGAACGCCTGTTTGATTTCGTAGTTCTTCAATTCGGTACCCCCTTAGAACGCAAAAAGGCCGGAACCTTCGATTTCTCAAAAGCTCCGGCCTTACCGATTTATTTATTCTTTTTTACATGCACGGTTTACATAATCGCAAAAATCACCTCCGAAAATAAAAAAGCGCCGAATCATTGATTCTACGAAACCAACAATCCGACGCTTGAATTTTTGTGATATTTATTTTTTGAGAATCTCGAAATGCTTGTCAAAAATCCGTAGTAGAGGAGAGATAAAATAGCTCAAAACCCGGTTCAGGTAGTTCAAGTCTCCTCAGTTGCATGAAAACGGCGTTTGTCATCAATGGAAAAATAAAAAAATTTCCGAGCTGAAAAAGCCCGGAAAGCATTGATGACACTGCGTTTGACGCAGTGTCATCAAAATTGGCTGACAAGCCTGGCAGGGTCAGCCAATTTTGAGGACAGATGATTATATTGCAAAATAGTATTAGTTCAACGACAATTATAGACTATTTCAGAACAAAAATGCTTAGTCAAAAAGCTTGATGGCGATATCTGTAAGCTTGCTATCTATTAAGGAAATCGGGCGCTCCAATGCTTTTCTTGATTTGGCCAGATAATCTAAATCAGAGATATAATTTCCAAT
>CAVENX010000007.1:0-11472 GCA_963617275.1 bacterium
AAAACTGGGCCCCGCATTTCTGCGAGACCCAGCCTTTCTTAACTTAGTGACATTGCTCTTCATCGTAACCCCTCTTTTTTCATTTATTCGTGAAATAAAACTTATACATAGTATATAATACACCTATAGATAACTCTTTGCAAACGTAGAATTTGATCATATTGTCTGCATAGCTATTTTTTGTGGAAACGCCACAAAACGGCAGCGGTATTTTTATGGAATATGACGAGGAAATTTGTCCATAAAGTCCCTTCATGCCTCCCCTGAAAGGGGAGGTGACAAAACTGTAGGTTTTGGTGGAGGGGTCTTGGAGTGAATGTGCTGCTGGCGCGAGTGTTTCTCTCCCTCAGTCAGCTGCGCTGACAGCTCAGCCAAGGGCATAAGTGCGCGTTAGCCAAATCAGAGATTTGGATGCTTACTTACCTCATCAGAGGGAGCCTTAAGTGTGCGTTTGCCAAGGGCAGAGCCTTGAGAAGACCCCTCAGGCGCCGTCGCGCCAGCTCAGCCAAAGGCATAAGTTGATTCCGTCGGCTTTGCCGACACATTAACTCCTCATTCCTCACTCCTCACTGAACAAAGCTCCCCACCGCCGTCAACGGCAGTGAGGAGTAAATTTTTTCATTATATTCGGATTTTTCGCCCGCCTGTGACGGTGAAGTGCGCATTATCCCCGCCGCGGACGCTTGCATGATCCGGCCGTCCGCACGGAATGGCGGTTTGTTTTTTCGATGATACTGCTTTATTTCATAGATACTGTCTGATAATATACTGCGCTTTTGGCGTAAGCTGCCTTTCGCCCTCGATAGAGTCCTTCACATAGTTTATAAATTCCTTTGCCGGTTCTCCCAAGAGCCGGTTTTTGTTCCAGACAAGCGCATATTTCACATATTTGCTGCTGTCAACTATTATTTTGGGGACAATGAGCGGGTTCGGTGTGAGTGTCGTCTGGGGGAAGATGCTGACGCCCGCGTCAAGCTCTGTCAGGGCAATCGCGTCGATATAGTTTGACAGCTCACAGATGATATTGGGCTTTTCTCCCGCCTCGGCAAACCAGCGCTTGATCGCGTCCACTCTTGACGGGCGGCTCGGCACTATAAGGCGTTCTCCGGCGAGGGCTTTCAGCGGTATCTCGTCCCCATACTTTTCGGAGAGCGGGTTGTATTTTGAGATAAGCGCCACCCACGGCTCACTGCCGACCTCCACGGAATGCAGACTTTCCGTATCAAACGGCGCGGCAACAACGGCTACGTCGGCAAGCCCCTGACGCAGACGGTTGATAACATCATCGCCGCTGCCGTTCCAAAGGGTGAAGCTGACGTTCGGGAACTCTTCTCCGTAGCCGGATATCCACCTTGCCAGCAGAAATGGCGCTCTCCCCTCGACCATTGCGACGCTGATATTGCCGTTCATGCCCTTGCCCATATTTTCGACTTCTGCCTTTGACTTCTCGGTAAGCTCGATTATCTGCCGCGCCCTTTCAAGAAGCAGCTGCCCCTCTGGCGTAAGCTCCATACCGTGCCGGCTGCGGTCAAGCAGCGTCACGCCAAGCTCCTGCTCAAGCTGCTTGAGCTGACTGCTCAGCGGCGGCTGGGTCATATTAAGACGTTCCGCCGCCTTGGTTATATTCAGCTCCTCCGCCACAACGGTAAAGTAGTATAAAGAGCGCAGTTCCATATTGCCTCCCGAATCGGTTATATGCAAAATATATGACCGTAGATTTATTATAAGAATTTCACATATTCAAAAAAGCGTGCTACAATGCAATTGTTCTTGAGAAGGATAACAAGAATGAGAAGGATAACAAAAAACTTTTGGAGGTAACTAAAATGAAAGAACGCATCAGCTTTTCCGAATTTCTTAAAGAGCTTTACAAGAAGACCATTTGCTATTGACCCGCTGGGGACACATTAAAAACGGAGGTTATTTGAAATGAAAACTCACATCAGCTTTTCCGAATTTCTCAAAGAGCTTTATAAGAAGACCATTTGCTATTGATCCGCTGAGAAAAAATCGGAAAAAGGAAAAAGTAAATTATGGATAACGATTGAGCGGGGTTTATTAAGTATTTGCCGTACTTGATATGCCCCGCTGAAAGTTTTTATTGCGGGATCCGATCAAAAACATTTGCATTATGCCTTTGACCGGATCACTGTATTATTTGCCGCTGTCGCCGTAGTTGGAGAGGACTCTGGCAGAGGGATCGTTGACATTGCAGCCCGCCCAGCTCTTGTTCGGCATCCAGAAATCGACTATCATTTCCGCCTGTCCCGGATAATACTTTTCAAAAATCTCGCGGTAGAGCAGGGACTCTTTCGTAAACGGCGCCGCATGGGTATATTTGCTTTTCAGCGTCTCAAATTCTTCGTCCGTATAGAATTTTTCCGCATATTCCTTCAGATCGTCAACCATTGAATGTCCGACCGCATCGGAAAAAGCCGCCTTTTCACGCCACAGTATCTCATCCGGCAGATAATCACCCTCGAAAGCATGGCGCAGAAGATACTTGCCCTTGCCGTATGTGTTGAGCTTTTTGCGCTGGTCAACGCTCATGACATAGCTTACGAAGCCGAGATCGCCGAACGGAACGCGGGCCTCCAGCGAGTTTGCGGAAATGCATCTGTCTGCGCGCAGAACATCATACATATGCAGTTCTCTGAGGCGCTTGACCGCTTCCTCCTGAAATGCTTCGGCGGAGGGCGCAAAGTCGGTATATTTATAGCCGAAAAGCTCATCCGATATCTCGCCGGTGAGTATCACGCGGATATCGGTGTTTTCATGTATCCATTTGCACAGCAGGTACATGCCCATACTCGCCCTGACGGTCGTGATATCAAAGGTGCCGAGTATTTTTATTACCTCCTCAAGGGAAGCAATGACCTGCTCCTTTGTCATGAAGACCTCGGTATGCTCGCTTCCTATATATTCAGCCGCCTGCTTTGCATATTTAAGATCGATAGCGTCCTTATCCATGCCGATTGCAAAGGTTCTTATCGGCTTATCGCTTTTCTTGGCGGCGATTGCGCACACGAGGGATGAATCAAGCCCTCCGGAGAGCAGAAAACCGACCTTTGCGTCCGAAACGAGCCGCTTTTCCACACCCGCAATAAGCTTTTCGCGTATTTTTGCGCATACCGTTTCAAGGTCGTCGCCGCAGAGCTTATCGACCTTTGCGATATCCCTGTATCGGATAAACTTTCCGTCCTTATAATAATGTCCCGGCGGGAAGGGCAGAATATGCCCGCAAAGCCCGACAAGGCATTTCGGTTCGCTTGCAAAGGCTATTTCGCCCGACGGCAGATAACCGTAATACAGCGGGCGGATACCTATCGGGTCACGTGCGGCGATATATTCACCGCTTTTTCCGTCGTAGATGATGAGCGCAAATTCGGCATCGAGCTTTTCAAACATGCCGACGCCGTATTCAAAATACAAAGGCAGCAGTATTTCACAGTCAGAGCCTGATTTGAACGAATAACCAAGCTTTACCAGTTCGTCCCGCTGCTTTTTAAAACCGTATATTTCACCGTTGCACACGCAATAGCTTCCGTCCAGTTCAAACGGCTGCATCCCCTCGGGCGAAAGCCCCATTATCGCAAGCCTGTTGAAGCCGAGAAGCCCGCTGCCGGTATCGACGATCCTGCTGTCGTCGGGGCCTCTGGACGCGGTGCGTTCAAGACACTTTTTAAATACCTCATAATCGGCATCGCTGCCGCAAAATCCCATAATGGAACACATAATTACCCCTTTTTCTGTCTGTGCCGCGTCGCGTCAATGGCGGCTTTCAGTCTCGGAGAGAGCAGCGCCGCCCCCACGACGCAGATAATATCCTTCACGATAAAGGGGAGAGAAACGAGCACCGCAGCCGCAGCGACGCTGCTCTCTGTCAGAAAAGCGTACCAGACCGTCCCGAACAGATGGCACAGTACAAGCCCGACGATTCCAAGCAGCAGGCGCATCGGCTTTTTCTCCGTTTCAGATACCGCGCCGCATGCAAAAACAAGAAAAACAAAGCCTATGATAAAGCCGCCCGTTTTCCCGAAAAGCACCGCAACGCCGCCGGCAAAGCCGGAAAACACCGGTGCGCCGACAAGCCCGAGGAGAATATAGACAAGAATGGCAGGCATTCCCCGTTTAAGTCCCAGACAGTATCCGCAAAGCGCGACTGCAAGCGTTTGCAGCGTGACCGGCACCCCCGACGGCAGAGGGAAATGTATCTGCGCGCTCACCGCAATCACAGCGGTGAATACGGCCGCCTCCGTCATGTCGAAAATGCTGATCTTTCTGTCGTTGTTCATGTTCTCTTCCCTTTGTTGTTTTTAATCGCCGATCGTATACGGCAGTGCACGCTTATGCTCGCTTGCGGCATGGCGCTTTTCGATTTTTTCCGCTATATCCTTCTCAACGCTGCCGCCAAGAAGCATGGCGTCTATATCCGCATAGGATATGCCCATCTCGCTCTCATCGGTCTGGCCGTCATAAAGGGCGGCGGAGGGTGCTTTTATAATGACGCACTCCGGACAGCCGAGATACTTGAGAAACTCGTATATCTCGGAGACGGTGAGATCGGCTATGGGATTGAAATCGTTCGCACCGTCGCCCCACTTGGTAAAGTAGCCGACGTATGCTTCGCTGCGGTTTCCCGTACCGGCGACAAGGCGGTTTTCACTCGCCGCGACTGCGTAAAGCGTTATCATGCGCAGTCTTGCGTTTATGTTCGCAGAGGCGAGCGGAGAAAGCTCCGTTACCGTGGAAAGCACCTCACAGGCGTCCTTTTTAAGCCTTGTTATATCCACCTCACGCGTCTCGATCTTAAAGTGATCTGCAACGGTGAGCGCATCGTCCCGGTCAATGCCGAAATTTCGCTTGGACTGGCACGGCATTATAAGCCCGACCGTATTGTCGCACGCCATTTTGCACAGTATTCCGACAAGGGCGCTGTCCTTGCCGCCGCTGTTGCCGTACACTATGCCGTCCGCACCGGCGGCCTTTATTCTTTCTTTTATAAAAGCCACACGGCGTATGACTTCGGCTTCATAATTTCTTTTCATATCAAGCCCTCCGCACACCGTTATCTGACGGAAAACAAGAGCTTGTCATAGCACGGGAACGGCCAGCTCTTTTCGCCGAGCATCGCTTCCGCACTGTCGCTCAGGGCGCGAAGCTTTTCCATTATCGGGATGAGAGTATCCCTTATATATCCGGACTCTTCCACCGTTTCCAGCTTCTCCGCGGAAGCCACGGAAGCCTTGAGTTCGGCTGTCTTTTCCGTGATCTCTTTTCTGATCCTGCGAAGCTCCGCCGCGCTCTTCTCCTCGAACTCGATATCCGCACCGGCGAACACATCTTTCTGGGTCTTCGCGCTCTCCGCAAGCTCTTTTATATATTCGCCTATTGCCGGAACGATGGAGCGGGTAAGCATATCGGACATTGTATTCGCTTCAATGATAACACACTTGCAGTAATTTTCAAGCTGTATTTCAAGCCTTGAATCAAGCTCTGCCTCGGAGAAAACGGACAGCCCCGTGAGCATATCCCTGTTCTTCTTGTCAAGCAGATGCACCATGCAGTCCGGCGTTGTGCGGAAATTGCACAGGCCCCTCTTCTCCGCTTCTTTGACCCACGCGTCCTCATATCCGTTGCCGTTGAAGATTATTCTCTTATGCGCTTTTATGGTCTTCTTTATGAGATCGTGGACGGCGCTTTCAAGATCGGCGCTGCTCTCAAGCTCATCGGCAAAGATGCGGAGCGTGTCCGCGACGGCGGAGTTGAGCATGATATTTGCACAGGCGATGGAGTTGGACGAACCCAGCATCCTGAACTCGAACTTATTGCCGGTAAAGGCAAAGGGAGAGGTACGGTTCCTGTCGGTGGTGTCCTTGGCGAAAACGGGGATGGTGTCTACGCCGAGTTTCATGAACGTCTTTTCGGCATCGACGTAATCCGCGTCCTCCTCGAGTGCGTCCAGAACCGCGGTAAGCTCATCGCCGAGAAAAACGGAAACGATAGCGGGAGGCGCTTCGCTCGCGCCGAGACGGTGGTCGTTGCCCGCCGTGGCGACGCTTATTCTCATAAGATCCTGATAATCATCAACAGCTTTTATGACCGCCGTCAGGAACAGCAGGAACTGCACATTGTCATGGGGCGTTCTGCCCGGAGAGAGAAGATTCTTGCCCGTATCGGTAGCCATTGACCAGTTGTTGTGCTTGCCGGAGCCGTTCACGCCGTCAAATGGCTTTTCATGCAGGAGACAGACAAGGCCGTGCTTTGAAGCAATGCTCTGCATAAGCTCCATAGTAAGCTGGTTATGGTCGGTGGCTATGTTGCAGCTTTCATATATGGGCGCAAGCTCATGCTGGGAGGGGGCGACCTCGTTATGCTCGGTCTTTGCGGGAATACCCAGTCTCCAGAGTGTCTCGTTAAGCTCCTCCATGAAGCTCTGCACACGGGGCTTTATCACGCCGAAATAATGGTCGTCAAGCTCCTGCCCCTTTGGCGGCTTTGCGCCGAAAAGGGTGCGTCCGGTGAAAAGGAGATCTTTTCTCTTGTTGAAGACTTCCTTGTCAATAAGGAAATATTCCTGCTCGGGTCCTACCATGGGGATGACGCGCTTGGCCTTGGAATCGCCCAGAAGTCTGAGTATCCTCACGCCCTGTTTGCTCAGCGCGTCCATCGATCTCAGAAGCGGGGTCTTTTTGTCAAGCGCTTCTCCGCTGTATGAGCAGAAAGCAGTGGGTATGCACAGGGTCTTGCCCTTGATGAAAGCATAGGAGGTGGGATCCCACGCGGTATAACCGCGTGCTTCAAATGTGCTGCGCAGGCCGCCGGACGGGAAGCTGGATGCATCCGGCTCGCCCTTGATAAGCTCCTTGCCGGAAAACTCCATTATTACGCCGCCGTCGTCGCAGGGGGAAATAAAGCTGTCGTGCTTTTCCGCCGTGATGCCCGTAAGGGGCTGGAACCAATGGGTAAAATGCGTCGCGCCTTTTTTGACAGCCCAATTCTTCATTGCGGAGGCAACTTCATCGGCTATCTGTCTGTCAAGAGTGCTGCCTTCATTTATGGTCTGTATCAGCTTCTCATATGTCGCGGACGAGAGGACCGCTTTCATGACACGTTTATCGAATACATCGCATCCGAAAAATTCAGAAACATTACTCATAACTTCAACCCCTTTAAATTTTTATGTCAGCCATTATAAACGCTTGCAAAATGATAGGCAAATACATATAATATTGCTGTATCCATACAAAAAAGATATGACAGCGAGGTTTCGCAATGGATCTGAGGACTTTATCGTACTTTGTCACGGTCGCAGAGGAACTGAATATAACGAAAGCCGCCGAAAAGCTGTGCATGAGCCAGCCGCCGCTGAGCAGTCAGATAAAGGGGCTTGAACAGGAGCTTAACACCGTGCTTTTTATCCGCGGCAAGCGGCACCTTCAGCTGACCGAATCGGGGCAGCTGCTCTACCGCCGGGCGAAAGAGCTTCTGAGCCTTGCCGACAAGGCGTCGTCGGAAATAATATCCATGAGTCAGGGCATGAAGGGTACTATCTCGATTGGACTTGTGGAAGGCTCCGCGCCGAACATTGCCGCAGAATGGATAGCAGAATTTATAGAGAATTACCCGCAGGTGCATTTCCGCATAATGGACGGCAACAGCGACGAGCTTATAAGCAAGCTTCGCAGCGGGCTGATAAGTCTTGCGGTGATAACCTCACCGTGCGATCAGACGCTGCTCAACAGCTTCCCCGTCGGGACGGAAAAAATGACCGCGTTTATGAGCCGCGATAACCCGCTTGCAAAAAAAGAGGGCGGCACGATAAGCTTTTCGGAGCTTAAAGGTCAGCCGCTCATCGTACCCAGCAGGAAATCACTCATAGATATGATCTACAAATGGTTCAGGGAGGTGGACAGCGAACCGCGCATTGTATGCGAGATGGACAACTATCTCGACGTCGCGGCACTTGCGGGACGGAATGTCGGCATAAGCATTTTCCCAAAGACATCATATATCCTCAATCCCATGCTGGTGGCAAAGGAGATCGTCGATCCGGAGCGTGAGATAGAGTATCTTTTCGTGTGGCTGAAGGGCCGCCCGCTCCCAACGCTGGAGGAAGCGTTTATCGACCATGTAAAGCAAACGACGGAGGCAACAAATGCAAGGCATGATCCACTATCTATTTAAAAATGTAAAGCCGAAAAGCATACTGTTGATTCTTCTCGGCTCTGCGGTCACGGCGTTCGGGATGTACAACATACACGATGTATCCGACATCACGGAGGGCGGCATATTCGGGCTTGACCTGCTGCTTGAATACCACTTCGGCATCTCCCCCGCCTATACCAACCTTATTTTTACCGCGCTGTGCTTCTTTTTGGGCTGGCGGGCGCTCGGCAGGGATTTTATTGTCTGCTCTGCTTTTTCCACTCTCTCCTTTTCACTTTTTTACGCGATAATGGAGCGCACGCCGCGCATCTTCCCGCAAATCGCCGATCATCCGTTTCTGGCCGCGCTCGCGGGGGCGCTGTTCGTCGGCGTCGGTGTCGGGCTTTCCGTCCGCGAGGGCGGGGCGCAGTCCGGCGACGACGCGCTGGCAATGGCTCTGCATCACTACTTCGGGTGGAGCATGTCAGCCGTATATCTCATAAGCGATCTTGTTGTTCTGGCGCTCTCGCTTACCTACATACCGGTCAGGAAAATAATCTTTTCGCTGATAACCGTTGTTCTCTCGGGGCAGCTGATCGGGCTTATATCAAAAGGAAAAGCAAATTAGTCAGGGCGTATAATCAATGCCCGCTTTCCGCGCCTGCGCGCACAGCGCTCTTGTACCAAGCAAGTATTCCTTTCCGTCTTTTATAAAATGCGTGCCGCACTGCCGGAAGTCAAACGGCACCCTTTTGCGCACACACTGCTCACGCAGGGAAAGCACCCAAGCATAGTCCAGCGGCCTCGCGTCGCGGTCAGATTCGCCTCCTGCAAGAACCGCTTCTATACCGTCCAGATACCGCTCTATTTCGATAGGACCGATGAGCGGCTGGGCGGTAATTTGTTTGTGCTTTATAGGCAGTGTTTGGAATACGGAAAGTTTTCTGTCCGCGTTCGCCTGATTTTCAACGGTACAGCAGACGATCACGTTTTCATAGCCGCCGCCCCAATCGCCGGGAATACAATCCATAAACCGCTCGATCCGCTTGGTCAGAAAGAGAAAGGTACAGTCGGGACGCGCCGCCATGATCTTCCATGCCTCATTCCTCCACACATCGGCGTCCTCTATAAGAAAATCACTTGAAAAGCAGACGTATACAAGCCCGGCCGGCATCTTATACTCACCGTTTTTCTTTTTTTCGATGGGTCGATAGAATTTCTCGCTCCGCACGACGAGATCGGTATCTACGCCGCGCTTCGCATCGCCCTTATGAATATAACAAAATTTGCAGCCGTCGCTGCATCTATGGCATCCTCGCCACGGTTCCCAAAACGCCATTGTCTTTCTTTCGCTTTCTCTGTTTTTAATTATAATAAGTATATCACAGCAAGTACGTCAGTGCAATCGCGGCGGAGTGCCGTCACGGAGCGTTATGAAAAAATACTGAGTATATTATGGCTGTAAACGCAAAAAATACCTCCATATGTCAGGTATAACGGAGGTATATATGAAGTTAAGGCGTATTTTTGCGTTTCTGCTTGCAGGGACTTTTCTGTTTTTGTTTTCATCCTCCGCAAGCGCGGAGACTGTTGTCTGCAAGGTTGCGGACAAGGATTATTCTTCTCTTACACAGGCCGTAAAAGATGTTATGAGCGGCGCCGTCAGCGGTGAGATCGTCATGCTGACAGACGCTGAGCTTGACGTCGGCACGATCTCCGCCCCCGTAAGTATTTCCGGCGGAGGTTATAAAGTGACCTTTCCCGCACAGTCTGCCACTGAGGACGGCAGGCTTGACGTACACAGCACACTTTCCTTTTCAGATACGGAGGTTTTCTTCTCCAATCCCAAGACATGGAGCGTCGTTTTAGGCGGCAGCGGCGTGATCAGTCTCAGCGGCGGCAGCTCATGCACCTTTGAAAAAACAGGCATCTATTCCCTTGCCGGGGGCGAAATACGCCTTGACGCGTCACAGCTCACAATGAAAAACATGGAGTATACCGCCATGATGGCGGAAGCTTACGGCAAGCTGTCGCTTAAAAACGGCTCCGTGTTTGCCATCTCGCGCCTTATGGATATCAACGGCATAACAGGCTTTGACATCAGCGTTGATAACTCGCGTTTTTCCGTGACGGAGTGCAGGAAGCAGGGGCTTGTCAAATGCAGCCTTTCCCTCACGAACGGCGCCGCCGCAGATATATCGCGCAACGGCATAGGCTACAATATGTATTCAAAAAACACCGCGGATATCAGCGGCAATTCAACGCTGACAATGGACGGCAACGGCTCTATGGCGCTGCTCATCCAAGGCAGCGGGAGCTTCAGCGTGCGCTCCGACGGGCACTTTTTCTGCCGCAATAACGGCCTTGCCCTTACCGGAAGCGATCTGGCAGCGCCGGAAAACGCGGCGATCAATATCGGCTATTTCAGCAGCGGCAGGATATATAAAAACGGCAGCTTCACCGTTTATGACAATGCCGAGGCTGTCATCTCCGGCAATCATTCGAGAGGCATCGTCAATTGCGGTACGGCAAAACTCGGCCGGGGCGCTTTGGTCACCGGCAACGGCATACCCGCCGAAAAAGACGGCGAGGATACGGGCGTCCCGACAGGCGGCGGTATATATAATCTCAATCACCTCACCGTTTCCGAGGGTGCGTTTGTAAACAACAACCGTGCCGTTGTCTCTGCTGACGATATTTACAATGCCGACGGTGCTTCCGTTGTTCTTGCGCATACCGGCGGACAGTTCCGTCTTGACCCGGGCATGGGCGGGTATAACTGCGGCGATAGTATTTCCGGCTGGTACGAAGACAACGAGGGGCAACGCTGGAATGCCCACGGGAAAGACATTTTTACCGTTCCTGTAAGCCCTGCGGAGTATTCCGCTCCTCTCGCCCTGAAGGCCGCTCACGGCGTGATACCGAAAACCGGCGATGAAGCCCCACTGGGCTTCGGCGCTCTGCTGTTGTCCTCTGTCGCGCTTCTGGCCTTAGTTTATACGACCTTTAAGCTTCGCAGAAGCAAATAAAACCATGGATTTTAGAAGTATCTGACGTCCATAGTAAGGACTGTCAAAAAAGTCCTCGCAGAGTTTTTTGCCCGCAGGCAAAAAAGTTTTGATCGTTTTCTCCGGCGGCATGTACGTCGGAGAAAACTCTGGGTCTGACGGGAAACGGATCCGCGCCGGTTTTTTCGGGCGGTTTTACGCCCGTACAGCGTTATTGCCCTTGACAATCCGCTCCGGAAAAACTGCCTTGCACATTTCAGCGAGAAATGTCAGAGATATTTCGTGTGCGGAGGACGCAGGCTTGCTGACGCAAGCC
>CAVENX010000008.1:0-12756 GCA_963617275.1 bacterium
TGTACGTCGGAGAAAACACTTCTCACGTAGCGAGTGTCGAATTGTTCGCCTGCGGCGAACAACCGAGGCACAGAGCGCAGTGCAGCCTTTTTTGTCAAAGAACCCCATCGAGGTTCTTTGACAAGCTGTACAGTGCCGCAGGTGTATTTTCCCTGCGGCATTGTGCGATAGTAAGCAAAAGGGAGGCGGAGTTAGATTACTCCCCCTTTTGCTTAAGTGAAGGAGGAGAGAGACGATGCGGATACTTGCAACATTTTCGCTTGCACTGTCGGCGGCTGTGTTTGCCGCAAACTATGCGCTGCCCGCTGCGGCTCTTCTTCCGCTTGCCCTCACATTCGCGCTCATGGGCGCGGCGCTGCTGCTTTTCAGGCGCAAATGGCTGAGAGGGGCTGAACTTGCCTTGTTCGGTCTTGCGGCGGGGCTTGGCGTTTTTCTCGTAAAATACAATGCGGTCACGTTGCCGTGCCGTGCGCTTGACGGACAGGAAATGACGGTTCACGCGTATTTGCGCGATTATCCCGACAACTGCGAAAGCTATTACCGCGCCGAAGTCAGAATTACGGATGAGAATCTGCCCTCGGTAAACGCCATATTGTATGTGAATGACTTATCGCTGTCCGGCGGACGTCCCGGGCAGATAATAGAGGCGGATGTAAGGCTGCACAGCGCGGATGTACGCTACGGCAAGGAATATGACCGCTATAATGCCAAGGATATTTTCCTCACGGCAAGCGCCAAAACAGTCTCGTTTACCGGAGAAAGCAGATCAGGAGTGACGATAGCTGCGGCAAAGATACGCGCCGCCGCCCTGAAGCAGATCGACGAATTTTACGGCGGCCGTGAGGGAGCCTTCCTCAAGGCGCTGCTTTTGGGCGATAAGAGCGCTCTGTATGAGGATACGGAGCTTTATAATGCCCTTGCCGACGCCGGTATCATGCACGCCGCTGCCGTCTCCGGCATGCATGTTGCCTTTCTTGCCGGACTGCTTGTGATGCTTTTCGGCGCGGGAAGATGTGCGGCGATAGCCTCTATCGCGCTTGTCTGGGCGTTTGTGCTTATTACGGGCGCGTCACCGTCAGCGGTGAGAGCGGGCTTTATGCAGTCGCTGCTTTTGCTTGCCCCGGTTTTCAGGCGCGAGAACGACCCTGTGACGTCGCTGTCGGCGGTGCTGGCGATGGTGCTTATCAAAAATCCATATGCCGCGTGCAGTCTCAGCCTGCAGATGTCGTTCGGTGCAATGGCGGGCATACTCTGCTTCAGCGGGAAGATATATACGGCAATGATCGGAAATACGGACGGTCTCGCCGGAAGAATTTTAAAATATCCCGCGGGAATAGTTTCAGCGTCGCTTGCGGTTACTGTGTTCACTTTGCCTCTGACGGCGATATACTTCGGCTATGTACCGCTGCTTGCACCGCTTACAAATGTGCTGACGATGTGGGCGCTGTCATTCTGCTTCTGCACAGGGTTCACGGGCGTTTTGCTCTCGTTCGTATTTGTGCCTGCCGGAAGGCTTGCCGCGCTGGCCGTTTCCATTGCGGAAAAGTATATTTTTGCGGTCGTCGGCTTTGTTTCGGATATTCCGTTTGCGGTTGTGTACCTGACGGACAAGGTAATGACTGTATGGATGACCGCTTCGTTTATAATCTTGGCCGTTTATATGCTTTCACGTCTTACACCCCGGATGAAGCTTCTGGCGTCGTTCGTGTCGGTGACGGCGCTGCTGTTTACGGTTTATGGTATTACCGCGCTTTCCTATTCCGCGGACAAGTGCAGCTTTGCCGCCGTGGACGTCGGACAGGGGCAGAGCATCGCGGTGATCTCCGGCGAAAGCTGCGTCGTGATAGACTGCGGCGGAGGCGGCAAGAGCAGCGGCGCCGGGCAGATAACGGCCGCGTATCTTCTGAGCCGCGGCAGGCGGCGGATAGATGCCCTTGTGCTTACGCATCTGCACAGCGACCATGTAAACGGTGCGGTCACTCTTATGGCGAAGACGGACGTCAAACGCCTTATCCTGTCGCGTGATACCGCCTGCGAAGGCGACGCTTTTTCGGAAATCACGGAAGCCGCGCAGCGCGGCGGGACGGAGCTTGTGTTTATCGATGAGGATACCGAAATGAAATTCGGCAGCATAGATCTTACGATGTACGCGCCGCGTGACAAGGGCGGAGCAAACGAAAGCTGTCTTATGTGCCGCGTCGGGGCGTTCGGCAAAGATCTGCTCGTCACGGCAGACGCGCCCATGTCCGCCGAAAATGCTCTTGCTGATACCGCAGATCTTGACAGCATTGAATATATTATCGCCGGTCATCACGGTTCGCGCCGCTCAAGCGGCGGCAGGCTTCTTGAAACGATAGGCGGAGAAACGGCGATAATCAGCGTGGGCTATAATTCCTACGGCCATCCCACAAATGAAACGCTTGCGCGTTTGGCGGCGTATGGGTATAATATTTTCAGAACCGATCTCAACGGAACGGTCGAAATACGCATAAGGTAGAAGGCTATGGCAAAGAAGAAAAACAATGAAAACAAGCTTGACTATATGGCGGAGGTCAAAAAGCTCAAAAGCGAGGGGCCTAAGCGGCTGTATCTTCTTCACGGGGAAGAGGACTATCTGCGCGAGCAGTTTCTTGTGACGCTGAAGGCGGTGTGTCTGCCCGAGGGCGAAGATGATTTCAGCTATAAACGTCTTGACGGTCCGGAGATAGAGTATTCTGCCTTTGCCGAGGCCGTCGATTCGCTCCCGTTCATGACGGAGAGAACCTTTGTTGAGGTCAGGGATGCCGATATAAACAAGCTCAGGGACGCTGAACGGTTTCTGAAGCTTCTGGAGGATATACCGGATTACTGTACCGTCGCTTTCATTCTTGACGCCGGTTACGAGCTGGATAAGAGGCTGAAATTCACAAAGAGCTTTCTTGCCCTTGCCTATGATATGAGCTTTTCCACGCAGTCGCAGAGTCAGCTTTTCAATTGGATAAGCCGCCGCTTTGCTGCCGCAGGTAAAAGGATAGATTTTGAAGCCGTGCAGAGGCTTATTTTTGTCAGCGGTTCGCTGATGAACCAGCTTATACCGGAAATAGAGAAAGTCGCCGCCTATACCGAGGGGGAATGTGTGACCTGCGCCGAGGTGGACGCAGTTGCGCATCATATACCGGAAGCGGATGTGTTCGCAATGACCGGGCATATCGCAAAAAGAGAATACAACGTCGCCGCCGGTATCCTTGCCGAGCTTATTTCCGGCGGCGAGGACAACGAGCCTATTATGGTGCTTGCGCTCATCGGCATACAGATGCGCAAGCTTTACGCGGCAAAGCTCGCGCTTGAGGAAGGCTTGGATATAAAATATGTTATGTCAACTTGCAGAATGGGATATGAGTCATACGCAAGACAGCTTGTCGAGCAGGCGCGTGGCTTTTCCTTCCCGCAGCTCAAGCGGGCGCTGGAGCTGTGCGCCGAAGCGGATTATAAAATGAAAAGCAGCTCTGACGATGCCGTAGAGCTGCTGAAGGAGACATTTATGCGTATTGCTGCGGGGGAGAGCGATGGAGCGGATAAATGAGGTCATAGTGGTAGAGGGAAGATATGATAAAAATACCCTTAGCCAGATAGTTGACGCAGTCATAATAGAAACGGGCGGATTCGGGATATTCAACGATAAGCAAAAGCAGAAGCTGCTCCGAAAAATGGCGGAGACACGCGGGCTTATTGTGCTTACGGACTCTGACGGCGCGGGGTTTGTGATAAGGAACTTCATAAAGGGCTGCGTCGATCCAAAGTATGTAAAGCATGCCTATATACCCGATGTTGCCGGCAAGGAGAAGCGGAAAAAAACCGCTTCTAAGGAGGGCACGCTCGGTGTTGAAGGTATGCGCCCGGAGATACTGCTTTCCGCGCTTCACCGTGCGGGAGCGAGTTTTTCCGAACACACGGAGCGGGATAACAGGATAACAAAGGCGGATATGTTCAAAATCGGATTGAGCGGCGGACAGGGCAGCAGGGAAAAGCGGCTTGAGCTTATAAAAAAGCTCGGCTTGCCTGAAAAGCTTTCGGCGGATGCGCTGTTGGATATTCTAAATGCTATTATGACAAGGGAAGAGTTTTACCGTGAGACCGATACGTCCTCTATCAACACCGAGAAAAGCACGGAAACAAGCAGAACCGATTGAGCCGTTTCGTTCATTGCGGAATAGAGCTTGTACGCGCTGTGGAAGTCCGGAAAAAGCTCGTTGTTTGCAAGGATCACGACGCAGCCGAACAGCAGAATGACGCAAAGCTGCATACCGCGCCGGAATATGTACCATGCCGCCGGACACATACGGAGCATACGCAAAATGATTTTTTTCGGCACAAAATCACCTCCGATGCCATTGTACGCCATTATATGCGTACAAATCAAGCAGTAATAATTGGCAGCTGTCGGGAGAAAGCCATATATATGTTACATAATATTATAAACATAATTTGGTTGACATAATTGCAAAACATAGCAGCTTTTTACCCGGCTGACGAGATTGACAGCTTAACCGCGTTGTGTTATCATCATTTAATAAGGAAACACCGGGCGGAGTGATTTTTCTGCCCTGCATGGATAAAAATAATGAAAAGGAGTATTCAAATGATCAATTTTGGCCTACTTACGGCAATTCTTGACGGATGGAGCTTTGAGGAAGCGGTCGATATCGCTTCTGAAATGGGTTTTCACTGCATTGAGGTCGCCTGCTGGCCGGCAGGCAAGGCAGAGCGCCGCTACGCCGGCGTGTCCCATATCGACTGTGAGCGTGTCTGCGAGGATGACGCTTATGCAAAGTATGTGAACGATTATGTACGTTCCAAGGGAATGAAAATTTCTTCCCTTGCCTTTTATCCGAATACTATGGATCCCGACCTTATCAAGCGCACAGCCGCGATAGAGCACCTCAAGGCGGTCATCCGCGCCTCCGCAAAGCTTGGCGTAGGCATGGTCACGACCTTTATCGGCCGCGATCAGCGCAAGACGGTTGAGGAGAATATCGAGCTTTTCAAGCATATCTGGCCGGAGCTTATAAAGCTTGCCGAGGATAACAACGTCAAAGTCGCAATAGAAAACTGCCCCATGCTTTTCGGAAAGGATCAGTGGCCGGGCGGGCAGAACCTCATGTGCACTCCCGCAATATTCAGAAAGCTCTTTGAGATAATTCCTTCGCCCAATTTCGGCATTAATTTTGACCCAAGCCACTATGTATGGCAGCAGCTCGATTATATAAAGACCGTATACGAATTCAAGGATCGTATATTCCATGTGCATTTCAAGGATATCAAGCTATACCCCGAGAAGCTTGCCGAAGTCGGTGTGCTGGCGTATCCTCTTGAATATATGTCGCCCAAAATCCCGGGACTCGGCGATGTCGATTGGAGCGCGTTTGTTTCCGCGCTCAATGATATCCGCTATAACGGCGATGCGGTGATCGAAGTCGAGGACAAGGCGTTTGAAGGATCCCGTGAGGATATTCTCAAGTCCATAAAGCTTTCCAAGCATTATCTTGATAATTTCATCATCTGATACGTTTCCGTATCGGAAAAAACACAGCCGGGTTGATATCGTCATCTCATAACGGCTGTGTTGCACTATGTTAAGCAAAGGGGAGTTGAACAAGCGCCGCATTTCGACGGCACTGTCCGGCTCTTTCGGGCTTATCGTCCTTGACTTGCGCCAGCAAGCCTTCGTCCTCTGCACCCGAAATAACCCGAACATTTCTCGCCGAAATGTGCAAGGCAGTTTTTCCGGAGCGGATTTTTACACAGACGAGGCATTGTCCGCAGGTAATCCTTGTCGGCTTGCCAAGGACAATAACGATGTATGGGTGAAAATCCGCCCGATAAAAACCGGCGCGGGTTCGACTTCCCTTTGCTTATATAAAAAATAAGGAGGTTTTGATATGCACTGCACAAGAAAAGTTAAGGAAGACCTTATATGGGTAGGCGCTGACGACCGCCGCCTTGCATGCTTTGAAGGCGTGTACGGTGTGCCGGACGGTGTTTCCTACAACTCTTATCTGCTGCTGGATGAGAAAACTGCTCTGTTTGATACGGTAGATAAGGCGGTTTTCCAGACGTTTTTTGAAAATATCGCTTATGCGCTCAACGGCAGACCGCTTGATTATCTCGTCGTCTCTCATCTTGAGCCTGACCATGCCTACACCATTGAAGCACTGCTTGTCCGCTATCCCGATGTAAAGGTCGTCTGCAATGCCAAGATGGAGACCATGCTCAAGAACTATTTCCGCGCCGTGGACTTTTCCGACAGGCTCGTTATCGTCAAGGAGGGCGATACGCTTTCCTTCGGCAGACATACCGTCACCTTTGTGATGGCGCCGATGGTGCACTGGCCGGAGGTCATGATGAGCTATGACCTCACGGATAAGATACTTTTCTCCGCCGATGCATTCGGCACCTTCGGTGCGCTCAACGGCAGACTTTTTGCCGACGAGACGGACTTTTTCACCGAGAATATCGACGAGGCGCGCCGTTACTATACCAATATCGTCGGCAAATACGGTCCGCAGGTGCAGGCGGTTCTCAAAAAGGCCGCAGGGCTTGAGATAAACTATGTATGCCCGCTGCACGGCTTTGTATGGCGCAGCCATTTCGGCGACTATCTTGATAAATATCTGCGCTGGAGCAGCTATACCCCGGAGGAGAGCAGTGTGATGCTGGCGTATGCTTCCGTTTACGGGCATACCGAGAACGCCGCCAACATTCTTGCCGCCAAGCTTGTTGAGCGCGGCGTGAAGGTAAGAATGTACGACACATCCGTCACACCTGCAAGCTATATAGTTTCCGATGCGTTCAGATGCAGCCACCTTGTCTTTGCTGCGACGACGTATAACGCCGGTATCTTTGTCAATATGGAAAATCTCCTGCATGACATTGTAAATCACAATCTCCAGAACAGGAAAATCGCGCTCATTGAAAACGGAAGCTGGGCGCCGACGAGCGGAAAGCTTATGCGTGAGCTGCTTGAAAAACTCAAAAACTGCGAATTTATCGGCGAAAATATTACGGTCAGATCCTCCCTTGCAGAGGAGCAGCTTGCCGCGCTTGACCGGATCGCCGATGCGATAGCGGCGGAGATCGGATCAAAGCCAGCAGAGGATGAGCAGCCCGAAAGGTCGGTAGAGAGCATCATTGAGGCGGTCGATAACAAGGTGTTCCGCAAATTCTCCTACGGTGTTGAGATACTTACGACCCGCGCCGACGGGAAGGACTACGGCTGTGTTATAAATACCGCCGGACAGGTCGCCTCCGGCGATCCGAAGAAAATATCCATATCGGTCATAAAGAAAAACAACACCTGCGATATGGTGAAGAAAGCCGGAAAGTTCAATATATCCATTGTTACTCAGGACGCGCCGTATGCGCTTTTCCAGCGCTTCGGCTTTCAGAGCGGCAGAGATACGGACAAGTTTGCGGACGTCGGATATGATGTGCGCACTGCAAACGGCATCCGTTATGTTCCCGAATATACAAACGCCGTTCTGTCCTGTGAGATAATCGAGACGGTTGATGCCGACACCCAGGTGATGTATATCGCCAATGTTGTCGAGGCGAAAGTGCTTTCTGACGCTGCTTCCTGTACCTATGCTTACTATCAGGAGCATATCAAGCCGAAGAAGAATCCTGCTCCTGCGCAGAAAGAGGGCTGGGTCTGCAAGGTTTGCGGCTATTTCTATGAGGGTAAAGAGCTGCCGGAGGATTATATCTGCCCGCTGTGCAATCATGGCCGGGATGAGTTTGAATATGTCCCTGCCGCGCCGGAGAAAAAGACAAAGGGCTATATCTGCACGATCTGCGGCCATTTTGAACCTTGCGAGGGCGAACTGCCGGAGGATTATACCTGCCCGCTTTGCAACCACGGCAGAGACGCATTTGAGCCCGCCGTTCAGTAAACGTCAGGAATTAAAAAAATGATTGGAGAAGCGGAAGCTTCTCCAATCATTTTTTAAAGCAAAATTTCAGTTATTTCAGGCGCTGCGTTAATGCCGCCCGGGACGCATAAAGCGATGTGATGCTTTCCGATGACGGTGTAAAAAATATCGCTCCTGTCGATCACCGAAAATGATTCAAGCGGCGTGGCCAGTCCTGTGCCGAGCGCTTTTATATAGCTTTCCTTTTGACACCATATCCCGGTATAGGCGGCGTCGCGGTCGGAATGTGAGAGTATGTATTCCCGCTCATCTGCAGCGAAAAATCGGCGTGCAACGCTGTCATGAAAGGCTGAAATATACTGAATGTCCGTACCGACGGCGCTGTCACTTACCGCGCACAGCACCCGGGCGTTGGAGTGGGAAAGACTGAAATGAAATTCCCCGCCGGAAATTTCCGGCTTCCCATACTCGGAACAGGTTATATCAAGCGGTACGGCGACGGCGGGAAACAGCTCTTTCGCTGCGTGGTTGAGCAAAAGCTCCGCTCCGATGCTTTCGCGTACCTTCTCGGGGACGCGCAGGCAGCCGACCCGCTCTCTGCGGTAGTCCGAAAGCGGATAAGCGGCGCTGATATCAATGCCGCCGGTGTCTGCAATGTAAACTTTAAGCATCATGCCCTCATCGCGTCGATGGTTTTTGCGATAAGCTCATTAAGCTCCATGCCCGCCATCTCCGCGCCGCGGCGTATCACGTCCCTTGAGCAGCCTGCGGCAAACTTCTTGTCCTTGAACTTCTTCATGACGGATTTTACTTCCATGTCTGAAAGGCCGGTCGGGCGCATGAGCGCGACAGCGCCTATAAGCCCGGTAAGCTCGTCCGTTGCGTATAGTATCTTTTCCATGTACTTTACCGGCTCTACGTCGATGCAGATACCGTAGCCATGGGAAATGACGGCGTGTATCACGTCCTCGTCTATATCAAGCTCATGCAGCAGCTCACGCGCTTTGACGCAGTGCTGCTCGGGATACAGCTCAAAATCTATATCGTGCAGCATTCCGACGGTACGCCAGAAGTCAACGTTCTCACTGTCGTATTCCTTTGCAAACTCTCCCATGACCTTTGACACCGTTTCCGCGTGCTGAATGTGGAAGGGTTCTTTGTTATAACGCTTTACAAGCTCCTCTGCCTGTTCCGGGGTTGGTATATAGCTCATGAAAGATGACCTCCTTGATCGTTTGATTTTCATATGATACTGCCGTCATCGACATATTTCAAGAATAAATTTTTAAAAATTACGGAGCCGCCGTATGCTTGCTGTGCATAGGCGGCTCTTTGATCAATTCACTTGGCTGCTTTATCGGTCGGCGCGGCGCTTGCCGGCGAAGCAGAAGCGCTGGGCGCTGCCGAGGGGGAAGCGCTGGGCATGGGCGACGGGGAATTGACGCTGCCGTCTGTCATGGGGCCGTTATCGCTGTTAGGGCTTGCGGATGCGTTAGGCGAAACCTGCGCAGTCGCCTCCGGCAGTACCTGTATAGTAGGTACGGGAGAAGCTGTGGGCTTGGTGTCCTCAACATTGCCGCAGCCGCAAAGCATAAGCGACAGCAGCAAGGATAAAACAATTGCGGTTCTTTTCATATTAATCCTCCGTTATAACTGAAAAATTAAGTGCAGAAGCCCGGTATTTGAGCAAATACATGAGCAGAATTAGTATTTACCAAAAAGCCCGTATTATTCGCAAATTTTAACTTAATATTTGATAAAAACAAATCCGTGTGTTATATTTGTCATATGAAAAATGATTTGATTTTAAAGAAAAACGATATTTATACCGCCAGGATCGAAGGCTATACCTCCGAAGCCTTGGGCGTCTGCCGCATCGGGGGACGCGCTGTGTTCGTAAAGGGCGCGCTTGCGGGCGAGATATGGGAGATCAGGATAGTCAAGGTCAGCTCTTCTGCGGTCTACGGCCGGGGAGAGCGGCTTATCGAGCCGTCAGACGAGCGACGGGAGCCGGACTGCCCGTATTTCCGCGCATGCGGCGGCTGTGATACGCGGCACATGAGCTATGAGGCCGAGCTTGCTTTCAAGCTCGGCAAGGTCAACGACGCGCTTGAGCATATAGGAAAGCAGGCGCTCAAAGCCGTGGAGATCATAGGCGCAGACACAACGGCGCATTACCGCAACAAGGGCATTATGGCGGTTGCCGATATGAACGGCAGAGCCTGCGCCGGATTCTTCCGTGAGCGCAGTCATGATATCATCGAGATAGACGACTGCCTTATTCAGGATAAGCTGTGTGCCGCCGCTGCAAAAGCCGTGACGGGGTTTCTTAACGGTAACGGCATCGCAGCATATAGTGAGCAGACGGGAAAGGGAAGTGTGCGCCATGTGTATACACGCCGCGCCTGTCATACAGCCGACGCAGTGCTGTGCATTGTCTCAGCACACGGTTTCGGCGCACTGACGCCGAAGCTTGTTGACGCTGTGCGCACCGCTTGTCCCGACCTTACGGGGATAGTGCTCAATATAAACAAAAACCGCGGGAATACCGTGCTTGATGGGGATTTTTATACCCTTTGGGGCAGAGAGAATATTACAGATACGCTATGTGCTGTGCGTTTTGATATTTCCCCTCGTGCGTTTTTCCAGGTAAACCCTCCCCAGGCGGAAAAGCTCTATGAAAAAGCGTTGGAGTATGCCGGTGCGGGTATGGACGATACCGTTCTCGACCTCTACTGCGGCGCAGGAACGATAAGCCTGTGCCTTGCGAAAAATGCGGGCATGGTCATCGGCGCGGAGATAGTACCGCAGGCTATTGAAAACGCAAAGGAGAATGCGAAAAACAACGGCATTGAAAACGCGGAGTTTATCTGTGCCGACGCGGGAGAAGCGGCGTGTGAATTAAAAAAGCGCGGCATTGAGCCGAAAATCATAGTTGTAGACCCGCCGCGAAAGGGTATGGACGCGCAGGCTGTTGAAGCTGTTTGCTCCATGGCTCCCGAGCGGGTGGTATATGTTTCCTGCAACCCTGCGACTCTTGCAAGGGACATCGCTGTCTTCAGCGCCAGCGGTTATAAACTCGAAAAAGCCGCCGCCGTTGACATGTTTCCCAAAACAAGCCACGTCGAGACGGTATGCCTATTGTCAAGGAAATAAAATCAAGTGCAAAACGAAGCGTATTCCGGGCTTTTGTAAGGTTGGTATCATTAGAGGAGCCTTGCGGAAAGCTCGGTTTTCTTGTATGGAAACATATCAGCTTTTTAGTCTGACCGGAGAAAAATTTGGCAGCCGGAGAATAGCGGCAGGGTTTAAGCCGTTGATTAGATGTCGTGAGTTGCGGCAATAGGTTTTTTGCCAGAGCGACCGCGGTTTACAGATGTGTATTAAGCTCATGCGTAGAGAAAAGCATATATGAGGTTAATGAGATGTTGGAATCTTGTGGGTTTGCCCCGTTTAGTAGTTCAAAAGTTGGATAATGCATAAGGAGGTACTTTATTAAATGCAATACGATTGGATAGATTTTTACACAGAGTTTGCTACTAAGCTTCTTCCTTTCAAAACTGATAGAAAGACTCTTATTCAGAAAATTTATGCGCTGTATGACGCAGCTGAAATTGGTGTACCCAAGCTTGAAAGCGGCGACGAGATTATTGATATTGATCCGTTCACCATTTTCGGCACATTCAATAAGGGAATAACAAATGCCAACAGGATCGCTATTCTTAACGGAATAGCGTCAGAGTTTGGGATTACCGCAGCTGTGCCGGGCAATTTTGATGGAATTCCGGTTCTCAATAACCTGAAGGCTAATTTCTATGGATTTAAAGATGATAGAAAACCGGATGATATTGATAACTTGTGGAGCTTGTTTGGGGCAGCTCTTGCATTGGCCGACAATGACACAGAAGATAACCGTCAGAAATTCTCCGAGGCTTATGACAAGGTACATGATCAGCTTTGCATTCGCTGGAATATTACGATGGCTCTTTATTGGATTCGCCCCTATACATTTATCAACCTGGATTCCAGAAATCGCTGGTTTATAGCGGATGCCCAGAATATGCCTGGCGAGTTTGTCGTCGCAGCCGAGACGAAGCTTAAGAAAGTGCCATATGCTGCAGATTATCTTGAAATAAAGGATTTGTGTAAGAAAGCTCTGGATGCAGGTGAATATGAATACAAGAGCTTTCCTGATTTATCCTATACGGCATGGGTTATCTCTGAGCAAGTCAATCAGGAAAAGTCAGCTGAAAAAGGCAAAAAGACTTCAAAAGCGGAATTTCTCAAATGGTTTATGCCGTTGCTGCAGGCGTTACGTGATCTGGGAGGATCTGCAACACCGGTAGATGCAAGGAAAAAAATTATAGAAAACGAACACCTGTCGGAAGAGGCAGTAAACGAAACCAGAGGAAAAACAAAGGTTAACAAATTTGAAAATGATGTCGCTTTTGCCAGAAACTATCTCGTTGGAGCGGGATATATCGATAAAAGCGTAAGGGGTGTGTGGACACTTACTGAAGCAGGCAAGACAGTGGAATTAACAGATGAGATGGCATCTGCTATTTTCAAAAAAGGTGTTTCTGATGCAAAAAGTAAGAAAGCGGATGATAGCGATGCTCTTGCAGATAGTGATGTCGATATCGTTCATTACTGGATTTATGCTCCCGGACAAAACGCTGATAAATGGGAAGAGTGCTATAAGAACGGCTATATGCTGCTGGGCTGGGGCGAGATTGGAGATCTTGGAGTATTCAGCTCTAAGGATGAAATGAAACAGCAGATGAAACAGGAGTACGGAGGCGGCAGCTCTTATAAAAATTCTGCGTATGCCACATGGCAGTTCGCTCAT
>CAVENX010000009.1:0-2599 GCA_963617275.1 bacterium
GAGTTGCTGTGCGGAACTGCTTTGTAAAAATATTGGCTCAGTGCAGGCGGTCAAAAAAGTCCTGTAAGGGCTTTTTTGACAAGCTGTGCAGGCAGTCTCACTTGGTGAGACTGCCTGCGGCCTTTGCTGATGTCAAGCTGAAAAATAATGCAGCCTGCCTTACCGGCCGACGGCATCAAAGTTCTATATAGCTCTTTTTGAATTTATAAAAGGGGATAACCCGCAGAAATCAACTCCCGCTCTATATCGTCCACATGCTGCAAGTTCCTCGTCTCAAGCACCATTGTTACTATACAGGCAACTATGTCTGATTCCTTGTCTTCGCGGGAGTGGTTGATGTTTATTATATTCGCGCCTGTTTTTGCGACAACTTGCAGCAGGCTTATAAGACTGCCGGGTTTATCCGCTATCTTTGTCGTTATCTCTGTGATGCGGCCGGTTTTTGTAAGACCTTTTGTAAGGACACGTGAAATGGTGGTTACGTCAATGTTGCCGCCGGAGACGATACAGACCGTTTTCTTCTCGGAAACGTTTACCTTACCGAACAGTACAGCGGCGACTGCCGCTGCACCTGCGCCCTCCGCAACGGTTTTCTGATCTTCCATGAGAGCGAGTATCGCGGTTGCGATTTCGTCTTCCTTGACGGTGACGATTTCATCAACATACTTCTTGCAGTAATCAAACGTGAGACTTCCCGGACATTTGACAGCGATCCCGTCCGCAATTGTCGAAACCGAGGGCAATGTGACCGGCTTACCCTCATGCATTGACACGTACATTGACGCTGCGCCTGCTGCCTGAACGCCGATAACTTTGCATTCCGGCTTAAGACTTTTTATTGCACAGCCCACACCGCTTATAAGCCCGCCTCCTCCGATAGAGACGACGACCTGCTCTACATCCGGAAGCTGCTCAAGTATTTCAAGACCTATCGTGCCCTGACCCGCCATAACATATTCGTCGTTGAACGGGTGTGCGAAAGTATATCCGTGCTCCTTTACCATGCGTTCCGCCTCTGCGGCGGCATCGTCATAAACGCCGGGGACGAGCACAACCTCAGCACCGTAGTTCCTTGTGGCTTCCACTTTGCTTATGGGCGCCCCAGCCGGCATACAGATAATGGATTTAATGCCGAGCATTGAGGCAGATAAAGCGATACCCTGCGCGTGATTGCCGGCAGAGCAGGCGATCACGCCTTTTTTGCGCTCATCCTCAGACAGCGAAGAGAGCTTGTTGTACGCCCCTCTCAGCTTGAAAGCGCCGGTAAGCTGTAAATTTTCCGATTTGATGAAAATATTGCGCCCAAGATTTTTTGCCTGAGTAAGCGGAGTGTAGCGTGCGACCCCTTTAAGCGTCTTTTGCGCGCTGTGTATCATTTCAAAATCCAACATAAAACCATCTCCGAATTAAAGTTCTTTCTATATTAGCACAACTATATTGAAATGTATAGAAAAAAATATGGGCAGACAAATGAGAAATTCCGAAAAATGAATTGTTTTTTAGAAAAAAACAATTTACAAGCTAAATCTGTTGTAGTAAAATCAACATGTTGCGTTGATTTGCAGCAAATCAGTTTAAAGAGGTGTTTTAATGAGCCGCGTAGTAGGCACTTGTTCAAGAGGACTTCGTGCTCCGATTATAAGAGAAGGCGATGATCTGGTCAAAATCGTCACCGACTCTGTAATGCAGGCAGCAGCCAACGGTGAGCTTCAGGTCAGGGACAGAGATGTTCTGGCGATGACGGAGGCAATCGTTGCGAGAGCGCAGGGAAATTATGCGGATGTAAACGACATTGCGGAGGATGTCCGCATCAAGCTCGGCGGCGGGACAGTAGGTGTCATTTTCCCGATTCTGAGCCGCAACCGTTTTTCCGTATGCCTTCGCGGCATAGCAAAGGGTGCAAAGAAAATCGTGCTTATGCTTTCATATCCGTCTGACGAGGTCGGCAATCACCTTGTTGATATAGATGAGCTGGACGAAAAAGGCGTGGATCCTTACCGTGATATTCTCAGCCTTGAAAAGTACCGTGAGCTGTTCGGATATAAGAAGCACCGCTTTACCGGTGTGGACTATATTGAATTTTATTCCGAGCTTATTAAGGAATGCGGCGCTGAGGTAGAGGTGGTTTTTGCAAACGACGCCAAGGCAATACTTGATTACACGAAAAACGTTATCTGCTGTGACATTCATACCCGCGCCCGCACAAAGCGCATACTGAAAGCCGCAGGCGCCGAGCGCGTTTTCGGTCTTGATGACATTCTTACCGCATCGGTCAATGGAAGCGGTTATAACGAAGAATACGGCCTGCTGGGAACCAATAAAGCGACGGACGATAAGGTCAAGCTTTTCCCGAGAGACTGCCAGCCGCTTGTTGAGGCTATTCAGGCAAAAATGCTTGAGCTTACCGGAAAACATGTTGAGGTCATGGTCTACGGCGACGGTGCATTCAAAGACCCGGTGGGGAAGATATGGGAGCTTGCGGATCCTGTCGTTTCTCCGGCATATACCTCCGGTCTTGTCGGTACGCCGAACGAGCTTAAGCTTAAGTATCTGGCAGACAATGATTTTGCCGAACTCAGCGGAGATGAGCTCAAGGCGG
>CAVENX010000010.1:0-5464 GCA_963617275.1 bacterium
AGCGAGTGTCGAATTGTTCGCCTGCGGCGAACAACCGAGGCGCAGAGCGCAGTGCAGCCTTTTTGTCAAAGAAGCTTGCTTCTTTGACAAGCTGCGTCAGCGTCGGTACAGACAGCGTGCGCCGGTTTTCCCCGGCATAAGCACAAGCGCGCCGGGCAGCTTTGCACGGCCGGAAACCCTCGCCCACACGGTGGAGAAATTGAGCAGTGCGGCGCGTATCTCATCATTACTCAAAGCGTATGCACCTCCCGTATCTATCATATCGCTTCCGCTTGCAATGCGTGAAAAAGTATGCGATAATAAGAAAAAACAATTCCGGAGGATGGGAAGATGCCGAGATTTTTCATGGCTGGGACAAATATCATGGGCGGAATGGCGATCATGCGCGGCAGAGACGCCCAGCATATTCAGGTCTTGCGTATGCGTCCGGGCGAGGACATGATAATCTGCGACGGTCAGGGCACCGACTATAAGTGCCGCCTTGTGAAGGCGGACAAGGAACAGGCGGAAGCGGAGGTCGTCGAGGTCGTCAGATGCCCGGCGGAGCCGGACGTGAAGGTCACGGTCATGTGCGGTCTGCCGAAAGGCGATAAGACCGATTATATCATACAGAAATGCGTCGAAGCGGGTGCGTATGAGATAGTCTTTTTTGAGGCGGACAGATGCGTCGCCAAAAACAGAAAGGACAAGGAAGACAGGAAGCTCGAACGCTGGAACCGCATTTCCGAGGAAGCCGCCAAGCAGTCCGGACGGGGGATAATCCCCAGAGTGAGCTGGGCGGACGATCTGGGAGAGGTGTTTGACATCGCCGTTCATAAGGAGCTTGCGATGTTTATGTACGAAACCGGTGAGCGGGAGAGCATGGACAAGGTGCTTGACGCGAACCGCGGCATTGAATCCGCCGCGATAATCACGGGACCCGAGGGCGGCTTTGCCCAGTTCGAGGTCGATCTTGCAAAGGCAGTGGGACTGCATATCTGCTCGATGGGAGAGCGCATCCTGCGCTGTGAGACGGCTCCCGTAGTAGCACTGACCGCCGTGATGTACGCCACGGGAAATCTCGGATAACGGTATAAAACATAAAAACTAAAGCTGCCGCAGCCGTCAGGCTGCGGCAGTCAGCTTGCTTCTTGGACAAGCTGTGAGCCTGTCAAAAAGTCCTTACAGGAATTTTTTGACAGGCTGACTTTATATTTTCCTGCGCGCCTTTCCTATAATATATACGGCGGGGAGAAGCACGAAGGCGAAGATCAGGTTAGCGTACGGGATTATCGTCTCCGACCACAGCTCCATGCTTTCAAGATCGGGGGCGAAGACAAGGGCGAACACTGCCGCGAAGGCACAGCACAGCCAGATGACCCAGCGGTCGTTCCTCATGTCGAGCATCTTTTCGCCTGCGTAATTGCAGCGCTTGCCCATGCAGCCGCGCAGTATCCTCTGCGCGGCGGAGATGCACACCGCCACAAGGATAAAGTCGGAAAACACCCATAGCGATACGACCAACGCCTCTATCCGCTCCAGCGAGCGAAACAGAACAAGAGTTCTCACCAGCGCGAAAAAAGGATGGGAAAGCTCTGCGGTGAGCGCTGCGCCGAACGAGCCGACAACGCACAGCTCCATTGTGAAAAGCAGCAGCGTTATTCCGGCGAGCCATATGGCGTACGAGCGGAAATGCCCGTCAGGGTCGCTCCTTTCGCCGCCCAGAAACAGCGTCAGATACATCGGCAGCACAGTCACGTCCACGGTGGCCGCCGCACCCTTGAGTGAGCAGAGCACCTCGAAGGAGGTCAGCGGCAGAAGGTTTTCGCTCTTTATATCCTGCACCGCGGAGACGAGCACCAGCAGCAGTACCATCATCATCAGCGGCACGACGAGCTTTGCGGTGCGCATTATCGCCTGCTCCGACGACAGCGCTGCCGCCAGAGCCAGAACCGCCATCGTCACGACGAATACGGCGGGCGAGGCGTCGTTGTAGATCGTTGTTATCATCCTCTCCGCACCGGAACGGAGGATGAAAGCACAGTATACCATCAACCACAGCGCCGTCACAAGCAGCACGGCGTTGCCCGGGCGGCTGCCCAGACAGCGGCGCACTATCGCGTCCGCACCCTCTCCGACGCCGCGGCTTTCGGTGAACCGGCACAGAAAAAGCGCGTATATAAGCAGCAGCGGCAGCGCGGCGGGCACCGCAAGCCATGCGCTCCTACCCGCAAGCTCCGCCGAGCGCACCGGCACGAGCCGCAGCGCCGGAGAGAGAAGTATTACAAGACAGGCGTAGAGCAGCTGAAGCCGGTTGTATGAATAATCCCTGTTCATGCGTCCCTCCCGTTCCCCTGCAAAACGCCGCCTTCAAGATCATTCGCGTGGTTTATCGTTCCGCTTACGCTCAGCTGCACCTCAAGCGCGGGAAGAAGCTCCCCGAACGGCCGGTCAAGCAGGCGGTATCTTTCTGGGTCAAAGCGTTCGACGCGTTCGCCGAGACCGAGAAAGTCCGCGCCGAGGGAGGCGGACAGGCGAAGCACGGAATTGATCATTTCCGAAACGCTTCCCTCAAGACGGCCGGTTAGCTGCTGGGCGTATGCGGCATTGTCAAGATCCGCCCCGGCGGAGATCTCGCTTACGGTCGCCTTGACGGAGGCGGAGATGTTCACGCGCACTATCGAGCCGTCCTCGCCCCAGACGGGTGTGACCTTTGTGCTGCCGCCGGTTATGTCGAGCACGGCTTTGCCGCCGCGGCCATCGTCCACGGTGATGCTGCAAACGCCGCTGTCGCCCGTGAGAAAGCCCACGCCGATCGCCTGCTCCTGCGAGAGGAAGCCGGAGAGCTTCCCGCCTTTGATTATCGCGTAGCCGCCGGAGACCGCCGTTTTCCCGTTCGCAGCGTCGGAAGGGGCGGTAAGCTCCAGCGCGCTCACAAGGGCGCTGCCGCGGCTCAGAATGTTGCGCATGACCTCGGCCACGGTCGTCACTGCGCAGTCGCCGCGCTGCTCGCTGCTCTGCACGATGCCGGCCATCACTTCGCTTATGCCGGCCTGCCCTCCGCCGCACTCCTCAATGAGCGTCTTTGCACCGTCCCCGCGCACAATGTACAGAGGCGTGTCTATGCGTATGAGCGGTGAGCGCCCGACAAACGCGAGATAGTCGCCGATGCCGGCTTTTGCGGAACTCTCTCCTATTATAATATACTGCGTCTGATGACAGAAAAGCTCCCTGTCGCCGGAGCGCCTGCGTATATTGTCGATTGCGGTCTCGATGCTGTCGCCGTTTCCGGAGAAAACCGGAGCGCCGCCCTCGTCGGAGCGGGAGGACGCGGCGAAGCACAGGCTCACCCCGCCGGGGATGCGGTCGATACCCATCGTGTCAACAACGGTAAGGCGCTCTATCTCTCTGAAATTTTCATATATTCCCGTGCAGCCGCCGAGGAAAAGCGCCGGAACACACAGAACAAAGCACAATACCTTTTTCATGCCTGCCTCCTTTTGTTCGGCGTTTTCAGCAGTGGGTCGCGGTATTTTACGCTCTTTTTCGGAACGCTGACAAGAAGCCTGAACAGACCGAACGCCCTGCCGTCGCTCAGCGGCGCGGTGTAGTCCACGCCGAAGCAGTCTATCCGCGCAAGATGCAGGAAGACAAGGCAGCACGCCGCCGCGATGCCGAAAAGCCCTGTGAATATCGCCGCAAGCAGCAGCAGTATCCGGCAGGCGCGCAGCGCGTAGCCCATATCCTGACTCGGGAGGGTGTAGCAGGCAATGCCCGATACCGCCACGACGATGATCGCAATCGGCGATACGAGGCTTGCGTCTACCGCCGACTGCCCTACGATGAGCGCCCCGATTATCGACACCGTGTCGCCAATCGGATCAGGCAGGCGCAGTCCGGCCTCCTGCAAAAACGAAAACGCTATCATCATACCTATTATCTCAAGTGCCGTCGAAAACGGTACGCCGCGTTTAGCTTCTATTATGGAAAGCAGCAGCTTTGTCGGTATCATTTCCTGGTGATACATTGCGATCGCCACATAAAACGCGGGCAGCAGCAGCCCTATCAGCATCGCAATATAGCGCAGTACGGTAAGCCCGCCCGCAATAATGTAATGCATGCTGCTGTCTCCCGTTACCTTCATGAACTCCGCGAAGGTAACGGGCGTGATAAGCCCCACCGGGATGCCGTCTATCAGCAGCCCCACGCGTCCGTCCGCCAGGTGCATGGCAAATCGGTCGGGGCGTTCCGTGTGCACGAACTGCGGAAAGGGCGAGTTTGGGCAGTCGCACACCGCCTCTTCGATAATGCCCGTCGCCAGCACAGCGTCGATATCCACCCGGTCGAGACGCCTTACAAGCTCCTCCACCGTCTCCGGCGCGGCGATCCCGTCAAGGAACATGATGCTCACCTTTGTGCGGCTCCTGCGCCCGATAGTGCTTTCTATGGTCTTGAGCTGCGGCGTGCAGAGCCTTCTGCGCACAAGCGAGGTGTTGGTGCGCAGCGCCTCGACAAAGGAGTCCTTGCCGCCCTTGAGCGACTTTTCAAGCGTCGGCTCGGATACGGAGCGGTTCTGGCTTGTCCTGACTTCAAAGCACAGAGCAAGGGAGAGCGTGTCGAAAATGACCGCGCATGAGCCGTGCGTGATATCGGAGACGACCTCGGCGGCGTCCGTACGCTCGGAGACGGAACGGCTGTATACCCCGCCGCCGAGTATGACGCCGTATGCGCTCTCCTCATCGGCGCATGACCCGTACCTGAAATATTCGGTCAGCGGCTTTATGATGCACTCCGAAATGTCCGCGCCGGAAACAATGCCGTCCAGCCATAGGAGCGACAGGCTCACATGACCCTCAAGTCCAAGGGAGACGGTGCGTTCCTCAAAGTCGGCGCAGCCCGAAAAAACCTCGCGCAGGTACCGTGAAGACAAAATCGGGCTGCGGCCGAACTGCGGGGGCGATGCGTATGTTCTGTTGTCGTCAGATGAAAAATTATACATATTGGGTATTATGTACCGTTAGCGGCGCAATATGTAGTCGTAAAAAAATAATTACAAATTAATCTGAAAAAACAGTCGAAAAAATGCAAAAAAAGTGTTGACAAACGCCTTTTATGGTGGTATCTTAGGCAAGCTGACTTAAGGGGCAGCGCAAAAGAGTAAAAAAGAGTTTCAAAAGATTTCAAAAAATCAGAAAAAACTCTTGACAAATGCTTCTCCGAGAGTTATACTAATCAAGCTGTCGTTGAAAGACGGGAGCGAGAGATGTACCTTGAAAATTGAACAATGTAAGAAAAAGCTTAAGCAAAATAAGCACCAGAAAAGGGTTCAAGTGTTGAGAGACACTTAAAACGAAAATTTCTATTGAGAGCAGATAAGCTTGAATAGATTGAGTTAAGCATCCGGAAACGGATGATTAAATACAATTTATTGAGAGTTTGATCCTGGCTCAGGATGAACGCTGGCGGCGTGCCTAACACATGCAAG
>CAVENX010000011.1:0-32227 GCA_963617275.1 bacterium
AAAACTGGGCCCCGCATTTCTGCGAGACCCAGCCTTTCTTAACTTAGTGACATTGGCCTTCAGGAAACAGGTATTATTTTTATTTGGGATGAATTTACCTCCTATCTACGCAACAATCCAGCAGACGATATTCTTCAGCCACTCTCCGAATTCAGCAAAGAGCAGCCGTTTTTTATGTTCCTCATCGTCCATGACGCGAAAGACTGGATCAATCAAATCGGCGAGGAAATCTATGCCAGAATAGTTCATCGGTTCCACGACCTTTCATTTCATGTCAGTGAAAGCGCGGCCTATGAGTTAATTGGAAGCTCCATTCTCACTCGTGCGGGAATGGAAGAACAGTGGAATGCGGAAAAAAATAAGCTGATGAAATCCATCAGCAAAAACATCGCTGACTTCGACAATCTGGACATGAGCAGCAAAAAAGAACGTCTTCGGCAGCTTTGCCCGCTTCATCCGATGACACTTTCGCTCCTTGCAATTGTTGCCCAGAATTTCGGAGCGTCCCAACGTACTCTCTTTCGCTTTATGAAGGACACTAAAGAGTTAGAAGAGAACGTCGGCTTTATCTATTACATTAACAATTTCGGCCCAGACGATTGGCGGTGGTTGACCCCGGACTTCCTATGGGACTATTTCTTTACCAGGGAGAGTGATGTTCGTAGCTTTTCTACAGAAGCCAAGAGCGCCTACCAACATTATATGACAAAGCGTGAATACATCGCAGACGACTATCACATGCATGTGTTCAAAGCAGCCATGTTGCTGATTGCGGTCATGTCCTCCGGAACAGTTAGCAATCTCTACAGTCAGGCTACTCAGCGCAAGGTGTCTGCCACAAGAAGTACCCTGTATAAGTGCTTTGCCGGACAGCTGACAAAAGAGGATGTAGAATTGTATCTGGCCGACCTTGAGCAGATTGGTGTTCTCCGTCTTGATGCGATGACCAATGGGGATATGCGACTGCAAATTCCGTATACCGGAAATGCAGATGTATTTGATGTCCGTAAAGAGATGCTTGTCAAGAAGTATACCCGTAACGAATTGTTCAAGAAAAACGGTTACTTTGCCAAGTCCATGGAAGCAAAAATCTGGGATAAGACAAGCGCGTCCTATGGCAGAATGTTTATTGCGGCCTGTGATTCTGGAACGACGTCAATGAATGCTCGTTTTGGGGAGGTTCAAACGGAGCTAAAAAAGTGTCCGTATAAGTTTGGAATTCTTGTTGTAGCAATTTCCAAATCCAGCCAGTTTGTGGCAATGCAGGAGAAGATAAAGGCTCTTGCTGCGCAGGACGAAACGGGTCGCATGGCCATCTACCTTCTGAGATCGCCACTGACTGACGAGCATCTGGATAGATGGTATAATGCTATGACGCATTCCGAGCTTGCTAGAGAGGAAGGTAAAAGCGGTGATGCTGATCGGTATTCTGATGAGGCAAGTAGCATTATTGAGGAGTGGTCTGCTCCTGCGATGGACGACCAGCTTATGGTCGTCTGCGGAGACAAAGTATATCCGTCGGAATACGGCACTTCTTATTTTGCCGCAAAGCTAGAGAAGAACATTATCTTCGGTTCCATCTTTACAGCGGCTCCTGAGCTAGTTGTTTCAACGAATACTGCCTTCAAGAAAATTCAGCAGAGCACAGTTTTAGCAGGCGTTCAGAAATCCACGCCTAACGCCCAGGTCGGCAATATTGTCAACGGATTGAAGCAGGCTGGAGTGTGGGATGTTGAGGGGCTTGAGGCATTGTCGCAGAGCAAAGGAAACGACGGTACTGCTGCGATTGCTAAGATTTCAAGCTTTATATTACAGCGGTTTTCTCAAGGAACACAGATTAAACTTGATGCTCTTTGGCAGGAGCTTCAGGATGCCCCGTATGGTTATTATAACTGTATGGCTTGCGGATATATCCTCGGCTTTTTACTGCGTTACTATGTTAATAGTGAGTTTAGTTGGAACAAGGGAGATAATAATCCATGGCCGTTGACCGACCAAACGCTTGCAACGATGATTACCAGCCTCTGCAAAGAGGAAGTCATCAATAATTACCTTTCTCCCGGCTCCGAAGTATGGCAGAAATTTAAACCCTATGTGCAGAAGGTCTTCCAGATTCAGGACAATGAGGCGGTCAATGAAACTGAAGCTCGGAAATACATGTCCAAGCAATGCACAGAAAAGGCTGGTGCTCCGTTTTGGGTGCTGAAATACGCTCCGGAGGAGAAATTTGGCGGTGCAGCTGCAAAACAAGCGGCAGATGAAATTATCGATCTGTTCTGTGATTTTCTATCTGAGAATGGTGACCAAGAACAGGTTATGGGTAATATCACTGTAAGATTCACCGGTCACGGGACCGTTCGGAAAGCGCTTGCAAATCTCTACTTTGACCAGAATACAGTTTATGATGCTTTCAGTTCGTTCATTTCTCAGAAGTGCGCTGAGCTTCCAGAGTTACAAAAGACCATTGGCCTTACAAGCCACGACCTGTTTGACGCCATACACCAGATGATGCAGGGGCAGATTTCCACTTGGACAGAGGCTCAAGTCGAGGAAAAGCTCTCGGCGCTTTGTATTGAGTACCGCGCGGTTGCCGTTTTGAACGATGCGCTGAATGTTCAGCGGAAGAACCTTAAGCTCCTCAGCGACGATATTGCAAACGCTTTTGACCATATGAAGGTTCCTGGTACCGTCATTGAGAAGCTGGACTATACTTGGATCCCTGCGCTGAAGGCGATGAGGAATATTTCTACTACGCAATGGTCGAAGATCGAACTCGCAGACAGAGAAAACTACACCGGGCTTTTGAGAACCGATGCGCAGAAGGTGTGGGGGTTCGTTTCGTCCTCGAAACCAATTCTACAGCATTACATGGAATCTCATGGGCACAATTGCACAGACGAAGAACTGGACAGCATTTATAAGTCACTTAAGGCTGTGAGTTACAATTCTCCGGCCGCGGATTTCGATACTCGCATTGAAGCTCAGCTTAACAAGGTGGCCTATAACAGAAACAAAGTCCGTATTCAGGAACTCTGGAAAGAGCAGAGTGGTTTTGACTCCATTACCCTTTGGTGTGCAAACTATGCAGTGCCTATCCAATGGGTGGTTGGAGATGAGGCTCTTCCACATATCACGGTTTTGAAGACGGTGCAGGATGGTAAAATTGCGGACAATACTGCTCTCCATAATGCCACGCAGTTCTTTGAGGCACATACCGTCAGTTACTTAAAAGATAGAACGTTCATCGAAAATTGCTTTATCTCCCAGATTGGCGAAAGCTATCGAAACGCCTTTGAATCATACGGACAGGTTCTGGTTTCTCGGCTGAAAACCAACAACAAGCTGACCGCCGATGTATATTCCTGGGCCAATAAGGTAGGGGAAATCAGAAAGAGCGTTGATGCTTTCTTGCGCGATAAATTCTGCGGAGAGGCAAAGAAGAAAGTAAAATCTATGCCAGAAGCTCAACTGAGAGACAAGGTCGTACAGCTCCTTGACGAGAATCCCGACCTTTATACGCTGTTTTATTAAGTGAGGAGGCTAAACCGTGACAATTGCTGAAATCAAGGAAAAGCTCAGCCAGGAACGTGGCTTTGGCTCCCGGTACCCTGCACGGATTATTTTCGTCGAGAATCTTGACGATTATTTTGCGCTTGAACATCAGTTGAAGGGTATCTGCGATGTCACGATGAATGTGGCCGATTTTTGTCGTGCACCAGATACTGTCCCTCAATTTGACCAGATTAAGAACAAATTGAAGGAGTGCGAGGGACAGCAGGTTTTGCTGCTCTCCGTTGGTGAATACCTACGTATGTGCACGAAGCGTGAGTTAAATCCCGACCGTCGCCAGTTCAGAGCATTTTGGGAAACGCAACAGCCGGAAGCGGCCAGAACCAGAGTCGTCATTCCGGTATTTAATTGTAGAGATATCTTTGACCGGATTATCGGAGCAATTGATGAGCGCCAAGAAAGTTATGTCTGGGCGCTCGACTCTGCGCCATCAATTGAAAACTATACCGTATCTGTGTATTCCCCAAAATTCAAGGAAGCCATTAATCCAGATGCAGATAATTTGACCTCGTGGTTCCGAGACTGGCAGATAATTCTTAAAAGAAATGTGCCCTGCTCTGTCGTGACTATGCAGTATGGAAATGTCGAAACAGCCTATGGCACAGTAAACATTAAGCCTATTGACAGTCCATTCAGATATTTGATGGATATTCTGGTAGACGGCCATTTACTTATTGAGAAATGGCAAAGTAATGACTTCTGGAGTCGAGTCGTTAATTGCACCTCACAATATGCGGCAAAGACGGCATCGTTTGATAAAGTCGTACTCGACGTATTGAATGTCAATGAGTTTGACTTTGTATCTGTTGCAGCAAGATGGGAAACTCTAAACGATTTTCAGAAGAATCTTGTTTGGCTCTGGTATAGAGTATATCCGACCGATGAGTACTATAGTTATGCCTGCAAAAAGGCATCATGTGCTTCTGAAATTCCGGAGAAGATTCGGGATGAGATTTTGCTCATCTCAAACAGAAGCGACCGCTGGATTGAGGAGCGGATGGCTGCTGTTCGGGCCTTGTCGTTTCATTCCTTTGATGACTCGTATTTTGCGCTCTTGGATAAGCTGCCGTTGGACGAGACAAAACTGAAGCTCCTTACATATCAGACTCACGAAGAAAAGACATATGCCGTCAAGGTTATCAGTAATATGCTTCGTGGTGGTGCTGAACCGAGCACGATAGCTACTACCTTATTAGACCGTGATTATCCATCTTTGGCATCGTATATGAAGGATGAAATGGGTTGTGATGATGTCGTAGATGAGTATATGACATGGTATCGTAAAAACAAAATCATCAATCGATATCCGGGCGACTATCCAGTCCAAATGACTTTTGACCGATTTGATGCTCGGTACAAGCTCATACATAAGCTGCAGGGGCAAGACTGCGTGTCATTTTGGATTGACGGGTTTGGAAGTGAATATACGCCCTTGTTCCTATACGAGCTAAAAGTACGGGGCATTGTTCCGGAATCCGTAAAACTAGCCACTGCACTCCTGCCTACAGAGACAGAATACAATCGCCAATGGGACGAACACGACCCCATGACCATTAAGTGGAATAGACTTGATTCCTTCTCACATAAGGGAATGCCAGATGACAAAAGCTACTACTCCTGCATTGTCCATCAGCTCTCCGTGTTTTCTGATGCGGCTAAAAAGGTTGAAGAGCTCTTGGAGAGCCACGAGTATGTGTTTGTGACTGGGGACCACGGAAGCAGTCGTTTTGCGGCACTTGCATTTCATCAGGAAAATGTTGTCCCAATTTCTGCTCCGAAAAAATCAACAGTTCGTAGCTTTGGAAGGTTTTGCGAGCTCGATGATAATGCCGGAGATGTCATTGCTTTGCCAAATACGGCTTTAGTTACTTCAAATGGCAAGCGCTATCTAGTTATGGATAACTACCAGCATTTCTCGGTAAGCGGCAATGCAGCTGGGGGAAACACGGATGAACATGATGTTGTTGGGGAAATCCACGGAGGAAATACAGCGGAAGAAAGGCTCGTGTCCGTTATAGTAATCAGGAGGAAGCAGCCTCTTCCTCCTGTAACATGCAAGCCAAAAGGCGGCCTGTTTGTTACAAAGAAAAATGGGCATGTAGAAAAATCTCTGCAATTCAGCCGCCCTATATCAACGCTGGAAGTTATTTATGATAACAAGGAAGCCACCTGTACGATGAATGCGGATGGGTCATGGCTTGTCATTTTGGACGGTGTTATTACTGATGACATTACCCTCTCGGTAATAGCTAACGGGCGGCTTCTTCCCAATGTAACTCTTAAGGTTAAGGCTCAAGGCATCAGTAAAAACGATGACCCGTTTGGTGGGATGAGGCTATGAGAAGAAAAATAGAATGCTGTGAGTGCGAAAAAGCACTTAAAAAAGATGAGGTTGCTTTGTGTAAAAAACTACTTGGTACAGACACAGAAGATTATTATTGCATAGATTGCTTGGCAGGGTACTTGGAGTGTACAAAAAATGACCTCGAAATTAAAATCCAAGAATTTAAGGAACAGGGATGTACACTATTCCTGTGATGGGAGGAGGAACCAATATGCTGGAAGATAAAGTACGCGATGTTTTTTCCGACATGGTGGTACTGAAAAATCCAGAAAGGACAGAGTTCTTTTCCAATTTAAGCCTGCCTTCATATATGCGTGACTGGCTTGTAATGAAATTTTCGGATGACGACGGAATCATTGACTACGACAGCGTACTTAGATATATCCGCCAGTATATTCCGAGTCGTGAGGATTTTGAGCAATTTAAATTTGAGATGGTGAACGGAGAAACCGTTCGATTTCTGGCTAGAATCCGTGTAAATGTCGATATTAAGACCGGGAAGACCTTGTTCGAGCTTCCTGATTTTGGCGGTTCACGTTCCGGCGCATCTGGAGAGGTGGCAAATGATGTCGTCTCACGATGGAAGGAGACACTCCTCAAAGAAAGTGAAAACTGGGGTATTGTTGAGCTGATTTGGGGCAAAGATTATTCCTCGCGTCAAGGAAAAGGCATCATTAAACTCATTGAGTACAGACCATTTTGCCCGTACACTGTAGACCTGGAATTTTATAAAGAGGCCAGACGAGCATTTTCCATCGAAGAATGGATTGATGTGTTAATCTCCGCTGCTGACTATAATCCCGCTGGATACGATTCAGAACAGCAAAAACTGTATGTTCTTCGCAGACTTCTTCCTTTTGTTGAGAAACGTCTAAACCTGATGGAACTCGCCCCGAAAGGTACGGGAAAAAGCTATGTTTATCAAAAAATCAGTAAGCGTGGTTGGCTAATTTCAGGTGGAACAGTTTCAAGAGCTTCTCTTATTTATGATAACCAGAAAAAAACTGGTGGATTACTGACCCGGTTTGACTTTGTTGGTTTTGATGAAATACAATCCATGACCTTTGATAAGCCTAGCCAGATTCAGACGGCACTGAAGGATTATATGGAATTCGGCGAAGTTCAAGGATTTGATGCTCAGGTCGTTGCCGATGCCGGGGTAATTGTCCTTGGCAACATCAACGCCAGCCGGTTCAATGTTAATGAGAATATGATGGAAGAGGTAAGTAGCGTTTTTAGTGAATCTGCCTCACTTGACCGTTTTCATGGCTTTATCCCTGGCTGGAAGATTCCAAGAATGCATCAGGGACTTGTAGCAAATGGTTGGGCACTCAACACAGAATATTTTGCTGAGGTGCTCCATCTTCTCCGCGACGATTTAACCTATACTACAATAGTAGATGAATGTTTGGCAGTTCCAGCAAAACCTGATAAGCGCGACCTCACGGCAATTAAAAGGCTTTGTACAGCATTCGTTAAGCTACTATACCCTAATGCAACATGCAAGGATGACATACCAGCCGACGAGTTCATTAAATATTGTTTGGAACCGGCTAAAGAGATGCGAGGCGTTATTAAAAAGCAACTCTGTATTATAGACCCGAAAGAATTTAACGTTCCGGGGAAAAAGGATATTCCAGACATACAATATAACTATATGTAAGGGATTAATATGGGCAGACTAATTTATGCGGATAATGCAGCGACTACAAAGTTAGATATTCCTGTATTTGAGTCGATGGTACCATGGCTTCTTGAACAATATGGAAATGCATCTCAACCCTATTCGTTTGCACGAAAGCCAAAGAGGGCGCTTGCAGAGGCACGAACTACTATTGCAAAGTGCATCGGTGCTCAGCCAGAGGAGATATATTTCACCTCTGGAGGTACCGAAAGTGATAACTGGGTTATCAAAAGTTCTGCTTTTTCAGATCCGGATAAACGAGCAATGATTACCTCCGCTTTTGAACATCATGCTGTGCTGCATTCATGTGCTGCGATTGAACGGCTAGGATATCCAGTTGTCTATATGGAGCCAACAGATGAAGGTTATATTACTCCTGAGATTTTAGAGAATTACATTACCGACAGAACACGATTGGTATCGGTGATGTTTGCTAATAACGAGATAGGAAGCATTCAGCCAATTCAAGAACTTTGCAAAACTGCTCACGCGCATGGTGCTCTTTTTCACACAGATGCGGTTCAGGCTGTTGGACATGTCGAAATTAATGTCCACGAATTGGAAGTAGATTTTCTTTCAGCTTCTGCGCATAAGTTTAACGGTCCAAAGGGCATTGGCTTTCTCTATATTCGAAAAGGAATAGAACTCCTCCCATATGCGGATGGTGGCGCACAGGAAAGTGCTCATCGCGCTGGTACAGAAAATGTAGCGTCTATTGTTGGCATGGCAACGGCACTAAAGGAAAACTGTGATTTTCTGAAACAGCATCAACAACACATCTTAGAATTAGAGAATACCTTGATTGCGGGGCTGAACAGTGCAGGAATTTCATACTGTCGCAATGGTAGGGGAACCACGCTGCCTGGTCTAATAAGTCTGTCATTTTTTGGGAAGGACGGCGAAGCAATTCTCCACCGTATGGATCTTATGGGGATCAGCATTTCAACCGGGTCGGCCTGCGATAGCGTAAACACCGAAACGTCTCATGTCCTGCAAGCTATTAGGCTTGACGATAATTATGCCAAAGGCACCATTCGTGTTTCACTTGGAAAGAATAATACCAAGGAAGACGCCGAGAAAATTGCTGCGGCACTTGTAAAAATTGTAGGCTGATGCTTGAAAATATTACCAAGTAGTTAAGCAATATTGTATCGTTAAAATACTAGTGGCTAAGCGGCCAAAGAAAAACGATTATACCCTATTATATCCTTGATTTTGCGGGTATAATAGGGTATAATCTGCATAGAATAGTATCTCACAGGAGGTGCGCTATGGAGTTATCCGAAATGCAGGCACGGGCGGCGGAGCTGGAGCAGCAAATTTCTGCTTTGCCTGCCGGTTCCATTACGAAGAAAACCGTCAACAGCAAGGAATACTTCTACCACCGTTGGACGGAGAACAAGAAGCGGCGAGAAAAGTATATTCCTACGGATGAATTGGAAAATTATCATGCTCAGATCGAGCGGCGGAAGGAACTGGAGCGGGAGTTGAAAGCGCTGAAGAAGCAGTTTCCCCCCAAAAAAGCCGTAGACACTTCTGCCTTTACCACCAACATTCGCACTGGCGAGGCGCTGCGATCCTTTGCGACTTCTGTCCGCGACTATCGCAAGCGCGAATGCTTCCGGCAGCTGCACGATTTTGTCTACGGTGCACCGCAGGACAAGGTGTTCATTCTCTATGGTCTGCGTCGGACGGGAAAAACTACCATGATCCGCCAGATTTTTGCGGAGATGAGCGATGCAGAACTGTCCAAAGCGGCGTTCATTCAGACTACTGCAAAAGATACGCTGGCAAATGTGAACCGTGACCTCAAGGCATTGGAAACGCAAGGCTTCCGCTATGTGTTCCTGGATGAAGTGACGCTGATGGAGGATTTCATTGAGGGCGCGGCACTGTTTTCCGACGTGCTTGCGGCCTGCGGCATGAAGATCGTGCTCTCCGGCACGGACTCGCTGGGCTTCCTCTTCACCGAGGACGAGCAGCTTTACGACCGCTGCATTCTGCTGCACACCACCTTCATCCCCTACCGCGAGTTTGAATCCGTGCTCGGCATCCACGGCATCGACGAGTACATCCGCTACGGCGGCACTATGAGTCTCGGCGGCGTCCACTATAACGAGACCTCTACGTTCGCCAGCAAGGAAAGCGCCGATGAATATGTGGATACGGCCATTGCCCGCAACATCCAGCACTCTCTGCGCTGCTATCAATATGAGGGACATTTCCGCCATCTGCGGGACTTGTACGACAAAAATGAACTGACCAGCGCCATCAACCGCGTGGTGGAGGACATCAACCACCGCTTCACGCTGGAGGTGCTGACGCAGGATTGGAAGTCCCACGACCTTGGCATTTCCGCCAGCAATCTGCGCCGGGATCGGAAGAACCCTACAGACATCCTTGACCGGGTTGACCTTACAGCTGTCACCGATAGCCTGCGGAAGCTGCTGGAGATCCGCAATAAGGCGGAACAGACCGTAAAACTGGACGATGTTCACGCGGCGGAGATCAAGGAATATCTGGATCTGCTGGATCTGACGCGGGAGATTGATGTGCTGCATCTGCCGGATGTCAGCACGAAGTCCAGCCGCACGGTGATTGCGCAGCCGGGTCTTCGGTATGCACAGGCGGACGCGCTGATTCGCAGTCTGCTGCTGGATGAGACATTCAGTGCGCTATCTCTGGCAGAGCGCACCGCTGTGCAGGAACGCATTCTGACGGAGATCAAAGGCCGGATGCTGGAGGATATCGTCCTGCTGGAAACCAAGCTGGCGAATCCCAAGAAGCAGGTATTTGTCCTGCAGTTCCCCGTGGGCGAATTTGATATGGTGGTGTTTGACCCGGAAGCAGGTTCTTGCCGGATCTTCGAGATCAAGCACAGTGAGGAAGCCGTTCCGCAGCAGTATCGCCATCTGATCGACGAGGAAAAGTGCGCACAGACGGAGCATCGCTATGGCCCAATTACGGGAAAATTCGTCCTCTATCGCGGTAAAAGTCAAGTGGTAGATGGCATTTCATATCAGAACGTGGAAGAATATCTGAGGAACCTTGCATAACGAAACCGCCGTCCTGACTGAAAAATCGGGGCGGCGGTTTTATACAAGCATAAAATCGGATAAACTTGTCATACGACAAGTTGTGCGCCAAAATCAGCTTGACGTATGACAAGCGAAAAGATATAATGATCCTGAGGTGAAGGTGCACATGCAGTTAATGAAAGAAAAGCAGGACCTGACGTATTTGTCGTGGTCGGTCTATCGCAATTCTTCCGGAACCGCCGGTTCTTTTCTGAAAGCGTTCTCTGAACTCGGCGGAACAAAGACTTACTATAAGCTCTCAAATTTTGATAAAGCACGCGGCATCATTGGGCATGAATGCGTGAACGAGTTGATTGTTGACCGACTGCTGACGATACTGGGAATTCCGCATTTGTCGTACCAGTTGATTCACGCAGACGTGACCGTAGATGGCAAGACGCATGAAGTATATCTCTGCGCATCGGAGGATTTCAAGGCAAAGAGCGAATCAAAAATTGCCTTGGATGCTTACAAGGAGTTGGAGGCTTTGCCGGATGAATCTGCATTGGATTTTTGCACCCGCAAGGGCTGGGAAGACTATATTTATCAGATGCTCGTCGTGGATTATCTGATTCTGAACCGGGATCGCCACGGCGCTAATGTCGAGGTGCTGCGCAACAGCCGAAAGAAGACGGTTCGTCTGGCACCCCTGTTTGACCACGGCCTTTCGCTGCTTTGCAGCTGTTCAGATGATGCTGCGGCAGCAAAATTCGATGTGATGGCTGACAAACCATGCAACAACTATATTGGCTCAAAGTCCACGTGGGATAATCTGCGTATCATTCCGAAGGACAAAACGCCGGAGCTGACGCCGCTTCACGAGAGCGACAGACAGGTTCTACTGGATGGACTGGACGGCGTGATCTCTCAGACGCTTCAGGAGAAGATATGGGAAATGATTTGGAAAAGGTGGTGCGCATATGAAGATTTTTGCCATTCGAGATGAATCGGCGCAGGAGCAGAAAGATCTGGCGTACCTCCTGTATTACGAGCAGGAAAAACGGTTCTACATTGAGTTGCCTGAGAACGCAGACGCATGGGAGACGCCTCTGTTGCTGGATTCTTTCGTGAAGCGCGGGGAGACCACTGTCAATTCCTATTGGAGCAAAATCTGGGTGGAGCAGCGGATTGTTCCGCCTGATCGTCAGAATATCGGAGAGATTTTGCGCGACAATCACTTGAAGGAGTATGATGAGTATGCGCTCCTGATGCTGGCGATGGGGCGGTGTGCGCAGGATGATTACTACCTCGTTCCCATTGACGAGAAGGCGCTTCCGGAAGAAATTACGAAGCGATTCTCTAAGCGAATTGAAGACGTACTGCCGCTGGAGAATTATTGTCTACTGGTGTTTTTCCGGGATGGCGCAGTGAAGAAGTGTGATTTGCAGAAGCACTTTGAAAAGACGAAAGCATTTCAGATTCTTCTCAAGAAGCCGGATTATTTTCAGCACGTACAGATGCAGACTGGCGGATACGGCGTTGCTTGGGATGTGAACATGACCGTTTCGGATACAATGCTCTACCGGATCGGCAAAAGCGTTCCGCTGACAATGGAGCACTTCCGGAACTTTGCCGCCCACAGAGTCATCAACGCGGCGGAAGCGGCGGAGATCTTGGGCTGCTCCCGGCAGAACATCATTGACCTGACAAAGCGTGGAAAGCTCCACCCGATTAAAACGTCGGAAAAGAGTACGTTGTACCTCAAAAGTGAGATCCTGAAACGGAATTGGCAGTAAATATGAGTTATACCCCATTATGGCCGTAAATGGCGCGGCATAATGGGGTATAAATGCTTTTTGAGTATAGTGTGCTGTTTAAGTGCTGCGGGAGAATCTCCGCAGCGTCTTGTTGATGATAAATCTTGATCCTATCAATGCAGGTTAAATCACTCGTCTTTTTGCCTTAATGATAATTCGCCCCAACATAATGAAAAATCATCTTCTGGCTTTAAGGACAGGTAGACGCCAAATATTGCATTAAGCATAGCGCGATTATCTACAGCAAAATGCCAGTATGGACCGTTTTGCAGTTCGGTTTCTTTCCGAAGCTGATTCATTGTAGAATACTCTGCATCTCTGGAATCACAGTGGCCACCATTTTTTGATAAGTACTCTGTTGTCAGATCTTTAATCTTACATCCATATGTTTCAATAACAAAATTCTTAAATTTTTTATATTGTGATTCCTGATTCCACGGTACAAGTTCTTTACTGCCAGACGCAAATAGTGACAAGTTCGTTTTTGTGGATATGATTGAAAAGTCTAGGGTCCAATCGGTGATGCTATCTTTTCGATATTTAAGCAGTCTTTCCATACCGGTTTTATCTTTACTCAAAATACACTGATTCAGTTTTTCTACAATATCAAACTCTCGAAGTAAGTAAGGAAGATAGTCATACTGAAGATAGGTACAGCACTGCTCATAATAGTGTATCCAGTCTAACGGATATGCTATTGGATGGACAGAACCATTACTAATTCATTCAATTTGAGAATATAGTGAATCAAGGATATTACTTAATAATAAGGCGCTTCTTTGTGCTGTATGATATGCGGATCGCTTTTCTTGATTAAGTGATAGTAAAATAGTGAATAGTGAAATAACGCTTGCGCCAAAGACACCTAAAAATGTCATCTGATTTACCGTAAACAAATCCTCACGGAAAAAGCAGACCGCCAAAGCCACTAGCAAAAAGAGAAACGCTATTACAATTACGGTACATCGGATAGGACGCTTCTCGTGAAAGCAATTTTTACTGGATATTGCTTTTAATTCATCAATGTCTATTGGAAACAACTTCTTTTTCACACAACAGGCCTCCTGCTCAATTTGATAGATAATATCCCCAGTGTCCGCCTACACGGAATTTTATTAGCTTGCCATCTGATGCTAACCTTGCCAGCACACGATTTGCCGTTGCTGCCGACACCCCGCACAACGCCCGCACATCGGCGTTCATGATATACTCGTGCGTCTGCAAGAACTGCTCGATCTTCTGCCAGCGCAGAGCTTTCTTATTCATCTTTCCATCGCTCATTGCATCACTCGCATGGATGGCGTCAATGAGCGATGCTTTGATGGCGGAGAGCATGAATTCGATGAACGCGGTGGACTCGCCTGCATCGTTGCTGGCATTGATAGCAGCGTAGTATTCCTGCTGATGGTCGTGGATGATGGACTCGACCGGCAGCCATGCAAACACAGGATTCCATTTGGAGAGCAGCAATGTATGCCAGAGCCGTCCAACACGGCCATTGCCGTCTGCAAAGGGGTGGATCAGTTCCAGTTCGTAATGGAACACGCAGCTTCGGATCAGCATATGCAGGTCGCTGTGCTTTGCCCAATCCAGTAGCTCCATAACCAAATCAGGAACATATTGCGGCAGCGTTCCAAAATGCAGGACATGTCCCTCCTGATCTACAACGCCAACGGGCCTTGTGCGGAACATGCCGGATTCTTCTACAAGTCCGCGGGTCATAATGCCGTGAGCGGTCAGCAAATTATCCACGGAGTACGGGTCAAGTTCGTCCAAGCGCTCGTAAATCTCATAGGCATTCTTGACTTCGGCAATATCTTTAGGTGGAGCCAAAACATGTTTGCCGTTCAGAACGGCTGTGACTTGTTCCAGACTCAGTGTATTTTGCTCAATAGCAAGCGAACCATGAATGGTGCGAATCCGATTGGTGCGGCGCAGATTGGGATTGCTGGAAAGATGATCGTGAGCGTAAAGTCTGCCAATCAGCTCTGAAATTTCTGCAACGTCATCAATGATTTTGTTCGTAATTTGAAAAGGCGGCTGTTTGTTTTTCATGAGTACCTCACAGCGTAGTTTGATTACCCATATTATAGCACCCATCGCTCATTTCATCAATCATATTTTCAGCTTACATGAGCGATGCCCTCAAAAACTGCGTCATTTAGGGTGCGAAAGCCTCTGTTTTTTTCTCTCAGACCGCCGCAAACAGGCAAGCGTGGGTGTTTTCCTATGGAACACATCCGAGAAGCAAAACGGGGGCTTTTTTCATGGAAATCGACACTTTTCAAAAACCGGAGAAAACGTTTTTCTCAGAAATATTTTCAGATTCTTCTCTTGGTACCTTTTCAAACGGATTCCAATCCGTTATAATATATCTATCAACCTAACGAATGACGCGAGGTGCTGCTATGAAAATGAAAGACAAGCCCCAGGCGAAGCAATACGTCATCTACTCCCGCAAATCCAAATTCACCGGCAAGGGCGAGAGCATCGAAAACCAGATCGAGCTGTGCCGCCAGTACATTGCCATGCACTTTGGCGAGGAGGCGGCGGAAAACGCGCTGGTGTATGAGGACGAGGGCTTTTCCGGCGGCAATCTGGAGCGCCCGCAGTTCAAGAAAATGATGAAGGACTCGCAGAAGATCGCATTTGCGGCTATTGTTGTCTACCGTCTTGACCGCATCAGCCGCAACATCGGTGACTTTGCAAAACTTATCGAAGACCTTGGCGACCGGCACATCGACTTCATTTCCATCCGGGAGCAGTTCGACACGTCCTCGCCCATGGGCCGCGCCATGATGTATATCGCGTCGGTGTTCTCCCAGCTGGAGCGGGAGACTATTGCTGAGCGCATTCGTGACAATATGCACGAGCTGTCCAAGACCGGGCGCTGGCTGGGCGGCACGACGCCCACGGGCTATGCCTCGGAAAGCCTGTCCAGCGTGACGGTGGACGGTAAGGTGAAGAAAGCCTGCAAGCTGAAGCCCATTCCGGAGGAAATTCAGCTGGTCAAGACGATTTTCTCCGTGTTCATGGAGACCGGCTCCCTCAGCAAGACCGACCAGTACCTGCTGGAACACCGCTGCGTCACGAAGCGCGGCAAACAGTTCACGCGCTTCGCCATCCGGGGCATTCTGACCAATCCAGTCTATATGATTGCCGACGAGACGGCGTATCAGTATCTGAAAGAAAACCATGTTGACCTGTTTGCCGAGCGCTCGGAGTTTGACGGCGAGCACGGTATCATGGCGTATAACCGCACCCTCCAGCGCCCCGGCAAGGCGAACCAGATCCGCCCGATGGAGGAATGGATCGTGGCAGTGGGCAAGCATCCCGGCATCATCGCAGGCAGCGACTGGGTGCAGGTGCAGTCCATGCTGGACGTGAACAAATCCAAGAGCTACCGCAGACCACGCAGCAACGTGGCGCTGCTGTCCGGTCTGCTGCGATGCGGTGAGTGCGGCGATTATATGCGCCCGAAGCTGACCAACCGCCGCACGGCGGACGGTGAGCTGATCTACACCTACATGTGCTCCACCAAGGAGCGCAGCCACGGCACCGTCTGCGGCATGAAGAACTGCAACGGCAACACGCTGGACGCCAAGATCATCGAGGAGATCCGCAAGCTGTCCGCCGACAAGGAGACCCTTGCCAAGCTGCTGGCGCAGACCAAGAAGGTCATCAGCGGCAACAAGGAGGGCTATGACGCGGAATTGGCATTGCTCAAGGAGAAGCACGCCGAAACGGAAGAACGCATCAAGCGGCTGGTGGAGTCCCTGTCCGTTGCCAGCGAGACCTCTGCCAAATACGTCATGGAGCAGATCGACGAGCTGCACCAAGAAAGCGAGACCCAGCAGACACGGCTTTCAGAGCTGGAAGCCCTCACCGAGCAGAGCCGGATGCTGCATCAGGAGTTCGCTTTCCATCAGGAAATGATCGAGTCGTTCGCAAATGCAGTGGATTCGGCCACGCTGGAGGAAAAGCGACGTCTGCTTCGTACCATCGTCAAAAAAGTAGTCTGGGACGGCAAGAATGCCTATGTGTACCTCTTTGCGGAGGACGGAGAGGCAGATTTGCCGCCCGTTGAGCAACCTATGTATCCGTCAGGAGAGGATAGCGAATGAAATACTTATGCATTTTCGGGCACAGAAGAAGAGCGCGGGAGATGTCAGCCTGAGTGATACCATTGATATGGATGGGGAGGGGAACGGCCTTTCAGTGATGGATGTTGTGTGCTATGAGGACGACATTGATGAAAGAATAAGCAGCGAAGAACTGTGCAAAAGCCTGAGAGAAAGTATAGACCGGGTGCTGACGCCACGTGAGGCGGAGATAATCCGCCTGAGATACGGATTGAACGGCATGGAAGCGAAAACGCAGCAGGAGGCGGCTGTAAGATGCGGAATCAGCCGCTCATATGTATCACGTATAGAAAAGAAAGCACTCGGAAAGCTTCGGGAGCTTATGGACGAAAATTAACAGAACCTACATTGAATTTTAAGCCGCAATGTCCCATAATGCGTACCATAAATATGAGTTACGCGCTATGGGGCGCTGCGGTGTTTTTTAATCGGCTTGGTTTGAAACGGCAGATGACCAAAATGAATAAATGCGAAGCAAGTGGAGGAATGCGCTCAAATAGAGCGGATTTTATAATGAAAAGTGGCGCGTGGATGGCGAATAATGTTTAAGCTGCTTGCAAAAAACAGAAAAATATGTTATAAAGTCATTTGAGACGGCACCGCAGATGCATTGCGCGGGCTGTCTTAAAGGGAAGGTGATTTGGATAATGCATAAAAAAACCCTGTGGATCATTACCATGGCAGCGCTCAGCGTCGTTTTATATACAATTGTAATATCCCGCATGGACAGACAGACAAACGTTATTTTCGGCGGTGTGGACGGGGCATATGTCAGCTCAGACAGTGTGAATTTTTCCGCGCCCACTCCTACCGCAACACCCGAGCCGACCGAGGATATCTGGCCTGATATTGATATAACGCTGGACATTTATTCCGTTATTAACGAAGATAACCTTCTTGCTGCGGTTTACGGTCAGGACGAGCCGGATAAACCGTCGAACTATGAAACTATCGCTACAACGACATGGATGAAATTCCGCAAGGATCATGTGGATGAGCTTAACGCGATGATTTACGCGATGATAGACGCGGGCTTCAAGCCCTATATTGCAGCCGCGTACAGAACATATTCGTTCCAATCGCAGCTGTTCAACACTAAGGCAAGCCAGATAGCCTATGAAATGGCGGGCGGCAAAACCGTTGACTATACCGACCCCATATATCAGGAGGCGGCAAAGCAGGCAGAAAAGATCGTCATGAAGCCGGGGTCGAGTGAGCATCAGCTTGGTCTTGCGGTTGATCTGCTTGACAGAGAGCGTACAAGGCTTGTATACGCAGAAATGGATCAGGAATTCTATGCGTGGCTTGATGAGCATTGCTGGGAATACGGCTTCATCAAGCGCTATCCAACAAAAAAGCTGCTTCTTACCGGTTGGGATGAGCCGTGGCACTACAGATATGTGGGCAGAGAAGCCGCAAAGTTCATAATGGAGCAGGGGATCTGTCTGGAAGAATTTTACGCACATTATGATAAAAGCTTTAAATACTGAGTGAATGGATTTACATAATAATTTCATTTGCAAAATACGGAAAAATTCGTGTAAATACGGAAAAATACTGTTGACAAGCCCTGACAAACAATCTATAATACTAAGGCTGATGTCAGCGGAGGAGTATTTGTATGCTGCTTGATCTGAGAGAAATAATAGAGGTTCCCGGCGCGTCAGTTCCGTTTGAGTGCGACCTTGCCGAGGACAGTCTGGATTTCCCGTCGGTTGCAGGGTACATTTCTCTGCCCCATGCCGAGGGGACGGTTTTCAACGAAGCGGGCGTTTTGAGGCTTAAGGGAACCGTTACGGCTGAGATGCGCTGTATCTGCGACCGCTGCGGAGAGGAGTTTACAAGCCTCAAGCGGACGGAGCTTGATGCCACCATTGTCGAGGAGGGTTCGGATGTCAATCCGGAGCTGTTTACGCTCGATGGAGACGGAATAGATCTGGACGAGATAGTGTCCACACTGTTTATTCTGGACATGGAGACGAAGTTCCTGTGCCGGGAGGATTGCAAGGGCTTGTGTTCCCGCTGTGGTAAAAATCTCAATCTCGGTCCCTGCGGATGCAGGAAACAACTTGATCCAAGATTTGCTGTGCTTGAGCAGCTTTTGGATAAAACCCCGTGAGGCGAATAAATATTAGAGCTGCTCAGAACAGCTGTTATCAGGAGGTGTCAACATGGCAGTCCCAAAAGGAAAAGTATCAAGACAGAGACGTGATAAGAGACGTTCTTCCACATGGAAGCTCGCTGTCCCCGGCATCATAAAGTGCCCCAGCTGCGGCGCATTCTGCATGCCCCATCGTGCTTGCAAGTCCTGCGGTAAGTACAATGGCCGTCAGGTCATAAACGTTGAAGAAAGCAAGTAAAAAGCTTTGGGAGGAGAGGAGAAACGTCCTTTCCTCCTTATTTTTCTAATATCACAGGCATTTGCTTCGGATTGTAAAACTCGAAACTCGGCTTTTGCTTATCTGAAGCTCCGGCGAGGTGGCATACGTGGAAAATATCATAAAGTCAATAGACCGTACAAGCCCTCTCCATGGCCATGCCTGCCCCGGAGACGCGCTTGTTTCGATAAACGGCAATAAAATAATAGACGTACTTGACTATAAGTACTACGCATATGATGAGTTGCTCGATGTGCTTCTGCGTTCGCCGGACGGGCAGGAGAAAACCGTTAAGATCCACAAGCGAGAGGGCGGCGACCTTGGGATAGATTTTGAGGATTATCTCATGGACAGACCGCGTTCCTGCGCCAATAACTGCATTTTCTGCTTTATTGACCAGCTCCCGAAAGGCATGCGCAAAACCATGTATTTCAAGGATGACGACGCCCGTCTCAGCTTCCTTATGGGCAACTACATCACACTTACTAACCTCTCGCCCAGAGAGGTACAGCGCATAATAGACCTGCACATAAGCCCGATAAACGTATCGGTGCATACCACAAATCCGGAGCTTCGATGCAGAATGCTCAGAAATCCGAACGCCGGCAAAAGTATAGACATCATGCGCCGCTTTGCTGAAAGCGGGATTGTCATGAACTGCCAGATAGTCTGCTGCCCGGATATCAACGACGGCGCGGAGCTTGACAGAACTATGCACGATCTTGCGGCCATGTACCCGGGCGTTCACAGCGTGTCGATAGTGCCGCTGGGAATGACGAAATTCAGAGAAGGCTTGTACCCGCTTGTGCCTTTTACAAAGGAGCGCGCCGGGGAAGTGCTTGATCAGGTGACGGCCTTCGGGGATGAGTGTAAAAGCCGCTTCGGTACGCGCATTTTCTTCTGTGGTGACGAGCTGTATATCAAGGCACAGCGAGAGATTCCGGAGGATGAGTTTTACGAGGAATATACTCAGCTTGAAAACGGCGTAGGTATGTTCAGACTTATGGAGACGGAATTTACTTCCGCGCTGAAACTCTCTGATGAACCGGACGGAGTGCCATTTTCGATAGCCACCGGTGTTTCGGCGGCTCCTTTCTTTGAAAAGCTGCTGAAGAAGGCAAAGGAAAAATATCCGGCGCTCAATGGAAGAGTCTGCGCGATAGTGAATGACTTTTTCGGACACAGCATCAATGTCGCCGGGCTTGTTACGGGCGGCGATCTTATAAATCAGCTTAAAGACAAAGAGCTTGGACAGCGCCTTTTCATATCGCAGAATATGCTCCGCCGTCAGGAGATGGATTTTCTCGACGATATCACGCTTGTACAGGCGTCGAACGAGCTTGGCATACCTATATACCCAATAGAGCAGGACGGATTTGCGCTCTGGGACGCGATTTCCGGAGTGCTGCCGGAGGTTAAGCTTCCGGAATGTGACGAAGATAAAGCGGAATACTATAAATATAATAGAAATTAGCTTGACCAGACCTTATTCTGACAATTATTAGGAGGTAATCGAAATGGCAAGACCTCTTGTTGCGATAGTAGGCAGACCGAATGTGGGAAAGTCTATGCTTTTTAACCGGCTTGTTGGGCAGCGCCTTTCCATAGTGGAGGATACACCCGGCGTTACCCGTGACCGGCTGTATGCCCCATGCGAATGGTGCGGCAGAACATTTGACATGGTAGATACCGGCGGAATAGAGCCGAGCACCGACAGCGAAATATTGCTTTTCATGCGTGAGCAGGCACAGATCGCAATTGATACGGCCACTGTAATTGTGCTTGTGACCGACCTGCGCACAGGCGTTACGGCCGCCGACAAAGATGTTGCGAATATGCTTCTGCGTTCTAAAAAACCTGTTGTGCTGGCGGTAAACAAGGCGGACTCAACGGGCGCGGTCGATCCGAACGTGTATGAGTTCTATTCACTCGGCCTTGGCGACCCGATACCCGTTTCTGCGGTTCACGGTCATGGCACGGGGGACCTGCTGGATGAGTGCCTTAAATATTTCCCTGATGAAACCGAGGATCAGGAGGAGGACGAGACGATAAAGGTAGCTGTTATCGGCAAGCCGAACGTCGGCAAGTCCTCGCTTGTCAATTGCGTTTTAGGCGAAAAGCGTACGATAGTCAGCGACGTCGCCGGAACCACCAGAGATGCGGTAGACAGCGTTTTTGAAAACAAATACGGCAAATATACCTTTATCGACACCGCCGGTATCCGCCGCAAGTCCAAGGTGGAAGAGCGTGTGGAAAAGTTTTCGGTAATGCGCGCACAGATGGCGATAGAGCGGGCGGACGTCTGCCTCATCCTCATAGACGCAAGGGACGGAGTTACCGAGCAGGACACCAAGATAGCGGGGCTTGCCCATGAGGCGGGCAAGGCGAGCATCGTAATTGTCAACAAGTGGGATCTTGTAGACAAGGAGACGGGGACAATGGAAAAGATGCGCAAGGACATCATGCGCGATCTGAGCTTTATGAGCTATGCTCCAATACTCTTTATCTCCGCTCTTACAGGTCAGCGCGTTGAGCGCATTTTTGAGCTTATCAACTACGTCAACGACCAGTCGAGTATGCGCATCACCACCGGTATGCTCAATAATGTGCTTGCCGATGCGCAGGCGAGGGTGCAGCCGCCCACGGACAAGGGCCGCCGCCTCAAGATATACTACATGACTCAAACCGGCATCAGACCGCCGCATTTTGTTATTTTCTGCAACACGGCGGAGCTGTTCCATTTCTCATATCAGCGCTATCTTGAAAACCAGATACGTTCCGTGTTTGGCCTTGAGGGTACGCCCATACGGCTCACGATCCGCCAGAAAGGCGATAAGGAATGATACTGTATTGGTTTTTGCTACTCATTACGGCGGCTCTTTCCTACGGAATAGGGAGTCTTAGCACGATGCTCCTGGCGTCAAAATATGTGTTCAGGACGAGACTGAGAAGTCTCGGCACGGGCAATGTGTGGTTTTCAAATTTCCGCCGTATATACGGTATAGGCGGGTTTATAAAGCTGCTTATTGTGGAGCTTGTAAAGGACGTGATACCTATCCTTATCGGCGGGCTGCTGCTCGGTTTCCGCGGACACGCGGAGGTGGGCAGGGTTTTTGCCGGCTTCTGCGTGATTTTAGGCAGACTTTATCCGCTGTTTTACGATTTTAAAGGATGTCATGCAAGCGTTGCGGCGGCTTTTGTCTGCCTGTTTGCCGACCCCGCCGCCGGAATCGCGTCCGCGGTGGTCGCGCTTGCTGTCACGCTGCTGACGCGCTATCTTGCGCTCGGCGCCGTGGCCGGGGCGGGTATTGCCGCGCTTGTTGCTCTTCTTGTCGTGGATGACGACCTTATCAGAAATCTTGTGTTCATCTCTATGGGGCTTGTGATCTTCAAGCACATTCCGGCTCTTGTGCGGATACTCAACGCTCGTGAGCCGCGCCTGAGCTATGAGGAAGATATCAGCTACAAACTGGATGAAAGATTTTGACTTTTTTACAAAAATTTGTGGAAAAGCAAAACTGAATATGTTATGATATAAAAGGTTGAAACCTGCTAATCAAACAATAGTATCAAATAATTTTTCAGAGGTATGCTATGAAACGTTTTACAGCTTTCCTGCTCGTTGCTGCAATGCTGTCATGCGCTGCCGTGTTTGCATCGGCTGACAGCACGGACGAGCTTACACTGGTATTCACGCCGGAAGGCAGAATGGTAAAGGATATGGACGGAAACAAGGTAAACGGCGCTGTTTCCGACAGTATTTTTAACAAGATATATCTCCTTGCTGAGGACGGAAGGATCGACCTCAAGGGCGTTAAAAGCTCTGAGTTCGAAGTGACGGTCGATGAAAACGGGAAAGTTACCTTCGGCAAACAGACGCTGACGGCAAAGGACGGCACCGTATACACCAGCAGCAATGCCGAGGCCGTCATGTTCCGGCAGCCCAATGAGTTTTATCCCTGTGGCAGCGGTGAAGCTGTGCTTACTGTTTCGGGCGCTTCCGGTGCGGAGATCGCCGCTTCAACGGCGCATGTTACCGCGATGACCTCCGGTAAAAACATCATTGTCAATCCCTGCCCGCAGTGCGGCGATAACCAGGCAGAAAGTTTCCATGCGCTTTCCTGCGGCCACTTCACCTGTGATGTAGGCGAGGTTGACCACGGCACGGCGGCATGCGGTGCTGCCGGCCACTTCAAGTGCGACGGAAAAGATCACGGAATATGCCCTAACTGCCTCGGCCGTATTTGCGAGGGAGAGCACGGCGTGGGTGTCTGCAAGCATACGCACACCGTCAAGTCCTCTAACCTGATGTATTCAAAAAGTCAGGACGGTATGTTCCGCATTATATACTGCCCGACCTGCGGCATCTATTATATTGATCAGCTCTGGTAAGAAGTCTTTCCCTTTTACATATTTTGGAGGTAGTCTATGAGACGCACTATTGCAATTATAATGACAGTTGTCATGCTTCTTAGTCTTTCTCTCTGCGCGTTTGCCGAAAATGAGGAAGCCGCGCAGTATACCCTGCATATGGACAGAAACGGCAAGACCCTGTTTGACGCCGACGGCAAAGCCGTCAGCGGCGCTGTAAAGGATAAGGCGGTAGCGGAGTTTTATCGCCTTATGGACGGCGTTCCTGTTAATTGGGTCAACTTCAATTATAATGAATTTGAGGTCATTGTTGACGCCGACGGTAATGTGAGCCTCGGCAAGCAGACCCTTTCCCTGCTGGATGGTACATTCTGCACCAGCAGCAATGCCGAAGCGGCACTTTACGAATCGCCCGATAAGTACCATGCCGCCGGTGAGGGCGAGACGACATTTGCGCTTGTAGGGTACGACGGGAACGAGGTCGCAGCAGCGGCTGCTTCTACGGAAATGGATGCAAACGGCAGACTTATCCCGAATTGCCCATGCCCTAACTGCGGTGAAAATCAGACCGGCGCTCTCCATGCCATGATCTGCGGTCACTACGACTGTGAAGAGGGCTCGGAGGGACACGGCGCGGGAGCCTGCGGAACCCCCGGACATATGAATTGCGACGGCAGGGAGCACGGCAAGTGCACTAACTGCCAGAAACCTCTGTGCTCCGGCAAGCACGGCACCGGCGTGTGCAAGCATGTTCACCAGTGGCTGACAGGCCCCGGCTGGGCGCTGTGCGAAACCTGCGGAGAAGCCAGATATATTGAAATTCCGCCTATAACCCTTATCCCCTGACACAAATCACGGAGCGAGTGTCGAATTGTTCGCCTGCAGCGAACAACCGAGGCACAGAGCGCAGTGCAGCCTTTTTGTCAAAGAACATTGGTTCTTTGACAGCCTTAAAGGAGCGTCAATTCCTGACGCTCCTTTAAGCTTGTCGAACAAGTCCTGCAAGGACTTGTTTGCCTGCGCTATACGCCGAGCATTTTGAAAGCGTTCAAAATGCTGTTATCGAAAGCCTTGGGTATATCCCAAGGCTTTCGACGGCGGTTTATCCAATTTGAGGCGGGTCTTGCCCCTCTCAAGCTCCCTTGGTGCTCTGTTGTCCGGCTTCACTGCATAATTCTTTGACAGCCTATAAGTTTTTGTATTATACTGTATCTGACGGGAAGTGATAAGAATGAGCGAGCTTGAAACGGCGAGAGAAAAAATAAATGACATTGACCGGCAAATGGCGGAGCTTTTTGAAAAACGGATGGAGATATCCGCGATGATCGGAGAGTATAAACGGAAGAACTCCCTGCCTGTGCGTGACGCACAGAGAGAACGGGAGCTTACGGAAAAAAATCTCACGTATATCAAAAAAAGCTCTCTCAGACCTTTTTATATTGAATTTTTGAACAAGCTTATGGAGCTGAGCCGTGATTGTCAAAGCGGAAAAACGCCATATCACGGCGGTGACGAAAAATGAAAAACACATTCGGAAGCAGTATAACAATGACGGTGTTCGGCGAAAGCCACGGCAAGGCGGCGGGCGTAGTCGTTGACGGCCTTGCCCCCGGGCTTGAGGCAGATCACGACGGGATAGCCCGCCGCCTTGCCCGCCGCACCCCTCGTGGGGCGGAGACAGCCCGCCGTGACAGCGACAGCTTTGAAATACTGAGCGGCGTTTTCAACGGCAAAACCACCGGAACGCCGCTTACAATAGTGATAGCAAACGACGATACCCGTTCTGCCGACTACAAATACGGCATAGCCCGCCCATCCCATGCCGATTATGCGGCGTTCTGCAAGTATCATGGCTATGAGGACTATCGCGGCGGGGGACATTTTTCAGGCCGCATAACGGCACCGATAACGGCGGCGGGCGCGGTGTTTATCCCGGCTCTTGAAAAGCTGAATATCCGCCTTGCAAGTCATATACTGCGCTGCGGCGAAATAGCCGACAGGCCGTTTTCCGAACCGGAAAAGGATATCGGGCTGCTTGCCGCAAGCGATTTTCCGGTTCTCGAAAAGCAGGCGGCGGAGAAGATGCTCAAGACAATATCCGACGCAAAAGCAATGGGCGACAGCATCGGCGGAGTGGTTCAGACTGCGGTTACGGGACTTCCGGCGGGGCTTGGCGAGCCGTGGTTTGACAGCATGGAGGGCGTTTTGAGCCATGCGCTGTTTTCGATAGGCGGGATAAAAGGGGTAGAATTCGGCGCGGGCTTTGCCTGCGCAAATATGCGCGGGAGCGAGTATAACGACCCTCTGCGTGTTGAAAACGGCGCTGTCGTTTCCGCAAGCAACAACAGCGGCGGCATAAACGGCGGCGTCACGAACGCGATGCCGCTGGTATTCCAATGTGCCGTCAGGCCTACGGCATCCATAGCGCTTGAACAGGACACGGTGGATTTTATACGCCGCGAAAACGCCGTGATCTCTGTCGGCGGCAGGCATGACGCCTGTATTCTCCGGCGCGTCTGCCCTGTCATTGAGAGTATGACGGCCTTTGTGTTGTGCGACATGCTTGCCGCACATTTCGGCACGGATGTATTTACAAGGGGGATAGGCTGATGCGCTGCGGACTTATAGGTGAACGCCTTACGCACAGCTATTCATGCGAGATACACGCGATGCTGGCCGATTATGAGTACAGGCTTATTGAGCTTGCTCCCGAAGACTTGGAAGCATTTCTCAAATCCAGAAGCTTTGACGCGATAAATGTCACAATACCGTACAAGCAGGCGGTGATGCCGTACCTTGACAAAATTTCGCCGGGTGCGGAAAGCATAGGTGCGGTCAATACGGTCGTGAACCGGAACGGGCGGCTTTTCGGGTATAATACCGACCTTCCCGGAATGCTTGCGCTTGCGCAGCGCACAGGCGTTGACGCAAAAGGGAAAAAAGTGCTTATCCTCGGCACGGGCGGCACATCAAAAACCGCGTTCCACGCGGCGAAGACGCTTGGCGCGGGGGAGATATACAAGGTCTCCCGGAGCGGCAGGGACGGTGCGCTGACATATGCCGAAGCGGCGGAGAAGCACTGCGATGCGCAGATTGTTTTCAATACCACACCTGCGGGGATGTTCCCGCGCTTTGATACGCAGGCGATCTCGCTTGAAGGCTTTGATGCTCTGGAAGCGCTGCTGGATGTTGTCTATAACCCCTTGCGCACAAATCTTGTCCTTGCGGCGCAGGCAATGGGCGCTGCGGCGGACGGGGGACTTTATATGCTCGCGGCGCAGGCGGTGTATGCAAGTGCGCTGTTCCTCGGCAGGAAAGCGGCGCGGACAGATATAGAGAGGGCATACGGCGCGGTATATAATTCCAAGCGCAATATCGCCCTTATCGGAATGCCGTCCTGCGGCAAAAGCAGCGTCGGCAGGCTTCTGGCGGAAAAAACCGGAAAAGCTTTTTTTGACAGCGACGAGATCATCGCTGAGCGGACAGGTATGCCGATAGCGGAGTTCTTTGCCCGGCAGAGTGAGGCCGATTTCCGCACGATAGAGCATGAAGTGCTTACTGAGCTTGCGGCGAAGAGCGGCGCGGTCATAGCGACCGGCGGCGGCGCGGTGCTTGACGGGGATAATATGAGGGCGCTCAAGCGCGGCGGCACGGCGGTTTTCCTTGACCGATCGCCCGAAAAGCTTGTTTCTACGCCCGACCGTCCTCTTTCGTCAGACAGGGAAAGCCTTATGCGCCGATATGCCGAGCGATATGAAAAATATCTGGGCGCCGCCGATGTGACCGTAAACGGGGACGGAACGGTCGATGAGACGGCTGAAAAGGTGTATGAAACGATAATGGCGCGGTAAAACGCATGGAGAATAAAATGAAAATACTCGTTATAAACGGCCCCAACATGAATATGCTCGGCATAAGAGAACCTGAAATATACGGCAAAGAGACGTATGACGACCTTGTAAACATGGTTTCCGCACATGCTGATAAGCTCGGTATAGAAGTGCGCTTTTTCCAGTCCAACTATGAGGGCGCACTTATAGACGAGATACAGCGGGCATATTTTGACAAATATGACGGCATCATTCTGAACCCTGCCGGGTATACGCATACGAGCGTCGCTATCGCCGACGCGGTAAAGGCTGTCGGCATCCCAACGGTTGAGATACATGTTTCCGACGTCTCTGCACGCGAGGAGTACAGGCAGGTGAGCTATGTGCGCGAGGCCTGTATAAAGACGATATGCGGGGTGGGGCTTTCGGGATACAATGCCGCTATGGACTGCCTTGCGGAGAACTATCGAAGCGTATGAACGTTGAAATAATGCCGTCCGCACTGCGCGGCACGGTAAATGCGCCGCCGTCCAAAAGCTATGCGCACCGCCTGCTCATCTGCGCTGCGCTGTCTGACAGACCGTGCCGTATAAGCGGCGTTTCCCGGTCAGAGGATGTTTCTGCAACGCTCGACTGTATTGTATCGCTCGGCGGAAGTTACCGGATCGACGGCAGCACAATTGAGGTTTTTCCGCGAAGCGCAGAAAAAGCCGGGGAAATATTTCCCTGCCGTGAGAGCGCAAGCACTCTGCGCTTTTTTGCTCCTCTTGCGCTTGCCATGGGGCAGCGGTCGGAGTTTCGTGGCAGTGAACGGCTTATTCAGCGCGGCATAGACGAATATGCCGCCGCCTTCACGGGCAAGGGGATAAAGATCAAAAAGACTCCCGCCGCCGTATGTCTGCGCGGCAGACTTCGTGCGGGGGAGTATATTCTGCGCGGCGATGTGAGCAGCCAGTTTGTGTCTGGGCTTCTCTTTTCTCTGCCGCTTGTTGACGGGGAGAGCCGCATAACCGTGCTCCCTCCGGTGGGGAGCAGGGCTTATATCGACCTCACGCTTGAGGTTCTGCGCCGATTCGGTGTCTCGGTTCTTGAGCGGGAGAAGAATGTTTTTGATATACCCGGCGGCCAGAAATATACCGGCGCGGACTGCACCGTAGAGGGAGATTGGTCAAATGCGGCGGTTCTGTACGCGCTTGCGGAAATGGGCACGGAGATAGGGATCACCGGTCTGAAAGCCGACAGCGCTCAGGGAGACAGACTGTGTATCGGGTTTCTGCATAGCCTGAAAAATTCCTGTGCTGAAATTGATGTCTCCGGTACGCCTGATCTCGCGCCCGTGCTCATGGCATTTGCCGCTATGAACCGCGGGGCTTTGCTGACCGGGACAAAAAGACTCCGACTCAAGGAGAGCGACAGAGCCGCCGTTATGGCGGAAGAGCTTGCCAAATTCGGGGCGCGGACTGAGGTAAACGACGATTCCGTCTTCATAGCGGCTGCGCGGTTGCATACCCCGTCGGAAGAGCTTTCCGCGCATAACGATCACCGCGCTGCAATGGCGCTTGCCCTGCTGTGCCTGAAATACGGCGGTATCATCTGCGGCGCGGAGGCTGTAAACAAAAGCTGGCCGGAGTTCTTTGATGTGCTGCAAAGTCTCGGCGGAAGCATCCGCACCGATATGCCGGAAATTCAACACAAGACTTAAAAAGGCCTCACAGAGTTTTTTGCCCGCAGGCAAAAAATAGTTTTAATCGTTTTCTCCGGCGGCGTGTACGTCGGAGAAAACTCTTCTCACAGAGCGCAGTGCAGCCCCTTTTGTCAAAGAACCTCAATGAGGTTCTTTGACAAGCTGAAAAGCGCACCCCGAAAGCCGTTCGGGATGCGCTCCTCTCATATAGAGAGATGAAAAGGGAGAAAGGAAGTACGCGGCTGAAGACGGACGCAAAGCGCGAACCGCTCTCCGCCTGAGTGAAATCAATAAAGTATCAGAGCAAGCCGCCTATTGCAGCAAAAACGGGTGCAAAAACGAGAGCGACAACGGTCATGAGCTTGATAAGAATATTGATAGAGGGGCCGGAGGTGTCCTTGAACGGGTCGCCTACGGTGTCGCCGACAACAGCGGCCTTGTGGGCTTCGCTGCCCTTGCCGCCGTGATGGCCGCCCTCAATATATTTCTTGGCGTTATCCCATGCGCCGCCGGAATTGGACATGAATATCGCAAGCATGACGCCGGTGACGAGGGAGCCTGCAAGCAGCCCGCCGAGAGCCGCCGAGCCGAACAGGATGCCGACTGCAAGCGGCGCGATGACCGCCATAAGACCGGGAACGACCATCTCATGCAGCGCCGCCTTGGTGGAAATAGAAACGCATGTGCCGTAATCGGGTTTTGCGGTGCCTTCAAGAATACCGGGTATCGTGCGGAACTGACGGCGCACCTCAGCGATCATTTTATATGCGGCTTTGGAAACGGAATTCATCGTCATTGCGGAAAAAGCAAAGGGGAGCATACCGCCGATGAGAAGACCGATAACGACATTGGGGTCAAGCAGGTCGAGCGTGGGCAGCTGTACCTCGCTGCAATAGGAGACGAACAGCGCCAGCGCCGTGAGCGCGGCCGAGCCGATGGCAAAGCCCTTGCCCATCGCGGCGGTGGTGTTGCCGACGGCGTCCAGCTTGTCGGTGATCTCGCGGACATGCGGGTCAAGACCGCTCATCTCTGCGATGCCGCCGGAATTGTCGGCGATAGGGCCGTAAGCATCGACCGCAACGGTGATGCCGGTAGTCGAGAGCATACCTACTGCCGCGAGAGCGATACCGTAGAGATTGCCCGTCACGCGGTAGGAGATGAATACGCCGAGACAGATAAGCACGATAGGTATCCATGTGCTCAGCATACCCACGGCTACGCCGCTTATTATCGTGGTTGCCGAACCGGTTTCGGACTGTTCTGCAATGCTCTTGACAGATTTATAATCCTCGGAGGTGTAAACCTCGGTTACAAAGCCTATCACAAGGCCGACTATAATGCCGGCGACTATTGCGATACCGCTTGTTGCACCGCCGAAGAACACAAAGCTCAGCACGACGGAGACGACTGCGACGATGCCCGCCGCTATGTATGAGCCGAGCTTGAGCGCGGCGTGGGGGTTCGCGCCTTCACTTCCGCGCACGAAGAACGTTGCTATGACCGAGGCGATTATTCCAACGGCGGCTACTGCGAGCGGGTAGAAAATACCTGCGCCGTTGAAAAGACCGGCCACGGAAACGCCGAGAGTGAGCGCGGAGACAAGCGCACCGACGTAAGATTCAAAAAGGTCAGCGCCCATACCGGCAACATCGCCCACGTTGTCGCCCACGTTGTCCGCGATGACCGCAGGGTTGCGGGGATCGTCCTCGGGAATACCGGCTTCAACTTTGCCGACAAGGTCGGCGCCGACGTCCGCCGCCTTGGTGTATATACCGCCGCCGACACGGGCAAACAGCGCTATCGAGGAAGCGCCGAGGGAGAAGCCGAAAAGAATGTCATAATTGCCGGTGATGATATAGATCATGCTGCATCCCAGAAGACCCAGACCGACAACACAAAGACCCATAACGCTGCCGCCGGAGAAGGCGATGGAAAGCGCCTTGTTCATTCCGCCGGTCATGGCGGCGCTGGCCGTGCGTACATTGGCCTTGGTGGCAACGCGCATACCGAAAAAGCCTGCCAGAATGGAAAAGCCCGCGCCAAGCAGGAAACAGACGGCTGTTCCCCAGCTTATGAGAAGCCCCATAAGGACGAACAGAACCGCAATGAAAATGGCGAGGATCTTATACTCAGCCATAAGAAACGCGTTTGCACCCTCCGCGATAGCGGCGGCGATCTCCTGCATACGCTCATTTCCTGCATCGGCTTTTTTTACATATATCGCTTTGTACGCGGCAAAGATCAGCGCGATCACCGCTGCGGCAGGGATAAGCAAAAGCAAGTTCATATACTCTTATCTCCTTTGAATTGAATTTACCCGACGATTGCAAAATTCAGCGTTCTTCCCGCGCCGAAGCGTGAAAAAAATACTGAATCCCGTTTCAATGGCTTTTGCAACCGTCTGTTTGTTTTACTTGTATATTTTAACTGATTTTGCGCCGCTTTACAAGGCTTCAATACCACGAAATACAGCGGAATCAACAATTTCGGTACAAACGCTGAATTGCGGCTGATAATACCGGCGTATATGGTCAATTATCACAAAAAAATTGCGCCAACATAAATAAAAAATCAAGCTTTTAAGAAAATTAAATTTGCATAAACCGAATATTTTGAGCATAATGCACTAAACATACGCCTGCAAAACAATATATGATAGGATAGTTTGTTGAATTAGCATATATGCCGAATAAACATATCTTACAACTGCACTTTTTGGCGATTGTACACAGCGGGCAAATCAGCAATAAAAAATCATGGAGCCGCCTGTGCGGCAGAACGCACTTGCCGTGCAAACATACCCATGTTAAAATAATGCGAATGTAAATTGAAATATGAAAGGAAACGCGATATGAAGAACAAAAAAACGCTTATTGCCGCCGTGATTTTGCTTGCCCTCATTGCCGGGGCGCTGTTTGCGTGGGCGCTTCTGCGCCCTGAAACGGCTGACGGGGTCAAAACGATAACAGTTACAGTCGTACATTCCGACGCTTCGGAAAAGGTCTTTGAGATAAAGACGGATGCTGCTGATCTCGGCAAGGCGCTTATGGACGAAGGGCTTGCATCCGGTGAAAAGGGAGAATACGGGCTTTATATCACAACCGTTGACAATGAAACCGCGGATGAATCAAACCAACAATGGTGGTGCATTACAAAGGGCGGCGAACAGCTTATGACAGGCGCCGACAGCACACCACTGACCGACGGCGACAAATACGAACTGACGCTCAAAACCGGATGGTAAGCCGCAGCATAAATAAAACCGTGGACTCCGGACACTTCCGAAATCCACGGTTGGCTTGTCAAAGAAGCAAGCTTCTTTGACAAAAGGGGCAGCACTGCGCTCTGTGCCTCGGTTGTTCGCCGCAGGCGAACAATTCGACACTCGCT
>CAVENX010000012.1:0-139769 GCA_963617275.1 bacterium
AAAACTGGGCCCCGCATTTCTGCGAGACCCAGCCTTTCTTAACTTAGTGACATTGGAAACTGCCGCTCCCATTCCGGAATTTACATATGCTTCCGAGACGCTGTGCGAAACCGAAAGCACAAAGGAAAACGCCATCGCCGCACAGCCTGTCATAATCACCGAGAACGGCTATTACGCTATCGGCGGCAGATATGTCAAGGGAGAAGCCCCCGAGGGCGCTGTTGCCGAAACGGAAGGACAATTTGACACACTCATCCCCTGTCTCAGCTTTGTGATGAACGACGGAACCGTAACAGAGCTGACCGCCTATTCCCCACTTACCGTTGAAACCGGCATGGAGGAAATGCGCGACTACCGTGAAAGCAGCAGCATTGAAACCTTGCAGCTTCGTTCAGACGGCAATCTTGTGCTCGTCGAGAAGATCTACGCCTCATGGTGCGGTGCCGACAGCGATGTAAAATACGGCAGCGATAAATATTATGAGCATTTCGGTTCGGACAGCGAATGGTGGCTTCGCATCCTCAATCCCGACGGCAGTGAGATAAGCCGCGCAAAGCTGGATGTGAACGAAGACGACGCCAGCTTCTATTCCTGCACGCTTGACGACAATGGCAATCTGCTTGCCGCACTTGACAGCGGGCTTACCGCTTTCGGCGAGGACGGCGAAAGGGCGTATTTCATAGAAACCGACGGCTATATCTACTCTCTTGCGCACTCCGCCGACGGTAAAGCCGCCGTCCTTTTGTACGACAGAAGCGCATATGAAATGACCGTGCGCACCGTGGATGCGGAAAAGGGCGAGATGAACGAGACTTCATACCCGATGTCGATAGACGCCAACAGCATAATAGACGGCAGCGGGGATTACGATTTTTATTTCAGCAGCGGAACTTCTCTTTTCGGATACGACTTTGAAACAAAGCAGTACACAAAGCTCTTTGCATGGATCGACTGCGATCTTATCGCAAATTACATGAACGTTGTCTCAGTAGACGGCGACGGCAGCGTCAAGGCCATTTTCATGGATTACGGCGCCGACGAGGACGATGTGCAGGTCAATGAGCTTGTCGAGGTAAAAAAGGTTCCCTATGACCCAACAGTTGAGAAGAAGCACCTGACTCTTGCCTCGGTATACCCTGATGATGTTCTGATGAACGCCGTTATCGACTTCAACCGTGCCCACAAGGACGTGCGCATCGATATCAAGGACTATTCAGAATATAACACTGATGAAGATTACTCCTTGGGCTACACAAAGCTTGCCACCGAGATAGCCGCCGGGAATATGCCGGATATTCTTGACATGAACCCGGACTTTCCCTATAACCGCTACGCCGCCAACGGCATCCTTGTTGACCTGTACCCCTATCTCGAAAACGACCGCGAACTTTCAAAGGACGATCTCTTTGAAAACGTACTTAACGCACTTGAGATCAACGGCGGGCTTTACATGGCGAACGCAGGCTTCAGCGTATATACCGCGGCGGGCGCATCTTCCGTTTTCGGCGACGAGCCGGGAATAACCTATGATGAATTTTTTGAAGCACTTTCCTCAATGCCGGAGGGCTGCGAGGGCTTTGACTTCGGTTATGACAGGGATACGGCGCTGACAATGTCCGTCGCGCTGGAATTTGACAAGCTTGTCAATTGGACGACGGGCGAGTGCCGCTTCAACAGTGAGGATTTCATAAACATCCTCAACTATGCCGCGCATTTTGATAAGCTTGACGATGACATTGAACTCACCCCCGAAAACGCCACCTCCGTGCGTATTGCCGAGGGGCGGCAGATGCTTGCCATGGCTATAATGACATCCGTTGACTATATGCTTGTCGATTATGACTCCATGTTCGGCGGCAAAGCCACAATGGTCGGCTTCCCCACCTCCGAGGGCGTGGGCAGTATGCTGTACCTGTCAAGCGGCCTTGCCATAACGACAAAATGCGACGCGCCTGATACGGCATGGGAATTTGTCCGCACATACTTCACCGAGGATTACCAGAAGCAGCAGTATATGATACCAACAAACAAGAACGTGTTTGAGACCGAGCTTAAAAAGGCAATGAAAGTGGAATACGAAAAGGACGCCAACGGCAACTATAAGCTTGACGAAAATGGTGAACGCATACAGGTATCCTACGGCTACTACTATGATGGCAATCAGCAGGTAAAGGTCTACGCAATAACAGAAGCGCAGGCAAAGATGCTGCGCGAGACGATTGCAGACACGACAAAGCTGCTCAACTTTGACGAGAGCATCACCGATATAATCACAGAGGGTGCGCAGGCGTTCTTTGAAGGTCAGAAGAGCGCGGAGGAATGTGCAAACCTCATCCAGAGCAAGGCAAATATCTACGTGAACGAGCAGAAATAATAAAAAAATACAGGGGCTGTCAAAAAGCAGCCCCTTTTTTCCGTTTTCCGTAGAAAAACGGCATGGATACGTGATATGATACGCAATAAAGCGGAACACGAGACTGTCAAAAAACCATGTATTAAAGTCAGATAACATCGCAGCGGGGGAGCTTGAGGGGGCAAGGCTCGCCTCAAATTGGATAAACCGCCGTCGAAAGCATTGATATATCAAGGCTTTCGGTAACAGCATTTTGAAGTCTTTCAAAATGCTCGGCGGAAAGCGCGGTCAAAAAAGTCCTTGCAGGACTTTTTTGACAAGCCGGGAACATGAGGATGCACTCTGCGGGAAACCGGAAATTTTAAAAAATGGTATTGACTCTGACACTATGTCAGGGAGTACAGTGAACGTGAGCTCAAAAATGTACATCCATGGAGGTAATTTTTCATGCTAAAAATAGGAGATTTTTCAAAACTGTCCAGAGTAAGCATACGGATGCTGCGCCACTATGACGATATGGGTCTTCTCAAGCCGGCGGAGATCGACGCGTTCACCGGATACCGCTACTACCGCGAGGATCAGCTCTTTACCGTCGGCAGGATCACCGCGCTGAAAGATATGGGCTTTGCCCTTGCCGACATAGTGCGGATCCTTGATATATACGACGATAAGGAAAAGCTGGACGCTTTCTTCCTTGCAAGGGAGGCAGAGCTTGCGGAAGCTTCCAGACAGACGCAGTATAAGCTTACGCTTCTGGACACAGCCAGAAAAAGGCTGAGAAAGGAAGATAATATGAGATTTGACGTTACCGTAAAGACGATACCCGAAAGATACGCCGCCACTGTGCAAATGATCATTCCCCGCTATGAGAACGAGGGTATGGCGTGGCAGATGCTCGGCGAGTGCAAGAAGCCGCTTGTCCCCGCCGATCCCTGTCTTGCCGCTGCGGAATTTCTGGACAAGGAATACAAGGAAGAAAACGTTGAAGTCCTTATATGGATGACGGTAAACGGAAGCTATGAGGATACCGAGCACGTCAAGTTCAGGACTCTGCCCGCCGTCAGGGTCGCAAGCTGCATCATCAAGGGCGGCTATGACCAGATGGGCGGCGCGACTGCCGCAGTCGTTTCTTGGATAAACGCGAACGGATACACACTCTCCGGCCCCATGTTCAACATCTATCATGTAGGCCCTGCGCAGACGCAGAACCCCGATGAATTTGTGACGGAAGTCTGTTTCCCGATATAAACAAAAATCAGCCCGCGAATCGGACAGACTGAACCGCTCCCTGTCTACTTGACAGGGGGCACTTCACTGTCCGATTCGCGGGCGTAGTTTTGCTTATTTTTTTGCGGAAAATTTCGGTTCGGTGCCGTTTATGAGTCTTGCAATATTCTCTCTATGGCGGATAACGACGATTGCCGAGCAGAAGAGGGAGAGAAGCAGCTTCGGCGTACCAAGCGGTATGCACAGAGCGGCTGCAACCAGCGCCGCGGCCGCGGTTATCGAGCCGAGCGATACGCGGCGGCTGAACAAAACGGCGAACGCAAACCCGGCGTATGCCGCCGCCGCGGCACGCCAGTCTATTGCGCAGATTATCGCCGCGCAGACCGATACGCCCTTACCGCCCTTGAAGCCGTGAAGAGCCGGGTAGCAATGCCCCAGAAGACAGGCGCCCGCCGCAATGCAAAGCCCCGTTTCACCAAGCAGCGCACTGCCGATAAGCACCGAGGCGACAGCCTTGAGCACGTCGAACAGCAGCGTGACAAGTCCCATTTTCATGCCGAAAACACGCGCCATGTTCGTTGCACCGGCATTGCCGCTGCCGCAGGAACGAACGTCCTTGCCGTACACTGAACGAGAAAGCAGAATGGATATGCTCAATCCGCCGAGAAAATACGGCACAATGACCGCAATAATGATTTTAACTGTCTGCATACTGACGCCTCTGTGATAATTCAGAAATCAAATTATTCCCTATTATACATAAATCTGAAAATATATCAACAGGAACTCAGTATGTTTACATATTTTTTGCTTTCTTTGCGGCTACCGCAGAATTGTCGGCATCAATCCGCAGTCAAGGATTCATCGTATAGTTGGGAGCTTCCTTTGTGATATAGATATCGTGCGGGTGGCTTTCCTTGAGACCGGCGGAGGTGATGCGGACAAACTTGCTCTTTGTGCGCAGCTCCTGAATGTTGTGCGCACCGCAGTAACCCATACCGGAGCGCAGACCGCCCATCATCTGATACACCGTCTCGGAAGCGGCTCCCCTGTAAGGTACGCGCCCTTCAACGCCCTCGGGGACGAGCTTCTTGTTGTTTGTCTGGAAGTATCTGTCCTTGGAGCCTTTGGCCATTGCGCCAAGACTGCCCATACCGCGGTAGACCTTGAACTGTCTGCCCTGATACACTTCCATCTCTCCGGGTGCTTCGTCGCATCCTGCCAGCATGGAGCCCATCATGACGACGCTGCCGCCTGCGGCGATTGCCTTCACGATATCGCCGGAATATTTTATGCCGCCGTCGGCAATGCAGGGGATGCCGTACTTATCCGCCATTTCCGCGCATTGCAGTATCGCGGTGATCTGCGGTACGCCGATGCCCGCCACAACGCGTGTCGTGCAGATAGAGCCGGGACCGATGCCGACCTTCACACAGTCGGCGCCCGCCTTGATAAGCGCCTCTGCCGCCTCTGCTGTGGCGATGTTTCCGGCGATAACCTGAATGTCGGGGAACGCTTCCTTGACTTTGGAAACGGAACGCATGATATTTGCGGAGTGGCCGTGTGCGCTGTCGAGGACGAGCGCGTCCGCGCCCGCGGCAATAAGCGCGCCCGCGCGGTCAAGCACATCCGCCGTTGCGCCTATCGCGGCGGCGCAGAGGAGACGGCCGCTCTGATCCTTCGCCGAGTGCGGGTACTTCATGACCTTTTCAATGTCTTTTATCGTGATAAGCCCTTTGAGCTTGTAATTATCGTCAACAATAGGGAGCTTTTCAATGCGGTTGCGCTGGAGAATTGCTTTTGCCTCGGAAAGGGTCGTCCCCTCAAGGCCGGTGATGAGGTTGTCTGTGGTCATAACGTCGCGTATGCGGCGGGACATATCCTCCTCGAACTTCATATCGCGGTTGGTGATGATGCCGATAAGTCTGTTGTCGGCATCAACAATAGGTACGCCGGAAATACGGAACTTTGCCATGAGCGCATCGGCGTCGCCAAGCGTATGCTCGGCAGTGAGCGAAAAGGGATTTGTGATAACGCCGTTTTCCGAACGCTTTACCATGTCCACCTGCTCTGCCTGCACGTCAATGGGCATATTCTTATGTATAACGCCTATGCCGCCCTCGCGTGCGATCGCTATCGCCATGCGGTACTCGGTAACGGTATCCATTGCGGCGCTCATAACGGGCACGTTCAGCCGGATCTTTTTGGTAAGCTGCGTGCTGAGATCAACATCCGCAGGGAGAACATCACTCTCCGCCGGAACGAGCAGAACGTCGTCAAAGGTCAGCCCCTCACCCACAAAACGCTGCGAATACAAATTATCAAGTCCCATATTATCCTCCTATTTTAATAATACCGCGGCTGCTCAGCCGCGGTAATCATGGCGCTGCCGCCTTTTAAATTTTTTCTATTATAACACCGAAAAGAAGAATGTCAATCATTATTTCCCGTCTCCGCTTCGTGCGTAGAAAAATATGTACTGCTGGGCAAGTCCGGCATATTCGCCGAGAACGGCAGGGTCGAAATCCGGCGGAAAATGCTCCTTGAGCGCACGGCGAATCCATACGTCTATGGGGAACGCCTCCATATGGTAAAGCCCGAACAGCACAACGCAGTTGGCAACCTTCTCCCCTATCCCGCTGAGCTTCAGCAGCTCTTTTTTTGCCGTCATATAATCGGTTTTTATAAGGCTTTCAAGATCGAGCGCACCGCTGTTCACGGCTATGGCGGCGTTTATGATATACGCGGCTCTGTATCCGCTGCGAAGCGGGGCAAGCTCCTCCTCCGTTACGCATGAGAGCATGCCCGCCGAGGGAAACGTGTAAAATGCTTCCCCATCAAGCTCAAGCTTCTCTCCGTACATTGCACAGAGCCTTTCTACGATGCCCTTTATGCGCTTTATGTTGTTGCACTGCGAGATTATAAACGAGCACAGCGCCTCCCACGGCTCCTGACGGAGTATCCTTATGCCCATGCCGAAATCAACGCATCTTGCAAGATATTCCCCGCCGTCAAAGGCGCGGCTTATCGCGGCATAATCCCTGTCAAGGTCAAAGTAGTCCCGCCAGAAGCTCTCCGGCGCATCGGACAGCACAAAAACCCTGCCGTTTTCCGCCCATATCCTTGCGGCGTGTCCCATGGCAACGCCGCGGTAAATGCCGTTTTCATCGCTGTTCCAGCGGAAGCACTGCCCGCACTCAAAGGTCTTTGCAATATCCAGCTCCTCGGTCGGGCAAAGGTCAATAACGTTCATCTGTATCCCCCGCGCTCTTTCTATATATATAAAATGATTATATCCCCTCCGGCGGCTCACCGTCAAGGTGGGAGCAGCGTATTGCAAAAGCAGACGGTTTATGGTATCTTTATGTTTAAACATAAGGTGACTTCTTACGTTTTGAGGTATTATATATGAAAGGTATCGTTCTTGCAGGCGGGACAGGCTCAAGGCTCTATCCCATAACGCGCTCCGTTTCAAAGCAGCTTCTTCCCATATATGACAAACCCATGATCTACTACCCGCTGTCCATTCTGATGCTGGCGGGAATACGCGAGGTACTCATTATCTGCACCGGGCGCGACCTTGACGCGTTCAGGACGCTGCTTGGCGACGGCTCCCATCTCGGTATGGAAATTCAATACGCCGTGCAGGATCAGCCGAACGGCATTGCCGAAGCGTTCATCATCGGCGAAGCGTTTATCGGCGGGGACACCGTGTGTCTCATTCTCGGCGACAACATTTTCCACGGCGGCGGCATCACGCCGGGTGTGCGCAAGGCCGCGAAGCTCACAAAGGGCGCGGAGATCTTCGGTTATCCCGTCCCCAATCCTGAGGCGTTCGGCGTGGTGGAGTTTGACGAGAACCATAACGTCATTTCCATCGAGGAAAAGCCGAAATATCCCAAATCGAAATACGTCGTTCCGGGGCTCTATTTCTATGATAACGACGTGGTTAATATCGCCAGTAGCATCAAGCCCTCTCCCAGAGGTGAACTTGAGATCACCACCGTCAACAACGAATATCTCAAGCGCGGCGATCTGCGCGTGAATCTTTTCGGGCGCGGACTTGCGTGGCTCGACACGGGGACGCATGAAAACCTGCTTGCCGCGGCGAACTTTGTGCAGATAGTGCAGAGCCGTCAGGGCGTATATATCGCCTGCCTTGAGGAGATCGCTTACCGTATGAAATATATCTCCCGGGAGCAGCTTCTTGCACTTGCCGGGCCTATGCTCAAAACCGATTATGGTCAGTATCTCAAGCGCGTAGCGGAGGAGGAAATATGAAAAGAATTCTGGTAACAGGCGGCGCCGGATTTATCGGCTCCAACTTTGTGCAATACATATTGAAGGAAAAGCAGGATATCGAGCTGCTGGTTAATCTTGACCTGCTCACATACGCCGGCAATCTTGAAAACCTTCTGCCGGTGAAGGACGACAGGCGCTATGAGTTCGTTCACGGCGATATCCGTGACCGTGCGCTTGTCAACGAGCTTTTCGACAAATACGATTTTGACACCGTTGTTCACTTTGCTGCAGAGTCTCATGTTGACCGCAGCATCGTCGAGCCGGAGCTGTTCCTCACGACGAACATTCTCGGAACGCAGTCTCTGCTTGACGCGGCAAAGAAGCATTGGAACCTTGAGCCGGGCAACAAGTATTGCCGCGAATACCGCGAGGGCGTGAAGTATCTTCAAGTCTCCACCGACGAGGTTTACGGCGCTCTCGGCAAAGAAGGTATGTTCACCGAATCGACGCCAATTTCCCCCAACAGCCCGTATTCTGCGTCAAAGGCAAGCGCGGATATGGTCGTAAGGGCATATTATCAGACTTACGGCATGCCCGTGAACATCACGCGCTGCTCGAATAACTACGGCCCCTACCAGTTCCCGGAAAAGCTCATCCCGCTCATGCTGCACAACGCGAAAGACAGCAAGGAGCTGCCCGTATATGGCGACGGTATGCAGATACGCGACTGGCTGCACGTACACGACCACTGCGCCGCCATCCGCACGGTGCTCGAAAAGGGCGTTTGCGGCGAGGTTTATAACATCGGCGGCAACAACGAACGTGCGAATATCGAGATAGTGAATCTCATACTTGACCTCATGGACAAGCCGCAGAGCCTTATAAGGCACGTTCAGGACAGGCCGGGACACGACAGGCGCTACGCCATCGACAACACCAAGATCACGACTCAGCTCGGCTGGGCGCCCGAATACACCTTTGACCGCGGCATGAAAGAAACCGTTGAATGGTATCTTGAAAACTCAGCATGGGTCGATCATGTTGTTTCCGGCGATTATCTGGATTACTACTCGAAAATGTATGCCGCCGTTTAAGCGGCATATGGAGTTTGCGTTATGATTTGTCCGGTATATAAATATACGGAAGCCGATAAGCTTGTCGCGGCGGTTCTTGCTCTCGTGATGCTTGCGTTGTGCTTGGGTTCGCTTGATCACGGCTGTACATGGGGCGACGATTCCGCCGCGTACATAAGCGAGGGCATCGCCATTGCCAAGGGTGATTTCAGGGAGCAAGTGAAGCTCAACCCCCTGCTGCACCCGTCGGTATTGGGCGATAATGTCGGCGATGAGCTTGTATATGTCTGGGGCTATCCGCTGCTGCTGTCCGCCGTGTATCTTGCCGACGGCTTCGACATGGATAATTACAGCAATATCATTGTCTATAAGCTCCCCTCCGCTCTTTTCTTCGCCGTCATGGCGGTATGCTTCTTTCTGCTGCTCAGGCGGCGGTTTTCCCTGCCCGCAAGCGCTTTTACCGCCTGCTTTTTCTGCTGTGCGCAGATGTTCTTTGAGCTTGTCAACAGTCTGTACAGCGATATGGTATACATGGGTATGTGTATGCTCACGCTGCTCTGGATAGAGCTGTATATCGGCGAACGTTCGCGGCGCGCCCTTATACTCAAGGGCATTGCGGCAGGTACGCTTATCTGGTACACCGCCGAGGTGCGCACGAACGGCACGGTTTTTATCGCCGTTCTGCTTATTGCGCAGTTTGCCGATCTCCGGGCGCAAAAGCTGCTGACCAAGGACGAGATCCTGCCGCGGCTCGTGCCGTATGCGGTTTTCCTTGTGCTGAAAATAGTGACGGAATATATACTCCTGCGCCCCGCAACGCCAAATTCGGCGGATATGTCGATAGCGTCGCCGGACTTCATTTTTGCGAATATTCTCTTTTACATTACAAGGCTGGCAGATTTTGCGGCGCATCAGTTCAATAACCTGTTTGCCGCGTTGCTTATGCCGTTGCTGTCCCCTCAGACGCTTGAGACGGCTTCATCAGCGCTGTATGCGCTGGCAAAGCTCCTTGCGTGGGTGAGCTTGGCGATGTCCTCTCTCGGCATCCTGACGGACGGGGTCAAAAAGAACCAATATATGTCGCTTTACCTCGTCTGCTGTGCCATCGGAACCTGCCTTCTGCCGTTCACGCAAGGTCTGAGGTATGTTGTGGGCATTATGCCCGTCATAGCGATTTTTTCGGTTTACGGTTATAAATGGGTTTTTGCACAGACGTTTGGGAAGCTTCGTAAGGGCGGTGAAAAAGCCCGCCCCGCGCTGAAGGCCGCGGCTGCTGTGCTGACGTTTACCCTGTGCATCGCGTCGTGCTGTGTGCAGTACCGTGCGGACGCAGAAAATATCCGCACTATCAGGGCGAACGGGGACGATATCCACGCAGGTTCCGAGGGAATGTACTCGCCCGAGGCAATAGAGGTCTATGACTACATCAAGGCAAACACTCCGTCTGACGCCGTATTTGCTTTCCACAAGCCGAGGGCGCTGTATCTCAACACCGGACGGCTCGCCTTTTCCTATCTTGTCAATGACCGCGACGTTATGGACGCGGACTATTGTATTCTTCCGGAGCTGTTCTATGAATCCTATGTAAACGACGAAACGCCTAAATGGTTTTCAAGCTTTGAGATCGTCCTGCAAAACAGTGAGCTTACTCTTATGAAAAAAATTCCCACCGACGGCGATGAAAGCTAATCGGTGCCGCTCCAAACAGCGTCGGCAAAATTTTGATTTTGCCGACGCTGTTCAGCTTTTTTGACAGTTCTTGAGAACTTTCTCGAGAACTTTTTTTATTTTAAAACGTATTATACTCAGTGCGGAAAAATAAAACTGCTTTGGTAAATCGTGAAAAAAGCTCTCCGGCAGGCTGATGAGCAGCAAAAAAGAGAAAGAAGCGGCACTGTGAAAACGCACGGAAGTCAACATATTGGGATTGACATAAATCAAATACACAAACGATTGTAAAAATTACATTTTGGTAAAATTTTAGAGAAAAATCAGAGAAAAACTCTTGCATTTTCAGAAACAATATGTTACACTATCGCTAACCTGAAAGAAATCTCCAATATTTGCATTGTCGGCTGCGGGAAAGCAAGCAGGCAAAACAAATGTTGAGATGCTGACTGCGGCTGGGGGAATCAGTCAAAACAGGCGCAAAGGGTGCTGTAAAATATTTTTTATTTTTCTGTCATTTTTTGTTGCCAAATCATTTTGGCTGTGTTATTATAGTCGCGTCAAATATGTAAACTACCTCATAAGGGGGATATTAAAAATGAAGAAAATGAGGACAGTAGTTTCAACTCTTCTGCTGGTATGCGCACTTGTAAGCATGCTTGCAGCAGGCGCAAGCGCGGATGCAGGTGTTTCAGTCCGCTATGCTTTTGAAAGCCAGGCTCAGGGCAGCCAGAGCTATGAGATCACTGCCGACGGAAGCATCGGCGCCAAGCTCGTAGTAACGCTTACCGACGCTGCGCCGACTAGCAATTACAATCTTGTGTGGTATGTTGATGGTGTGGTCAGCAAAACCTCCGGCGTTACTATCGGCGAAAATCCCATAGAGACCTGGTTCTCCGGTTCGGAGCTTGGCGAAGGTACCCATTCGATAGCACCTTATGTTGAAAACGGCGAAACTTTCCAGAAAGCGGCTCAAGCACCCGGATTCACCGTAACTGTTAAATCCGCTGTTCCCACGCTTTCCGGCGTGTCATTCAACAGAGATTCCGTTCAGCTCAAGCGCTACGCGGAGGAATACCCCGTATTCGCAACCAAGATCCCTGCGGAAGCAGAGGGAACCATTTCCTACTCCGTTCAGGACGCTGAGGGCAATCCTTCTTCCGTGGCAACCTATGACGCAAGCAGACAGGCTCTCGTTGCGACCGGCGAAGGCACCGCATATCTCGTTGCAATAGTCACCGATAGCAACGGCACGGCCATCGCAAGCGCCAAGATCCCCGTTTACGTCACCGTTCCCGTGACCAGCATCAGCATCGACACTCCTTATCTTGATGACAACAATATTAGCGAGGGCATCAAGTACACCGTAATTACCGAGAATGCAACATGGCCCAAGCTTCAGTGGACCTCTTCCAACCCCAAAGTCGCAACCGTAACCTCCGATGACGGCAGCGGCAACGCAACAGTCACCGCCGGCGGTTCAGCAGGTACCACGACTATCACCGCAACCTCCACCGACGGCACCGCAGTAAGCGGCAAGTGCGTTATCACATTAAAGTCAGAGGACAAGACCCTTGTCACCGTAACGCCCGTCAAGGCTGACCTGTTTGTCGGCGAGAGCACCACTCTTACCGCTTACGTGAGCGGCAAGGATTCCGAAGGCGACACCGCATACTTTGATCACTGGTACTGCACCTCCAACGCAGTTCAGATAACCCGCGACGGCAACACCGCGACCGTAAAGGCGGTATCTCCCACCAACAGCCCCATTGAAGTCAGGGCATACTCAAACGACGGCAAGTACGGCTACGCACTCATCAACATCACCAAGTCCGAAGCTCTTGAGATCACCGCAAGCGACACGACCGTAAAGAGCGGAAAGACGGTCACTATCTCCGTCAACAACGCACGCCCCAACGAGACCTTCAATTGGACATACACGCCCAGTGACATCGGCTTTGTCGCGAACGCCTACGAGAAGGGCAATAACTTCTGCATCGTCGGCGGCGATCTTGAAGGCAGCATCACCGTGACCTGCACCTCCAACAACGACTCCACCAGAACCGCAAGCGTTCTTATCGGCATCAACAGCGTTGACCCCTACGGCAACGCATACATCACGCCTAAATCCGTCAACTGGACAAGAGGCAACGGCGATCTGGTATTCCAGATAAGCCCCTTTGCATACTGGACATACCTCGACAACCAGTATCTCAACACCAAGAGCACCAGCCTTGCTACATACTGGAACGGCGCGCTCACTCTGAAAGCCGCTTACCTCAACACCCTGTCCAACGGCACACACACTCTCAAGGTGTACACCGCATATGACGAGTTCAACAATCCCACCGGTCTTGTATATGCAAACATCTACATCTCCGGCAACGGCACTGGAGCAAGCGCGGCTTACGGCGACAACGCCCACGTCAAGGGCACTGCCTCCAACCTGTACTTCAACTCCACCTCGGCTATCAAGGACGTCTATATCAGCGGCAGATGGATTGACCCTGCCAACTACTCTCTGAGCACTGACGGCAAGACCCTTACTCTCAACGCCGCTTTCCTCAACCAGCTTGCATACGGCAGCTACACCATGCAGCTCAACGGAACCAACGGCTCCACCCAGAGCACGAACTTCCGCATTGTCACCGCAAACTACGCGCCTTCCACCGGTGACGAAGCCAACATCGGTCTGTGGGTCGCTATCATGATCCTCTCCGGCGCGGGCGCTGTCGCCCTCATCCCCAGAAGAAAGAACATGATGCAGTAACTCAGCTTGTCAAAAAAGTCCTGTAAGGACTTTTTTGACAGCGCTTTCCGCCGAGCATTCTGAAAGAGATCAAAATGCTGTTACCGAAAGCCTTGATATATCAAGGCTCTCGACGGCGGTTTATCCAATTTGAGGCGGGCCTTGCCCCCTCAAGCTCTCCCGCTGCTCTGTTATCTGACTTTAAACATAGTTCTTCGACAGTCTGAGTAACTCTCTGACAGCTAAATAAACACAAAAACACTCCGGCAGAAATGCCGGAGTTAATTTATACAGCTGAACATAAAGGAGCAAAATGCGTTTTATTTATAAGGACAACGATATAGCCGTCTGCGTTAAGCCGGCGCGGGTGCTTTCGACCGATGAGCCGGGCGGTATGCCGCAACTTGTGCGCGAAGCTCTTGGCAATGCAGCCGCCGATGTGCGCACCGTGCACCGGCTCGACCGGGTAGTAAGCGGGCTTATGGTGCTGGCGCGAAACGCGGAAAGCGCCGCCGCGCTCGGCAGGCAGATACAGAACGGAAAATTTCATAAGGAATACCTCGCCGTTGCGCACGGCGCCGTTCCCGACAGCGGCACAATGACAGATCTGCTCATCCGCGATAAAGGGCGTCGCATGACCTTTGTCACCGACACGCCGCAGAGGGGCGCGCAGGAGGCGATACTTAACTACACGACTCTTGAGCGCCGCGGCGGAATGAGCCTTGTGAAAATCGAGCTTGTCACAGGGCGCACGCACCAGATACGCTGTCAGTTCGCCTCACGCGGCTATCCCCTGCTCGGCGAAAGAAAATACAACACTGCAGAGGACGCCTGCGAGATCGCGCTGCTGTCCCACGCGCTCGGTTTCCGTCACCCGAAAACCGGAGAACGTCTTGTATTCCGCCTCCCCCCGCCCGCAGAATACCCGTGGGACTGCTTTGAGTGCGCCGCGGCGCTTGGGGCAGAATAAAAACAGCGGGGCGCCCGACACCTGCTTTCGGACACCCCGCATAGGGAAAAAGAGGGTATGTAAATTTAATCGGCGGTAAGGACACACCGTGTCCGTTTCCGCCGCCGGCCGATCACGCGGACATTCTCAGATCGGAAGCAGTCTCCGTCACATCAATGACCGGCTCGGTGTTCGTGCCGAGAACCTCGCCCGTTGCGGCGTCAACATAAAACTCATATCTCAGCATGATCGTGCTGACTATCAGGCGGTAGCAGCCGTTTTCAAGGCAAACATACTCGCAGCAGTAGTTGCTGTCAGTGATGCCGACGGAAGTAAGGGCGTTATTAAGAGCGGTCTTGGAATTTATATTTTTCATGGTATTTCTCCTTATCAGTTATCAGTTCAATTTGTTTTCTCTGGCTTCTTGTTTATCGCTTTCGTATAATAGATGCGCGGCGCGGCGATAAGTTACAGAAAACCTCAAAAAAATTTTTCAGGACATTTCCCCTGCTGCCTTTGGAACCTGACGCGGCATTTCCAAGTCATATAGCTAATCCCTTTAACCGAAAATTTACGGGTGCGCAATAGACATTTCATCTGAAATAATGTATAATGGCAACAGTAAATATGAGGATGTGATATTAATGAAAAGCAAATTGATAGCGGTTTTATTTGTTATTGTTTTTGTCCTTCTTATTGCAGTCGTGTTCTCGCTGCTCAACGACGGCACATCTACTGACGACATCAGCAGCTTCCGTATCAAGTCTACCGAAACCGACGGCGGATTGGTAAACAACATAGAAACGCCCGCTCCGACGCCAGCGCCGGAAGTCACATGGCTTCCCAATCCTACCGAAGAGCCTGTTCCCGTCACTCCCGAACCTACACCGGCTCCCACGCCCGTGCCCACCCCCACTCCCCAGCCGGTGAACACCGTGCTTGGCAGCGGCACGTTTGAATCCAACTCCGGCACATGGCTCAACATGACCGCCGATTGGACCGCCACCACCGTGAGCGACACGCAGGTTGACATCACTTTCAAGGTAAACGCGAAATCCTACGCGCTGGATTATACCGGCTTCCCCTCCGCGATACACATTTCCGTGGGTGAACAGTATGAAAGTTGCGCGGCGAACAACATAAGCTACAGCGACAACACGCTCGCTCTTAATGAGCTGGCATCCTACACGATGTCCGTTTCCCTGCCCGCAGGCAGTTCAAACACCTACAATGTGCAGGTCGTATGGGACTTCAACGGCGTCTACGGCAGTCCGACAATGGGTCCGGTGCAGATAACCTCCCTTGAGTGCGGCGGCGTGATAACACTGGTAAGATAATTTGTTCTCTTTGAAACGGCTTCTTTAAATATAAGTATGCCGCGCAATTCAATATTCGGAAATTAATTCGGCAAAAATCTCCCCAGCTTGTCAAAAAAGTCCTTTAAGGATTTTTTGACCGCGCTTTCCGCCGAGCATTTTGAAAGAGATCAAAATGCTGTTACCGAAAGCCTTGATATATCAAGGCTTTCGACGGCGGTTTATCCATTTTGAGGCGGGCCTTGCCCCCTCAAGCTCCCCCGCTGCTCTGGTATCTGACTTTAATACATAGTTCTTTGACAGTCTCAAAAATCTCCCCTTGAAGGGGAGATTTTTTGTTGACCTTTAGCGTCCGGCTTGTCAAAGAAGTTCTTTGGCAGAAAGGGATGCTGCACTTGCAGGAACACGAGCTTTTATATTTTTCGGGAAAGGCGTACAGGGACAGCGATAGGACCTCGGTGCGGAAAAGTTATTGCGTCAGGAAAAAACTGATGATATAATTAATTAATTTAACATCCTGTTGATGTAACTATTGACTTTCTCCGGCGTATAAATTATCAGACAGCAGCCTGAGCCTGCAATATATACCGCGCCGAAATGAAAATTTTTCCGTACCGGAAAGGATGTGCCGCATGGGAAACGACCCGTTTAAAAACCTGAGTATTATGCGTGACTGCGCGTCCCCCGCAATGGTCGCGTTCGATCTGACGTCGAATTGCAACCTCAAGTGTGTCCACTGCTTCAACGACAGCGGCACGGATGCGCCAAACACAGACCTTACCCCCGCGCAGAAGCTTGATATCGCACGGCAGATAGCTGCGCTGCATCCGCTCAACGTGTGCTTATGCGGCGGGGAAACGCTATGCTGCCCGAACCTGTTTGAAATTATCGGCATCCTTGCGCCCGACGTCGGCAAAATCAGTATGGTGTCAAACGGCTATCTCATGACGGAGGATATGGCAAAACGCCTTGTTGACAGCGGGGTCAGTCTTATACAGATCAGCGTTGACGGCGCTTATGCATGGCAGCATGACAGCTTCCGCGGCGTTCCAGGCTCTTTCGAACGGGCAACGGCTGCGCTTGATAACATCCGCAGAGCAGGCGTGCAGAGGATGGACGTATCTCTTGTCCCGAATAAGCTGAATTTCAATACGCTGGATGAATATTTCAGCTTGTGCTGCGCCAAGGGCGTTCACGAGATACGCATGATGCCGTTCCTGCCCTCAGGCCGCGGAAGAAGCGTCGGACGCAACCTGATGCTGTCCGAGAGCGAGTATTTTTGCCTGTGCAGAGACATTGAGCGCCTGAGCGCCGAATACCGGGGACGGCTTGAGGCGCAGTGGGGCGACCCGATAGACCATATGCGCAGAATGCCGCTGAATGCGAAGAACGGCCTTCATACATATGTCATGGAGATCAAGACGGACGGCAATCTTGTGCTGAGCACGTATCTGCCGGTCGTTGTCGGCAACTGCACAAAGCATACCCTGCGCGAGTATTGGGACGGCGGCATGCACCGCATGTGGGGTATGGAGAAATACTCACAGTATACGGATAAGATACGCAATATTTATGACCTTGATGACTTTGAGCCAAAGCCCTATTCAGGTGAGCTGATAGTAAAAGACATATTGGAGGCCGAATAAATGAAATACCGTATCAATTCAGAAAACTATACCGTCATAGGCCCCCATGCGGACACTCTGGCGCTCAGAACAACGGATACGCGCCGCGTTCTCTGTATTCCGTCGGGCGGCGCGGGAATCCTTGACGTTCCCGGCGTCTGGGTAAGTTTTGAGGAAAAGGACGAGACGAAGCGCCGCGATATGCTCAATGCACTGAAGGTGCTTGAGGCTTTCAATATCGCTGAAGTGGAGCACGACAGCGCGCCGGATACCGACGGGTGCATTATCGCCGGTGAAAGGCATTACAGAATTATCAGCGCGTTCTATAAAACCGCTGTCAGCAACCCACGCACGGTTCTCTATACCGTGTCAGACGGCTATCTTTCCGAAGACTCGATCAGGGCGCGGCAGTTCAATAACAAGGAATACAATTTCATCCGCAGCGACGCCGGCGGCGTGTGCGCCGTGCTCACGATCGGCGTTCCGGGGACGGAGCAGGTTGACAGCGCGGGGAGGATAAATAATGTTGCTTTCCGTGCGGGCGACAATGAAGAAGCGTGCAGATATTCGCTTGAAGTGCTTGTCCGCTTTGCGGCGGAGTGCTTCAAAGACGATCTCAATAAGCTCAGATTCATCTATACCGATCCGGTGCAGGATTGGCTCCGCGGCTTTTTTGAAAATGCCGGATTCAAAAAAACCTGTACGCTTGAGCGCGAGATAGCAAAGAGCATAGACGTCACGTTTTACGACAAGATGCTGTGAGGTGCGCTTATGGTAAAGGCCGAGAAAAAATACACCGATGCGCTCAGGCGCATAATTGAGAAAACCGATTATGTGTTTACGATAAAGAATCTGCGCATGACGGGGGATTTTGTAGACCCCTGGTATGACTTTGAATCCATGAAGCGTGCGATATCCAATTGTCCGAGCGAGCATAAGACGGCGCTTTTGCTTCTGCACATGGGCGTTCCCGCGAACCGTGCAGCGCTTGAGGGCGAAATAGGCGTGCGGGAAACTGCGCTGATGATTGAAAGCGGCATCTGGCGCGGGGACGGAGAAACCGTATACACCAACAACTATGTGCTGCTGCTTTATCAGGGACTGCTCCTGCTGACGGAGATCAACCCGTGGTACGAGACCTGCACGAACAGAAACACCGATGTGTACATAGGCTATGACAGCCTGCGCCTTGCGGAAAATATCGTATTTGACAAGGGCAGCACTGCGCTTGATCTGTGCAGCGGCACCGGTATTCAGGGTCTGCTTGCCGCAAAGAGCGCAAGGCGCGTGGTGTCGGTGGAGCTTAACGAAAAAGCGATTCCCGTCAACCGTTTCAATATCCTGCTCAACGGCATGGAAGACGTTATGGAGCTTCGCCGCGGCGACCTGTACAGTGTGCTTGAGGAAGGCGAAACCTTTGATTATATCTACGCAAACCCGCCCTTTATCCCAATGCTTGACGATGTGGTATATCCTATCTGCGGCACCGGCGGTGAGGACGGACTGCGTGTTCTCGGCGGAATAGTTGACGGTCTGCCAAAGCGTCTTAATCCCGGCGGCAGATGCATAATTTTCTGCGAATGTCTGGGTGATGAGAAAAAAATTTTCTTTGATGAGCACATTGAAAAGCTCGGCAAAGCGGCAGGTTGGAAGATCGTTCAGCTTCGTGCGGCTCGCCTTACGACAGAGCTTCAGATAAACAAGATATCGCAGCTCAACAGGCTTTTCAGCGACGATTACGATGACGAGGGCTTCCGCGCCGGTATGAAAAAGGTGTACGACAGGCTTGGCGCAAAGTTCTTATACAGTCTTGTATATAATATTTCCGCCTGCGGAAACGGCGGCGGAAATATAAAAACGATTGATTTTTGTTCGCCGTGGACGCCGGATGACGGTGCCGCGGTCACAGAAGGCATAACTCTCGGCACAAACACCGCAAGTCTTGCCGTTATGCGCGGAGATAAGCAGATCGGCAGCGTCAATCTCGAAACAGCGGATGTCTTCCGTTCGCTTACGGAGGGCAGGACGGTCAAAGAAACCGCCCAGGCGCTTTACCCCAAATATAAGAGAAAAAAACGATATGAACGCTCAGGCCTGCCGGGCTTTGAGGAGCAGATACTTGCGGTATGCCTGATGCTTGAAAAAATGGGTGCGATAAGCAGAAAAGACAATAAATAAAAAATTTTTCAGGGAGGGTAAAATAATGAGCGAAAAAGGGCATGAAAACACCAAGCTTCCGGAAGAGCTGTCCGAAGAAAAAGCGGCGGAAGCCGCTGGCGGCTATGAAGATCCGTCTGTTCAGGGACTTGGGCCGGAAAACGAAACAGACGGAATATTCTTTGTCCCGGTGTTCGCCATGGCAAATGCGAATTTTGCCATAAACATCAACGCCGCCGCGAACGCAAATGCGGCGATCAACGCAAACGCCGTAACTAACGCAAACGCCAATGTGCTTGCCAACGCAAATGCCGCCGCGAACGCAAACGCCTCTATCAACACAAACACCATATCCTGACGGCAAATGCAGCCGTAATTTTTGTAAAAGGAGAGTACTATGAGCGAGAAATTAAGTGACATCAAGGCCGAAGAAGTAAGCGCGGGCTATGAAGCGCCCGAAGCACAGACCGGAAACGAAAGCGGTCAGGGCATAGTAGTGACCGAAGTTCTCCCCGGCACAATAGCGACCGTCTCACCGTCTCCCATGACTGTTGCGATGCCAAGTCCCAACGTTGTCGCTATCTTAAATCCTGCGGTCAACGTTGTTATCGAAGACAAATAACGCGGAAAACAACACAGCTACTTTCGGGAAACTGCGCTGTATGCCAGATCTCCCGAATCATAAATCCCGGGCGGTCATTCGCGCCGGGGCATGAGGACATATCATGCAGGACAATAACAGAAACATCAGACTGCCGGAGTTTGTTTCGCTGGACGTCACATACAGATGCAATCTCAGGTGTGTTCACTGCTACAACAACAGCGGTGAGCGGGATCTTTGCGAGCTTGGTCGTGATGAGCTTATTGGCACGGCATGGCAGATCGTTGAGCTTCAGCCGTTTAACCTGTGCATATGCGGGGGTGAGCCGCTGTGCTGCCCATGGCTTGAGAATGTTCTTTCGATATTCAAGGGTCGGATACCGCGCATAAACATGGTGACGAACGGTTACGCGATGACGGAGGAGCTTGCCGGAAAGCTCAAAGAATACGGCGTAAGCGCCGTTCAGATAAGCCTTGACGGGGCTTACGCGTGGCAGCATGATACGCTGCGCGGTGTTCCCGGCGCTTTTGAGCGTGCGCTCAACGCGCTGTCGCTGCTCAAAAATGCGGGCTTTTCTCAGCTGTATACTTCGATGCTGCCGACGGTGCTGAACGGAGGCAGCCTTGAGGAGTACATAAAGCTTTGCCTGTCGGTCGGCGTCAGCAGGGTGCGCAGTATGCCGTATCTCGCCGCGGGGCGCGGCAGCGGCGTTGGACGTACACTGATGCTTGACGACGCGGGATATTTTTATTATAAACGGGAACTTGCGCGGCTCAGGCGTTTATATGGAGAGCAAATCGTTATCGAGTGGGACGATCCGCTCGCCAATATCATCCCGCCGGAGCGCGGTATGCCGAAAAATATCAGCCTCTTTGCCGACGGCTCTATCGCGGCAAGCGTCTATCTGCCGGTAACGCTGGGGAACACCCGCCGTCATACGCTCAGCGAATATTGGTTCGGGGGCTATTGCGGCGCATGGAATGATCCGCGCCTGAAGAAGTATATCTCCCCGCTCACAAATCTTTCCGTCCTTGACGAACTTGCCCCGCCGCCGCACGGAGACGGGCGCATTGAATTGGACATATTGGAGGACAGACCATGAAATTCCGCATTGACAGCTCAGGTTTTTTTCTCCGTGAGGAGAACCGCGGCTCTGTAACCGTGATGAATCTTGAGACGAATCAGGTCGTATACATAAACGCAACAGGGCGCAGAGTTTTTGACCGATGCGACGAAACCGTGGATTTCGACGAATTTATCGACAGCCTTGATTATCCGTCCGTCAGCCGCGAAAAGCTCTGCGACGACTATAAAAAGCTTCTTATAAAGCTTCACGCAAACGGCTTTGCCACGCTCACAGGTATTGACCGCCGTGCAGAGGACGGCTGTTTTATCGCCGCCGCAGAGGACACAGACGCGCTTTCCTCATTTCTGAGAGCGGCCTGTGCAAATGCAAACTCCTGCGCCGCAGCCGTGTCGCCAGTGTACTATTCCCGATACGCGGTCTATTCCCGCATACTCAACGGTCAGACGCCGTATCTGTATTTGCAGAAGGGCGGCAGGATAATAGCCGCCGCCGACGCGCAGGCGTCGGCGCTCGGTCTGGGAGAAAGCGTCGTTTCGCTCGGCTCGTTCTTCTTCGATGAGAAGCTGAGCGGCGAAGAGTGCGGCAATGCGATAAAAGAGCTTACAGAGCTTGCCGTGTCCGCCGCGAGGCAGTCGGCAAGCAAGCTTCGCTATATGTACATGAATCCAAGGCAGGATAAAATCGTACAGACGCTTGTTCAAATCGGATTCAGGAATACGGCGGTACTTGAAAAAGAGGTCAACGGCCGCGACCTTTGTCTGTACGATCTGTTTATATAGCATAAACAGAAAGGGGCAAACAAATGATAAACAAAATCAAAGAAAAGATGATAGTCTTCTACAAGGGCAACCTTCATTATATCGAGCATTTTCTGAAGGTCTGTTCATATGCTTGCATGATCGGCGAAATGGAGGGCTTGGATCAAAAAACGCAGTCGATTCTGGAGATGGCCGCAATAGTGCATGACATCTCCATACCTACCTGCTACGAAAAATACGGAGAGGACAGCGGTCCTACCCAGGAGAAAGAGAGCGAAGCGCTTCTGCGGCCTTTTCTGGAGGAATTCGGGCTGGATGAGGATGTTGAAGAGCGCATAATCACTCTTGTCTGCCATCACCACACATATTCGCCTGTTCTGGGGATAGACCATCAAATACTTCTTGAAGCGGATTTTCTGGTAAACGCGAGTGAGCATAAAATGAGCCGTGCTCAGGTTGAGAATTTCATTGAAAAATTTGCCGGTACGGAAACCGGAAAACGCCTGCTGAAAGAAATATATCTCGTATAACAGGCTCAAAGTCAATATTGTGGGAAGCGCAAAATAACGAGCCCCAGAAAGATAGTGTCAAAAAAAGGTCTCGCAGAGTTTTTGCCTACAGGCAAAAAACTCTGCGAGACTGTTCATATTTGGCAGCGGATTTCTGCTTTTTTTGTGAATGATGCCATACAAAAAAATGCGCGGCGGGTATTGCATTGGGGCGCTTTATGTCGTACAATATATCGCGGTGTCAGTGAGAGCAAATTCCACTGACACTATATTTTGTGTGCCGAATTGTTACAGAACGGTTTTTATTACTACATCTTGTTGCTTTCTCTTGACAAGCTTAATTGAATATATTATACTCATGCACGGCTTGGAGGACAATGACGACCATGATTTCAGGATTGCAAAAACTTACGCTGCTTGATTACCCCGGGCATGTCGCGTGCACCGTGTTCACGGGCGGATGCAATTTCCGCTGCCCGTTCTGCCACAATGCACCCCTTGTACTGCCGGGGAATATTTCGGAGAGCATCTCCGAGGACGAGGTTCTGGGTTTTCTCAAAAAGCGCCGCGGCGTGCTTGACGGCGTGGCGATAACCGGCGGTGAGCCGCTGCTGCACAAGGGCATTGACGCCCTGCTTGCGGAAATACACGCCCTTGGGTTCAAAATAAAGCTCGATACTAACGGCTCCTTTCCGGAGCATCTTATGGATATAGTCGGCGCCGGTCTTGTGGACAGGGTGGCGATGGATATCAAAAACGCCCCCGACAAATACGGCATGACGGTAGGCATACCGGACTTTGACATCTCTGGTGTGGAAAAATCGAAAAATTTTCTGTTGGAGGGGCATATTGACTACGAATTCCGCACGACCGTCGTAAAAGGACTGCACACGAAGGAAAGTCTCCTTGAGGCGGCGGAATGGATATCCGGTGCAAAGGAATATTATCTTCAGCAGTTCAAGGATTCAGGAAATGTGATAAATATAAGCGGGCTTTCCGCTTTTGATGAAGATGAAATGCACGCTCTGGCAGACTGCGTTTCCGTCTGCGTGCCCTCGGTTCAGGTGCGCGGAATATAAATTGTTTGAAAAAAATAGATATAGACGAAAGGGACAAGGTATGTATCAGGTAATCAAAAGAGACGGCAAAATAGTGGACTTCAACATCGGCAAGATCGCCGATGCTATCAAAAAAGCGTTTGAAGCGACGGAAACGGAGTTCAACGACGATATAATCGACTTTCTGGCGCTTAAAGTTTCCGCGGACTTTCTGCCGAAGATCAAGGACGGCAAAGTCGCAGTGGAGGATATCCAGGACAGCGTTGAATCCGTGCTTTCAAGAGGCGGCTATGAGGGCGTTGCAAAGGCATACATTCTCTACCGTAAGCAGAGAGAAAAACTGCGCAACACAAAATCCACCTATCTTGACTATAAGGACACCGTTGACAAATACCTCAAGATAGAGGACTGGCGCGTAAAGGAAAACAGCACCGTCACCTACTCCGTCGGCGGCCTTATCCTCTCCAACTCCGGCGCTATCACCGCGAATTACTGGCTCAGCGAGGTCTACGACAATGAAATCGCCGAGGCGCACCGCAACTGCGACCTGCATCTGCACGATCTCAGTATGCTCACAGGCTACTGCGCGGGCTGGAGCCTGCGTCAGCTTATCAAGCAGGGACTCGGTATCCCCGGAAAGATCAACTCCTCCCCCGCAAGCCATCTTTCCACCCTCTGCAACCAGATGGTCAACTTCCTCGGCATCATGCAGAACGAGTGGGCCGGCGCACAGGCGTTCTCCTCGTTTGACACCTATCTTGCCCCCTTTGTAAAGGTGGACAATCTCGGCTACAAGGAAGTCAAGCAGTGCATACAGTCCTTCATATTCGGCGTGAACACACCCTCCCGCTGGGGTACACAGGCGCCTTTTTCCAACATCACACTCGACTGGACCGTTCCCGCCGATCTCAAGGATCAGCCCGCAATAGTCGGCGGTAAAGAGATGGACTTCACATACGGCGACTGCAAAGCCGAAATGGATATGGTGAACAAGGCGTTCATCAATATCATGATTGAGGGCGATGCAAACGGCCGCGGCTTCCAATATCCTATTCCCACCTACTCGATCACCCGCGATTTTGACTGGTCTCCCTCCGAGAACAATAAACTGCTGTTCGAGATGACCGCGAAATACGGCACCCCATACTTCTCCAACTACATCAACTCCGATATGGAGCCGTCAGACGTGCGCTCGATGTGCTGCCGCCTGAGACTCGATCTGAGAGAGCTTCGCAAAAAGTCCGGCGGCTTCTTCGGCTCCGGCGAATCCACCGGCTCTGTCGGTGTCGTGACGATCAATATGCCTCGTATCGCATACCTCGCCGAAAACGAGGAAGATTTCTACAAGCGCCTTGACAAGCTTATGGATCTGGCGGCGCGTTCCCTCAAGATAAAGAGAACCGTCATCACAAAGCTTCTTGACGCAGGGCTTTACCCCTACACCAAGTACTATCTCGGCACGTTTGAAAATCACTTCTCCACGATCGGCCTTGTCGGCATGAATGAAGCCGGGCTCAACGCCAAGTGGATACGTGCGGACATGACGCACAAGAACTGTCAGGAATTCACCAAGAACGTCCTTGACCATATGCGTGAACGTCTGAGCGATTATCAGGAGATGTACGGCGACCTTTACAATCTTGAAGCCACTCCTGCGGAATCTACCTCCTATCGTCTTGCAAAGCACGATGTAGAGCTGTATCCCGATATCATCACCGCCGCAGAGCCGGGCGGAACCCCCTATTATACCAACTCTTCCCACCTGCCCGTGGGCTACACCGATGATATTTTTGAAGCCCTCGACATTCAGGACGAGCTTCAGACCCGCTATACCTCCGGCACAGTTTTCCACGCCTTCCTCGGCGAAAAATTGCCGAGCTGGGAAGCCGCTGCAAGTCTCGTGCGCAAAATCGCGGAGAACTACAAGCTGCCTTACTACACGCTCTCCCCGACCTATTCCGTATGCAAAAACCACGGTTATCTCACCGGTGAGCAGTTCATCTGCCCCGAGTGCGGAGAACCCGCAGAGGTTTACAGCCGCATAACCGGCTATTACCGCCCCGTGCAGAATTGGAACGCCGGCAAGACTCAGGAATACCATGAGCGCAAGGAATACAACATTGAAACCTCCGTTCTGCGCCACGACGGCCCCTTGAACGAAGAGTCCGCCGCGGAGATCAAGGAAGAAAGCTCTTCCGCCGCCGGTGAAGACAGAAACATTCTTTTCGCCGCGCCCACCTGCCCCAACTGCCGCATCGCATACTCGTATCTTGAGAAAGCGGGCTTCCCATATGAGAAGATCATGGCGGAAGACAACGCGGAGCTTGCGCTTGCATTCGGCGTAAAGCAGGCGCCCACCCTTGTGATAATCAAAAACGGCGAATTTGAAAAATACGCCGGAGCACCCGCGATAAAGCAGTATCTTTCCAAATGATCGCGTAAAAATCCATATAAAAAGAGATGTGCGGAACGAAAAACCGCACATCTCAGCTTGTCAAAAAAGTCCTGTAAAGACTTTTTTGACCGCGCTTTCCGCCGAGCATTTTGAAAGCGTTCAAAATGCTGTTGCCGAGAGCCTTGAGATATCAAGGCTCTCGACGGCGGTTTATCCAATTTGAGGTGGGCCTTGCCCCCTCAAGCTCCCCTGCTGCTCTATTATCGGACTTTAATACATAGCTTTTTGACAGTCTGAGATGTGCGGAACGAAAACCGCACATCTCTTTTTATGTTTTGAAATAAAATTCGGGCAGACATTCGACAAGGAGATGCCTGCCCAGATATTGACATTGATTTTTTACTCTATGCCGAGCACCTTGTAATCCTGTGCTTCAACGGCGGCCTTGAGCACGTCGTCGCTTACGTTTGTTGTTCTGACGATCGCATGCTTTTTCTCATGGCTGACTTCGACGACTTCAACGCCGTCAATAGCCTCAAGGCACTTTTTGACCCTTGCTTCACAGTGAGAGCACATCATACCGTCGATTTTTATTGTTTTTTCCATTGTCTTATTCTCCTTCTTCGTTTTTGGTTTTCTGAATTTATCGCGGCTTGCGTCATGCGCGTCAAAGAGGTTGAGCCTCAGTGCGTTCGATACTACGCAGAAGCTGGAAAGGCTCATTGCCGCCGCGCCCAGCATGGGGTTGAGCGTGATGCCAACTCCCGACAGCACACCGGCCGCAATGGGAATACCGATAGTGTTGTAGAAGAACGCCCAGAACAGATTTTCCTTTATATTTCTCAGCGCCGCCCGGCTCAGGCGAATCGCAGCGGCGGCGTCGCGGAGGCTTCCGTGCATCAGCACCACATCGGCAGCGTCTACCGCGATGTCCGCGCCCGCGCCGATCGCAATACCCACATCTGCACGGGTAAGGGCAGGAGCGTCGTTTATACCGTCGCCGACCATTATCACCTTGCCATCGGCGGAAAGCTTTCTTATAACGTTCTCTTTACCGTCGGGCAGAACACCGGCAATGACCTCGTCGATCCCGGCGCTTTTGCCTATCGCCTCGGCAGTACGCTTGTTGTCGCCGGTAAGCATCACAACGCGCAGTCCCATGTTTTTAAGTTCCTTGACCGCCTCACCGCTGTCGGGCTTTATGGTGTCCGCAACGGCGATTATGCCGAGCAGTCTGTCGTCCGCGGCAAAGAGCAGCGGCGTTTTACCCTGTGAAGCAAGTTCCGCAGCAATGCTTTCGTACTTTTCGTCAACGCTCAGCCGACTTTTTATAAAGCCGAGACTTCCGCCGCAGAGAACAACGCTTCCTATGCTGCCCTCAAGCCCGTTGCCTGGCAGTGCGTGAAAGTCGCTCACGGCGGGATATGAAACGCCGTTTTCGTCGGCATATAGCATGACCGCCTTTGCAAGCGGATGCTCGCTCATGCACTCAATAGCCGCAGCGGTCTTCATAAGCTCATCCGCGGAAACGCCGTCCGCACCAATGACGTCGGTGACCTTAGGCTGACCTGAAGTAACGGTTCCGGTTTTGTCGAGCACGACTATATCCGCACGCCCCGTGTTTTCAAGCGATGCTGCGGTTTTGAAGAGAATCCCGTTTTTTGCGCCCATTCCGCTGCCGACCATAATGGCCACGGGCGTTGCAAGGCCAAGTGCACACGGACAGCTTATCACGAGCACCGAGATCCCGCGCCCTATTGCAAAGCCGAAGCTTTCACCGAGGGCAAGCCATACTATCATTGTCACAAGCGCGATCGACATGACGATCGGCACAAAAACGCCGGAAACCTTGTCCGCAGTCTTGGCGATAGGCGCTTTTGTCGCGGCGGCGTCGCTGACCATACGGATTATCTGGGAAAGCGTCGTGTCCTCTCCGACACGCACCGCACGGCAGCGTATGAAACCGACCTGATTAATCGTCGCGGCGGATACATTGTCGCCGACGGTCTTGTCAACCGGTATGCTCTCGCCCGTGAGGGCGGATTCATCGACAGCCGTGCCGCCGTCGAGCACAATGCCGTCAACCGGTATGCTCTCGCCGGGGCGCACGACGAATATGTCCCCCTGCACAACGGAGGCAGCGGGAACTACCTGCTCCCTGCCGTTTCTGATAACCGTTGCGGTTTTGGGTGCCATATTCATAAGCCCTTTGAGCGCATCCGTGGTTTTGCCCTTTGAGTGCGCCTCAAGCGTCTTGCCGACCGTGATAAGCGTCAGTATCATTGCGGCTGACTCAAAATACAAATCATGCATATACGCCATCGCGCCCGCCTCGTCTGCGGCGGTCATGGCATAGAGGATATATGTGCTGTATACGAACGCGGCGGAGGAGCCGAGCGCAACAAGCGTATCCATGTTGGGTGCGCGGTTGAAAAGCGCCTTGTATCCGCTTGTAAAGAACCTGCCGTTTATTATCATCACAATGACGGTCAGTAAAAGCTCCGTCAGCGCGATAGCAATACAGTTGCCGTCAAAAAACTCCGGCAGCGGCCAACCCCACATTGTGTGACCCATTGACACATACATGAGCACCGCCAAAAAACCGAGCGAGGTGAAAAGCCGCTTTTTGAGTGCAGGCGTTTCCCTGTCCTCAAGTGCGGCGGCATCGCTGCCGGTGCTCCGGCTGCTTTCCGCACCCTTGACGCTTGCGCCGTATCCCGCCGCTTCGACCGCAGCGATTATTTCGCCGTCGCTTGCGCTTCCGTCAACACCCATGGAATTTGTCAGCAGGCTCACCGCACATTCCCTTACGCCCGGAACCTTGGACACAGCCTTTTCAACTCTTGCCGAGCATGCGGCACAGCTCATGCCGGTAACATTAAATTGTCTCATAACACCACCCTTTTCTTTTATTCCAAGCAAGCGCAGACCGCGCCGCATTTCAGCGGAAGCGCGGCTTTTTCGGACTTTTCCGTCCTCGGCCCGCCTGTGTCGGCCATATTATATTCTTTCATGCCCTCAAGGTCAATAACCGTTGGAAATACTTAACAAATCCGCAAAAAACTCCTTTCCGGAAAACCGGAAAGGAGTTTGTTTTTTATTATCTTTCGTTTTAAATAGCGCTTCTGAGCTTCTCCAGAAACTCATACGGCACACTGAGCGTTCCTTTGCCTGTACCGAGGGAAATGGCAGGTTTGTTGCTGCCATGGAAATCGCTGCCGCCGGTTTTTATAAGACCGTATTCATCGGCAAGCGCCTCAAGATACCCGCTCATTTCCTCCGTATAGCCGGAGTAACGGCACTCCATGCCTTTAAGGCCGGATCTCATGCAGTGGCCGATAAGCTCGCGCAAGCCGGCGTCGCCGCGCTTGTATTGGAAAGGATGCGCCAGTACCGGAACGCCGCCCGCAAGCTTTATTATTTCAATGGAGCGCTCAATAGACAGAAAATGCCGCGGGAGCCAGTACCTGCACCCCTTTTCAAGATACCTGTCAAAAGCATCCTGAACGCTTGCGGCAAGCCCCTGCTCGACAAGGTATTCCGCAAAGTGCGGCCGCCCCACAACGTCGCCGAAGCGCTCATGCATATATCCGTAGGTGATAGGCAGTCCGTCGGCGCGCATAAGCCCGACCATTCTGCGGTTGCGCTCGTCCCTGTCCTTTACCACCCATTCAAGTACGGGCGTAAGCTCCGGTGAGTCAACGTCGATATAATATCCCAAAATATGCACCGCGTAACCGTATTCCGGCGTGATGAATTTTGTGCTTATCTCAATGCCCGGAACGATCTCAACGCCAAGCTTTTTGCCCGCAGCGGCGGCTTCTCTGTATCCGCCGATACCGTCATGGTCGGTTATCGCAACGGCGGCAAGCCCCTTTTCCTTTGCAAGCGAAACGACCTCTGCGGGAGTGCATGTCCCGTCGGAAGCGGTAGTGTGAACATGCAGGTCGATGTTACTCACAGAAAAGCCTCCGTGAAAGCTCACCTGCTTTTTCGTATACCGCATGGGCGTCCTCGCCGATATGGAAGCGGCCGTTTTCATAGAGTATCCTGCCGTTCACCATGGTAAGGCGCACATTGCTTTTTGAGCCTGAATAAACGATGTTTTTCGCAATGTTGTGGGGGGGCTGCATATTCGGCTGCTTCATGTCGATAACAACAATGTCGGCTTTTTTCCCGGCGGCCAGATCGTCACAGCTGTCAAGTCCCATGGCGTGTGCGCCGCCCACGCATGCCATGCGCAGTGTTCTGTCGGCACAGCCTGCGGTCGCGTCCATATTGAGATACTTCTGCAATGTGCTGACAAGATACATTTCGCGGAACATATCAAGGGCGTTGTTGCTGCCCGCACCGTCGGTTCCGATGCCCATTTCGACCCCGGCCGCCGCCATTCTCTCGATTGGTGCAATACCGCTTGCAAGCTTTAGATTTGATGCGGGACAGGTTATCGCATAGACCCTGTTGCGCGCCATGATTTCAATGTCCTCGTCATCCATCCACACGCAGTGGAATGCGCCGCCGCCGTATCTGAAAAAGCCGAGTTTATCAAGATATCTGACGGGAGACATCCCTGTGCGGCTTATGCAGCCGTCAACCTCGCTCTTTGTCTCGCTCATGTGCAGGTACAGCGGGGCTTTGTACTTTTCCCCGAGAGAACGCATGTATTCAAGCCTTTCAATACCGGTCGTATATTCCGCATGGATGCCGAGCCTGTAGGACACAAGCGGGCTTATGGCGTTGTTCTTGAGATAATCCCGCTCTATCTGCGTATGATCTGCGTCAAAATCGTTCATCGCCGAGCAGAACACTATGCGGAAGCCGCTGTCAACGCAGGCTTTGACTATAGAATCCGTGTGGCCGTACATATCAAAGCACGAGGTAATGCCGGAGGAGAGGTATTCCATTATGCCGAGCTTTGTAAAGTAATACACGCCCTCCTCGGTAAGTTTGCGCTCATACGGCCAGATACGCTTGTTCAACCACGTGTGCAGCTCCATATCGTCCGCATATGAGCGGAAGGCAGTCATTGCGGTGTGAGTATGCGCATTTTTGAAGCCGGGCATCACAACATCGCCGTCAAGGTCTATTTCGCGCTCAAAGGCGGGTAGGTCCGTCCTTGCCGCGCCGACGTAGGATATGGAATCGCCGTCCGTCCACACCTCGCCGTCTGTTACCCTTGTACCGCCGCCGAACGTCAGTATTTTGCCGTTATAAAATCTTATCATATGCATATCCGCCTTATATTTTCCTGCACATCGCGTCGTGCGCTGCTGTCTCCGCCGTATCATTGAGCTTTTCAAGCTCCGTTATACCGTACTTTCTCGACAGCGCGCCCAGCAGCAGCCTGTCACAGAATTCCGGATTTTTCGGCAGGAGCGGGCCGTGACTGTACGTGCCGATGAGATTTTTATAGTGTACGCCCTCGGTTCCGTCCTCGCCGTTGTTGCCGAAGCCCGCAAGCACCCGTCCAAGCGGCTCCACCCCGCTGCCAAGCCATGTTTTTCCGCTGTGGTTCTCAAAGCCGACGACCGTACTGCCGCCGGCAGAGTCTGAGCATTTGAATTTATAGTTGCCGATCATGCGCTGCCTGCTGCCGACGGTGTGGAAATCCACCGCGCCGATAAAGTCGCAGCGTACATGGTCGTAGGTTTCGTAATAGCTGCCCATCATCTGATAGCCGCCGCAGATCGTCAGGAAGGTCACGCCGTCCTCGATTGCAGCTTTTATTTCCCTGTCCTTGCCGCGGTGCAGGTCATCAAGCAGCACCTCCTGCTCAAAGTCCTGCCCGCCGCCGATAAACACTATATCGCAGTCGGCAAGAGTTGAAAATTCGCCGACGGGGAGCTTCACTATCTCCGCGTCGATTCCGCGCCAATTGAGCCGCTTCCGCATACAGATTATATTGCCCCTGTCGCCGTAGAGGTTGAGAACGTCGTTGTACATATGGCAGATTTTAAGCTTCATTTCCCGCACCTCTCATTCCCAGAATTCACTGCCGCCGCAGCGCCTGATAACATGCTCACGCAGTTCAAGCATGGCGGTATATGTGGGCATGATGAACACCGGCAGCTCCTGACTGCCGATCTGCTCGACAAGCGCGGCGTAATCACGCTGCGTCTCAATAAAGCCGTCGTCTATCCCAGCGTATTTCACCCTGATGCGCATATCCTCGGCTCTGTCGCCGCAGACAATAACACGCCGGAGCCTCCCGCCGAGTGCGGCAAGGCCCTCAAAGTCCGCGTCCCATATCCACGAAATATCCGTGCCGTCGGCGGCGCGGTCGTTAAGGCAGATGACAAGGATGAATTTTTCCTTTATGTTCTGCAAAAAGTCGATCACCTGATTGCATCCGGCGGGATTTTTCACAAGCATCATTTTTGTGCCGCCGCCAAGAGCGAACTGCTCCATTCTGCCGAAACCGCATTTGAAAGTGCCGAGCGCCCTGAGCGCGGCTTCCCTGTCCATGCCCATCGCGGTTATCGCCGCCGCCGCACCGGCCGCGTTGTAGATGTTGTACACGGCAGGCAGGTTGATGCTGACAATGCGCTTTTCGCCGTCCATATCCATGACTACCGTACTGCCGTTTATGCCCTGCTCCACAATGTCCGTGACGGCATAGTCCGCCTTATGGCGGCAGTAGCCGCACTTCGGGCAGCGGAAACCGCCAAGATGACCGTAGCTTATGTAGTCGTACTCATATTCGGCTTTGCAGCGTATGCAGTGGCTTGCGTCGCTCAGCTCTGTCTTGCCGTGCGGCGGCATTGCGCCCTTTTCGATGCCGAACCAGCGCACCTTGTTCGGCAGATCGAGTGCAAGAGAGGCAGTGAGGGAGCAGTCCGCGTTGAGGCAGAGCAGTGACTCCGGCGTACCGCTTATGGCGCTGCGGATATTTCCCAGCGTATGCGTCACTTCTCCGTAGCGGTCAAGCTGATCGCGGAAAAGGTTCGTGACGACAATGACCCTCGGCTTGAGCTGCGGGAAAACGCGCACGGCCGCCGCCTCGTCGCACTCGATAACGGCATATTCCTTTTTAGGCTTGCCGGTAAGGGTGCAGTTCATCACAAACTCCGTCGTGATGCCGCTTATGAGGTTGGCGCCGGAACGGTTCGCAAAATAGCTTTTCCCTTCGTCCATAAACGCTTCCTCTATCATGCGGGCGCTTGTTGTCTTGCCGTTCGTGCCGGTTATGGCGACGGTTTTAACATCCTTTGCGAGCAGTTTGAGCAGTCCGGGGCAGACTCTGAGCGCAAATCTCCCGGGCATGGCGGTGCCGCCGCGGTTCAGGATGCGTGACAAAAGGCGCAGAGCCTTGCACAGAAATATGGCAAATATGGCTTTGAAACTCATATCCAAAATTCCTTCCGGGTACTTGAAAATCAACGTATATTATATCATGCGCACATGGGGCGGGCAAGAAAAATGTGCGGTTTCGGCGCGAACGGAGATTTACTCTCCGAGAAATTTTCCGATCACCGCCTCTGCGCATCGCATACCGTCCACTGCGGCGGAGGAGATGCCGCCCGCGTAGCCCGCTCCCTCCCCGCACGGGTACATTCCAGCCGCGGAGGATTGCAAAGCGGCATTGCGGATAATGCGGACGGGAGAGGATGAGCGTGTTTCGGGCGCCGTAAGGACGGCGTCGGGCGCGTCAAAGCCGGTGAGTTTTCTGCCAAGTGCAGGAAGTGCGTTGCTGATAACGCGGCATATCCTATCCGGAAGCACCTCGCGAAGATCTCCCCAGACGACACCGGGCTTATACTGCGGCGTGACTTTGCCGGGGCCGGTACTCGCCCGCCCGGCAAGAAAGTCGCCCGCAAGCTGGGCGGGCGCAAGATAGTTCCCGCCGCCGAAGGCATAGGCTCTCTGCTCTATCTCCCGCTGCCAGCGCATACCGCCGAGAACGCCCTCGTACGGGAAGTCCTCCGGGTGCAGCGTTACAAGCAGCGCGGAATTTGCGTTCTCGCCGTTTCTGCCGGAATAGCTCATACCGTTGGTGACTACCCCGCCCAGCTCGGACGCGGCGGCAAAGACATATCCGCCCGGACACATACAGAAGGTATATGCGCTTGTTCCGTCCGGCAGATGCACATTGAGCGAATAATCCGCCGCGGGAAGTCTGCCGCGCACTCTGCCGTACTGCGCCATGTCGATATCCCGCTGAAGATGCTCGATGCGCACACCCATGGAAAAGCCCTTCGGCTCCATGCTTATCCCGGCGCTGTACAGGCTTTCAAACGTATCCCGTGCGGAATGGCCTATTGCAAGGATAACGTCGTCACATTCTATTGTGTATCTGCCGTTTTTATCCGCAGCCTCAATGCCGGCAACAGTATTTTTTTCAGTTATAAGCCGCTCAAAGCGTGTCCCGAAACGCACCTCACCGCCGTGAGCGATGATGTCTGTGCGGATATTGCGCACTACGTTTATAAGCACATCCGTGCCGATATGCGGTTTTGCGTCATAGAGTACGCTTTCCTTCGCGCCGTGCAGGTAAAACTGCCGCAGCACCCAGCTCAGGCGGGAGTCATGAGTGCCGGTGTTCAGCTTGCCGTCGGAAAAGGTTCCCGCGCCGCCCTCGCCGAACTGCACGTTGTTTTCGCAGTCAAGCTCTCCGCCGGAACGGAATTTTTCGACCGCCGCCTTGCGCGTGTCCACGTCCCTGCCGCGCTCTATTATTATCGGCCTTGCCCCCGCATATGCAAGGACAAGCCCCGCGAACATTCCAGCCGGGCCGAAGCCGACTATCACAGGGCGCTTGCCGCCGCGGTATTCATCTATATTGTAATGCTTCTCAACATACTCTGAAACGTTCTTGCTTTCCGCCGCGGCGATGAGCTTTTTTTCATCTCCGGTGACCGAAAAGGCGGCGGTGCAGACGTAGTGTATATCGCCCTGTTTTCTTGCATCCAGAGAGCGCTTCACAAGACGCATTTCCGTTATGCGTGCGGGGCTTATTTCAAGTATTTTTGCGGCCTTACCGGTGAGCGTTTTTGCATCCTCCCCGATGCCGAGGCGCATATTTTTTATTTCGATCATTTCCCGAGCCTCCCGGCGATCCGCCCGCTTGCCCATGCCCATTGCAGATTATAGCCGCCGCAGTCACCGTCAACGTCCAGCACCTCTCCGCAGGCAAAAAGCCCCGGATTGAACCAGCTTTGCAGCGTTTCAGGGTCAAAGCCGCTTGTTTTTATGCCGCCTGCCGTTACCTGTGCGCTGACAAAGCCCTCCGTGCCGAGAAGGCGCAGTGAAAATGCCTTGCAGCATTTCGCAGCGGCCTTTATCTGCGTCTCCGACAACTCCGAAAGCGGCGCGGCGGCGGGGAGACCGGCGTATTTTACGATCATCCGCCCAAGCCGGTTGTGGAGCATACCGGTAAAAAGCTGCGCCGTTTCAAGCTCCGGCAAGGCGCGGCGGCGGGATAGCAGCATACTTTCAACCTGTTCGGGATCGTACCCGCGCATGAAATCGGCGCTGATGCGCGTACCGTCGCCCGCCAATGCCGCGGCGCGGGATATGTCGAACGCTGCAGGGCCGGAAATGCCGTTGTCGGTAAACTGAAGCTCCCCGCAGCTTTCGGCGATCACCGTGCCGCCGCCGATAAGTCTTAGCGCGCAGTCGGCGCGCACGCCCTTCAGCGCCCGCGGATACTCCTCGTCCGTGATGAGCTGCACAAGAGCGGGACAGAGCTTTGTGCGCTTATGTCCGAGATCGCCCAGGAGCTTATATCCGTCGGAAACGCCGCCAAGCTTTGCGCCCGCCGCGCCGCCGCAGGCGACTATGACAAAGTCTGCATTCAGCATATCATTGTCGGTGATAACGGCGTATGCCGCGCCTCGGCGTTTAAGCTCCCTGACCGGCTCTGCCGTGCGGATCTCGACGCCTGCACGCTCAAGTGCAAAGCGCAGAACGTCCGCCACGCTGTTTGCGGAGTTTGAAAGCGGATAGACGCGCCCGCCGTACTCCTCCACCGTAAGCAGTCCGAGAGTGCGAAAAAGCTCCAGCGTGTCGGCAGGGGTGAAACGCGCAAGAGCTGCATCGGCAAAACCGTCCTGCTCGCTGTGATAGTTTTTCGGCGCGGCAAGCATATTCGTGAGGTTGCACCTGCCGTTTCCGGTCGCAAGAAGCTTTCTCGCCATGCGCTGCTGGCGCTCGAAGAGCACAACGCGGTTGTCCCTGTCCTCCGCGGCCGTGAGCGCCGCCATCATGCCCGACGCGCCGCCGCCTATTACTGCAACAGTCTTCATAATCTGTTCTTCCCATAAATAATGTGATTCAGCTTATTATAACAACATCAAGCGGTTTAATCAACCGATCGGCAATGGCTTTTAAGCATAAGAGTGTAGGAGTTACAATGCTTAATCCGATGTTTCGACATAAAAGATTGACACAAAAACACGAAATGAAGTATAATGAATTGTTCTATTATCGAAGCGGTATGCGATACCGGCAGGAAGAGCTGCCGCTCAGGAGACGCGAATGAAGTTTATAAACAAATATAATAAAATAGCAGCCGTCCTGCTCGGTCTGATCGCTGCGCTGCCGCTGTGCGCCTACGCCTGCGCGGAGCAGGCGGAGAGTTCTTTTAAGGGCAGCATCGTGATAAGCGAAATAATGGCGAAAAACCACGCCACGCTCAGCGATGAGGACGGGACGCAGCCGGATTGGATAGAGCTTCATAACACCTCCTCCCAGGCGATTGATCTCAGCGGGTTCACCGTTGCCGACAAGGCCGACGGCGGGTGGCGCATACCGGGCGGCACCGTTGCGCCTGACGGGTATTTTCTTGTCTATTGCGATGGGAAAAATCGGGCCGGAGAGATACCCCATGCCGATTTCGCCCTCTCTCAGGGAGAAACGGTATTTCTGCGCGACGGGGACGGAAAGCTTATAGACAGCGCGGAATGTACCTCCCGCACAGCCGATCTTTCACTGATGCTCGACGAAAACGGCAAATGGACGACCACGGCTTATCCCACCCCGGGATACCCCAATACCGCCGGTGGCTATGACGCGTGGCAGAGCACTCTTTGCCCGACATCGCCGCTTATAATCAGTGAGGCAATGACATATAACACCACCTGCTATATGCAGAAGGCGATAGAGTACTGCGATTGGATAGAGCTGAAAAACGTGTCCGACACGACGGTAGAGCTTTCGGATTATTACCTTTCGGACAAAAGCGACGATCTGAAAAAGTTTCAGCTTCCGTCAATGTCCCTCAGGCCTGGGAAAAGCGTCATAGTGCTGTGCACGGATGAAAATGGGGCAGTAAACAGGGGCTATGTCAAAGCGCCCTTTTCCCTTGCCTCCGACCGTGAAAGGGTATATCTCAGCCGCGCCGGCGGGCTGGCCGATTATGTCTTTCTGCGCGATATACCGTTCGGATGCAGCTATGGGCGCATCTCGGGCGAAAACGGCTGGTTTTTCTTTGACACGCCCAAGCCGAACGAGGAGCAGACCGTAGGTTTCCGCCGCGTTTCGCGCACCCCGGAATCCCCCTGTGAAGACGGCGTTTTCAACGGCGTCACTGCGATGAGCGTTGAGCTTTCCGGCCACGGCGATATTTATTATACAACTGACGGCTCTCTTCCCACGGTGAACAGCGAAAAGTATACTCAGCCGTTTGACGTGACGAAGACCTGCGTTGTACGCGCCGTGGCAGTCGAAGCGGGCGCCATGCCGAGCCGGGCGCTTACTCTTAGCTATATTTTAAACGAAAATCATACCCTGCCTGTGGCAAGCCTTGCCTCTGACAGCCCGTATAATTTCGGCGTGATGTACAATAGCAAGAAAAAAGGGATAGAGCTTCCGGGAAGCCTTTCCTTCTATGAAGACGGCGGCAGCTTTACCATACCGTGCGGTATAGACATGCACGGTGAAACAAGCCTTGAAATGCGCAAGAAGAACATGGGCGTCCGCTTCCGCGGCGTATACGGTCAGGATATGCTGAATTATGACGTATACGGCGGCGGTGTGACGGAATTTGAGAGTTTTATTCTCCGCGCCGGACAGGATTATTATAATTCCATTATAAAAAATGAGCTTGGCGAAAACCTTTGCCTGCAATACAGCGATAAGGTATTTGCACAGCGGAACCGTTACTGTGTGCTGTATATCAACGGCGAGTATTGGGGCATCTATGCGCTTACGGAGAAGATGAACGCAAGCCATTACGCAACTTACAGAAACGTCAGCAAGGACAGCGTGACTGTCGTCAAGTCTCCCGCCGCCAACGGTTCGGATTTCTATAACGAGATCGTGGACTTCGCAAAGAGGAATGATCTGACAAAACCCGATAATTATGAGGAATTTTGCCGGCGGATTGATATTGACAGCCTCATTGACTGGATAATCATAGAGGGCTACACGGGGAATACCGACCTTAACCCCGGCAACGTGCGCTATGCGAGATCGACCGAGGACGACGGAAAATGGCGGCTCATGCTGTACGATCTGGACAGCATAATGGGTTCAAACACGAATTGTTTCAAGACGGTTCTCGGCAAAGCCTCCGCGCAGTATTCCGTGTTCGTCTCACAGCTTGTAAGAAACCCGGATTTCAAAGAAAAGTTCCTCACACGCGCCGCAGAGGTGTTCAAGGGCGCTCTTTCGGATGAAAATGTTCTTGCGGAAATAGACAAGCTCACTGCGGAGATTGAGCCGGAGGTAGCGCGGGATTATGGGCGCTTCGGGCTTGATACGTCCAAATGGATAAGCGCCGTGGCAACGCTTCGCGGTCTTATTACCAAATGGCACTGGCAGCAGTCCTGCATAGATGCGATCTGCGGCAGTTTCGGCAAAGACAGCGCGGAGTATTTCAATTGACGGCATTGGGGGAGTTAGATGAAGCATACCAAGCTGACGTTCAAAAGGTACGAGAAAAAGTATCTTCTGAGCGCGGATCAATATGATTCCTTTAAGCGGCAGCTTGACAGGTACATACAGCCGGACGAGTATTTCAAAAGCACGGTATGCAGCGTTTATTATGATACCGAGCGCTTTGACTTTATCCGCAATTCCATAGAAGCTCCCGTTTACAAAGAAAAGCTGAGATTGAGAAGCTATAACGTTCCCACGGCTGACAGCCTTGTCTTTGTCGAGCTGAAAGAAAAATTCAAAGGGCTTGTCTATAAAAGGCGCATTGCGATGAGTGCGGCCGAAGCGGCGGATTACCTTGCCGGCAGGACAGAGCTTGCCGACGACAGCCAGATGGGCAGGGAGATAGATTGGTTCCTGCACACCAATGATGTCGTGCCGAAGGTATTTCTTGCCTGCGACAGGGAGGCGTATGTCGGCGTCGAGGATAACGAACTGCGCATAACGTTTGACCGCGATATCCGCTGGCGCGCCGATGAGCTTGACCTGACGCTGGGCAGTCACGGAGAGGCGATCACCGCGCCGGGGCAGGTGCTTATGGAAATAAAAATGCCGATGAGCTCTCCTCTATGGCTTGCAAGGATGCTCAGCGACAACGGAATTTTCCCTGCGGGCTTTTCAAAATACGGCGTGTGCTATAAAGAAAATCTTATTGACGGAGTGATATCTTATGTTTGATACTGTGATCTCAATGCCCATGACGGTGTGGCAGTTTGTTTTGTGCGTTGTGACGGCGCTTGTCCTCGGCGTTCTGGCGTCGCTTGTATTCTCGGTGAGAAGACAGCAGACAAATTCCCTCGCCGCGTCAATAGCGCTCCTGCCCGCGGTCGTCACGGTCGTGATAATGATGGTCAACGGCAACATCGGTGCAGGGCTTGCCGTCGCCGGAACGTTCGCTCTCGTGCGTTTCCGCAGTGCGCCGGGCAGCGCACGTGATATAACCGGGCTGTTTTTTGCAGTTGCGATAGGTCTTTCCTGCGGCATGGGATATCTTGCGATGGCGGTGGTATTTTTCGTCATTTTCTCAGCGGCTGTCCTTCTGCTCACCTATACCGGCTTCGGTGAAAACAGGGCTGCGCGTCAGCTCAAGATCACCATCCCGGAAAATCTTGATTATGACGGGCTTTTTGACGATATACTCGAAAAGTACACCTCCGGCTATGAGCTTATCCGTGTACGCACGACAAATATGGGCACTCTCTTTGAGCTGACATATACCGTTATTCTCAAAGAAAAGTCGATCAGCAAGCAGTTTATTGACGAACTGCGCTGCCGCAACGGAAATCTCAACATAATCTGCTCCAGAGAAGTGGAAAAGGATATGCTCTGAAAAATGCAGCCGGCGCTGTATATAGACCGCTGCTTTTGCACATAATCGAGTTTTGACAGTCTTAAACGGGCTGCGGCAAGATGTAAATCTTGCCGCAGCCCGTTTTTTCGTTTTTATATTAAATTACTTGTTTTTTATGTACTCGTCAATGGATTTTGCACCGGCTTTGCCCGCGCCCATTGCAAGAATAACCGTTGCGGAACCCGTAACCGCATCGCCGCCTGCGAAAACGCCTTCCTTTGCGGTTCTGCCGCCCTCGTCGGCTTCAATGCCGCCTTTTTTGGTGAAGGTCAGCCCCTCAGTCGTGTTGCGGATAAGCGGGTTGGGGCTGGTGCCTATCGCAATGATGACCGCGTCAACATCAAGTATCCAGTTGGAGTCCTTGATGGCAACGGGCTTTCTTCTGCCCTTTTCATCCGGCTCGCCAAGCTCCTGCTTTACAAGCTCGATACCCGTAACATGGCCATCCTCGCCCGCGTGGATCTCAACAGGATTGTTGAGGAGACGGAACTCGATGCCCTCGGCCTCGGCATGCTCGACCTCTTCCTTACGTGCGGGAAGCTCGTCCTTGCCGCGGCGGTAGCAGACATATACATGCTCTGCGCCAAGGCGCTTGGAAACACGTGCAGCGTCCATTGCAACGTTGCCCGCGCCGACTACCGCGACATTATGGAAGTGCTTGATAGGCGTGTCGTAATCATCCTTATACGCTTTCATAAGGTTGACACGGGTAAGCAGCTCATTCGCGGAATAAACGCCAAGGTGATTTTCACCGGGGATATGCAGAAACTGCGGCAAACCTGCGCCGGAGCCTATAAACACGGCCTCAAAGCCGTCTTCAAACAGCTCGTCAACCGTCTCAGACTTGCCGACGATGGCGTTATTGACTATCTTGACGCCCATTGCCTTGAGATTTTCTATCTCGGCGGCAACTATCTCCTTAGGCAGACGGAACTGTGGGATACCGTAGACCAGAACGCCGCCGGATTTGTGGAATGCCTCAAAAACAGTAACGTCGTAGCCCTTCTTTATGAGGTCGCCCGCACACGTAAGACCCGCAGGGCCGGAACCGACAACCGCTATCTTATGGCCGTTGCGCTCAGGAACCTTGACAGGATCTTTCTCCGCCTTATTCATATGCCAATCGGCAACAAAGCGCTCCAGACGGCCTATGCCGACGCTTTCGCCCTTGATGCCGCGGACGCACTTGCTCTCGCACTGCTTTTCCTGCGGGCAGACACGACCGCTGACTGCGGGGAGGGAGTTTGTGGAAGTAATGACATCATATGCGGAGTCAAAGTCGCCCTCGGCAACCTTGGCAATAAACTCAGGAATACGCACCGAAACGGGGCAGCCCTCGCGGCAGTGCGGCTTTGGGCAGTTCAGGCAGCGGCGCGCCTCGGCAATCGCCATTTCGGGGGTATAGCCAAGTGCAACCTCGTCAAAATTGCCGGCGCGGACAACGGGATCCTGCTCGGGCATCCGGTGCTTGAGCAGCTTGTCCTTGACAATTTCCTTTGCAACCTGTTCGGACAGATGTTTGACGCGCTCGTCAAGCGTATGACCCTCGGCGGAAGCGATTTTTGCAAACTGACTTTCCAGTTCGGCCTTGACTTCGGCGACTTCTTCGGCGGCAGAGGGGATCTTCCACGTTGTGATTATGGGATTGCCTTCTTTGTCGTACTCGACATGCTTTACGATATCAGCCATTTCTCTTTCCTCCGGTCATTCTGCAAATATGCTTTGCCTGCTCATCCTGCTCGTCCTTGTAGAAAGCGGCGCGCTTTATGAGAGAATCGAAATCAACCTGATGCGCGTCAAAGTCCGGCCCGTCAACACAGGCGAACTTTGTCTCACCGCCGACAATGACGCGGCAGCCGCCGCACATACCCGTGCCGTCAACCATTATCGGGTCGAGGGAGATAATAGTACTGATGCCGTAGGGGCGGGTCGTCTCGGCAAGGAATTTCATCATAATGTCGGGGCCGATAGCTATAACGCGGTCAAACTGCGGTTTGCCCTCGGCGATATTCGCCTCGATCTCCTGCTTGAGATATTGGGTGGTGAAGCCCTTTTCGCCGTATGTGCCGTCATCGGTGCACATTATCAGCTTGTCGGAAGCGGCCTTGAGCTCTTCCTTGAGAATAACTATATCAGCTGAACGGAAACCGGCAATAAACGTTACCTCGATGCCTTTTTCGTGCATTTCCTTTGCAATGGGATATGCAATGGCACATCCGACGCCGCCGCCGACGACACAGACCTTTTTCAGTCCGTCCATCTCGGTCGCACGTCCGAGAGGCCCGACGATATCGGTAATGACGTCGCCTTCCTCAACGGTGTGGAGCATTTTCGTGGTGCGGCCCGCCGCCTGAACCATAACGGTCACGGTGCCCTTCTCGCGGTCATAACCCGCGACGGAAACTGGAACGCGCTCTCCCTGCTCGTCAAGCCGGAAGATAACAAACTGGCCCGCCTGAGCATGACGGGCGATCAGCGGCGCCTCTATCTCAAAAAGGCAGATCGTCTTCGCATCATTCAAAAAACGCTTGGTAACTACTTTATACATCCGAACTCTCCTAAAAATATATAATTTCAGCGGAATTATCGGCTAACCCGTTTTTTAGCTCAATATATTATAGTGTAATGCGCTTTTATTGTCAAACTAAATATTGCATAAATATGTTGCATGAACAACAAATTTTTCACATCCGTGCATAAAGAAGCAGCCGGTAACGATACCCGCCGCTTCAGCTTGTCAAAAAAGTCCTGCAAGGATTTTTTTGACCGCGCTTTCCGCCGAGCATTTTGGACGCGTTCAAAATGCTGTTACCGAGAGTCTTGATATCTCAAGACTCTCGACGGCGGTTTATCCAATTTGAGGCGGGTCTTGCCCCCTCAAGCTCCCCCGCTGCTCTATTATCTGACTTTACAACATAATTTTTTGGCAGTCCTAAGCGGCGGGTAACGATACCCGCCGCTTCTTTATGCCGGAAATCCTCCACGGGCTTTTCCGGCAGTCTCTTTTGTAAACAACCAATGTACTTCGGCAAGCCGTCTCACTCTTCCCACGTGCGTTTGCTTATGATATAGCGCGGGCGCTGCTTGGTTTCCATATACACCTTGCCGATATACTCACCGATTATGCCGAGGCATATAAGCTGAACGCCGCTGACAAAGCAGATGATGCACGTCATGCTTGCCCAGCCCGACACAGCCTTGCCGCACAGGGCGGTGATAAGCGCCCAGAGGCAGCCCACAAAGCTTACGAACGCAACAATGATGCCGAAAGTCATGATAAGCTGGAGCGGCTTTACGGAAAGGCTTGTAATGCCATCTACCGCAAGGGCGATCATTTTCTTGAGCGGATAATGGCTCTCCCCGGCAAGACGTTCGGCGCGGGAGTAGCTGACCGTGGTGCTCTTGAAGCCCACGAGAGGAACCATGCCGCGCAGAAACAGGTTCACTTCCCTGAAGTTTGCAAACTCCTTGAGCACTCTCGCGCTCATAAGGCGGTAATCCGCATGATTATACACCACATCCGCGCCCATCATCGCAAGGAACTTATAAAAGCTCTGCGCGGTGAAGCGCTTGAAGAACGTATCCGTTTCACGGCTTGAACGCACACCGTAGACAATGTCGCAGCCGTCCAGATACGCATCGACCATCTCATCCATGGCGTTTATATCATCCTGACCGTCGCAGTCGATAGAGATCGTGATATCGCATACATCCTTTGCCTCCATAAGCCCGGCAAGGACAGCGTTCTGATGCCCACGGTTGCGGGACTGACTTATCCCGATATAGTGCTTGTCTTCCTTGGAAAGCCGCTCGATTATATCCCATGTCTTGTCGCGGCTGCCGTCGTTGACGAACATGACGCGGCTGTCGTCGCTGATCTTGCCCCTGGAAACAAGGGAGTTTATCTTTTCAAGAAACATCGGCGCAGTGACGGGAAGAACTTCCTCCTCATTATAGCAGGGGATCACTATATAAAGCTTAGGTGCCATATTTTCTCCTTATATCCCGGTTATTTTTTTGTGTCTGAAATTATTATAAGCTCTTTTATGTATCGTGTCAAATTATAAAAATGCAGACCCACAGCCGGGTCTGCATTTTTATTTTCATCAGGTCTTTTCCCTGATTACTTGATGCCGTACTTCTTGTTGAACTTATCAACTCGGCCGCTGGTATCGACCAGCTTCTGTTTGCCGGTATAGAAAGGATGGCACTTGGAGCAGATTTCAACGGTGATGTTGGGCTTGGTGGAGCCGGTCTCGATAACGGCGCCGCAAGCGCACTTAATGGTAGTCTGCTGATATTTGGGATGGATTCCTTCCTTCATTGGTACAAGTCTCCTCAATCAAATGCTGCCTTGATTGTGCAAATGCATAGTTACAAGACGCAAAGAGAAGTGTATCACAGCGATGCCGGAATTGCAAGCTTTTTTTATTTACCAGCCCATGATATCGGTAACGCTGTCGGCAACCTCGCCCATTGCTTTGAGGGTTTTGCCGACGATGCTCTTGACTCCGCGGTTTTTCGGCATAATGATACCAACAGTGCATCCGCCGACCAGAAGTCCCATACCCATGCCTACGATAAAGTTTCTTTTATTCATTTCGTTGATCTCCCTACTGTTTATTTGCAATTGTCTGCGTTGTTATTATGTGCGTTTTTCGGAAGATTTTTCATTGATACCGATATGTAAAATGTGGTATACTAAGAAATAAAATGAAAAATCGGCGGAGGAGAATATGAACATCAAGATAATCGCCGTGGGCGACGTCTGCGGAGAACCGGGACTTACCTGCCTTGAAAAAACACTGAAAAACTATAAAAAAGAAAATAATATTGCCTTTGCGGTCGTAAACGGAGAAAACGCGAACGTCGTCGGCATAACCCCCAGACAGGCGGACGCTATCTTCCGCGCCGGCGCCGACGTTATCACGCTTGGCAACCACACATGGACGCGCACAGAGCTTCAGCCGTATCTTGATGAGCGCAGGAAAATTCTGCGCCCCGCGAACTACGGTCCGCAGTGTCCCGGCAGGGGAATAAACGTCTACTCCACTTCGTTCGGAGACATATGCGTGCTCAATCTTCTCGGGCGCTTCACGCTTGACAACAATACCGACAACCCCTTTGTTATCGCCGACGGCTATATGCAGGAGATAAAGGAAAAGATCATCCTTGTCGATTTTCATGCGGAGGGTACAAGCGAAAAAAGGGCGATGGGCTTTCTTCTGGCGGGCAAGGCAAGCGCCGTCTGGGGTACGCACACCCATGTGCAGACCTCCGATGCGTGTGTACTCGACGGCGGCACAGGCTACATCACCGACGTCGGCATGACGGGCGCGGTCAATTCCGTTCTAGGCATTGACCCTGAGCAGAGCATAGGCAAGTTCATGGGCGATCCCCCGAGACGCTACGAGTCCGCAAAGGGGCCGACAGCGCTGGAGGGCTGTGTGTTTGAGATAGACAGCGACACGGGGCGCTGCATAAGCGCGGAGGCGGTAAGACTCAGATGAGAAGCCTTAAAATACTGCATACGGCCGATCTGCACCTTGATTCGCCTTTTGAGTATATGAGCGCCGCCCACGCCGCGATACGCCGCGGTGAGCAGCGCCAGCTGCTTGACCGGCTGGCCGATCTTGCGCGCATCAACAACGTGGATATCGTCCTCATGAGCGGCGATTTGTTTGAAAGCGCCATGACCTACGCCGAGACGGAGGAGCAGCTTGCCCGTTCGTTAAGGGCAATGGCGGTTCCGGTGTTCATCGCGCCGGGGAACCATGATTACTATTCTCCCACCTGCCGCTACCGCCGTATGCGCCTGCCTGCGAACGTGCATATATTCACCGAAAACAAGATCGAATGCGTTGAGCTTGATGATCTGAATGTCTGCGTTTACGGTGCGGCGTTTACCGACCGGGTAAGCCCCGCCCTGCTCAAGGACTTTCATGCACCGCACCAAAAAGGGATGTACAACGTGCTGTGCATCCACGGTGAGGTCGGCGCGCCGCAGTCGCCTTACGACCCGATAACCGAAAACGAGCTTGCCTGTTCCGGAATGGACTACGCCGCGCTTGGGCATATCCACATCGCAAGCGGGCTCAGGCAGGCGGGCGGCACTTGGTATTCGTGGCCGGGCTGTCCTGAAGGGCGCGGTTTCGATGAAACGGGCGAAAAGTATGTAAATCTTGTGGAGCTTTCCGAGGACGGGTGCTCGCTGGAGCAGATAAGCATCGCAAAGCGCTGCTATCGGGTCCTCAATGTAGACGTTTCAGCAAAAGAGCCGCTTATTGCGATACACACAAGCCTGCCCGACGATACGGTGAACGATATATACAGGATAATCCTCACAGGGGAATGTGATACCGCCCCCGACGTCGCCTCGCTTTACAGCAGTCTTTCAGAGCTGTTTTTTGAGCTCCAGATACGCGACCTTACAAAGCTGCGGCACGATATCTGGGAAAAGGCGGGAGAAGACACGCTCAGAGGGATATTCCTCAAAAACCTCAAGGCAAAGTATGAAAGCGCGGAGGACGACGCGGGAAGGATGCTTATAGAGCAGGCCGCCCGCTGGGGACTTGCAGCGCTTGACAACGGCGAGGAGGTGGCCGTACATGAAGATAAATAAGCTGACCGCCTCCTTCGGAAAGCTTGAAAACGAAACGCTGACCTTTCACGGTGGACTCAACGTCATCTATGCGCCGAATGAGAGCGGCAAATCCACATGGTGCGCATTTATCCGCGCTATGCTCTACGGGGTCGATTCCTCACAGCGTCCGCGTGCGGGCACGCTGCCGGACAAGGTGAAGTACGCCCCGTGGTCGGGCGCGCCGATGGAGGGGACGATGGATCTGACGGCGGAGGGCTGCGACATCACCCTCACCCGCACAACCAAAACCAAAAACGCCCCTATGCGCGATTTCTCCGCAGTATATTCCGGCACGGGGATACCGGTGGAAAACATCACCGCGCAGAACGTCGGCGAAATGCTCACAGGCGTTTCAAAGGATGTATTCCGCCGCAGCGCTTTTGTCGAACAGGGCACGGTTGCCGTCACGGGTACGCCGGAGCTTGAAAAGCGCATCGCCTCCATCGTCTCCACCGGCGAGGAGCAGACTTCTTACTCCGAAGCCGACGAGCAGCTGCGTACATGGCAGCGCAAGCGGCGTTACAACAGGCGCGGCCTTCTCCCCGAGCTTGAGGTGAAGATCGACGAAACAAACCGCGAGCTTGCCGAGATTTCCGACACGTATGAGGAAATTGGCAAAGCCGAACAGGCTCTGAACGACGCCAAAGAGCACTGCGCCGCGCTTGAATCGGAGGTCAACGAAAGCCGCAGGAAGCAGCGGCGTATGGCGCTTGACAAACTCAGTACCGGAAGAAGCGCGCTTCGTGAGTGCAGTGAAAAGCACGATCAGGCGCTCGAGGAGCTTTCTGCGGCAAAGGATGAGCTGAGGAAAAGCCATTTCGGCACAGTCTCCCCGGAAGATGTGGAAGAAGACGTCTCCGGCGATCTCCGTGAGCTTGAGGAACTGAGAGCGTCCGCGAAGAAGCGCAACTCTCCCCTGCTGGCCGTTCTGTTTTTCCTGCTTGCCGCGGCGGGCGCGGCGCTTTATACCGTATATTCGCAGACCGTCTATGTCATTGCGGCGACTGTCGCCTGCGTCGCGGCGGTATTTCTCGCTATCCGCTGGGCAAGACTGCGGCGCGGGTCGATAGACGCGGATTACCGATGGCGTGAAATACTGAAGCAATACGACGCAGGTTCCGTAAAGGATATCCATGCGGCTATGGACAAGCACGCGGCGCTGTGGGATGCCGTTCAGGACGCTTCTCACTATGAGTATGAGACTCGCTGCGCCTACGAGGATGCTCTGGAAGCACAGCAGAGCTATGAGGCGGCGGCGCTTGACGAGCTGGACTTCTCTGGCGGGAGCAGTGACGCGGCGCGGCTGAGTCATGAACTTGCTCAAAGCCGGCGCGAGGCGGAGCGGATATCGACCGGCCTTGCGCATCTGCGCGGGAAATTTGCCTCCTACGGCGACCCGCTTGTACTCTCTTCTGAGCTTAAGCGGCTGGAGCAGGAGTATTCCGACGTATCGGACGAATATGACGCGATAGGCATCGCGCTTGACGCGCTCAAGGCCGCTGATACGGATATCCAGAGCCGTTTTTCTCCGCGTCTTGGTCAGCTTGCGGCACAGTATATGTCGCTCATGACGGACGGGAGATATGAGGATGTGCTTATAAACCGCGACTTTACCGCAAAAATACGTGCAAGCGGGGATTCCGTCGCACGTGAAAGCGAATATCTCAGCGCTGGAACGCTCGATCTGATGTATCTTGCGGTGCGCCTTGCGGTGTGTGAGCTTGCCCTGCCCGAGGGTGAAAGCTGTCCTCTGATAATCGACGACGCTCTTGTCAATCTTGACGAGCAGCGCACACAGCAGGCTCTTGAGCTTTTGAAGGAGATTGCAAAGCGCAGGCAGGTCATACTCTTCACATGCAGAAAATAAGCCCGCGTCAAAAAAATAAAAAAAGTGCAAAAAAGGAACACCGCGGATGCTTTTTGGAGCATCCGCGGTGTTCCTTTGCTTATGATTTCCTTATAAAGGTTATCTGAGGTTTTCGAGATAGTCAACTATCTTTCCTACCGTATCCAGATGCATTGCGTCCTCATCGGAAATGCTGATGGAAAAGGCTTCTTCAAGGGACATGATCAGCTCGACTATGTCCAGAGAATCCGCGCCGAGATCATCGACAAGGCTGGTCTCCATAGTGATTGATTCAGGAGCAATTTCAAACTGCTCTGCAAGTGCTTTGACGACATGCTCAAATATCATAATGATCCTCCATACGGCTGTGCCGCGCAGACGGCAAGCCCGACGGTTTTATCATGGTGCGGGGAACGCACCGTTCCTTTGACGTGCTGACACGTAAGGTACTGAATATTGCTTGAGACGGATTTGATTATGCCCACTCTCTGCTCTGAGGCTTGTTCGAGTTCTGCTCTCCCTTAACATAGGAGACGACGACACGCCTGTTAGGCTCAACGCCGGTAGAGCTGGTGGTTACGCCCGGATAATTCTGGAGCGCGGTATGAATAACATGGCGCTCATAAGAATTCATCGGCTCAAGCGCCATGCTGCGCTTGTATTTGATAGCCTTCTCCGCCATCTTTTCCGCAAGCTTGGTGAGGGATTCCTCTCTCTTGCTGCGGTAAGCCTCGGCGTCAATGCTGACATGCATGCGCTTGTCGCTGCCCTTGTTGACAACATAGTTGGTGAGGTGCTGAATGGCATCCAGCGTCTCGCCGCGGCGGCCGATTATAACGCCCATGTTTCCGCCGGAAAGATTGACGTTTATTCCGCCGTTTTCTCTGCGGTTGAACTCAAGCTCCGCTTTTACGCCCATGCGCTCAAGAAGACCGGTGAGAAATGCGCGCACAGCTGCGTACTCGGGGTCTTCGTCAACAACGGGGGCTGCCTTTTCGGCGGCCGGTGCGGCAGTGCTTTCAGCCGCCTTTTTCTCGACAGCGGGCTTGACATCTTCATCGGGACACTCATAGCTTACGCGAACGACAGCCGGAGAGGCGCCGATACCCAGAAAACCGGATTTTGCACGCTCAATAATTTCGACGGAGACATCGTCACGCTCCATTCCAAGCTCCTCAAGAGCGGCGGCAATGGCGGCGTCCTCGGTACGAGCGGACTTTTCCAAAGTTTTTATCATAATTACGTATTACTCCTGTTTTTCATCATCGACTTCAGCGTCTTTCTCGCCTTCGACGGTTTCGGCAGCTTCGGCCGGTTCATCCGCATCAACGGTTTCCGCCGTTTCAACGGGTTCATCGGCAACGGTTTCTGCCGTTTCAGCAGCCGCAGCCGCTTCGACAGTCTCGGCGGAAGCGCTGGCGTTTGCGGTCACTGCGCTTTCGTCAATGGGTTCTGCACCCTCGGATTCCGCAGCGGCGGCAATTGTAGCGGCCTCAGCGTTTTCGGGGTTGGTAAAGCGGTCGGGGACATAGGCGCGGCCTCTTGCGTAGCGGCGGTTGCCGACCTGAGAGGCAGGAAGCTCATTGTCTTTTATCCCGAGGCGCTTGCGGCGCTCCGCACGCTCAGCTCTGTCAAGCTCGGCCTTGCGCTCGTCGCTCTTTGCCTTCTCATTTGCCTGGATCTTTTTCTTGCTGGTGTTGACGTTCTTTTCGGTTTTGCCCTCTGCTCTGAGACGCTCCGTCTCAAGGCGCTTCTGCTCTATTTCACGCTCACGCTCAGACCTGGCGGCAATGCGCTCGGCATCCTCTTTGTCAAGCTGCTTCTTGTAGGTCTTGGTGAGGATATAGTCACGCGCCATGCCGAAAAGGCTGTTTGCGATCCAGTATACGCCCATAGCGGCAGGCATGATGAAGCAGAACCATACGCTCATAAGGGGCATCATCAGATTCATCGTCTGCATAGACGCCTGAGTATTTGCATCGTTCTGCGGGTTCGCGGCGTTTGCCACCTTCATGGATACCCATGAAAGGAAAGCGGAGATAAACGGAATAAGGAACAGTCCGAACGCAGCAAGCCAGACTTTTGTGTCGCTGAAATCGGTCTTGAACATAAAGTTCCACTGCGGCTGATCGCCGAGGTTAAGACCGAGGAAGCTGAAATCAATGTCCATAAGTCCGTCGATCTTACCGGCGAGAGCGGTCTGAACTTCGTCCCAGTGCTGATGTACAAGATCCGTAAGCTTGATCTCAAAGTACGCGTCAGTCTTTGCGGGGATCGTATATAGTCCTTTTTCCACAAAGAAATTCTGCACTTCGTCAACAACGCTCTGTGCGACAAACATCATTCTTGTCATGGGCTGGCGGATGACCGAGTACAGGGCGATAAGAATGGGGAACGGGACAAGGGACCAGAGGCAGCCGGACATGGGATTTGCGCCGTTCTCTTTATAGAGCTTCTGCATCTCCTGATTGAGCTTCTGGGGGTTGCCCTCGTGGCGGCGCTGAAGCTCCTGTATCTGAGGCTGGAGGCGGGAGGTACGCATCATGCCCTTCTTGCTCTTCGCCATGAACGGAGTAAGAATAAGGTTGACGGCGAGAGCGAAAAGCATAATGGATATGCCGTAGTTGCCGGTCCACTCATAAAGCTGAACCATAAGCCATGCGAAAGGCTTAGTAATAGTTGCCCACATAGGTTTCTCCTCAATGTGTGTTTTTTATGGGGTCATGGTACGGGGTCGTAGATGTCGTAGCCGTCCGGATGGAACGGGTGGCATCTGCAAATGCGCCTGAAAGCGAGCCAGCCGCCCTTGAGGGCGCCGTATTTTTCTATGGCTTCCATGGCGTACTGAGAACAGGTCGGAATGAACCTGCAGCATGGGGGACGGTTCGGGGAAATGTTTTTCCGGTAAAATCTGATCGCGGCAAGCATGAAACGTTTCACTTTTCCCGCTCCTTCAATATGCCAAGCTTCCCGCAGGAGTCCAGAAAGGCAGAATTGATCTTTTCATACTTTGCACCCACACATCTTGTGCGGGCTACGATAACCATGTCCCAGCCGGGCTTCAGCGAAGCCTTGTTGAGACGGTATATCTCCCTCAGTCTGCGGCGGACGCGGTTTCTTACAACGGCATGCCCTAGCTTCACAGAGACTGTATACCCAACGCGTCCCACGCCGGTGGGACTGCGGCGGCAGTAAACGACGATATAGGGATTGACCGCGCTTTTACCTTTGGAATAGAGCCGCCTGAAATCGCTGTTCTTTTTTAAAGTAGTGATTATATTCATGCCGCTCTTTTCCACAAACACCTAAAGGGCGGATTGCTCCGCCCTGATATTTTACATATCCTTAGACCTGTTCACGTGCTGAAGATCAGTAGCTGAGCTTTGCTCTGCCCTTTGCTCTGCGGCGGGCAAGAACCTTGCGGCCGTTAGCGGTCTTCATTCTTTTGCGGAAGCCGTGCTCCTTCTTGCGCTGACGGACTTTAGGCTGATAGGTACGAAACATTCTTTGGCACTCCTTTCAGGTTGATACTCAACATCGGACTTGCGCCCGAAGTAGTTGACAAACAATACTCCCTGACACACCGGTCAGGCAGATGTTGATTATACATTATAAACAGAGGAATTGTCAATAAAAAGTTACAAAAATTCAATAAAAAGCAAACGTTCATCAGGACGGCTGCGGCATACGGCAGCACATCACCAGAATGACGCCGCTTCCCACGGAAATTTCGATTTCACCGCTGAGCCACTGGTTGCTCGTGCCGATGGGGAAGGAGCTTTCAATGACGGCATTTTCAAGGCAGTATTTTGCCCCGCGTATGTTGACATTTCCACACCTGCCGCCCAGGGCGAACACCGACAGGGACCAGCCTTCGCGCTTAGGGAACGTCGCGGTTTTCCCGGTAAAGGCAAAAAGCTCCTCGTTTCCGCCGATTATGTGAGCGTCCGCGCCGCCGTTTACGGCAAAAGCCATGGTCTGGATGTTTGCAAAAAGGTGATCGAGCCGTCCGCCGAGAGCGCAGTATATATCTATCTTTGAAAAGCCGCGCTCAAGCGCACAGCGCACGGCGGACATCGTGTCCGTGTCGTCCTTTTCTATTTTAAGCCGCGTCACTGGCACACCCTCCGGCAAATCGCCCGAGTAAGAGTCAAAGTCCCCTATAATCAGGTCGGGACGGACGCCTGCGGCAGCGGCATATTCAAGTCCCTTGTCGCAGGCGATCACAAAATCCGCATGTTCTATGCCCGTCAGCGGGGCGCGCTCCCCGCCGGAGATTATCGCGCAGACTTTTCCGCCGTCGGCCGTCATTTCAGGTCTTCTCCGCGGATGTACTTGCCGAGCGGCTTCCACAGCAGTGCGCCGATTACAAGCGTCATAGCGGCGTCAACAAGAATGAAGCTTCCGTTGTACAGCGCAGAATATATCCACGGGGTAGTCATGGTCATGCCGAAAAAGTTCTCGGGCATATATTCGGCCCAGACGGTCGCACCGGTGATATAGTGCGAAAGAAAACGGGCGAAGCTTCCGACGATAGTGCCGATGAAGAAGCCGCTGCGCTTTTTGCTGAAAAGACCTGCAACTCCCAGAAGAGAGTAGGCAACGATATAGTCGCCTATCATGGACTGCCAGCTGTAAGCATAAGCGCCGTCGAGCAGAAGCTGCAAAACGGAAAACGCGAAGCTTGCCAGCATACCGGGACCGAAGCCCCAGCGGGCACAGTAAACGAATATGGGCAGCATACTCAGACATATCGAGCCGCCCTGCGGAAGCTCAAACAGCTTGATGTAGCCCAGCACCTGTGCAAGAGCTACCATGATCGCACCCTCGGTAAGAGCGCGGAGACGTAAATTGCGTGTTTTCATAATATCCTCCTTTTCTTTGCGGAAGCGATGATACGAAAAAACGCAGGGCTGAAATTACAATTCCAGCCCTGCGAAAAACTTCAAGCGTATCACTGTTTCCTACGCCGGCATTATCCGGATCAGGTCTGAGGGTGCCGGCGCTTCAATTCACGCCGTCTCAGCCGGGAAAAACCCAGCACCCCTTTGTGTTCAGGCAGCCGCACTGCGCACTGCCTTTATTTGCAAGTGGATTATACACCACATGATCTCTGCCGTCAACAGAAATTATTTGAGCATTTCCGCCTTGTCGATTATAAACTGTCTGAGCCATTCCCCGGCTTCCTCGTTTTGCAGCGCAAAGTCGATGATCGATTCAAGGTAGCCCTTGAGATTGCCGGTATCGTAGCGTTTGCCCTCAAAGTCAACGGCGCACATAGGATGGCGGTGAACAAGCTCACGCATACCGTCGGTAAGCTGGATCTCGTTGTTCCTGCCGGGGGCGGTGTGCTCAAGAATATCGAATATCTCCGGCATAAGGACATAGCGCCCCATAATGGCGTAGTTGGAAAGCTTTTCCTCAAGCGTGGGCTTTTCGTTCATATCGCTTATTCTGTACACCCTGTCTCCCAGCTTTTCCTCAAGCTTGACGGAGGAGTATTTTGTGATGAGAGAATCCGGCTGCTCACGCACGGCGATGGCGCTGCATTCGTTTGCTTCCGCCGCCTCGACAAGCTGCTTGAGAACGGGCTTTTTGCTGAGCATGATATCATCGCCGAGCAGGATCGCAAAAGGCTCATTGCCCACAAAAGTCTTTGCACGCCACACTGCATGGCCGAGACCCTTCGTCTCTTTCTGGCGCAGGAAGAAAATATCCGCCATATCCGCAACGGCGCGCACTACCCTCGCATCCTTCTCCTTGCCGTCCTTCAGCAAGCGTTCCTCAAGGTCGGGGGCATAATCAAAATAATCCTCTATCGGGTTTTTGCCGCGGTTGGTAATAATAAGTATTTCCTCAACGCCGGCCGCAACGGCTTCCTCGACAATGTACTGTATAACGGGCTTATCCACCAAAGGCAGCATTTCCTTGGGGATGCTCTTTGTGTTCGGGAGAAGTCTCGTACCGAGTCCGGCGGCAGGGATTATCGCTTTTCTGACTTTCATGTTGGTTCTCCTTACATTATAAATAGTAGTTTATTGAAGTTTCTTATATTAAGTGCTTATTTCAGATTTTGTGCGGGCCAGACTCTCCGGCGGCTCTTTCCTCGGCAGTCTGTTCTCTGCGGTGCAGGGAAAATTCACATCCGCAGTACAGCTGACGGTATATGCCGTACTTTTCGGAAAGCTCAACGCTTCTGTCCTCTCCGCCGCGCTTTTTGAAGTCGGACGGGAGCCAGCTGACGCCCATTGCCTGCCCGATCTCCTCGCCGATGGTATTTATAAGCTCCGCATTTTTGTGGCGCGACACGGTAAGCGTCGAGCAGAAATAATCGTAACCGTAGTGCTTTGCAAGCCTTGCCGCCTCCGTAAGGCGCAGACGAAAGCACTGCTCACATCTTTTGCCGCCCTCCGGCTCGTTTTCAAGGCCTTTTATCCTCGCGTAATAATCCCCGCTCTTATGGCTTTCCGCAAGAATATTCACCCTGCCGGCAAGCCCCATTTTCTCGATTATCTCCATCTGCGCTTTGAAGCGGCGTTCAAATTCCGCTTCCGGGTAGAGGTTTGGGTTGTACCACAGCAGCGTCACGTCAAAATACTGCGTGAGATATTCCAGCACCGAGCTTGAGCATGGGCCGCAGCAGCTGTGAAGCAGGACGCGCGCTGTGCGCCCGCCGCGCTTTTCGATTATTCTGTCAAGTTCCTTGCGGTAATTTCTTCTGTTCATGACTGCATTGTAACATACATTTTCACAAAATGCTATACATTATTCGGTCTGATGCGGAGCGGACTCCAAATTATCCGGCGCAGGCGGCAGAATGATTATTGTCCTCGCCGGAAGGGCATATTATTGTTTACAGACGTTTTGAAATAAGATATAATGTAGCGAAAAATGTCTTTATCTGACGGAGGAATTACCCATGGATACCCGCACGAACAAACAGAATTACTACCTCGATATAGCAGACGCAGTGCTTGAGCGCTCCACCTGTCTCAGGCGCAGATACGGCGCGATAATCGTGCGCAGTGATGAGATAATATCCACCGGCTATAACGGCGCGCCCAGAGGCAGACGCAACTGCAGCGATCTTGGCGTGTGCACCCGCGAGACGTTGAAAATTCCTTCCGGCGAGAGGTACGAGCTGTGCAGAAGCGTCCACGCCGAGGCAAACGCTATTATTTCCGCCTCCCGCCGCGATATGATCGGCGCAACGTTATATCTTGTCGGGCGCGACGCGAGGACGAATGAGCTTCTCGGCGACGCCATGTCCTGCTCGATGTGCAAAAGGCAGATAATCAACGCAGGGATAGAAAAGGTGGTCATCCGTTCGACCGCCTCGGAGTACCGAACGATAATGGTATCTGACTGGATAGAAAACGACGACTCTATCATCTTGTCAAAGAATATCACTGAGGTCCTTTGACAAATAAGCTTGCACTGCGCTCTGTGCCTTTTTATATCCGTCATGTCGTTTGCGGGCGTATCTGAATTTTGTATTTCAACTTCTGATTGAACGCTTTATTCCCGCATTTTACAATTCCGAAACAATTTTGACCTTATCTATGAAACATTTTGCCTATATTATATAGACAATCATCTTTTTCATTTTTCTCCTCTTAAAAAATAACCGGCAATTCCAAGCGGTAGGAATTGCCGGTTAAATTTTTTTGCTCTATGTCAGATTCTCCATGCCAAACTGCACAGATCAAAGCTTCTATGCAAGTGCACCCGCTTCTTCAAAAACAGAGCCTATGAGCGCGGCGTAGTTTTTCACAGCCTCATCCGCTGATTCCGCCGGTGGAATTATTACAAAGCGCTTGCCCTTGTGTGGCAGCCCCGTGAGGATATCCCAGAGCGAATCAAGCGTTTCGCCGTACCATTCCTCCCACTCCATTTTGCGGCGCAGTTCATTATACAGTTCCTTGCGTGTGATGCACGCGGAAAAATCCACCGTCACGCGCTCCCCATCCTTCAGACTTTTCAGCAGTCCCTCACAGCCCGCGTATATCTCATCCCACGCGGTCTGAAACTGTCGGGTGTACCACGGGTCGGCGATCTCTTCGCCTGTTCTGCCCGCATAGTCAAGAAGATTGCGCAGCTTGCCCTTGGGATCGCCGTGATACACGCTGCTGAGCGTCCTGCGGTTGATCTCGTCCATATACACGATAAGGTCGTATTTATCATAGTCCGCGGCGGTTATACGTCTTGCCTTCTTGTCCGAGCAATCAATGCCGTGTGCGGCGAGGAGCTTTTTCATCGGCGGATACACACCGTTGCCTATCTCTTCATCGCTTGTTGCGGCGGACGATACATACACATCGTCGTCCATACCGGCTTCTTTGAGCATGTCGCGCATTATATACTCAGCCGTCGGGCTTCTGCATATATTCCCATAGCATATAAAAAGTATTTTTTTCATTTGTTTTCCTCCTGACATCGGCTTCAGCCTTGCCGGGCGTCCGCCGGTTTTGAAAAATGTTGAAAAAAGCGGCGGACGGTTTTATAATGAATATATATCTACGTTTCTTAGGGAGATCAGTATGAATTATTACGAAAAAGCCGTCCGCACTCTGAAAGAGGGCGATTACACCTGTGTTATCTGCGGCGATAACGTTGAATATACCAGCACTTTGCGCGGGGTGCAGCCGCTGCTCACGCCGTATGAGCAGGGCAAGCGCTTTGCCGGATGCGCCGCTGCGGACAGAGTAGTCGGCAAGGCGGCAGCGTTCCTGTATGTGCTTCTGGGCGTAGAGCGTGTATATGCCGAAATCGTCAGCAAGCCCGCAAAGGAAGTTTTTGAAAAGCACGGCATCGAGCTTAGCTATGACCTGCTTACCGAGCTTATAGAGAACCGCACCAAAACAGGGCTTTGCCCCATGGAAAGCGCGGTGATAGACCTGGACGAACCGACCTGCGCGCCCATGCGCATTAAAGAGACTCTTGCAAAGCTAAAGTCGGGAAAATAAGGCGCTGCCGCACCTCAGCTTGTCAAAAAGTCCTGTAAGGACTTTTTGACCGCGCTTCCCGCCGAGCATTTTGAAAGTGTTCAAAATGCTGTTACCGAAAGCCTTGATATATCAAGGCTTTCGACGGCGGTTTATCCATTTTGAGGCGGGCCTTGCCCCCTCAAGCTCCCCCGCTGCTCTGTTATCTGACTTTAAAACATAGTTTTTTGACAGGCTCCATATATAGCAGCGGATCTTCCCTTTATATTCTTCTGTACCTTTCGGTATATTCCCTGAGCTTTGAGGCGGTTTTCTTTGTCAGTGCGCCGGGCAGCATGCGCCACTGCCAATTTCCGCCGGCAACGCCGGGGACGTTCATGCGGCACTCTCCGCCAAGCTCAAGCACATCCTGCATGGGCACGACAAAAAGCTCGCATGAGGTAGCCATGCCTGTGCGTATCATGCCCCAGCACCAACCCTCGTCCGGCGTGATGTGCATATACTTTTTCGCGTATGCGATATCCTCTTTTTTGCTGTGCTCCACCCAGCCCTTTACGGTGTCGTTGTCATGCGTGCCGACGTAGCAGACATTTCCCGCCTTGCAGTTATGCGGCAGATAATCCGAATTTCCCTCGGCGTCAAAGGCAAATTGCAGAACGCACATTCCGGGAAAGCCCGAATCGCGCACAAGCTGCCTCACGCCGTCCGTCAGCATACCGAGATCCTCCGCTATGTACCGCATATGCGGAAACCAACCGCGCAGTACGCTGACAAGCCCCATGCCGGGGCCGCGCATCCAATACCCGCTCTTAGCACTTTCCGCATCGGCGGGGATCGCCCAGAAGCTTTCAAAGCCGCGGAAATGGTCTATCCTCAGCACATCGTAGAGCTTGCCCGCACCGTCGATGCGGCGTATCCACCATCCGTAGCCGTCTGCGCGCATACGATCCCAATCGTACAGCGGATTGCCCCAAAACTGCCCCTCGTCGGAGAAAGCATCAGGCGGACACCCTGCGACAAGCGTCGGCATATTATCCCCGTCCAGCATAAAGAAATGCGGTTCGCTCCACACGTCGGCCGAGTCGAGCGCAACATATATCGGGATGTCGCCTATAAACTGAACGCCGTTTCTGTGCGCGTAGGCACGCAGCGCGTTCCACTGCTTATAAAAAAGCATCTGTACAAAGCAATGATACTCTATCTCATCCTTCAGAAGCTCACGGTATCTGCAAAGCGCGTCGTGCTCCCTCATTCTCAGCGCCCTGTCGTCCCATTCCATCCATGTTTTCATGCCGAAATAGGTCTTTGCCGCCATATACAAGGCATAGTCCTCTATCCAGAAGCTGTCCCGGCGGAATGCCGCGGTCTCGTCGGCATATCTTTCCCTGCCGCGCTCAAATGCTTTGCGCAGAAGCTTTTCCCGTCCGGCGCTTACCTTGTCATAGTCTGTTTTCGCGCAGTCGTCTCCCCAATCGACGTCTTTTATCTCATCCTTTTTCAGAAGACCGCCGTTTGCAAGCATATCAAGGTCTATGTAATTGGGATTACCGGCGTATGTGGAAAAGGAGGAATACGGGCTGTTGCCGCAGCTTGTGGGTACAAGCGGGAGAAGCTGCCAGTATTTCTGTCCGGCGTTCCGGAGAAAGTCCACAAATTCATAAGCACTCTTCCCCATTGTGCCGATTCCCCAATTCGACGGAAGAGAGCTCAGCGCCATAAGTATTCCGCTGCATCTTGACATAAAAGCACCTCCTGCGCTGCTTTGTTCTATACATCCTATTATATAGTATATCTTTTGCACGGATTTTTTTCAAGCCCGTATTTTCCCCCGCATAAAAGCGCTCCTCCCGCCGCAAAGCGGCAGGAGGAGGTTCTGTTTATCACTTTTTCAAAACTATTTCTATCCCGTTGAGGATGGCTTCAAGCTCGGGCGCATCGGGAAGCTCCTCAAATTTGAGTTCGCTGTCGTCGGCAAGCATGACGGTTATGAGCAGATAGGTATAATCGTCCACCGGCAGGCAATTATAAATGCTGTCTCCCGCGATGTAGCGGAAGCCGCCGGAAAACTCCGCATAGCCGGGACTGCTCTTCGCGTTATCACGGAGCTTTGCAAAATTATCTCCGGCGTAGAACGGGGCATATTCGATCTGTGCGTCAAAATCCGCGCCGCTGATGATCGCAGCATGAGAATCGCTTGTCGGGCAGAGAAACTCCTCCTCGACAACGGCAAATTCAAACCTGTGCGGGTCATACATGACCTTCACGTCCACGGTCGCGGCGTCTTTGAAGCCGGAAACAAAGCTGTAAGTTCCCTGCGCCTGTTTTTGGGCCGCTTCCCGTGTTTCGGACTTTGCGCTTTCGCCTGCGGCGGGGGCGGCATCTCTCTTTTTCCGTATGAGCAGCAGCGCGGCGGCGCCTGCGGCGGCAGCGGCGGCAGATATGAACAAGGCTTTTTTCTTCATGGCATTTTCCTCCGTTTTTAATTTTGCTGCATTATATCATGATCATCGCCGCATTGTAAATGCGCTTTTTTATGCCGAACCCGCATCCGTGTACCTGCTTGGCGAAGATGTGATTCAGCCTTCCGGCATCATCGGGATACAACGCTTTCATACGCTTGCTTTGATAGAGCCGTGTCACGATCTCCGTCACATACATTCCCGACTTCATATAGAGGTCGGCAAATGTCGCATCGGGATCGTCAAAGCAGCCGGGGTTTTCCCGCTCAAGCCTGTCCACCATGTCCTTCACTACCTTTTTCGGCGTGAATATCTGGTTCGTGCGCTGGGGAGGAATATTTTCCCGTTTCCTTTTATGCATGAAGTTTCCAGCATTAAACTTTCCGCCTATTCGCAAAGCCTCATGCTCAAGTTCGATAAGTTCCGATGCATTTTTTGTCCGTCAGAACCATGTGTGTTCTTGTCAACTGATGGTACCATGCTGTCAAGCAAAAATCAATGCTTTCAGGCAAACATTGCGCTTTTGCTTGCAGCGCCTGCTTATAAACAAGTCCGTCCCGAGCCTTGATTGGGTTCGGGACGGGCTTATGCTGTGCCTCGCACTGATTATCCGATTTTTTTGTACACCGCGCATTGGGTCTCGGTGGTTTTCACATTGCTGTTGTACTTGGAATAGTTGAGCTTACCGGCATTGTTTATTGCAAGGTAAAATACCGTCACACCGTCCGGGGATACGGAGAAAGTGATCGACCCGTCTTCCTTGATATTAGGCGTCAGCGCTATGGGGAATTCCGTATTCCCCTCGGGGTAAATGTAAAGCTGTGCGCCGCCGTCCTCCGAGAGGAAGACCGCCGTCGTCACGGTATTGCATGAGAAATTCAGTCCGATGCTCACGGGGATCAGGGTTGGGTCGCCGTTGTCAAACTGCCATACGCCGCAGAACGGGAGGTAGATGTTTATAAAGTTTGTCCAGCGTTCGCGGTCGGGAAATTCGCCTTTGAATTCGTTGAGCCATGTGAGCGCTTCGGCGTTTTTGCCGGAACGGATAAGCTCGTAAAACGGCTTTGTGTAATCGCCCGCGTCCGTGGCCGTACCCGCTTTTTCGGCGCTGTCCTTATAATCGCCGAGTGAGGCGAACAGAGCCGCGACGGCGTCGCAATATGGGAGGCAGCCGGATTCGGGGGCGTCTTCGTAGTTTATCTCTACACCGTCAGCGGCGCATATATCGCGGATGTCCGAGGAGATGCCGCTTCCGAGTTTGACGTATATGCTCTGGGGAATGTAAAATACGCTCTTTTCGCCTGTGACGGTGCTGAGTGAGCAGTATATCCCCTCCATTGAATATTTATCGGTCAGGGAGAGCAGCAGCTCAGCTTTTTTGTATATACATTCCTTTACCATGGAAGCACTGTCCTTGTAGTTATCAAGGGCGGCAAAGGCGTCCCGCGCCTGACAGAAGCTGTTTTCATCGAACAGAGTGACCGCCTCGTTATAGCTGTCGAGCAGTACGCTGTCATAATAGTCTGAAATGGAGCTTTCCGCCTTGGCCGCCTGTTCGGCGCTGTCCTTATAATCGCCGAGGGCGGTGAACATTTCGGCAGCCTTGCGGTAAAGGGCGGTGGAAACCGTCTCGTTCATGCCAAGCTCCGAACGCTTCATGCCGAGCATCACAAGCCCGTCGGTATCCCCGTTCTGCGCACAGCTCATTATGTATACGGCGCGGCGGTAGGGGATCTCCTTTTCGGCAAGCTCCCTGCTGTCTTCATAGTCGCCTAACTTTTCAAACGCCTCCTGCGCAAGGTCGTATTTTCCGTTTTCCAGCAGCGCCAGCGCCTTGTCGTAATCGCTTATTCTTCCGTAGTAGCCGGGTAGTGTGGCAAGAAGAACTGTGAGCAGAACGACAATTGGAATGAGCACAGCAAACATTTTTATCATCTTTGCACGCTTCTGTGCGCTTTCAACGTCCTCCTCTTCCTCGTACTTCTTTTCGTTTGCGACCCGCTTTGTCGCCTCTGAACGCAGAGATGGAAGACTGATGTTCTTGAGTGCGCTGTAAACACGGCGGCAGCGGTGGCATTTGGCCTCATCGCTGCGGTTTATTGCCCCGCAGGTACAGAACCAGAGGCCGCCCTCCTCCGAAGGAAGATAATTGCAGTCCCCGCCGTAGCTTATTCTGAACTGATGGCACAGTTCCTCGTCGTCAAGCGCGTTTTCAAGGCGTTTGGGCGAGGGAAGCGGAGAAAAATATTCCTCTCCGCCCTGCCATCTGTTCCCGTCGGAGAAGCAGACAAGACTGACGCGTACCTTATATGAGCGCACGGTGCCGTTGGGCATTACGACCGCCGTATTGGTCCCGAAGCTGTCGTCTCTGTGCGCGTCAAGCTCGTTATAGCAGTATTCTACGACATCGCCGGCGGACTCTCCGTTGGCGTTCAGCGGGAGAATGTGCGCCGTTAGCGAGGTGACCGCTTTTCCGGAAATGTTCTTGAATTTGAGCTGAACAAGGACGCTCCTTGTCAGGCTGTCCGACAAAACAGCGCCTGCCGTGATGATAACGGGAGATCCCTCATGATAGAGCATCCCGCCCTGAGAATAAAGGCGTGTATATCTTTCTTCCATGGCCGCCCTCACAGTTCCGGCAGATCGTCGCTGACTATCGCCGTCATGGACTCCCCTGCCCGGTCAGGCAGAGCGATTATCAGCAAGTAGCCTGCAAACCACAGCAAAAGCGCCATGATATGATATTTTTTCTGCGGCCAACCCTTCATTGCGGCCACCTTATAAAATTCCGCAGCCACAAAATAATGCGCAGCCAGCAGAGCAAGTATTAGCACGACCCATATTGCGATAAACATCTGAACTTCACCGCCTGTTTATATTTATTTCAATTATAATAAACATTCTGGCATTATGTCAAGCAAATTATGGAATTAAAAGAAAAAACGGATGCAGGAGCTGCAATGATTATAGAATTTAAAAAGCAATCCGCCTTTGTATCACACAGCAGCTTGTCAAAGAAGTATTTCATATCTTTAAGCAATACCTTATCTTCAATATAGCGATGCATAATAACAATCTTCTTTTCGCCCATGCCGCCCACTCAGCGTTTCTTGCTAAATCACTGTTGAATACTCACAAATGACGCTCTTGTCAAGACTTTTCGGCAGAAAGAAAAGTGGATGTAACTGAAATCAGTTACATCCACTCGACATATGCAATAACGCAAATTTTGATAGAATTGAATGTGGAGGAAAAGTGTGTACTTTACGGGCACACTGCCGTAGAAAGTCCGTTTTATTGTACAGCAAGCCTGTTAGAATAAAATCATATCAGGAAGAAAGCAGGTGTTATTCATGTTTTATTACAGTAAAAAAAGTCACCGGAAGATCGTGCATATAGAAAACTGTTTCATCGCCCGCGGCTTCGACCCGGAGTCAGTTGGAACGTTTTCAACCTTGGCAGAAGCATTCAAAGCCGGATACAGGCTTTGCAAGCATTGCAACCCAATCTCCCACCAATACAAGAAAGAACAGGAGGACCTCCTTAACTACTGCTACAGAAACGGAATGTTCTGCTATTATAACGACCGGAACTTCAAGATCACCAGCACGATCAGCAAGTGGATCGTGACCGTCAGCCCGAGCGGGAGGACTCAGTTATACCACAAGAACACCAAGACACTGCCTTCGGATGAGCAATCTTTTGTCCCGGGGTATCATTATCAGCGCGTCCAGTATGGGAGTTTGATGGAGTACCTCAAGTACATAAAAGAGCATGATTTCTACAGGAATAGACATCCCGAAATAAATAGGCCCAAGGTTCAAAAAGCTCCTGCAAAGAAAGGCACCAAGAGATGGTATAAGGAGCAGGCAAAGCTTAAGTCTATCGAACGTAAGCGTTCCATCCGGAACGTGCTGAACATCATCGATTCCTTCAACAGCAATTACGCTGTGTGCGAAGCTGTTTAATCGGAAGGCGCCGTGCTGCGATGAAGTTCCCCCAAAAAGTTAGACAAGAAATAGAATTAAGCGTTCCTAACGGACTGAGTCCTGTATTGTACAGGGTTTAGGCCTTTAAGCTTTCCGTTAAGCTTTAATTTGATTTTGTGGTGGTTGTAATAGTCAATGTACTCGACAATAGCCTTTTCAACATAGAATTTCACTTGGATATTCAATTTTTAAGCCCCCGTCAATGGCTCCTTCCACGATAGGCAAATACTGTTCCGGGCAGAGCTTTAATTTCTGTCCGACCCGCTGGCGCAGCTCGCTCTCCTCTCGCATGACCCCTGGACTGAAATAAAGTCAGGGCAGTTTTTAACTTTTGCCATTCAACATCACCCACATGCATTCTATATTTCATGGTTCACGCATGGAATGACACAATATGTGCTATGCTTACATTTACGCTCCCTGTGAACTCGCTGTATAAAGCTGTATAAAAATGAGTGTTTTTGCAGCCTTTCAAATGCTGCAAAAACACTCATCATAGTTGCGGGGGAAGGATTTGAACCAACGACCTCCGGGTTATGAGCTACGGTCGGTTATTAAATAGGCTGCTTTTATGTCGGTTAGATGCTGTTTTGCCCTATTTTGTTTCACCGAATTGCTGCCTTGTACTGCGCCGTACTGCCCGGTGCTTTCCCCGTATGGGTCAGCGTTTGGGTCAACCCCGTTTTGGCGTTTATGTCGATGTCGTTTTATTGCAGACCGAGAGGTCTGCTTTCTTGCTGCCAGAGGGTCAAAATCTGCGCCGCTATATTCAAAGAATAAGGTTATGCGTTGGCCTGCTGGAGATAGAACCCGCTTTCCGTTGTTTCGATAAGATGCACTCGCATTTGAGCTTTGCTGAATCAGTTTTTTAGGCAGCCGATGGGCACAACATATACACCATCCTGACGGCGATAGGCATAGTCGCCGGTACCCGTCAAAACCATGAGGAACGACGGTGCATTCATCTTGTCAGTGTCGATTTTGGCTTCCATCGCCTTTAAGCTCTTTGCGCCTTCTTCAATAAGTCTATCGCCGCCCAATTTGATCTCAATCAAACCGTATTTCCCGTTTCTTAAATGAACAACAGCATCGCATTCCTGCCCGTCCCTGTCACGATAGTGATAGACCTCACCATTCAAGGCATCCGCAAAAACACGCAGGTCTCTGATGCAGAGCGTTTCAAACAGGAAGCCAAAGGTTTTTAGGTCGTTCACAAGGTCATTTGGTCCGATGCCCAATGCCGCGGCAGCAATAGATGGGTCAATGTAATATCTGGTGTCAGAAGAAAGGATGGCAGTCTTTGAGCGAAGATTCGGATTCCACGCCGGCATATCCTCTACAACGAAGATTTTGCGGAGCGCGCTGACATAAGCAGCTACTGTTTCATCGCTCATAGATACTTCATCGTTTGCGGATACATCCTGCGCAAGCACTGTATTCCCCTTTCTCGTGGAATATGTTCTGTGTATTTATGTACTTGGCTAAAATAAATCATATTTTAACTTTGCTCCAAGAGCAGGAAATCGTCTGTGTCTTTGTACGGTCTTAATATCATCCGCTCAGCCCTTATCCCGTCTTAAAACTCTCTCTGATATGATTGAGAAAATCAATTCAGAGGGAGTTGTCTTTTATGCCGGAGGAGCTGATATATCGAAAACGCCGACTTTCATCCTTCCAAATCATCATTCTTGGTTTTGCCGGAGTTATTCTGTTGGGGGCGCTGCTGCTGATGCTGCCGATCTCCACGACCGAAGGGAATGTAACTCCATTCAATGAAACGCTGTTTACTGCGACTTCTGCCGTATGCGTAACAGGCCTTATTGTGCAAGATACAGGCAGCTACTGGTCAACCTTTGGGCAGACGGTTATTCTGGTGCTGATCCAAATTGGTGGTCTTGGTGTCGTAACCGTAGCAGCATCGTTTGCACTGTTGTCTGGGCGGAAAATCTCCCTGATGCAGCGCAGCACCATGCAGGATGCAATTTCTGCGCCAAAGGTTGGTGGAATCGACCGTCTGACACGCTTTATCCTACGGGGGACCTTTCTGATTGAACTGCTGGGCGCACTTGCCATGCTGCCGGTGTTCTGCCGTGACTATGGATGGCGCGGCATCTGGATGGCGGTGTTTCATTCCGTATCCGCATTTTGCAACGCCGGATTTGACATTCTTGGAACGGAAAACAACCTCTATCCGTCCCTCACCAGTTATGCGGGCAGTCCGATCATCAATATCACGATTATGCTGCTGATTGTGACTGGTGGCATTGGGTTTTTGACATGGGACGACATCTGTGAAAACAAGCTCCACTTTCGCCGCTATCGGATGCAGAGCAAGGTGATCCTTGTCACGACCGCGTTGCTTCTCGTCCTTCCGGCCATATTTTTCTTCTTTGCGGATTTTTCTTCACTTCCCACCGGAAGACGAGTGCTTGCTTCTTTTTTTCAGTCCGTCACGCCGAGGACTGCTGGCTTCAACACCGTAATCCTCTCGGATATGACTGGTGCATCGCAGGCTGTTATGATTTTTCTGATGATAACTGGCGGATCACCCGGCTCCACGGCGGGCGGTATGAAAACAACAACGCTGGCTGTATTGGTCGCAAACGCTGCCGCGACCTTTCGCCAGCGTGAGAGCGCCCATTTTTTTGGACGCAGGATTGAGTGTGGAGTTGTCAAGACTGCCGCAACCGTTGTGACGATGTATCTCGCGTTGTTCTTTGGCGGCGCTGTTTTTATCAGCACTTATGAAAACTTGCCGCTTTCTGCGTGCCTGTATGAAACGGCTTCGGCAGTTGGAACAGTAGGACTGACGCTGGGTATCACGCCGCAGCTCCACGTCCCGTCGCAAATTGTGCTGATCGTGCTTATGTATCTGGGCAGGGTCGGCGGTCTTACACTTATTTACGCGGCGCTATCCGGCAAAAGAGCGGGAGCCGCAAAGCTGCCGTTGGATCGAATCACGGTTGGATAAAGTCAGGAGGTTCATGATGAAAAATATTTTATTGGTTGGAGTCGGACGCTTTGGACGGCATATTGCCGTGCAGTTGACACTGTTGGGACATCAAGTTATGGCAGTAGATACGAGTGAGGAGCGAATCAATGATGTACTCCCGTTTGTTACCAACGCTCAGATTGGCGACAGCACAAATGCGGATTTTCTTCGCACACTCGGTATTGGGAATTACGATGTCTGCATTGTTACGATCAGCGGCAATTTCCAAAACTCCCTTGAAACGACCTCGCTTCTAAAAGAGCTGGGGGCAAAGTGCGTCGTGTCCCGTGCCGAACGTGATGTTCAGGCGAAATTTTTACTTCGCAATGGAGCCGATCATGTGGTCTACCCGGAAAAGCAAGTGGCAAAGTGGGCTGCGATTCGATACAGCTCCAATCATATCTTTGACTACATAGAAATCGACGACCAGCACGCAATTTTTGAAGTGGAAGTGCCGGAGGCGTGGAGAGGTAAAAGCATCGGTGAGTTGGACATCCGCAGGAGATTCGGAATCAACATTCTTGGAATTAAGCGGGCTGGGGAAACCGATGTGTCTGTAACGCCGGAAACCGTGCTGACAAATGATATAACCATTTTGGCATTGGGCGAATATAAGCAGCTTCAGAAATGTTTTCGGATTTGAAAGGGCGGTGAATCTATGTGGAAGATGTTGCTTTGATCGTATCCATGCTGCTTCTTTTTCTGTTCGGCAGGTTCGTTATGGTGAGACTGGATCGAATCCTTGATGATAAACAAATACGGAATAGCGCATTTGAATCACGACCAACTCCGCGCTGTATTGTTCTGCCTGGAAATCTTATGGCAGAAGATTTATCATCGGAATTGCAGCGTTTTAGAGATATATACCCAAACACACAAATTTTATTTCTTGATTCAGATACATATTCCTTGGAGGAAATCCTATCGGCCATAGAGTACAAGCGGTAGAATCCTTCATAATTGCGTGTTATAATATTTTGAAAGGTGGTGGACACATGAGCAATCAGACTGTAAATACGATACAGCAAGAGCATATTCTTGTTTGCCTGTCGTCATCACCATCAAATGAACGGATCGTCCGTACTGCCGGGCGGATGGTCAAAGCATTTGGCTGCGACTTTACAGCACTATATGTGCAGACACCTGATCGTACTGCATTGAGCAAGGATGATCTGACGCGGCTGACAGATAATATCAAGCTCGCAGAACGGCTTGGAGCAAGGATTATCACAACGCATGGCGAAGATGTAGCGACGCAGATTGCGGAGTACGCACGGCTTTCAGGCGTAACAAAAATTGTGATTGGGCGAAGTGGTGTGCAGCGCCGTCATTTCTGGAGTCGCCCGACTCTGACTGAGCGCCTAATTGAGCTTGCTCCGGGACTTGACATTCACATTATTCCCGATGCGGATATATATAAAAACTATCGGCAAAAGCCCGTTGCGATCACACATCCAACCGTTCCGACTGTGCAGGAACTTTTGCTGACATTGGGCGTTTTGGGAATAGCAACTGCTGTTGGTTGGGTGTTTTCCCGTTTAGGCTTTACAGATGCGAACATCATTGCAGTTTATTTGTTGAGCGTACTTCTGACCTCCATTTTCACCAGCGGCTATACCTGTGGTATTCTGGCCTCTTTCTTGAGCGTGATTCTGTTTAACTACTTCCTGACAGAACCCCGTTTGTCCCTATTGGCTTATGACAGCGGATACCCTATAACATTTGCGATTATGCTGGGTATCGCACTTTTGACCGGAACATTGGCAGCAAAGCTGAAAGCTCATGCGCAGCTATCTGCACGGGATGCCTACCGCACCAAGATTTTATTTGACACAAATCAGCAGCTCCAAAAAGCTGCGACACCAGAGAATGTCTATCAAATGACCGCTACACAAATGCAGCGGCTCATGCAGCGCAATATTCTGATTTATCCTGCACACAATGGTGTGCTGTTGGCCGGGAGTTTTTATTCGGCAGACGGCAGTTCGCCGCAAGGCGTCCCGGATGCTGAGCAAGAGCCGGATGTTGTTCATTGGGTCTGGCAGAACCGCAAGCGCGCCGGAGCGACTACAACACATTTTTCTAAAGCAAGGTATCTTTATCTTGCCATTCGGACGCAGCAGCAGGCCTATGGGGTAATCGGCATCTCCATCATGGGCAAACCCTTGGATGCCTTTGAATCCAGCATTTCATTGTCCATTCTCGGTGAATGTGCCTTGGCGTTGGATAACCTGCGCAACGCCAGAGAAAAGGAAGAAGCTGCCGTCCTTGCAAAGAACGAACAGCTTCGTGCTAATCTTCTGCGTTCAATTTCCCATGACCTTAGAACCCCGCTGACCTCCATTTCCGGCAACGCCGACACGCTGCTGCACAGCTATGATGCTTTGGACGCAGAAACTCGGCAACGTATTTTTAACGACATATACGACGATTCTCAATGGTTGACTGAACTTGTGGAGAATTTGCTTTCCATTACGAAAATAGCGGATGGCAGCGTAAAGCTGCATCTATCCGATCAGGTGCTGGAGGATATTATCTCAGAAGCGCTGCGTCATATTGACCGCAGAAGTTCCGAACATCAGATCACGGTAAATTGCGGTAACGAGCCGTTATTAGTGCGGGTGGATGCGGGACTTATCATGCAAGTGCTTGTCAATCTCGTAAACAATGCAATCAAGTATACTCCTGCGGACTCATGTATCCAGATAACCGCAGTACGCCACGATGATGCAGTTGCACTTTATGTCTGCGACAACGGGCCGGGTATCCCGGATGAACTAAAGGAACGTGTTTTTGAAATGTTCTTTACCGGGGGCAATCCGATTGGCGACAGCCGCCGAAGTCTTGGGCTTGGGCTTACTCTCTGTCAAGCCATCGTTCATGCACATAATGGCAAAATGACGCTGAAAGACAATTCGCCGCATGGCTGCATCTTTTCCTTTACAGTACCGCTTAGTGAGGTGAACTTAAATGAATAAGCCGCTCGTCCTCGTTGTAGAAGATGATACCCCGGTGCGCAATTTAATCACGACGACGCTGAAAACTCACGAATACAGGTATCTCTCAGCTCAAAACGGCGCAAGCGCCGTGATGGAGGCGCTGTCTCATAATCCGGATATTGTGCTGCTTGATCTGGGACTCCCAGATATGGACGGCGTGGAGATCATCCGCAAAATCCGTTCGTGGTCAAATATGCCGATCATCGTAATCAGCGCCAGAACGGAGGATTCTGATAAAATCGGGGCGTTGGATGCCGGGGCAGACGATTACCTGACGAAGCCCTTTTCCGTGGACGAGCTGTTGGCGCGGCTGCGGGTGACGCAGCGAAGGTTAGCGTTGATGAAAGCGGATACGGCGCAGGAAACTCCAATTTTTACGAACGGCGCGCTGAAAATCGACTATGCGGCAGGCTGCGCATATCTTGATGGCGCAGAACTGCACCTGACGCCCATCGAATACAAGCTGCTGTGCCTGCTCTCCAAAAATGTAGGTAAGGTTTTGACACACACCTACATCACGCAGCAGATTTGGGGCAGTAGTTGGGAAAACGATATTGCCTCCCTACGGGTATTTATGGCGACTCTGCGCAAAAAGCTGGAAAATGGGAAAGACGGGCAGCAATACATACAAACGCACATCGGCATCGGCTACCGGATGCTGCGGATAGAATGAACAGCGTTCAGCCTTTTCCATAAAACATAATAAAATTACAATGCGGTGCGGCCTCTTGAAAGGCAGCACCGCATTTTCTATTTATCATCTTCCAGCATACGATACCCGACGCCAAGTTCATTGATGATGTAGCGTTTTTCGCCGGGCGTCACGCCCATCTTCTTTCGGATGTTCTTCATGTTGACTTGCAGCTTTTTGACGCTGCCATAATCCGAATATCCCCAAACTGCGCGGATGATTGCAGCATAAGTCAGCACCTTTCCGGCATGGATAGAGAGATAGGCTATGATGTTGTATTCGGTCTGTGTCAGGTCGATTTCATCCTTGCCGACAAAGACCTGTCTTTTATCATAGTCGATCAACAAATCTTGAAGCTGGTATTTTCCGCTGGGTGTACTCTCATTTTCTGCTCCCTGCCGATGACTGCGGAGAACGGCACGAATACGGGCCAGCAATTCTTCTGTACCGAATGGCTTTGTAATATAATCATTTGCGCCCAAATCCAATGCCTCCACCTTGTCTCTTTCGTTGGAACGAGCAGACAGAACAATGATAGGAACCGTGTCCGATTTCCGGACTTTCTGAATCAAGTCCAGACCATCCTGATCTGGCAGGCCAAGATCCAGAATGATTAAATCAGGATGGTGTGAAGCATACATCATTATCCCAAGCGTACAGGTTTCAGCACAAATCACCTGATAGTCGCTGGTTTCCAGATTTGCTTTGATAAAACTGCGGATGTTGGCTTCATCCTCTACGATCAGAATTTTATATTTGTTATTGCTCATCGTCACACTCTCTTTCCAGAGAAAAGCAGAATACAGCGCCGCCGCCTATTCTATTTTCTGCGGTGATCTCGCCGCCGTGGGCTTTGATAATAGCAGCACATACCGATAATCCGATCCCCATATTGCTGCGTGTCCCATCCACCGGTGCGGCGGACTTTTCATAGCATCCGGTAAAAATTCTGTCCAGCGCTTCCTCCGGAATACCGCAGCCGTTATCAGAAACCTCAAATACCGCCTTGTCCCCCACGAGGGAAACCGACAGTATCAGTTCCGTCATACCTTTTGCATGAAAAACGGCGTTTTCCAGCAGATTCAGCAATACCTGCTCAATAAGAATGGAATCCATCGGAATATCCACAAAATCATCTGGTATTCTTGTGATCACCTTTTGACTCGGATGCTTCTTTGAAAACTTCATGAGAACCGAGTCGATCAGCTCATCCAGAACGGTCGGCGTTTTGACGACCTCGACCTTCGCATCGTCGATTCTTGTAACGGACAGCAGATTTTCGACCATACGGATCAGCCATTCACTATCCTCTTGAATTTCACCCAGCAGCTTTAGCTGCTGCTCTTTTGGCAGCGCATCATACTTGGAAATGAGCGTCGAGGTCGAGCCGTATATTGATGTGAGAGGTGTACGCAGGTCGTGAGAGATTGCCCGCAGCAGATTGCCCCGCATTCGCTCTTTTTCGCTTTCTGACCGCAATTTCTCCTGTTCCCTCACACGAAGCATTTCCTGCTCTCTGATACGAATGTTCAGCGTACTGGTGGAAACAGCGACGATCAGCATAATAACCGCGGAGAAGATGCTTTCCTCCACAAAGAAATCAAAAGCATAGTATGGATAGGTAAACGCAAAATTTACCGCAAACACGCTGACGATAGCCGAAGTGATACCGTAGAGATACCCGTGCGTTTTCAGCGAAATCAGAAATACGCCGAATACAAAAATCATGGGAACCAGCGTCTGCGTTGTGAAGATTTTCTGGATCAGAAGATTGACGGTAAAGGCGCAGCAAAAGACAATGACCGAAAACAGAACATCTTTTTGTCGTTGGTGGCTTTTCATAGCGATCTCTCCAAAGGTGCTTTTTAACAATTTTATTATACTCCATGAGAAGAAGCGCATCAAGATTTCAAGCAAAATGATATTGCCCTGCGCCTGTTTCTTTACCGAATCTACACCGCAGAAATGCTATGATAAGAGTGCGCAAGGCTGTACGTCGTATATGTGGCAAGCGGTCAATAGACGCGCAAGGAAAAGGAGGAATCTTTCGTGGAATACGACAGTAGCGACGACACCGACAACTGCTCTTATATGGCCTGTTCATATGTGGCATATCTACGCCCTTTGCTGCGGTATAGGGTATAGGTGTGTCTTTTTTGCATGAAACAATAGTATGGACAGGAAATAAAGGAGTTTTATATGAATTATTTTGGAAGTATTTTCGCAATGGCGGTCTGCCTTGCCATGTCTGCCTATTTCAGCGCAACAGAAACGGCATTTTCGTCTTTGAATAAAACACGGCTGAAAGTCCTTGCAGATAACGGAAACAAGAGGGCGGCGCTGGCACTCAAATTGGCCGGAGACTATGATAAGCTGATCTCTACCATCCTGATTGGAAACAATATCGTAAATATCATGGTTGCGTCCATCGGTACGCTTCTGTTCGTTGGGATTTATGGCGATATTGGTGCAACAATCTCCACGGTCGTTGTTACGATCGTCGTTCTGATTTTTGGCGAGATCACCCCTAAAAGCATTGCAAAGGATACTCCTGAACGGTTTGCCTTGTTCAGCGCACCGTTTATCCGCCTTTGGATTTTGGTTTTGACGCCGCTGAATTTTCTCTTTTCCCAGTGGAAAAAGTTTGTTTCCCGCTTCTTCAAGACGGATGACAACGCAAAAATGTCCCACGAAGAACTGCTTCTTTTCATGGAGGACGTGGAGCAGGACGGCGGCATTGATGAAAACGAGGGCGAGCTTTTGCGAAATGCTTTGGAGTTCCGCGAACTGACTGCGGCTGAAATCCTGACGCACCGGATCGAGCTGGAGGCCGTAAATGTCAACGAGAGTCATGAGGAAATTGCCATAGCCTTTACACAGTCCCGTTTTTCTCGCCTGCTGGTCTACCGGGATACCATTGATCAGGTCGTTGGCGTTCTTCATCAGAAAGACTTCTACATCAACGGCAAGATGACTGATCAGCCCATTGCGGAGATCATGACGGAACCGCTGTTCGTCTATCAACATACAAAAATCCGGGATATTTTGAAAATGCTCCAGCATCAGAAGTCCCACATTGCCGTTGTTGTGGATGATTTTGGCGGGACGCTTGGTATTGTTACAATGGAAGATATTCTGGAAGAACTGGTTGGTGAGATTTGGGACGAACACGACGAGGTGGAAGAAGATTTTGAAAAGCTGGATGAGAATACCTACCGCGTGGACTGCTCCGTCAGCTTGGAGGATTTTATGGAATTCTTTGACGTCAAGCTGGAATCGGACAGTGTTTCCGTTGGCGGATGGGTCATGGAGCAACTGAACAGAGTCCCGGTCAAAGGTGAATCTTTTCATGTTCAACATCTTGAGATCACGGTTTCTGAGTTGAGCGCGTACAGAGTGTCGTCCATTACCGTCAAGCAATGTGACTCCATTTTGGAATGTGCGCAATAACAGCGTGGAGGGGACATGGCGAAAAAAACACAGGGTACTGACACCAAACGGCACGATATTGCTGCGCCGCCGGAGAACAGGCCGCTCGACAAAAACATTGTTCGATACATTATTCGCGCATTGCTGCTGATTATTCTTTTTGCTTGGGCTTTAATGAACCTCAATGCCGTGATGAAATTTCTCGGAAAAGTGATCTCGCTGTTCTCGCCGTTTCTAATTGGTGGAGGTATCGCTTTTCTAATCAATGTTGTCCTTAACCCACTTGAACGCTGCTGGAATAGAGCGTGCAAAAAAGCTCCTGCAAAGCTGGCCAGACCCGTTTGCCTCACAATAAGCGCGGTTCTTGTAATTGGAATTTTGTTTGCCGTAGTGTTTATGATGATTCCGAGCCTGCGGGAATCCGGCGACGAGTTTATTCAGAACATTCCGATGTATGTTGATGAAATTGGGTGCTGGTGGGCAGATACTGTTCACTTTGCAGCAAAGTACAACATCGTTTTGCCGGAATATGCAATCGACTCCGATCTGCTGATTGAGAAAATTACGACCTTTATCAACGACGAAGGCAGCGGAATCATTACAGTAACATGGGGCGCGGCTACATCCATCCTTTCCGGCTTGGTTGACGTGCTTTTGGCGTTCGTTTTTGCTTTGTATCTGCTGGCAAAAAAAGAAGTGGTTGCAGCCCACTTAAAAAAGCTGATCACAACGGTGCTTCCACAAACGAGGGCAAAGCGACTTCTGAGCATCGCTTCGCTGACGAATCAAACCTTTACCAACTTTGTCAGCGGACAGCTTACCGAGGCTGTCATTATTGGAGTCCTTTGCTTCTTTGGGATGCTGATTCTGAGGATTCCCTATGCTGGTGCCGTTTCCGCATTTGTTGCTGTTACCGCGTTAGTGCCGATCTTTGGCGCATGGCTTGGCGGCGGCCTTGGCGCATTTCTGATCCTGTTGGCGGAACCCATCAAAGCGGTGTGGTTCATTGTTTATCTGCTGATTCTACAACAGGTAGAGGGCAATCTGATTTATCCAAAAGTTGTTGGAAAATCGGTCGGCCTACCTGGACTGCTTGTGCTAATGGCTGTCACGATTGGAGGCGGGGCGTTTGGTGTCTTGGGGATGCTTTTCAGCGTTCCGGTCTGTGCGGTGCTATATAGTCTTTATCTGGAGTTCATGCAGAAATCAGGCACCCAGAGTTGAACCTTTAACGATTTATTGTCTTTGAAAAAAGAAAGAGTACCAGCAAATTATGCAAAAGACAGATTTTATACGCTGCCCTGTCTACGGCAATAAAACAAGGGTACAAATTAGAGCAGATACCGAATTGAAAAGATTCCCTTTGTTTTGCCCAAAATGCAGGCAAGAAAGACTTTGATACTGCAAATATTGTGCGCATACTGCTCGGCGATATGGAAGTATAAAATTCATCCCAAGGCCTTATTTAACTCCGTAATTTATAATACAGCGCTTTCATCAACTGCCGCATAATAAAAAGACAGTTGCGGGAATGCCCTATCAAGCATGAAAGTTCTCCTCTGTCAAATTGGGAGAACTTTCATGCTATTTCATTTTCATCAGAAACTACCTATGAGTTTCTGTCTATAAATAAGCCAACAACCTGCTGTTAGTATATGCAGAAAAAGCTCATTTCTTCGACGGGCATAGTCTGGCAAATTTTCGGCATGAACTAACAGGGGTTGTTTTTTTGGAGCTATTTTTTCCTTGGCTGGCGCTGCCATGCCGGGGAACTTTGTTTTTCATACTTGATTCGTGCGCCTCCAGTTTTGGATTTTAGTTTCCAAAATTCAGAACAAGGAGGATCTGCACATGTCAGATAACTATTACATAACCATTGATAGAGAAAAAGTTTTTGTGTCCGAAGAGGTCTATAAAACATATCGGCAGATGAAACGTCAGGAGCGAACTCAGACAGAGAAGGATGCCCGCAACGGGCTCATTAGTTATGAGATGTTCACCACCGAAACTATACCGGGAGAGGATTTGCTATGTGATCCATTGCAGTCGAGCGTTGAAGAGACTGCTCTCTATGCCGTCATGTGCTGCAAACTATATATGTGCCTTGACAAATTGCCTCCAGAAGAGCGAGAACTCGTAAACAGGATTTATTTTCTTGGCTATTCGCTTCGGCAGTTGTCCGCAGAAACTGGTGTTCCGTATATGACGATACAGCACCGCAAAGTAAAAATTCTTGCAAAGCTGAAAAAACTTATGGAAAGTTGAAAAATATTCCGTACAACTGTCGTTTCATTCGCCTATAAGGGGTGAGGGAATTTTTTCTTGCCGGAGCAAAAATTTTTGACCGTGCAAAATTATAGAGGTGTGTTTTGATGTTTTTGTGAGCTAATAAGTGAAGGGAAAATTATAGTCGCAAAAGTTTACAAAGAATTTTTTCGATTTGGTTGTAAAAAAGCCTGAAATTATCCCTTATTCTTATGAGGGGAAAAATCTCTTCGTATGCACGGAACCTTGAAAATTGAATACCCATCGCCAGAGATGATACTCACCGGGGAAGTAACGCAATGAAGCGACGTTGAGCGTGCCAAGGATGACGCAAAACGCTGTGTTGGTCAAGCAAGGCCGCAGGGCAGGAACGGCTATGGCGTATGGCAGAAAAAGCAGGAAGAAGGTGGTCGAAAGAAAAATGTATGCTGCCAAACTGCTGCAACGGTTCAGCGGCACGCTGCGTTTCGGAAAACGCAGATTCCATCTGCGAGCAAGTCTAACAGAGAGGCTTCCGAAACACAAGATAATTTTTTTCTGAATTTTTGTAGGAGGTTGAATGTGAGAAAGAAAAAATTGCATCGAGAACCCGTAAAAAATTATTTTCCTCTGCCGAATTGTATCTACCAGCTTGGATTGTCAGCTGGAGCGATTGCCGTCTACGGTTATCTGTTTTACATAGAGAACCGTGAAACTTATCAGTGTCACGCAAGCTATGCAACCATAGGCAATGCAGTCGGAATGAGCCGCAACACTGTGCGCAAGTATGTGCAGGAGCTTGAACGGCGGGGGCTCATACTTACAGAGCGCACAACGATCATCACGCAAGACGGTCGAACACAAAACGGAAGTCTGCTCTATACGATCCTGCCGATACAGTTAGTCATAGAGCAATTCTATCAGGAGCAGCTCAATGCTGTGGACATTGCACGAGAGCGGCAACGCATTGAAAGACTCATGGCACAGGGTAGCTAACAATAATCCTGCCTGTGTCCGCACGTGAGGCGCTGTGCGCGCTTTTACGGAGGCAGGTGGGCGTGGATACCCCGGCAGCAAAACCCGCGGTGTTTGTGGGCGTTTTCGCGGCATTTTCGTTCGGGTGCGCCTCGTTCGAAAATGGCACTATGATAAAGGGAGGTACACCCAAGGGCGCACCTCCCTCCCACAAAGCCCCGCAACGCGGGTCTTTTTCGCCGTTCGGGCAAGGTACACATTTTCAAGAAACTTAAAATTTCAGGTGAACGCGGGGCCGCGAAACGCCCTTGTTTCAAGGAATTCGGCGGTTCTTTGCGTTCGTGGAGGGAGGTAGTAGAAATAAGCACAGAAAACGTAAAACGCATAGCTGTCTGGCTCAAGCCGGAGTTGTTATCACGCATGGACGGATGGCTTGAGACTGCCAATTGCAAAAACAGAAGTGAGTTCATCAGCAAGGCACTCAGATTTTACATGGGCTACCTTGCAACAGACGACGTTAGTTCATACGTCTGTGAATCTGTCTCGCAAAACATTCGCGGGATTCTGGCGGAGAACGCAAACAGGATCTCGAAGCTCATGTTCAAATGGAGTGTAGAGCTGAACATGATGATGCACATAGTCGCGGCGCACTTCAAGGATGACGTCTCTGACCTGCGTGCTCTGCGCGGGTATTCTGCGGACGAGGTCAAACGTACATACGGAAATATTTCTTTCGATACTGCTCTGGATATTCAGCGCGGCAACTCTGATGATTGATGGCTGGTGTATTTTTCTCTTCACCGTATCTCAAAGGAGGAAAGCAGTCGGCAAAGCTTGCAAACCTCACAAAGTATATCTCAACTAGAGAAGGTGTTGAACTTCTCAAAGATACCGACAGCAGCTTGCCCGCGACAAAACAGCAGCAGGATTTTATATCTCGGCTGCTCAAAATGTTTCCGGACACTCGTGGGATGCCAGAGTATGAAGATTACAAAGCAGAGCACTCACAGAAGAACGCTTCGGAGTTTATTTCTCAGGTGCAAGAGAACTATGCATATCTTCTGGATAAGCGTGAGAACTATGTTGACTACGTCGCAAACCGTCCCGGCGTGAAGAAGCTCGGCGAGCACGGTCTGTGGAATGCAGACGGCAAAGTACCTGTGCTGCAAAACGCAATCGATGAAGTGGCTCACCATCCGGGCAATGTCTGGACACCGGTCATTGCGATACAGCGTTCAGATGCGGAACGCTTGGGCTATGACTCCGCTGAGAGTTGGCGTTCACTCATCTGCTCTGAACTTGATCAGATAGCGAAAGCGTATAAGATACTGCCGTCGCACTTAAAATGGTACTCTGCGTTCCACGAAAAGGAGCGCAGTGTACATGTGCATCTGGTCATCTTCTCGACCGAACCGAATGAAGGCTATCTCACCAAGCCCGCGATCCTTGAGTTGCGCTCTGCGTTTACGCGGCAGATATTCAAGGATGACTTGAAGAACATCTATGTTCAGCAGACTATACACCGAGACCATTTGCAGGAGAATGTGCTGGAGGTCATGGATTCCTTGATTCAGAAAATGCAGAGTGGTGAGATAAGCAATCCCAAAATTGAGTTGCTCATCACTGAGCTTGCAGAGCGTCTGCAAAACTATTCTGGTAAAAAGGTATATGGTTATCTCCCACCGGCCACAAAGCGTATAGTAGACGCTATTGTTGACGAGCTTGCGAGCGATGAGCGTGTCATGGAGGCGTATTCGCTCTGGCAGGATATGCGGGATGAGGTGTTCAGCTTTTACTCTAAAGCGAAGCCAGAGCGCGTGCCGCTCTCTCAGCAGAAGGAGTTCAAGCCTGTGCGCAACATGGTCATCCGTGAAGTCGTGCAGATGATGGAGCAACAGCAGAATGAGGGTATTAACTGTGATGAGCCCCAGCCTACTGTGCTCGAACTTAAGGCAGTCGCAGAAAGTTCAGCGCCGTCCTCGACTCACAGTACTCCACCAACACCAGAGCGCCGTGCCCCACCACCTGAATCCGTATCTGCCTGTATGGTTCGTATGCTGCACCACATGGGAAATATCTTTCGGGATAACGTCAGTGCCTCTGGCTACCGAGGCTTGCAGCTTGACAAGAAACGTCGAAAAGAATTGCAGGAGTGGAAAATCGCACTCGGCCACCGTGAGGATGACCACGAGGATCCTGCAAACTATCCCACACAGTCATATTAGGAGGAACTTATTTGGGCAAAACGAAATATACAAACTACAACGACCTGCCGCTGATGCTGTCTGTCCCGGATGTAGCATCCGTCCTCGGCATATCCCGTGCAGGTGCGTATGAACTCGTACGCAGTGACGGCTTCCCGTCACTGCGCATTGGCTCCCGTATCGTCATACCAAAAGAAAAGTTTATAGACTGGATAAATGCAAACACCAGAGCTTAAAAATTGCGCCGCAATAAACAATGAAAAAGCTCCGAAAAGTTTCTCTGGCTATTTCGGAGAACTTGTGGTATTTGTGTTTGCTGCGAAAGGGGATGAAAACATGGCAAAGAAACGAGCAAACGGCGAGGGCAGTATCCGCAAGCGCAGCGACGGTCGCTGGGAGGGACGCTATACCGCTGGGCGGAATCCTACGACCGGCAAGCCGATATACAAAAATGTTCTCGGCAAAACTCAGACCGAGGTAAAAGAAAAACTCAAAGTTGCATTGGCGGAGTGCGAGAAGATAGATGTATACAAATCCGCACAGTACACCGTCGGCGAATGGATGGACATATGGTTTGAGAACTACGCGGCAATCAAAGTTCGTCCGTCATCACACCAGACGTATAAGGGATACATCGAGCACCACATCAAGCCGTACATCGGCAGCATACCGCTCAGCAAGCTGACTACACTGGACCTACAGAAGTTGTACAAAAAGCTGATGAAGGCAGGACGCGTCGAGCGTATTGAGGCAAAGAAGCAGCCAAAGGGGCTGAGCGCTAAAACAGTGCGTAATCTGAATCAGATCATCTCATCGGCAATGGACATGGCAATAGAGCAAAAGCTCATCTCTGTAAATCCCACAAACAAGTGTGCGCTTCCGAAAATAGAACACCGCGAGATGAACACGCTGACGCAGGATCAGCTCGCGACATTCCTTGCAGAAGCGCGGCGGTCAGGCGTGTACGAGATGTACTACACAGAGCTTACGACTGGGCTGCGCCGCGGTGAACTCCTCGGGCTGAAATGGGGAGACATAGATTTCAAAGATAATGTTATCCGCATACGGCGACAGGTCGCACGAATAGATGGGAATGTAGTCGAAGCTCCGCTGAAAACCAAGAACGCCTATCGCAGCGTGGCAATAACGCAGGACGTGGTAGCTATGCTGAAGGAAAAGAAAGCCGACGACAACGGCAGAAGCGAATATGTGTTCAGCTCCGAGACTGGTGGGCCAATCTCACCGGACAGCGTACTGAATATGCTGCACCGGGTGCTTGACCGTGCGGGACTGCCAAGGCTTCGCTTCCACGATCTTCGTCACACATTTGCAACCCTGGCTTTGCAGAACGGAGTAAACATTAAAACCGTCTCCGGGATGCTCGGTCACTACTCCGCAGGCTTCACGCTCGACACATACACCCACGTCACAACGCTTGCGCAGACCAAAGCCGCCGAGACGATGGGAGGATTGCTTGCGAATGCGGTAAAGAAAAACACAGGAAGAAAGATGCAGAGCGGTATAATCCGCTCTGCAACAATTTTTCCATAAATGGACTATTTGTAGATTCTGCTTAAGATGTTAGGGAATACTTGGTCTTCAAATCATTATGCCAACTAAATTTAATATAGCCGTCTTTTTGTAGACGACCTACAACAATTCCAGGGTCAATTCCAATCTCCTTTGAAAAAAGCAACAATGATTCCTTAGTAAATGATTTTTTCCCTAAAAATGAATCATAGTAGTTTTGCGGGATCAATATATCCTTTGCAAATTGATCCGCAGCATCCTCTGCGACATTATCAATATTGGAGTTCTGATTCAGATGCCCTAAAAGGACATGACCAATTTCGTGGAATAAGCTAAACCAAAACTTGTCGGCATCTTTACCACGCAAAGTAAGTCCAATCACAATTTTATCTCTGTCATAGAATGTTGCACCATGGAGAAACGATCCTTCGATATGTGGCAAAAATACCAACGCTATACCACACTCGGCCAGCAAACTGCATAATTCGTCACAAAAGTCCATTGGATCTTTTAATGTCATTGCTCGAATGACATTTAGTTGTACGGACAACTCCTTTAAATTTATATGTGCCGTGTGAATTGATCTTGCTGCGATCTTTGCTTCTTGTGCCCACGCAATCAATGCGAAGTCAGATTTCTCTGTAATTGATAGTCTACGGCAAGCAATAGCAGGAATAAGGTTGCTGTTTTCAAGTCTGTCGAGTTGCGCAACCTCAAAAAACTTTCGAAGGTTTATAACGCGTTCTTCCTGTATCGCTGATTCAGGTACCCAACCGTTATTTGACATTTCCTTATATGGAAATTTTTTTGCAATCTCTTTATCTGCATCTAAGGCGTTTTCTGCTTCAATTTTCGTGAGTTTTTCCCTGTATATAGCCTCAAGGTTGCTCCAAAAGTTTGCGGGTAAACCCAAAACCATTTCTAGTCGGTACGCAACATCTGGCGTGAGCTGCACATCGCCATTGATAAGGTGACTTATATGCTTCTCGGACATGCCCATACGAGAAGCAAACTCCTTTTGGCTCATTCCACGATCATCTAGTTGCTCTTTGATAGTTGCACCGGGTGGTGTGGCAATGTAGCTACGACTTCTCGCCATTATGGTTTCCTCCTTTAGATTTTTCCCATTGTTAATGATAGTCAGTTATCTCGATAATATTTGCTATTTGAATGTCGGTTCCTTTCTTTGTGAAAACTAACCTCATTGGGTGAACAAGGTCAACAGCGTATTGATCTTGTCTATTTTTGCGCAATGGGTGACAACGACCTACATGATACTGAATCATTTCTTCAACACTTTCGGCTGCCCTGATTTGATCTATTCGAAGCTGGATTTTCTCAGCCATCTTAGTCCCGTATTTTCTTTCGGCCAAAGAAGCATTGGTACACACCTTTTCAATGCTGGCATTCTTATATTCGACTTCCAATAAATCACCTCACTCAACAACCTTGCAGGTCAATATTATTGTAACAAAAGCACTGCAAAAAGTCAACAAAGAATTTACCTGTGAGGTTAATTAAAACAACTTATAGTGATCATTCAGTTTCGCAATATACACAGTTGTATGTAGCCACCATAAAACATGTCGTTTATGACCAGCGCCCCTTGTAAATGTGGCAGGTCATACTTAACGTTCAGAATAAAGAAACAGTGCGATTACTTAGCAGTGTGGATGTGTCTGCTCGCGAGCAAAATGGTTCTCACAAATTATGTAATATAGAATACACATAGGCGTAGCAATGGTACTGACAATTATCCCATTAAAGCCGACAAAAAAATGTGATTTACCTTGAAGTAGCCGAAACTATACTTGGAGACGATCTGTAACAATTAGTGGTCGAAATATCCAGCGTAGCTAACGAATCGCGCCGGTATAAACAAAGAAAAAGCAGTGGTTGTATATTAGTTTTCCCAAAAATTTTTCTGCCGCCGCAGTTTTGTCCACAATTACCCCGCCGAATCCGTTCCCATCCTATCCGCTGATATCCGCATCTGGGTCACGGTTTGGGTCAGCGCGATTTTGGCGAAAACCGTCCGAACTTTTAGACCACATAAACGCAGAAAAAGTCCTGAAATCTTGCGATTTCAGGACTTTGGTGGTTGCGGGGGAAGGATTTGAACCAACGACCTCCGGGTTATGAGCCCGACGAGCTACCAGCTGCTCTACCCCGCGATATTCATTTAGCTTGTATAATATAGCACAGAGCAGAAGCAAAGTCAATACCCAAATTTCATTTTTTAATCCGTCCCGCAAAAATCTTCTATTCGGCAGGCTGCTCCCAGGAAAAATCTTCGGAGGCTTACGGCAGATTCATACCGCTATCCCGCGCACGTATCTCCGGCAAGCCGCAGCAAAAAAGCGGCCAAACCCGACAGAAAAAAAAAATAAAAGTTGACGCGGCGGCAAGAAACACTATAATATATTAATATGCTGTCGTTTGTCGGCTGCAACAAAATCTTCTGCTCGGGAGTCCAAAATATGGTTTTTTCATCGCCGGTTTTCCTGTGGATATTCCTGCCGGTCATTTTTGCGGCATATCATATCGTCCCTGCAAAGGCAAGGAACGTTCTGCTGCTTGCCGGCAGTCTCATATTTTACGCATGGGGAGAGCCGCGCTATATCCTGTTGATGCTTTTTTCCATCACGGTCAATTATTTTTTGGGGCTGCTGATGGAGAGATTCAGCGCAAAAAAAAAACTGATCCTGACGCTCGATATCATTATTAATCTCGCTCTGCTCGGGTACTTCAAATATTTCAATTTCCTTGCGGGCATCATAAACGGCATCTTCGGCGAGGTTATCTCTGTCCGTGAGATCGCTCTGCCCATAGGCATTTCATTTTATACGTTCCAGATCATGTCCTATATCATTGACCTCTACCGCGGACAGTACAAAGCGCAGAGGAGCATTGTAAACCTCGCGCTGTACATATCTTTTTTCCCGCAGCTTATCGCGGGGCCTATCGTAAAATACAAGGACATTGACGAACAGCTTGCCTCAAGAACCTGCACTATTGAAAAAACGGCGGAAGGCATACGGCGTTTCATCTACGGTCTCGGAAAAAAGGTGATAATCGCCAATATCGCGGCGCAGTATGTCGATACGATCTACGCGACGGAGGCCGCAGGGCTGACCGGTGCGCTGGCATGGTTCGGCGCGATATTGTACACCTTGCAGATCTACTATGATTTTTCCGGCTACTCGGATATGGCGATCGGCATGGGCAAGATGTTCGGATTTGAATTCGAGGAAAACTTCCGCTATCCGTACCTTTCCTCCTCTATCCGCGAGTTCTGGCAGAGATGGCATATTTCGCTCGGAACATGGTTCAAAGAATATCTGTACATCCCGCTCGGCGGGAACCGCAAGGGCGAAGCGCGCACATATCTGAACCTCATTATCGTGTTCTTTATCACGGGACTGTGGCACGGCGCGGGTTACACCTTTATCCTGTGGGGGCTATGGCACGGACTGTTCCGCATTGCAGAACGTCTCGGCTTCGGAAAGTTTCTCGACAGACACAGGATATTTGCGCATGTCTACACAGTGCTTGTGTTTGTGATAGGCTGGGTGCTGTTCCGCGCGGAGAGCGTTTCGCAGGCATGGATGATGACGGTGCGTATGCTTATGCCATGGAAATATGTCGGAAAGGCGCTGCTGCTGCACCAGCTCACAGGCGCTAAAATGCTTGCTATGCTTACAGGCGCCATACTCGGATGCGGCGTGATCCAGCTTGCAGCGGATAAAAGCGGATTTGCGGCGAAACTCAAAAACACATGGATCGAAGCGGTTTTCTGCGCGGGCATATTTGTCATATGCATTGCAATGCTCGCGGCAGATACGTATAATCCTTTCATCTACTTCAGATTTTAACACGGGAGGGTACGCATGAAAAAGAAAAACGCCGTCATATGGCTGTGCCTGTTCGCGGCTCTGTTTATGCTGCCGCAGCTTGCATCCCCCCTTGTAAAGCCGTATCTTGACAGCACAAACACCGAAAACCGTGCGCTTGCCGAAAGGCCGTCCTTAACACCGGACAGCTTTGAGAGCTTCCCTGCGGACTATGAAAATTATTACAACGACACAATGCCTTACAGAAATCAGCTTATCCGGCTGAACAACACGCTGCAATATTTTCTTTTCAGACAGCAGGACATAAACGGCGTTGCGATAGGGCGCGACGGCTGGCTCTTCTATTGCAGCGAGGAGGCAGGGAACCCCGTCAATCAGTCGCTTGGCTGCTGGCATTTCAATGAAGAAGAACTGGAGACCATGGCGGAGAGTATGCAGCAGACAAAGGACGCTCTCGCGGGGCGCGGCATAGAGTTTGTGCTCTTCATAGCGCCTAACAAAGAGACGATATACATGGAAAAGCTGCCCTCATATTATGAGCAGGAGGACGAGTACACCGCAACAGACCAGCTTGTGGACTATCTCAGGGCTCACACCGACGTGACGGTCGTATATCCCAAGGAAGAGCTTCTTGAGTTCAAGGAACGCCATGCGGACATGCCGCTGTATCTCAAGCTTGACAGCCATTGGAACAACCTCGGCGCGTACATTGGGGCAAGGAGTCTTGCCCGTGCGCTTGGTATCGAAATGCCGGCGGCGGAGAGTCTTGGGCTTGAAAAGATACAGAAAACATCCGGAGATCTCGCCATGGTCATGAACGCGGCGGTCACGGATGTGGATACCGATTACGAGCTGTCGGGGATAACGGAGCTGACTACCGAGAAGCTGAAAGACGACGATCAGAGCGGAATGGTGTTTCTGACACGCGGCGCGGACAAGCGAAACATTTTCGTGGCGCGGGATTCATATTCTATCGCCCTCGCCCCGATACTTGCATCGCAGTTTGAAAACAGCACCTTTGTACACCACACGCTTTTCTCTCAGGACAAAATATTCGCCTCGGATGCGGATATTTACGTGCTTGAGATAGTGGAACGGAACGAATATCAGCTTCCGATGTATTCCGTATCGCCGTGAGGCGCGGGCAAGAACACCTGGTATTCCGGTGATGAACGCCCTGAGATATAGTTTTAAAAGGAGAAAAATGGAACGGCGAATTGTTGCTTTTTTTGCGGCGCTTTGCTTGCTTGCAGGCGTCTATCTTCCGGCTGCGGCAGATCATTCTTCCCTCCCCGCCCGGGCGGAGAAGGAGCGGCCTGAGCTTGACGAGGTGCGCGTTTATCTCAGAGATATGCTCTCCGGCAGAGGATATATCAATAATGGCGAAATATTCATGTCTTTGAGCGAGTTTTCCGGACTTTACGGAATAAACATGAATCTCAGCGCGGATGACGAGGGCTTTTCCGCTGTCGCCGAGGGGCTTGATATAAGCGCGGCGTTCGGGGCAAATTATCTCGCGGCGAATTACAGATACGTATTTTTACCGGACGGCTACATCCTGTGCGGCGGAGACGTCTATCTGCCTGCCGACGCGCTGTCGCGGATATTCGGCGTAAAGATCTCGTCGGCGGAAGACCGGGTAGATATAAGCACGAAGCAGTGCAGGCCAATAAGCGGAAGCGAAGATTACTACAAGCTGAACATGCCGCCCGACTATCAGTATTGGATGCCGAGAATAATCAAGGTTGAAACAGTGGACGAGCCGCTTGCGGGCAAAATAGCCGTCGGCAACGTGATAGAAAATCGCGTCGAAAGCGACAGGTACCCCGACAGTATATATAAGGTGCTCTATGACAACAATACCGGCGTGCAGTTCGCGCCCGCTACGACCGGCGCCCTGACCGCGGAGGGGGACGAGCTGTCATGGGTGGCGGCTTGCCTGTGCTGGGAAGGCTATGACATGGCTGAGGACAGCCTGTATTTCGCAAACCCCGAAAACAACGGAAACTACTGGTTCAAGACAAACTGCGTCTATGTCAAGACCATAGGAAGACACGAATTTTATAAGTGAGGTGCGGGCAAGACCCGCTTGAACATCATGCTTGAGGATATATTGAAAGACGGTTTTTCACAGATGGGGCTGTCCTGCGGCGACAGGATGCTTGAGCGATACAGAATATACTTTGACGATCTGGAAGAGACAAACAAGGTAATGAATCTCACCGCGATATACGGCGAGGAAGATGTTGCAAGGCTGCATTTTCTCGACTGCGCCGCGGTGCTTTGTTCTGCGGCGCTTGCGGGAAAAAGCGTTATAGACGTAGGTACAGGCGCCGGTTTTCCCGGGCTTGCGCTCAAGATCGCCTGCCCGGACATAAAGCTTACGCTGCTTGACAGTCTCGACAAGAGGATCGGCTTTCTGCGCAGAACCTGCGCCGGGCTTGGGTTTCCGGACGTTGAATGTCTCCACGCAAGAGCGGAGGAAGCGCCGAAGGAGCTGCGCGAAAGCTTTGATTATGCCGTATCGAGGGCAGTTGCCAGACTCAATCTGCTGTGTGAGCTGTGCCTGCCTTTCGTAAAGACCGGCGGCGCATTTATTGCGATGAAAGGCCCCGACTGCGAAGAAGAGCTGAACGAGGCAAAAAAAGGTATATCTCTTCTGGGCGGCAAAATCGAAAAATGCGTCGGCTATACCGTTCCCGGCACCGACGTCAATCACAGTCTGATAATCATCCGCAAGATAAAGCCCTCACCAGCCAGATATCCGCGCCGCTGGGCGCAGATAAAAAAGCAGCCGCTGTAAGCTTATAATAAATTTTGAAAAAAATCAAAATCCCCCTTGACAAGTAACCGTTCGGTAACTATAATGCAAGTTATCGAACGGTTACTATTATATAGGAGGATGCTTATGGCGAACGACACAAGGGAGCGCATTATTGAGATCGCGCTTGAGCTGTTTTCCCAGCGCGGCTACCTCGGCACATCCATGAGCGATATTGCCAAAGAACTTGGAACGACGAAGGCGGCTTTATACAAGCATTATACAGGCAAGCAGGAAATTCTTGATAAGATCGTGGAGCGGATGAACAGGCTGGACTATGAGCGCGCCGAGGAATATGAGATGCCGGAGACGGAGCCGAACGGCTTTGCGGAAGCATATATGCACACGCCGCTCGAAAAGATCCGCGCATACAGTGCAGCGCAGTTTTCCCATTGGACGGAAGAAGAGTTTTCTGCAAATTTCAGAAAGATGCTGACGCTTGAGCAATACCGCAGCAAGGTGCTTGCAAAGCTCTATCAGGATTATCTTGCGTCCGGACCGACGGAATATATGGCGGCGATATTCAGAAAGATGACGGATTCCGATGAATCCGCCATGCAGCTCGCTCTGGATTTCTACGGTCCGATGCATCTGCTTTACAGCATTTACGACGGTGCGGAGGACAAAAGCGCTGTCTTCCGGCGTCTGAATGAGCATATTGACCGCTTCATAGCGCGTATAGAAGCTCAGAAATAAAAAATCAACGGGACGAAACGCCCCAATGAAAGGGATGCAATAATTTTGAAACTTTATTTCGGAAACACCGTGACAACCGTCACAACCCTGATGCTTATTGCGCTGCTCGGCTTTATTGGCTATTCCGTTTTTGAGCGTACAAGCATCATGTATTGGGGACGCAGAAGCGCGGCTTTGCTGGTATTCGGTCTTGCCGTCTGCTGCTTTGCGGCCGCGAGGGACGGTCTGGACAAAACCGTACAGCACGCCATCGACGGAAGCTGTGCGCCCGGCATTTTCCCGCTCGTCAGCGTGCCCACCGTCATCGGGTGCATCGGCGCGCTGCTTATCGTGGTCGCCGCGATAGCTACGCCCATCGCAAAATCCCAGTCTGCCCGCCAGATCTGGTTTTACATCATGTCCGGCGGCGCTGTGATAAAGATACTGACAATGGAAACAGCGCGAATATTGCTCTGACAGCTTAGAGCGCCGCCAAAAGACGATTTGATCGCCTACACATTTTAAATTATATATTAAAGAATTAAAGGAGCATTTTTTGAAACATACCGCATTATTACAGGAGCGTGTGCGCTGACCTGGGAGGTTGGCGAAAAACACATAAACGCGCTCGCCTCCCGAAAGATACGACACACATCTTCTGGAGGAATCACAATGAACCGCGAAAACAAACGCAAAACCTTTGAAAAAGGATATTATAAAACCCACGCCTGCATGGACGCGTTTACCTGCAAGGTCTGCGGCAGGCTCTGCACGCCGCAGAACGCAGGAAGCAGTCACCGCAATCACTGTCCAAACTGTCTTTCGAGTCTGCACGTCGATATTGAGCCGGGCGACAGGCAATCCGACTGCGGCGGCATCATGGAACCGATAGCCGTCTGGGTGCGGAAGGACGGCGAATGGGCGATCATCCACAGATGCCGCCGGTGCGGGGCGTTAAGCTCCAACCGCATAGCTGCCGACGACAACCCCATGAAGCTCATGAGCATTGCCATGAAGCCTCTGTGTGCGCCGCCCTTCCCTATAGACCGCATTGAGGAAATGACACGCCTTATGGGCGGCGACGGACAATATCCCTTCATATGACAAACGTGGCTGACAGTTTGTCAAAGAATCTCATTGAGGTCCTTTGACAAAACATTCTCAACAAGCCGAAGTATGTTTTTACTTCGGCTTGTTTTGTCATATGCGGCATCTTTTGCGCGCTCTCAGAATAAACGGCAGGTGGAAAAGCGCTATCAGCGCCGTTCCCAAGGAGAGCATACGCAGGAAATAGGTATACCACCCGCGCTCAAGGTTGAGATACGGCAGATTTTCCATCGGCGGACGCGTGAGATAGAAGAAATTCGTATCATAGACCGACAGCGCCCCGTTGATATACAGCATGGCAAACGCCAGCGCCAGCAGCAGCCCGAGATTTTCGGTAAAGCTCCGCACGCTTCCGATCTGTGCATTGCCGGAGAAAATGAGATACAGTGAAAACCACATAAGCCCTGCGTGGTACACAAAGCATTGATACGCAAGTATGTCCCCGAAATCCGTGCCGTTTGTCGGTATCATTATCGCACAGAAGCTGCCGAGAGTAGCCATCACTGCCGTAAAATTTATAAGCAGGCGCTTGAATCTGCTTTCTTTTGCAAATGTAATATACAGCACGGCAAAGATCATCAGGCTGCACAGATGAAGCGGGAGATTCAGCGGGTCAAGATGCATCCCGCCGCCGGGGCTTGCGATCATGCCGCTCATCACCTTGCTTACCTCGCTGACGGCACATATGACCGTCATTATAACGCCCGCCTGCTTCAGGCCCATTCTGCGCTTTGCGGCAATTATGCACATGGCCGTTATAAATGCCGCGCAAAGCCCTATCCATATAAAATGCTCTTTTGTAAACATATTCATCCCTTACAGCGCTGCCTTCACGGCGGTTTTTTATATTACGGTGATCTCCGCGTTTCCGGTATCTATCCCCTGCGGCAGGGGCGCGTTTACGATTATATGATCCGCTTCGCTCAGCGGCATAAGCATATACGCGCCCGGGCGGAGAAACTTGCTTTTATCGCAGAGGAATATTTTTTTATCTGCCTGCGTGAGCACGTGCCTGCGCAGAGACGTGGAGCGCGCACTGTAGTCGGCGATCCAGCCTCCCGCCGTGAGCGCCGACGACGAGAAAAACATGATGTCTATGCCGAAACGCTTCACCATTTCCTCCGCGTCAGAGCCGTAAAAGCTCATCGTTTCATAGCTCGTATCGCCGCCGAGGCATATGGTTTGGATGCGGTATTTCGCCGCCAGCTGGAGCACGGAAAGGCTGTTCGTGACAACAGTAATGTTCTTGAACCTTGCCATCTGGTCAATAAGATGCAGCGTCGTCGTGGACTCGTCAAGGAAAACCATGCAGTCATCATGCAGAAACGCGGCGGCAGCCTTGTCAAGGCGGAGCTTTTCGCCGGGATTTATACCCATTCGGAAAAATGCAGGTCCGCCCTCCGTCTCGCTGCGCCGTCTGATAACGCCGCCGTGGCTTCGCACAACAAGTCCCATATCCTGCATCGTGTTGAGATCGCGCCGGATCGTCGGCATACTCACAAACAGTTCTCTGCTCAGGCTCTCCACGCTTGCGTAATCGTTCTTTGCCAGAACATCCAATATTTTCTGGAAACGCTCCTGCTTCATCTAAATCTCCGTTCCTGTTTTTTTGATCGTTTTTGATTGTTAATCAATATTAGCGCCAAAGCTTGCTAATGTCAAGAGTGTTGAGTATAATAGCATTCATACATTTTGATGAAAAATCTTCTTTATAAGCGTACTTGATATGGTTGGATTGTTGCAAAAATGACAAAGCGCTTCCCTGTACAACTGTCATTTTTGCGTCTCCTTCGGCAAAAAATGCAAATCCTTTCAAATGAGGCATGTATAATGTTTGTTGATTGCGGCAGATACAGCGGCAAATGCAGCTGCGGCAGAGAGCATAGTATGGAGACAAAGGCGGCAGTGATAGAGTCCGGCTGTCTTCTGAGCTTTGAAAAATATATGAGCGATTTCGACATTTCCGGTAAACGCTGCGCGCTGTACGGCAAAAATTCATATGCTGCCTCCGAAGGCAGGCATCCCCGCGCCGAGCAGGAGATCGTTCTTGACCCGGAAGGCCTGCATGCAAACGAGATATCCACGGCGGAGGTTCTTCAAAAGCTTGAGAGCGACGTGGATGTCATTATCGCCGTCGGCAGCGGCACCATTCACGACATCGCCCGCTTCTGCGCGCATGAGCGCGGCATACGCTTTGTCTCCTGCCCGACCGGCTCAAGCGTGGACGGTTTTTGCAGCACCGTCGCCGCAATGACATGGTACGGCTTCAAAAAAACGCTTTCCGCCGTTGCGCCCGAAATCGTGCTGGCGGATATTGACATTATAAAAAATGCGCCGATGGCGCTCGTCCGCAGCGGTGTGGGCGATATTATGGCAAAATATACGGCTCTCGCCGAGTGGAAGATCGCAAATCTCCTGACGGGTGAGCATTTCTGTGCAGAGATACACAACATAATGAAGTCCGCAGCGGACACAGTCATGGACAGCGTCCCCGGCATAGTCCGCGGCGAGGACAAGGCATACGCCGATGTTACATACGCGCTTATTATGAGCGGCATCGCCATGCAGATGATGGGCAATTCCCGTCCCGCCTCCGGTGCGGAGCACCATATCTCGCATATGATCGAGATGGAGCCTGCCGCGTTCAAGGTCGCTTTTCCTGCGATGCACGGCGAAAAGACCGGCGTCGGTTCGCTGATCGCCGTAAGGGAATACAAGCGTCTTGCCGGGATAAGCAATATCGCGCCCTATGTCAAGCCGTATGCCCCCGTTCCGGAGGAGCATTTCACACGCTTTTTCGGCGAGCGCCTGGCACAGTCTCTCATAAAGGAAAACGAGCACGACTGCCTTGCCGCCGTCACGCCTGAGGCACTTATCGAAAAATGGGATGCTATACGAGAGATCATTGACGCTCTTCCGACGGAGGAGCGGCTTTACGGCCTGCTTGAAGCGCTGGATGCAAAAAGAACGCTTGAGAGCATCGGCGTTTCGGACGCCCAGCTTCCCGAGCTTCTGGAAAATTCACCCCTTGTACGTAATCGTCTGACGCTTATGAGAACACGCCGGATGATGGATATAGAATGAATCAAGCATGTAAAGGAGACAGGACAAGTGAGCGAAGAAATCATAATAAAGCACGCTCTGAAAAAGTACGGTGACAATGTCATCATCCCCGATCTTAATCTGGACATCCATGAGGGCGAGTTTTTTACGCTGCTTGGTCCGTCCGGCTGCGGCAAAACGACACTGCTCAGAATGATAGCAGGCTTCAACAGCATTGAGGGCGGCGATTTTTATTTCGGCGAAAAGCGCATAAACGATCTTGACCCGGCAAAACGCAACATAGGCATGGTTTTTCAGAACTACGCCATTTTCCCGCACTATACCGTCAGGAAGAATGTTGAGTTCGGTCTGAAAAACAAAAAGTTCCCCAAAGATAAAATCAAGGAACAGTCCGAAAAATTCATGAAGCTCATGCAGATCGATCAGTATGCCGACCGTATGCCCGAGCGTCTTTCCGGCGGTCAGCAGCAGCGTGTGGCGCTGGCGCGTGCGCTGTGCATCGAGCCGGACGTTCTTCTGATGGACGAGCCGCTTTCAAACCTTGACGCGAAGCTTCGCGTTGAAATGCGCACAGTCATAAAGAATATACAGCACAATGTCGGCATCACCACCGTTTATGTCACGCACGATCAGGAGGAGGCTATGGCCGTCTCCGACCGTATTGCCGTCATGAACGCCGGTGTTATCCAGCATGTCGGTACGCCGAAAAGCATCTATCAGCGTCCCGCAAACCTCTTTGTCGCAACGTTTATAGGCCGTTCCAACGTCATAAACGGCAAGCTTATCGCCGAAAACGGCAAGACATGGCTTGAAACGCTGTCCGGCTACCGCGCCGAGATCGACACCGTGCGCCCAGAGCAGCAGAGAAATCAGGACATCGTACTTTCCGTGCGTCCCGAGGAGTTCCTGCTCGAGCGCGGCAGCACCGAGGGTATTTCCGCCGTTGTGGACGACTGCGTTTTCCTCGGTCTGAACACCCATTACTTCGTGCATCTTTCCTCCGGCGAGGAGGTCGAGATCATCCAGGAGTCCTCCATAGACAACATCATTGAGCCGGGCTCCGAGATCAAGCTCAAAATAAACACCGAGAAGGTCAATCTCTTCACCGCCGACGGCAGCGAAAACATTCTTACTGGCGTCCGCAATGACTGCGCAAAGGCATAACGGGAGGGCAGGCTATGGCAAAAAAACGTTTTGACGGATGGCTGATCGTCTCCGTGCTGCTTTTGCTGCTGTTTGTTGCCGTCCTTATCTACCCGATGTTCGGCGTTATCAAGCAGGCCGTCATCATGCCGGACGGGAGCTTTTCATGGGAACAGTTTGAAAAGTTCTTCGGCAGCAGCTATTATGTAGATACCATATACAATTCCTTTAAAATCACAATTTTTGTCACGCTTCTGACGCTTGTTATAGGTATCCCCTTCGCTTATTTCTACGCGTTCTATAAGCTCAAGGGCGCAAAGATACTCTTTGTCGTCAGTATCCTCTGCTGTATGTCCGCCCCGTTTCTGGGCGCGTACTCGTGGGTCATGCTTCTTGGGCGCGGCGGCGTCATAACAAAGTTCATGAAATCGGCTCTCGGCATTACCATGCCGAGTATATACGGCTTCGGCGGCATCGCCCTTTCGCAGACGCTCAAATTCTTTCCGCTGGTGTTCATCTATATGAACGGCGCATTCAAGAGCATAGACAACACGCTTATGGAAGCGTCCGCCAACATGGGCTGCACCGGCGTGAAGCGTATGTTCAATATCGTCCTGCACCTGACCATGCCCACGATCCTTGCGGCGACCCTTATGGTGTTCATGCAGGCTTTCGCGGATTTCGGCACACCCACTATTCTCGGCGAAGGCTTCAAGACCTTCCCCGTACTGCTCTATAACGAGTATCTCGGTGAAAACGGCGCGAACTACAACTTTGCCGCCGCGCTTGCCATAATCGCAGTCCTTGTCACCGCGATCATATTCTTCCTGCAAAAATGGGCCACCGGCCGCTTCAAATTCTCGATCAACACTCTGCATCCGGTCGAGAAGAAAGAAGCAAAGGGTATTGCCGGCTTTCTTATGCATCTGTACTGCTACGTGCTGTGCGCCGTTGCCATCCTCCCGCAGCTGTATATTATCTATCTCAGCTTCCGCAACAGCAAGGGTTCGCTTTTCGGCGTCGGCTACTCGCTCGTAAATTATCAGAGCGCCATCAAGAAGAAGCTCGTTCTTGCATCGCGCAACACACTGCTTATGGGCATTATCGCCCTCGCGGTCATCATCGTCATCGCCGTTGTCCTGGCGTATCTTGTTGTGCGCCGCAACAGCACGCTTAACCACTCGCTCGATACCATCGCCATGCTGCCCTATATAATGCCCGGCGCGGTCATCGGTATCGCACTGCTGATCGCATACGGCTCCAAGCCCGTTGCGCTCACCGGTACAATGACGATCATGATAATGTCCTTTGCAATACGACGTATGCCGTACACGATACGTTCCGCGACGGCAACGCTTATGCAGATCCCGATAAGTATCGAAGAAGCGGCGATAAGCCTCGGCGCGTCAAAGCTCAAGACGTTCGCCAAGATCACCGTTCCCATGATGTCCAACGGTATCCTCTCCGGCGCTATTCTCAGCTGGGTCGCTATTGTCACAGAGCTTTCAAGCTCAGTCATACTTTACAGCAACAAAACCACGACCCTCACCATGCAGGCTTATATCTACATAGGCCGCGGCGAGTACGGCACAGCGGCGGCATTTGCGGCCATCCTCACCGTCATTACCGCGTTGAGTCTGTTCCTGTACATGGCGATAAGCAAGTCCGAAGACGATATACAGATCTGATGCCCATACTGATGCGCAAGCATCCGGGAATATAATTTTTAGAAGGAGAACCAAAATGAAAAAAATCCTTGCACTCATCATGGCACTCTGCATGATTTTTGCACTGTGCGCATGCGGCGAGACCAAGGCTCCCGCCGAAGCACCCGCAGAAGCCCCTGCCGAAGCACCCGCTGAGGAAGCCGCTCCCGCAGAAGAAGCAGCTCCCGCCGAGGAAGCAGCAGAGGAAGATCTGGGCAACACCCTCGTCCTCTACTCCTCCATGACCGAAGCCGACCTTGACGCTCTCAAGACCTGCTTTGCAGAAGTTTACCCCGACATCGAGATCGAGGTCATTTCCGGTTCCGCCGGTGAGTTCACCGCAAAGATTCAGGCCGAAGCAGGCAATCCTCAGGGCGACGTTACCTGGGGCGGCCTTGCCGATTCCGATGGTGACAAATACAAGGACATCTTTGAAGAGTGGGTTTCCATCCATGATGACGAATCCCTTGAGGGTTACAGCACCCCCAACGGACTTTACAGCATGGATCACCTCTCCACCGTCTGCTTCTGCGTAAACACCCAGCTCGAGAAGGAGCTTGGTCTGAACATCCAGTCCTACGAAGATCTGCTTGATCCTGCACTCAAGGGCAAGATCGTCATCTCCGACCCCAACAGCTCCTCCGCTGCATGGAACAACCTCTGCAACATTTTCTCCGTTTACGGCATTGACACTCAGGAATCCTGGGACTATATCGACAAGCTCCTTGAGAACGTTGTCGTTGTTGAGAAATCCTCCGTTTGCTTCAACTCCGTTTCTGACGGTGAGTACGTTGTAGGTCTGACCTACGAAGACGGCGCTATCAAGCTCAACCAGAGCGCGGCAGAACTCGGCACCGAGGCCGTTACCGAGGTTCGTTACCCCTCCAACGGCACTTCCGCTTCTGCATTCGGCGTTGCGGTCATCAAGGGTGCACCCCATATGGCAGCCGCAAAGGCATTTGTTAACTGGGTTTGCTCCGCAGAAGGCCAGAGCGCAATGGCAGAGTACATGGAAGGCACTCTCCGCTTCACCAACGCAAACTACACCTCTCCCGAGAATGCATGGCTCAAGGCGTCCAGCGACATCACATGGGTCACCCGTGATGTTCCCACTTTGACCGCTCAGAAGGCTGACCTTCTTGCAAAGTGGAACGAGCACCTTGCAGCTGTTCAGGGCTGATCAATATTCCAACAAAAAACAAGTCCGCTTCCGGCGGACTTGTTTCAGCTTGACAAAGAACCAAGGTTCTTTGTCAACAGGGTTGCACTGCGCTCTGTGCCTCGGTTGTTCGCCACAGGCGAACAATTCGACACTCGCTCCGTGAGAAGTGTTTTCCCCGACGTACATGCCGCCGGAGAAAACGACTAAAACTATTTTTTGCCTGCGGGCAAAAAACTCTGCGAGGCTTTTTTCGACAGCCTCATCAAAAAACAAGTCCGCTCCGGCGGACTTGTTTTTTGATGTCTGCGGGATTTTGCAGGGCTTTTTAGCATGAGCGTTTTTGAACGTTTTTCAATATCAGCGCCATGTATTGCAATGGCGGCATGTCTGTTGTAAAATACATACCGAACATAGGGCGCCGTGCTTTCTCCGGCAAATGCGCGGCATTTTGGGCTGTTTGCCATAATTTCCGGGGCTATCCGGCATGAAAGAGAGTTGTGATTTATTTTGAGCGAAAAAGAAATAAAGCTGATCGGTTTTGATCTGGACGGCACGCTTACCCAGCACAAAACGCATTTGCAGTCCGAGAACCGTGCGCTGCTCAACGAGCTTGGCAAGCGCTATAAGCTTCTTATGATCGGAGCCGGTCAGTGCCGCAGGATATTTGACCAGATGGAACACTACCCGATCGACATCATCGGCAACTACGGGATGCAGTACTGCACCTATAACTGCGAAACACGCGATCTGGATACTGTTTTCGATATGCGCCTCCCCTGCGACAGGGAAAGCGTTGATGCGCGTATAACGCAGTTGAGAGAGCGCTACGGCTACACCGATTATGTCGGAGACAACGTAGAATACCACGTCTCCGGCTGCGTCACGTTCCCTCTTCTCGGCACAAAGGCGGCGATTGAGGACAAGCTGAGCTTTGATCCCGACAGAAAAAAGCGCCGCGCTTTTTATGACGATGTAAAAAATACATTCAGCGACTACACCGTGTTTGTCGGCGGCTCCTCCTCATTCGACTTTGCCCCGTACCCTTACAACAAATACTATGCGCTGGATAAATACTGCAAGGATCACGGTCTGGAGCACGGCAATGTCGTCTACGTCGGCGATGATTACGGCCTTGGCGGCAACGACGAATCCATATATAAGTCCGATTTTGAGTTTATTTGCATTGACGACTACAGAACTCTGCGGGAGCGTATGTCCCGCTTTCTGAAATAATTTACGGTTGGGAGGCTATGCCATGAAAATGTATGAAAAGCCGCAGGAGATCGGCAGATATCTTGACGTTGAGTTGGAATGTGATTGCGGACGGACGCATTATGTGCCCATAAAGGGCGTAGAGATCGGCGCGGGCGCACTGAATACGCTTCCGGATTATGTAAAAAAGCTCGGCTACAAAAAGCCGCTCATACTGTGTGACGGCATCACCTATAATATCGCCGGAAAGCGCTGCGGTGAAATGCTGGAGAGTGCGGGAATAAACGCAGCGGTGCACACGCTCACCCATCTCGGCTTTGACGAGGCGACACTCGGCGAGATCGTCATAAACATCCCTGACGGATGCGACCTTATAATCGGCGTAGGCACCGGCTCGATCACGGATATGACGCGCTACTCAAGCTTCAAGCTGAAGCTGCCCTGCTTTACCGTCGCCACCGGTGCACCTATGGACGGGTTCGCCGCTTCCATAGGCATAATGAACATCAACAGTCTGAAAGCGACCATGCCGGCGCACTGCACCGAGGTCATAATCGGCGATACCGACATTCTGAAAACCGCGCCGTACCGCATGACCGTTGCCGGCTTCGGCGATCTTATCGGTAAGGTCACCTGCCTCAACGATTGGGAGCTTGCACGCATAATAAACGGCGAACATTACTGCGCCAATATTACCCGACTTGTACGCGAATGTGTCGCAGACGTGATGAAGGAAGCGCCGAAAATAAAGGAACGTGCTCCCGAAACACTCGGCAGCATAATGCGCGGGCTTGTGCTTTCCGGCGCGGCAATAAGCCTTTACGGCGATTCCCGCCCCGCATCGGGTGCAGAGCACCACATGTCGCACTATTGGGAAACCATTATCGAGCAGCGCGGTGAGCGCCCCGCCATGCACGGCGAACAGGTCGCAGTCGGTACAGTGCTTGTGCTGATGCTGATTGAAGAGCTGCTCAAGGAAAACATTGACTTTGACGCGGCGCGTGCCGACGCTGGGAGGTACGATCCCGAGACATGGGAAGCGGCCGTCCGTGAGCATTACGGCGCCGCGGCGGATGAGGTCATTGCCCTCGAAAAACGCGTCGGCAAGAACTCCATCGACGGCAGACTGCGCCGTATCGACAGCATGGAGCGCAATTGGGGCGCTGTGCGCGCACAGCTGCAAACACTCCCGTCGTCTGCTTCTCTTCGTGCGCTGCTGAAGGATATCGGCTGCCCCTATTCCCCCGCGCAGATCAATATTGACGACGCTCTCCTTAAGGATACCTTTCTCTACTGCAAGGAGGTTCGTCCGCGCTATACCGTTTTCCAGACGGTGTACGACCTCGGTCTTATGGACAAGCTTTCGGACCGCGTTATCGCACGTACAAAAACGGAAGACTGATGAAGCAAGCGCTTGTCAAAGATTCTCCGCGAAGTTCTTTGACAAGAATCCTCCCATGGCGCGCTGTGCCTCTGCCGTTCACCTGCGTGCAGCTTTACAAGGCTCTTTTTCGGTATGCAAATCCCCAACTGCTTCATATTACGGCAGTTGGGGATATTTTCATTTTCCGAGTTCGCTTTTTACCGCTTTTGCTATCATTTGACGTCCCTCTTTGGAGTTCAGCACCTCAACGACGGTTTCACGCACAAGCGCCTTGAACGCCTCGCTTTTAAGCATAGCGGTGAGCGGCGCACTATCGTTATTGCGGCTTTCGGCGCTTGCCACCACCGTTCTTTTCGGTGCGGCAGGAACGGCGGGCGGCTCCTCCGGAAGCTCACCGTTCAGCCAGCTGTCCATCGCGGCGGGGTCATCCGATTCGCCGCGCAGATATTCTGCCGAAACGCCGAAAAATGCCGCCAGCGCTTTCTGCTGCTCCTGATTCGGAGTTAGGCGTCCGGTCTCGAATTTTTCTATCGACGTTTTCGGAAAGCCGAGCGCCGCGGCAAGCGCCGGGCGGCTGAGTCCCTTTTTACCGCGAAGCTGTTCTATTCTCTTTGAAATTGAAGTCATAATTATTTCGATCTCCTTTGTATGTTCTTATCGGCGGCAATGATCAAAGCATCTGCCGCAGTTATATTCTCTTTCTGCCGCTCCATGCTGTCCCAGCATTCACGGCAGGTGCGTCTATCTTTTCAGCAGCCAGCTCTTACCGTAAATATACGGCGTTCCGCGTGAGCCATCCTCTACTTTTCTGAGCATCGCTTCGGCATCCGTAACAGCAAGTCCGGCAAGCCTGTCAATCCCGCAGTCAAGGAGTGCAGGACACATAGGCACGGACGGGCCTATGAGTATGGTGCAGGCGTTTTCGCACAGTGAAAGCAGGTGGGGAAGGGTTTTGTTCACTATCGCGTTTCCCGTTATCAGCACTATATCGCATTGCGGCAGAATATAGTCGCAGGCGCTGTCGGGATAGTCCCCACTCTGCGGCATACGCTCGATTATATATACCTGCGCCGCCTCGCGGTGTATCTGTTCGGTCATCTTCAAGTGGCCGATCGCGGCTACCGTTTTGCCCTTGATATCAAGCCCCGCGGTACAGTAATTTTCAAACGGTTCCTCACAGCAGAGCGCTTCCATGCGCTCTTTTGTATTATACCAGAGATTCGCCGCAGCAAGAGCAAGCCCCGCCTCGCGCAGATTCCAGCTTTTCACGGCGCTTGCGGCGTCCTTTATATCCATTTCTTCAAGCCCTGACGGAAACATGGGCGCTATGCTTTCCCCTTCAGTGCTCATAGCAATGCCGATCTTTCCTCCGCCAAGCGCCGCCGACCAGCGTCCCCCTCCTGCCATGCGGTCAATTACCGCGCCGTGCGGAATATTTTCAATTATGGTGTCGTAAAGCGAAAAAAACGAGTTCATTTTCCCCTCACAGTTCAAAAATTAATTCTTTGTTCATTGTAGCACAAAACAAAATAATTGCCAATAGCCACGCTTCGTGGTACTATCTATATGTATTTATATGTCTTTATTTTTCTATGAAAGGAGCGGAAATGAAGCGTATAATCTGCATGATATGCACCGGCGCTCTGGCTTTCTGTATGCTCGCGGGCTGCGGGAAAAAGGATACGGTTTCCGAAACGCCCGCCGAAAACGGGAGCGCACCGGAAAATATCCCTCAGGCGACGGCCGCCCCCGTGAGCACACCCAAAATATCCGCACGATACAACAGTCTTGACGAAGGCGACAAAGATGAGATAAGCCAGGTTCGTGCTGAGCTCAGCTCGGTAGCGCAAAGCTGTATGGATATCTACGAAACGGCGGATCGCGGCAGCGCGATAAACGCCGTGCTTTCTGCCGATACCGTGCGCGCCATGGTTGACAGGATAGGGCAGCAGGGCTTTGCTGCGATAGATTTTGACGGCAGGCTCGATATGCGCTGTCCGGAGTCGATAGAATATTTCGGAAGCTGCATCGACAGCGGAAACGACATCTCCGTTTCGTACTATATGGTCTACAACGACGGGCAGATAAGCGTCTACCACCTTGGCCGTCAGAATGGTCTGTGGTACCTCATTGCGATGTCCTCCGGCTGGGACAAGAACTGCAAGCCGGAGATCCTGACCGAGGGGCGCTATGTGATAGGCAACGTCAGATACACTGAGAAAGGCTGGCTCATATACAGCCGCGATACCGACAGCTTCGACGCGAACCAGCGCTCTAACACAAATTCCTATGTGTTCATCCGCGTAAAGCCCTGCGCCGCCGACAAGAAAGCACTCTGCAGCAAATATATAAAGCCGATAGGGTATTTCGAGAACAATCTGTTTACGACCACGTGGACACAGGCCGACTTTACCCCGATCGACTTCAACAGCCTTTTCTCCATGCTTTTCGGAATGTACAACGGTACGCAGTCTCTCACGGCGTCGAACGTTGAAGGCTACTACCCTTCCGTTGAGGGCACGCGCCTTTCGCTTGTCCCGACAGAGAGCTTCGAGCGCACAGTACAGCATTATTTCAATATTGACTCCTCCGTTCTGAAAGCCATTTCAGATTACAGCTTCGAGCGCGGCGGGTACTATTTTCTGGGCTATGCCGACGGTATGTACAACATCACGCCGCGCTTCCCCGAACCGGAAGTGACGGATTATTGGTACAATTCCGACGGGAGCATCACAATGCATGTTGACGCGGTTTTCAAATGGTACGGCACGGACAAGGCGTTTTCACACGATGTTACCGTCATGGAGACTTCCGACGGCTTCCGCTACGTCTCCAATACACTTTACGCCGACGAAAGCAGTATTCTCCCGGAGCGCAAGCTCTCAATGCTGCTTGATATTGAGCTTGAGAAGCTCAATTGAGACCGTCAGAGAAGCAAGCTTTTTTGGCAAAAAGGCTGCAATGCTTTTACAAGCTGAATTGAGCTTGTAAAAGCCGCGGCAAAGTTGTATTATATATGCGGCAAATAAAAAGTATTTACAGAGGTATATATGGACTTGGCGAAGCTGAAAAACTGTGAGCTTTTTCTGTTCGATATGGACGGAACGCTCTATCTCGGAGACAATGTTTATTCCGGTGCGATTGAGCTTATGAATGATCTTCCCGCTCTCGGGAAAAAATATATTTATCTTACCAACAATTCATCCCGTGCAGGAAGTGATTATATCACCCGGCTGTGCCGTCTCGGCTTCCCGTGTGAGCGGGAAAACGTTTTTACCTCCGGTATGGCTACGGGGATGTATCTTAACCAGCGTCATCCGGGCGCAAGCGTGTACCTCGCCGGAACAAAGGCGTTTTACAGAGAACTTTTGAGCTATGGCATAAAGCTTGTCAACGACGAAAACGGCCACACCGATGCCGGCGCTGCCGATGTCGTGGTGCAGGGCTTCGATACCGAGCTTGTATATGAAAAGCTTGATCTGGCATGTCATTTTCTGCGCCGCGGAGCGGAATTTATCGCGGCAAACCCCGACTGGGTATGCCCTATGCCCAACGACGAGGTTTTGCCCGACTGCGGTTCGATTTGTGCGCTGCTCACTGCATCCAGCGGGAAAGAACCGATCTATATCGGCAAGCCCAACCGCAACATGGTTGATGTTATCTCCGCAATGACGGGTATCCCCAACGAAAAGATCTGCTGCGTCGGCGACAGACTTTATACCGATATCGCCGTCGCTCAGAACGCCGGTGCGGTGTCGGTGCTCGTGCTCTCGGGCGAGACGACACGCGAAATGGCCGACGGGGCAGAGCGCAAGCCGGACTATATCCTTGCCGACGTTCATGAACTGCACACTCTTCTGAGCTCGGATCCCGCATGACCCGGTGCGGCAGTGCCGGTATTAGTACGGAATAAATATTTCAGGGTGCGTCCTGCCGGCGTGCCCTGTGTTTTTAAGGTGCCTATGAAAATAACCTATATTTTCCCGCTTGCGCTTTTCCTGCTGCTTACGCTGTTTTTCATCTCTCTTCCGAATCTGCGCACATGCCGTCTCCCCTCCCGTGAAAAAGGCGGGACGGCCATCGGCAGGTATGACCTTATCATCATGGCCGTTGTCATGTTCGTCTACGGCTGCGCCGCGTTCCTTGGGCTTGGAAACAAGAGCTCTCCGGAAAGCTTTGCCGCAATGGAAAATGTGAGCGCCGCAGTATACCTCGCGGAAGATAAATACCCCTCCCGCATAATGCTGTTCTCCGGCGTCGGCGAAGGCCGGTACACGATAGATTTTTCCGAGAACGGGGAGAACTGGCAGCGTCTTGAGGATTTTGAGCAGGACTATGTGAGCGTCCTCAAATGGAACGAATATATTCCCTCAACAGAGCTTAAGCCGAGATATGTCCGCTTTACCGGCGTCGGCAGCGTGTATTTGGGCGAAGTTGCGATGTATGACGGAGACGGTGAGCAGATTGCCCTCTCCCCCGCCGACGGCAGCGCCGCTTCCGTGCTTATCTGCGATGAGCAGGATACGGCACACTCAAAGCAGCATTTTCTCAACTCCACCTACTTTGACGAGATATACCATGCCCGCACCGCGTGGGAACACCTTAACGCCGTCAAGCCCTATGAGGTGTCGCACCCGCCGCTCGGCAAGCTGCTTATCGCGCTCGGCGTGCGCATTTTCGGCATGAGTCCGTTTGGCTGGCGCTTTATGGGAACGTTTTTCGGCATACTGATGCTGCCGGTCATATATGTTTTCACAAAGAAAATGTTCGGCGGGTACAGTGCCCCCACAGCGGCAGCAATAATCCTCGCCTCCGATTTCATGCACTTTGTGCAGACGAGGATCGCCACCATTGATACCTACGGTGTGTTTTTCACACTTTTGATGTACCTTTTCATGTATCTTTTCATTGATTGCGAGCACAATGGTGAGCACCGGCGTGCACTTGTGTTCCTCGCACTGTCCGGCGTAAGCTTCGGACTTGGCGCGGCGTCAAAGTGGACGGGTATCTACGCCGGCGGCGGGCTTGCCGTCCTGTGGGCGCTGTTCTGGATATTCAACCGTGAGCGCGGATTCAGAGCCTTTGCAAAAAACGCTCTTTTCTGCGTCGGTTTCTTTGTCGTCGTTCCCGCACTTATCTACTATGTCAGCTACGCCGCATACGGCGTCGCCGCGGGTATGCACGGTGTCGGGATGTTCTTCAAAAAAGAATACTTCGATATTGTGATCGACAACCAGCAATTCATGTTCACCTATCATTCCGGCCTTGTATCTGAGCATCCTTACTCCTCCAAATGGTATCAATGGATACTCGACATCCGCCCGATACTCTATTATCTTGATTACTACGGCGACGGGACGCGCTCCTCCTTCGGCGCGTTTGTGAACCCCGCACTTTGCTGGGGGGGACTGCTGGCGCTGTTTGTGCTGCTTTTTACGGCAATTTTCAGGCGTGACAGGCAGGCGCTTTTCATTCTCATTGCGTATCTCGCCCAGCTTCTGCCGTGGGTACTTGTGCCGCGTCTCACCTTTGAATACCACTATTTCCCCTGCTCCGTTTTTCTCGTGCTCGCACTTGCGTATGTGTTCAGGCTCATGCGCCTCGGCACTCCCCGCTGGAAGCTGTATATCGGCGGCTTTGCGGCAGTCTCCGTTCTGCTGTTTATCATGTTCTATCCGGCTCTTTCCGGCATGAGGGTCGATAACTCCGCCGCCTCGGCGCTTCTGGGCTGGCTGCCCACATGGCCGTTTTAAAACGTATCCCCCGGAAAAATTCTCTGCCGGGGGAATAGAGCGAAATATAATATTCCGTATGCGTTATGAATATAATGTTATATTGAATAAATGCCCTGATCGGGCGTGGTGAAAGTACGGGTGCTATGAAAAGAAAAGCGATCAATATCATTCTGACGGCGGCGCTTATAATCTCGTTTGCCGCCTGTATATGCCTGCTTGCAGGGCAGATACGCTCTGTGAGGCTCAACACGGAGGCGACCCGTTTTCTTTCTCAGGGCGAATACGAGAAAGCACGGGATATTTTTTCACTTCTCGGTGACGACGCCATGGTCAGTCGCTGCGGTGAGCTTATCGAGCACCGTACATATCTGGATGCAAAGGCGCTTCTATCATCAGGTGAGTATGAAGCGGCAAAGGAACTGCTGCTGACCGTGCCGGAGCATCTTGACGCGCAGGAGCTGATAACTGAATGTGACTATCTCCGCGCCTGCAAGCTGGAGGATGAGGGGGATGCTCTCCCCGCGCTGCGTCTTTTTGAAAGCCTGGCCGGTTATTCAGACAGCGCGGACAGGATCACGGGACTTAAGGAGAAGCTCTACGCTCAGGGCTGTGATCTTGCAAACCACTGTAATTTTTACGGCGCTCATGAGATATTTGCGGCGCTTGGCGACTATCTCGACAGCGAAACCATGCTCAAGCGCTGCGATGCGCGCCTGTCAATGGCGGAGGACGGCAGCAGACCCATTATCACTCCGGAAAACCTTTTCGCAAGCTTCCCTACCGGCGATCTTTATACCGCAGATACCGGCTACATATTTATCCCCGAAAACTGCGGCAGCACAACGGAATTTCTCATTTTCTTCCCCGGCGGCAGGGACATCGAGGAGCCGAGGGATTATATTTACAACTGCATCAACGCCTCATCCAGAGACACCGTTATTCTTTTCCTGTACAAAAACGGCCTTGGCGATATGGAAGGCAAGGCGGAAGCCGCCCTTGATACGCTCAAAAAAGCGGCTGATGAATGTTCGCTCACGCTCAAGGCTCCGCTTCTGTGCGGGACAAGCATGGGCGCATACCCCGCCATGCACGCCGCCGCATACTATTACCTGAACCGTTCGCTCACCGTTCCCAAGGTGCTGTGCTTTGATGCAGGAGTCGATTGGGAGGAGACCGATCTAACGCTCTCCGCTTACGAGTGCGCCCAGCTTGCAAAGGCCGGTACGGAGTTCTGGCTGTTTGAGCAGTACGGCGTCGGCATGAACAGGGAGGGCATAAATCTTATGGCGGCTTCCGGCTGCAATGTGACCATGTTCGTATGCGCAAATCAGGATCACAACTCTATCCTGTACGACGCGCTGGACTGCGGCATGATAGATTGGGCATTCGAGCGCATAGCGCCGATAAAGTCCGACAACTACACCTACATTCCGCTCGACGCCGACTCGGTATATCCTTATTGAATACAACTGACGCGCCCCTGAAAGAGGCGCGTCAGTTTGTCAAAGAACCTCAATGAGGTTCTTTGACAAAAGGGCTGCACTGCGCTCTGTGCCTCGGTTGTTCGCCTATGGCGAACAATTCGACACTCGCTACGTGAGAAGAGTTTTCTCCGACGTACATGCCGCCGGAGAAAACGGTTAGAACTATTTTTTGCCTGCGGGCAAAAAACTCTGCGAGGCTTTTTTGACAGTCTAAACGCGCCCCTGAAAGAGGCGCGTCAGTTTAGGCATCATGCACTGAAGTTTTTGAAAAAATTATTTATAGTTTCTTTGTCAAGCACGGCTTTGCCCTGTATCATCTCCCGGCTGCCGCCGCCCCTGCCGCCTATTCCTGCGTTTATCGCCTTTGAATTTGCGCGGAGGTCAACGCTTTTGCTGCCGATAATGTAATTATATCCGGCTTCGTCGCTGCCGGAAAATGCCGCTGCAACCGAGCCGCATTTTTCGGTAAGCATATTTACAAACTCCCGCAGGGCGATATCGTCAAGCACATCGTCAAAAACGCAGATATTGCCCTCGGTTTCGGCGATGCTTTCGGCTTTCATGCGGGCAAGCTCCATGCTGAGTGCGGAAATGCGCTCCTTCTGCTTTGCCGTGTCAGTCAGCACACGCCCGACCGCCTTGGCGCACTCGTGGCGCTTCGCGCTCAGCAGCTGCGACACGGCAGTGATATTTTCCTGCATGACCCTCACGGTATCAAGCGCGTCCATGCCGCATACGAGCGTTACCCTTATTCCGCCTCTGTGGCGCATAAAATCGAGTATTTTGATAAGCCCGACCTCACCCGTGCGGTACACATGCGGCGCACAGCAGGCGCAGCGGTCAACGCCCGGGATATCGACGATCCTTACATCGTGGGTAAGCTCAAGCTTGCTGCGGTAATCCATCGAGGCAAGCTCCTCTCTGCCGGGGAAAAAGGCGGTAACGGGAATATCGGCGCGGACAGCCTCGTTTGCACGTTTTTCGATCTCCATAAGCTCGTTCCACGTAAGCTCTTTGTCAAAGTCTATGGTCATGCTCTCGCCGCCCATGTGGAAGCCGACATTTTCAACGCCGTGCAGCATATGAGAAATGCCGGAGACAATATGCTCGCCGCTGTGGTTCTGCATACGTCTGTACCGCTGCTCCCAGTCGAGGGAGCAGCTATATTTTTCGCCGGGATTCAGCGGTGCGGCAACAAAATGCAATATCTCCCCGCCGTGTTCTTTCACATCCGTGACGCGCACCGTGCCTATATGGCCCGTATCCGCGTTCTGCCCTCCCCCTCCGGGGAAAAAAGCAGTCCTGTCAAGCGAGACGGCGGCGCCGTCCTTCGTTTCGTACACACCTGTCACAACGGCGTCAAATTCGTGTATGTGGCTGTCCTCGTAGTAAAGCCGACCGACTATGCCGCTTATTTTATCGTTCATATCACTCTTACTCTCAAAACATTATCCATTCTGCGTATGGCCTCCGCCACATCCTCACCGATGGCTGTTCCAAGGTCAACGATGGTATATGCATACTCGCCGCGGGGCTTGTTTATCATATGCTCAACGTTGATGTTCCTGTCGCCGACAAAATCGAGTATCTTTGTAAGCATGCGCGGAACATTGCGGTGCAGCACACACAAGCGGCACACGCCCATGCGGCTCAGCGCGGCGTTGGGAAGATTGACGGAGTTTCTTATATTTCCGTTGAGCAGATAATCGTAAAGCTCCTCCGCCGCCATTTCCGCACAGCGATCCTCACTCTCGGGCGTACACGCGCCGAGGTGCGGCATTGCGATCACATTCGGAGCCTTGAGAATTACCTCATTGGGGAAATCCGTCACGTACTTGCCGACCTTCCCACAGTCGAGAGCCGCGGTCATTGCGATGTCGTCCACTACCTCCGCACGAGACTCGTTTATAATGCGCACTCCCTGCTTCATCATGGAAAACGCCTTTTCATTAAGAAGATGATGCGTGCTCTCGGTATAGGGGACATTGATGCTTATAAAGTCGGAAAGAGAGAAAATCTCCGCAATATCGTCGCAGCGCTTCACCTCGCGGGAAAGCTGCCATGCCGCCTCGACAGACATGAAAGGATCATAGCCGTAAACCGTCATGCCGAACTCAAGCGCGATATTCGCCACCAGCGCGCCGATCGCGCCGAGGCCGATAACGCCGAGGGTCTTCCCCAGAAGCTCAGGCCCAGCGAAATTCGACTTTCCCTTTTCAACCAGCGACGGTATCTCTTCCCCCTTTCCCGCAAGCGTCTTCACCCATTCGACGGAGCCGATAACATCTCTCGACGCCATCACCATCGAACATATCTCCTGCTCCTTCACAGCCTGCGCATTTGCACCGGGTGTATTGAAAACGACTATCCCCTTTTCGGCACAGTCCTCCACCGGAATATTGTTGAAGCCTGAGCCGGCCCGCGCAACGGCCAGCAGATTTTCGCCGAAATCGTATTCGTGCAGATTTGCCGAGCGGATAAGCATACCGTCTGGCGCGTCAATATCCGCGCCTACCTCACAGCCGTGCTTTTTCAGTCTCTCTATGCCGAACGGGGAAATTGCGTTCATTGTTTTTATCTTAAACATGCTTTACCTCAAATTCTTTCATATAATCCGCCAGCTTCGCCGCGCCCTCAACAGGCATGGCGTTATACAGCGACGCTCTCATTCCGCCGGTGAGCTTATGTCCCTTGATATTTACAAGGCCACGCTTCGCCGCGCCCTCTATAAATTCCGCATCCAGCTCTTCGCTGCCCGTGCGGAAGGTGACGTTCATTTCACTGCGTGAATCACTGCGGGCATGGGGAATATAAAGCCTGCTGGCGTCGAGCACATCGTATATAAGACTCGCCCTCTCCGTGCGAAGCTGTGCCATTCCCTTGACCCCGCCATTTTCCGCCACCCAGTCGAGCACCAGCGAGAGCATATATATGCACCAGCACGGAGGCGTGTTGAGCATGGAATCCTTGTCAATAAGCGTTTTATAGCTCATGATCTCCGGCGTGAGCGCCATCTCGTGACCTGCAAGAGCCTTGTCGATGATCACCACAGTCAGCCCCGCAGGAGCCATATTTTTCTGCGCCCCGGCATAGATAATGCCGTATTTTGACACATCGACCGGACGTGAAAGAATGTCCGACGACATATCGCACACGATCGGCGCGGAACGCGCGGGGGTATAGTGCCACTCGGTGCCGTATATCGTGTTGTTGGCGCAGTAGTAGAAATATTCCGCCCCGTCCGTAAAATTCAGCTCACTCTGCGTGGGAACGCGGTCATGCCCGGACGCACCGCTGTCATATATCACGTTGACGGCGCCGTACTTCTCCGCTTCCTTTGCCGCCTTGCCGGAGAAATTTCCGGTAACGGCATAGTCAGCAGTATTGCCGCAGAGAAGATTCATCGGTATCTGCGCAAATTGCAGCGTCGCCCCGCCCTGCAAAAAGAGTATCTCATGCGTATCCGGCACGCTGAGCGCGCTTTTGAGCTTTGCCTTCGCGGCGTCAAAAATCTCCTGAAAGATTTTGCTGCGGTGGCTCATCTCCATTACGGACATGCCGCTGCCGTTATAATTCATTATCTCTCTTCCGGCCTTTTCAAGCACACTCTCAGGCATGACGGATGGACCGGCGGAAAAATTAAAAACTCTGTCCTTCATATCTTTATATCCGCTGCGCGCTTCAGCGCACCAATTCTCCTGTAAGATTATCACCCTCAACGCCCGTTATCCTCACATTGAGAGTTTTGCCGCGCAAATTTTCGCCCCTGACCCTGACAAGCACATATGTGTCGCTATGGCCGGTAAAGAAGCCGTCTTCGCCCGTCTCGAACAAAACCGGAAGCGTCCGCCCGACGGAAGCGGCAAGAAAGTCCCGGTGCATCCGTTCGCACACGCGCTGTGCCTCGTGGGCGCGTCTGTCCTTGACCGCCTTTGTGCACTGCCCGTCCATTTTATCCGCAGGCGTCCCCGGACGGCGCGAGTACGGGAAAATGTGCATATCGGAAAATGCGCATTTTTGGATAAATTCGAGCATCGCAGCGTGATCCTCATCGGTTTCGCCGGGGAAACCCGTTATAAGGTCACATGTAAGGCCGCAGCCGGGAAAATATCTGCGCAGAAGTTCCACGGCAGAGTAAAAGCGCGCCGTATCGTACTTGCGGTTCATCGCTTTGAGCGTCCTGTCACAGCCGGATTGAAGCGAGAGATGAAAGTGCCTGCATATTTTTCCGGTCCCGGCAAGACGACGGCAGAAATCCTCCGTTATGACCGTCGGCTCAAGCGAGCCGAGACGGATGCGCATATCAGGCGCAGCGGCGGCGCAGGCGGTTATCACATCGGCAAGATCCGGCCTGCCCGGCAGATCAATGCCATATGAGGCGACTTCTATCCCTGTAAGTACAAGCTCCCTGAACCCGGCGTCGTTTATTTTTTTTGTCTCCGCAGCGGCGTCCTCTATCGGCAGACTGCGAAGTCTGCCGCGGGTGTATGGGATTATACAATAGGTGCAGAAGTTTACACAGCCGTCCTGAATTTTAAGCATCGCCCTCGTGCGTCCGGCGACCGCGCCGGCCGGGAGCTTTTCAATCTCCCGGCGTTTGAACGGTTCATCTATATCGCGGTACTTTTCGCCCGCGGCGGCGGCTTTTTCAACCGCATCAACAAGCTTTTCCCGATTGTTCGCCCCGAATATAACATCCGCGCCGAGCGCTTCCGCCGCCTCCGGCTCTATCTGCGAATAGCAGCCGCACACAGCGACGACAGCGTCCGGATTCTCCTCCCGCAGGCGGCGTATGAGCTGGCGGGACTTTCTCCCGCTCTCCGCCGTCACGGCACATGTGTTGATGATGACCGCATCGGCAAGCTCACCGGGCGCGCACGGCTCATGGCCGCGCTCATGCAGAAAAGTTTCCATTGCCTGCGTTTCATATTGGTTGACCTTACAGCCGAGAGTGGCTATAATATACTTCATGCATAACTCCTATAAATATATGATCTGACGGTGAAAAAATGGAACATTATCTTGACAATTCCGCCACCACAAGAGTGTGCGAGGCCGCCGCGAGGGCGGCATACGAGGCGATGACAAGCGTATACGGAAACCCAAGTTCCACGCACACAAAGGGCAGGGAGGCAAAAAAGCTGCTCGACAGCTCAAGAGCACAGGCTGCCGCGGCAATCGGCTGCAAACCGGCAGAGCTTGTCTTTACCTCCTGCGGCTCCGAAAGCGACAATTGGGCGCTGCTGTCCGGGGCGGAGGCGATGCACAGGAAGGGAAAACATATAATCAGCTCACCAGTCGAACACGACGCGATACGCAAAACGCTGGATGAGCTTGAAAAGCGGGGTTATGAGATAACACGTCTTGCCCCAGATAATACCGGCGCGATAAGCGTTGAGTCGGTCAAAAACGCGCTTAGGGACGATACGATACTTGTCTCTCTCATGCTTGTAAACAACGAGACAGGCGCGGTGACGGACATCAGGGGCATTGCGAATATGCTCAAAAAATCCGGCTCACGGGCGCTTTTGCACACCGACGCGGTGCAGGGCTTCATGAAGGTGCCGTTTTCCGCAAAAACGCTGGGCGCCGATATGATAAGCGTCAGCGGGCATAAGATACACGCCCCGAAGGGGATCGGTGCGCTCTATGTGCGTGACGGACTTCGTCTCAAGCCCTTTATCGCGGGCGGCGCACAGGAAAACGGCAGACGCGCCGGAACCGAGGCTATGCCGCAGATAGCGGCATTCGCGGCGGCGTGCGCGGAGGCGTCAAAAAACATGGAGGCAGGCATCAGCCGTATGGCGGCGCAGAAAGCGGAAATAATCGACCGCCTCTCCGCCGAAATACCCGAGCTGAAATATGTACGCACCGACGCCCCGCATATTCTCAGCATTTCACTGCCCGGCTGGCGCAGCGAGGTACTGATGAACTACCTTGAAGCGCGTGAGGTCTATGTATCGAAAAGTTCTGCCTGCAAAAAGGGCGGGAGAAGCCACGTGCTTGAGGCTATCGGCATGAAAAGCGATGTGATAGACGGCGCGATACGCATAGGGCTTTCCCGCTTCACGACCGCAGAGGATATTGACGCCCTCTGCACCGGACTTATCGACGCAAGAAATACCCTGTCACACAGATAATTACGTACATTAAAGTCCCTTTTTCCTTGCTTCTATCGACATAAGGACTATCTTTTCGCAAAGCTGAGGGTATTCTATTCCCTCAACCTTTGCCGCTTTCGGGATAAGGCTGTTCGGCGTCATGCCTGGGAGGGTGTTCACCTCAAGGCAGTAAGCATTTCCGTCCTTATCCATAATGAAATCTGTGCGGGAATAGACGGAAAGGCCGAGCGCCTTGTGGAAGCGCATCGCCGCCTCACCAAGCGTTTTCTGCTCCTGCGCGGTTATAGGCGCCGGGCAGATCTCCCGTGCGGCCAGACTGCCGCTCTGATATTTTGCAACATAGTCAAAGGTATTTCCCTCGGGCGGGACTATCTCTATCGCGGAAAGATACTTATCGCCTAAAATGGTCTGGGTAAATTCGCGTCCGGTTATTTTTTCCTCGACAATTATTCGGTTATTGTAGAGCAGGATCTCGTTGAGCGCATTTTCAAGCTCCTCCTTCGTATCCGGAAGAGCCACTCCAATGGACGAACCGCCGTTGACGGCTTTCACAACGCATGGAACGGGAAGTTCTCCGACAAGCGTGGGAATATCTTCCTTTGAATAGACGATCTCCCTCCACTTAGGGGTAAGCACACCGGCAGATTCCATTATGCGCTTTGCGACCGCTTTGTCCATGGCCATTGCGCTGCCGAGGGGATTGGAGCCGGTGTAAGGCACGCCCATAAGGTCAAGCGCGGCCTGAATTTTGCCGTCTTCGCCGTCCGCCCCGTGCAGCCCCAGAAACACACAGTCTGCCAGCGCGCATATTTCAAGTACGTTTTTCCCTATGCGGGAAGGGCTTTTAAGCTTTCTTGACGCCTTGACCGCTTCAAGGTCGGGCGCGGTCTGTTCGATCGCGGCAGCGCCGCAGAATCCGTCGGGCGCGTCGAACGCGTCCTCAAGTACGCCGTCATAGTCCTCAAGTCCGAGATACATATCCACAAATATCGCCTTATGTCCCAGGCTTCTGAGAGCCTTGCACACCGAAGTGCTTGTGACAAGGGCGACCTGACGTTCGGTACTGATGCCGCCGCCGAGAACTACTATTTTCATATTCGGATATCCTTTCATAAAGTTCATTTCAAAAAAATATTTTATCACTTAACCGCGCTGCACACAAGGGAAAAATATTTGCCGTTCACATAATTTATACGCTGAATTAACAATTTGTTTATTCCTTTTTTGTTGGCTGTGATATTATATTGATAATAAACGACGGGTGGCTGCAAGGCTGCGGTCTTGCGGCTGTCTGAATATAGGTAAAGTGAGGAGATATCAAAATGGATAAAAACAGCATAGAAGCAGTGATCGCCAAAATCAAGGAACTTGTCGCAAAAGGCAACGTTTCACGCATAGTTATAAAATCAAAGGACGGCAATGAGCTGGTCAACATTCCGGTGAACGCCGGTGTTGTCGGCGGCGTCGTCATGCTCAGCGCCGCAAAATGGGTGCTTATCGCGGGCGCGCTTGCTACGGTCGTCGCAGGCTGCACGGTCGAGGTCGTGAAGGAAAATCATGAGATAATCAGCGTTGTAAAGCCCGAGGACGGCGAAAAGATCAAGAATACCGCCGCCGCTATCGTCGGCGAGGTCAAGGAAAAGGTCATTGACTTTGCGTCCGATTCCGCCGCAAAGTCCGAAGACGTGAAGAGCGAAGACGCAAAATGCAGCAGCGCAGAGTGCGCCGGCGCACATGACGCCGATGTGACCGAGATTCACGAGGAAAAAACCGAAGAAAAATAATTTACCTCTCAGCGGATCATTCTGAAAAAAGTCTCGCGGATTTTTTGCCAAGTGTTCATCCTGTCAAAATAATAATTTGACAGGATGATTTTTGTAACCTTTTCACAAGTTCTGCATCATTATAATGAAGGGGTACGGGAAGAGAGAGTATGAATGAAGCCTGACATTATTGACGAGCTTTTTAGAAAATATTATAATGAAGCAATGCTGTACACGATGTCCCTGTGCAAAAACGAGACAATCGCAGAGGATATAGTGTCTACGGCATTTTATAAGGCTCTTGCGTCTGCCGACGAGGAAATAAAGAACTTCAAGCCGTGGCTCCTGACGGTATGCAGAAATGAGTTTTTCGGTCTGTGCCGGAAAAACAAGGCCATGTCATACGATGAGCTTGCAGAAGATGTTGAGGACGACAGCGGTGAGATCGTTGACCGGCTTATTCTGAAAGAAGAATACCGGGCGCTTTACCACGCGATAGACAAACTCAACGCGGCGCAGAGAGAGGTTATTATGCTCTTCTACTTTTCCGGGCTGCAAATAAAAGACATCGCGCTTGTAATGGAAAAAAGCGAGAGCAATGTTAAAGTGCTTTTATACCGCGGCAGGGAGAGACTTAAAGAGCTGATGGAGGTAGCAGGATGATTCTTAAGGAGTGCTTTGAAAAAATAAAGAACGGAACGGCGACAGAGGAAGAAAAATCCTTTGTTGAAAAAGAGCTTGACACCATACTTAAAATAAAAAGTATTCTGGACAATCCTCCTGACGAGCCTGTGGTCGCCGAGGCGGAGCACGGGACCATTCTCAGAGCCAGAAGGTTATACGAAAGACGGACCTATATCAAGATTTTCATCATCGTGATAATAACGCTTCTGCTTATTGCGGCTCTTGTGTGCGGCATAATCTTTATCCCATCCTGCACGTCGGCATCACGCAGAATGAAGTATGACAGAGACGACGCGATTGAAATTGCTTATGAATATATCGCCGAAAACTACGGCGAAGACAGAAACGACTTTTCTGTGCGCGACGCTGACAGGAAGCTGAGAATAAACGGAAGTCTTTCCGACGCCGTTTATGTGTATGAGATAGAGCTGCGCAATGAATTCCGCATCTATGAGCTTGGCGTGAGCAGCAAGAACGGCGCGGTCGAGTTGCTCGACTACGACGAGCACAGCTGATTTTTCTCCATGCACAGAACGTTTAACCGAATTACGCGGCGCTGCCTTGAATATCAGGGCAGCGCTTTTTATTTTTTTGGAATTTTTTATTTTTCCTGTAACCTGCCGCCGCCCTGTGCATCTATTATACGAAAGCGATAAACAAGAAGCCAAACAAATTGAAATGATAAGTAATAAGGAGAAATACCATGAAGAATATAAATTCCAAGACCGCTCTTAACAACGCGCTCACTTCCGTCGGTATCAGCGACGAGAATTACTGCTGTGAATATATCTGTCTCGAAAGCGGCTATTACCGCATGATAGTGAGCACGCTCATGCTCAGATATGAGTTCTATGTTGACGCCTGCACCGGCGAGGTCTGCGGCATCAATACCGAGCCTGTCATTGACGTGACAGAGCAGGCATCTGAGTTCAGAATTTCCGCATAATAAAAACTTCGAATTTATATCCCCCGTTTCCGGAACCGGAAACGGGGGATATCTGCTTGTCAAAAAAGTCCTTACAGGACTTTTTCGACCGCGCTTTCCGCCGAGCATTTTGAAAGCGTTCAAAATGCTGTTGCCGAAAGCCTTTATAGAGGCTTTCGACGGCGGTTTATCCAATTTGAGGCGGGTCTTGCCCCCTCAAGCTCCCCCGCTGCTCTATTATCCGACTTTAATACATAGTTTTTGACAGTCTCATATCCCCCGTTTCCGGAACCGGAAACGGGGGATACTTTTTACTTTGCAATATTGATCTTGATAGTGACGGCTGCGTTGGGTTTTGCGGTTTCGCTGCCGTCGAGCCAGATGTTTATCGGGATGCTCACGCTCTTAAGCTTTGCGGCAGCCGGGGCTATCACTCCGTCCTTGAAGCCTATCGCAAACCGCCCTCCGCCGTATTCGTAAAGCTCAAACATCGCCGCGTTCTTCGCGTCCTTTATCTCCGCTTTCGCTATGCCGTTGAGCGTGAGATCGGCACTCGTTACCCTGAAATCGCCGCGGCTGTTGACGTCCTTGAGATACAGCACCGGCGTACCGGATACCGTCAGCCGCGCCGCGCCCGTCTTCACTGTTATCGCCGTGAGCGGCGTCGCCGCTTCCGTTCCGTTTGCAAAGCCTGCTATTACCCTGACCTTGTATTTGAGCCTGCTGTCCGCGCAGATGTTCGTAAGCTTCATGCCGTCTATTGCAAACACGCCCTCAACAGGCTTTGCAAACTTATCCGCACTTGAGTAGACCTCTACACGCTCGGTATATTCGGCGCTGCTGACGTTTTTGTACGTCGGGACAAGCGTTATCCCGCTGCCGGAGCGGATGATGTCTATGCTTCCCTTGGCTTTAAGCGTACCCGTGATCGCTGACTTCGCCTGCGCCGGTACAGTCACATTGAGCACCGCCGCCTTGTATCCCTCGCCTGCGTTTATAAGCACCTTGTAGACCGCGCCGTACTCCGTCGCGTCATTCACGGCGACATACAGCATACCGCCGGAATAGCTCACGTCAAGCTTGCCCTCCGCGCTCTGCTTGCCGGTCTTATCCATTACGCTTATCACCGGCTCGCCGGGTGTGTAATTCTTCGTCGTGCACGTCACACCTATCGCGGCGCTGTCGTTTACAAGCTTGTTGAGCGTCAGCGCGCTCTTTGAAAGCCTGAGATTCACCGGCGTCGCCTTAACCGTGATCTTTGCCGTGGCGGTCAGCTCTTCGCGGCCGAGAAGCATTATAAGCTTCGCCGTGTAGGTATTGCCCGCAGTCAGCTCCGTTCCCTCCGCCTTTTTGAGCGTCAGGGTATTGCCGTTCTGCTCCATGCTGAAATAGCTGCTTATATCGCCGCCGGATATTTCGGTCTTTCCTTTCGTCTCGGCAACAGTGCCGCCGGTAACGGTATACCCGCCGTTGAAGTTCCTGAACGCCGGTGTGAGAGTGACCGCGCTGTCGGAATACGTAAGGTCTATCGCGCCTGACGCTCTGAGCGTAACACTCGGCTTGAGATTTTCCTTCGCCGTTCTGACGGTCAGCACAGCCGCTTTCCCTCCGGGTATGGAGACGGTCACTTTATAAGTGCTGCTGTACTTCGTGATGGGGAGAGTGTGTACATACAGCTTGCCGTCCTTGTACCATACCTCAAGCTCACCCTCCGCGTTTGAAACGCTTACTGTCCTGTCATCATAGTCCGCCGGGGTTATTGTCACGTCTATTATAGCCATATCGCCGTATGCCGGGTTGAGCGTCACGGACGCGGTTTTCAGCTTTATGACCGGCGCCGTCTTCCTTACTGTCAGCGCGATGGGAACCGTTGTTTCGGTATCGGCAAAGCTTGCATACAGCGTTATTCTTCCCGCCTTGCTGCCCTCCGCGGTTTTCAGCGTGAACGCGCCCATTTCCGCGTCAAAATTCTCAACGGTATAGCCGTCGTATGCGGTAAGGCCGGTCACATTATACTGCTCAAGCGTTTCGTTCTTCGCCGTGGGCATGAGCTTCATTTCAACGCCCCTGCTCGATACGCTGCTCATCGTCACGCTTGCGGCAGAGAGCTTCAGCTTCGGCGCTTTATATGTGTTCTTTACGCTGACCGTTACAGCCGCCGGTACTTCCCATTCCTCCGTATCGACAAGGATATACGCACTGCCGGAAGCGGACTTTCCCGGTGCGTCGGGCGCAATGCTCAGCTTCCCGTCATCAGAGAGGGTGAGCCATGCGGGAACGGCAAGCTTCTTGCCGGTATCCGGGCGTATCGCCGTCACCGATGCGCCGTTTATTACTATTGGCGCGCTCTGTCCCGAGTAGAAGGAGTTGAACTGCACAGCATCCGCCTTGAGCTTGGGAAGCGTCTTCTTCACCGTCAGCTTAAGCTTTGCATCCGTTACAAACTCCGTATTCCCGACCGTCACGGCTACCGCGCTTGTATAGCTGCTCTTTACCGCTTTCGCGTTTTCTATGCTGCCGTCCTTCGGGACGACGGCGACGCGCCTGTCATCAACGACCGCAAGGTCAAACTTCTCCGCCGCCGCAGGGTCCATAAATCTCGCGCTCTTTATGGCTATGCCGTTATCCTCCGGCTTTTCTGCCGCGTCGGCGCTCATGACGGATATATTCTGCGGCAGGAGCAGAAGAATATCTGCTTCCGCATAATCCCGGCTGTAAAGCTCGCTCGTGACCGCCGTTGTGCCAAGCTCTATACCGCTTATCTCTATCTCTTCCTCGACGCTCTTTTCCGTCACGTCCACACGGCACCGTGCGGTGAAGGTATAGTCCTTATAGCTCACCGTCGCCACGGCGTATGCCGTGCCGACGCCAAGCGCCGTGACGCTTCCGCTGTCGCTGACGGAGATTATCTCCTTGCCGTCCGGGTTTTCCGCGCTCCACGTAAGGTATTCCGCCCACTCCGCAGGCGTCACCTCCGCCGAAAGCACAGCCGATTCACCAATCTGCATTGCCATATACTCCCGGTCGAGGGTGATGTATCTTTCATGCGGTACGCCGTACAGCGTCACCGCCGCCGAGGGCGTTTCCGTCCGCGGGATATACGAGAGGGTGAGCGTACCGTCCGCCGCGGCGTTATCCTGCGCGATATACAGCAGGTTGGTCGGTTTCAGGAGTGCGGCGGGGTCAACGCTGACTATGAGCACATACTCCTCACCCGGCTCAAGATTCGTAAACTTCGCTGTTCTGAATTTGCCCTTTGTGCCGGAAGTACCCTTGTGCGCCGCCGCAAGCTCAAGCTCTGCCGCCGGTGCGGCATCGGGCACGTCAACTATGAGCGCATCCGGACTTTCTTCTTCCTCAGGCTCAGGTTCAGGTTCCGGTTCTGTTTCCGGCTCTATCTCTATCTCCGGCAGAGGCTCCTCTTCCTCCTCTGTCGGCTCTTCCGGTTCTGCGGCATCTTCCTTCGGCTCTTCGTCGGGAATGTCGGCTCCCTCTTCGTCCTCAAGCTCCTCTTCGTCGTCATCTATCGAAAGCGCGGTCACATCGCTGTTGAAATGGATTGTTGCGGAGGTAAGGTTGTCGTTATATTTGCCTATACTTATTGCGTCCCACTGCGCTTCCGTACCGGTGTAGTATACGTCTGTGAGTGCGGTGCAGTCCAGAAAGGCATCGCTGCCGATTTCCTTCACGCCGCTGCCTATCGTCACACTTTTGAGTGCGGTGCAGCCGCAAAAGGCGGCGTACTCGATGCTCGTCACGCTGTCCGGTATCGTCACGCTTGTGAGTGATAGGGATAAGTCAAAGGCGCCCACGCCAATGCTCATTACGCCGCTCGGTATCGTATAAGCCCCTGTGCGTCCTCCAGGAAAAGACACTAACTCCGTTAAAATCTTGTTAAAAAGCACACCGTTTACAGACGCATAATAACTATTTCCTGAAGCCACATTTATACTTGTGAGCGCGTTGCAGTGGGAAAAGGCAAAGTTGTCGATATTCGTCATGCTGTCGGGTATTGTCACGCTTGTGAGTGCGTGGCATCCCCAAAAGGCAGCGCTTTCAATGCTCGTTACGCTGTTCGGTATAGTCACGCTTGTGAGATTGATACACCAGTAAAATGCATAATTCCCAATACTCGTTACACTTACCGGTATCGTATATCCACCCTGGCGTCCACATGGAAAACACACCAGTTCCGTTGCAGCCTTGTTAAAAAGTACGCCGTTTACAGACGAGTAATATCTGTTTTCTGAATTCACATTTATGCTTGTGAGGGAGGTGCAGTAGCCAAAGGAAGATCCGTCGATGCCCGTAATGCTGGCAGGTATCGTCACAGTTGTGAGTGCGGTGCAGTAGAAAAAAGCATGATTGCCGATGCTTGTTACGCCGCTTTCAATTACTATGGTTTTTATTTTTTCTCTGTGTTCATACCACGGATAACTATCGCTCATATAACCGTACATCTCTCCCGTGCCGCTGATCGTAAGCGTACCGGCATCATCCAGCGTCCATGTGAGGTTCTCACCGCATTTGCCGGAGGCAATTCCGGCAGCGGCAGCGGCGATTGTCACCGTGCATGAAACGGAGTAGGTTTTTCCGCCGCTCGAATAGGAGGCGGATATAGCCGCGCTTCCGGCTTTTTTAGCGGTCACTTTTCCTTTGCTGACAGATGCGGCCGTGGAATCGGACGACTGCCATGTGCAGCTTCTCGTGACGTCTTTCCCGTTGAAATACGCGTTAAGCTGCTGCGTACTGCCTTTATCCATTTTGACAGTTGTCTGGGAGATAGTAAGCGGATAATCACTGCCTTTTTCTTCAAAGGCAAGCTTCAGCTGTTTTTCACCGTTTCTGATGGTAAATTCTTTCTCCTGTCTCTCGCCGTCCAGTTCAACGATCACTTTATATTTTCCGTTGGGAAGATAGAAAGTGCTTGTTCCGTCCTCACCGCTTGCAGGAACAGAGGAAAGCTTTGGCTTGTTGTTCTCGTCAAGCACATACACGGAATCAATTTTCCGTGTGCCTTCATACAGCTCTATCGGTACGCATGTCTGAACGGGGTTTTCGCCTTTCAGCAGCTGTACGCTTACTTTATGGCTGATATGGGGACATCTTGTGAATTTAAACTCATTATAATCTATAGATTTATAACAATCGCTTATTTTGCTTTTTGCTTCTGCCACTACCAGCTCGGGTTTTATTTTCCCGTCAAGAATATCAAGATAAACGCTGAGTGAAACTACTTTATTTAATTCGCCCTCATAGCATTGAAGACATTCATGTATTCTTTTCGTGTCGGGTGTGGAGAGATCGTCAATTTTGTTTTTCATTGACAACTCGCCGCAGGCTTTAGCTTCCATGCCGCCTTTCAGTATTTTCTTTGATATTACAGTGATTCCGACGTCAACCTTGAGACCTGTAAGTATTTTCCCGCTGACGCTTACTTCGCTCTTAAGAGACGGGCCTGAGCTTGCATCAAACAAGCCTATATCGCTGTCGTAGACATACTTTGTTGTGCTTTTGAATTTTCCCGTCCAATCAACAGCACCGGAAACTTCAAAAACAAACTTGGGTTCTACATGTCCATATACGCCGGGCAGAAAATATATATCAACGCCTGGGAACGGGATCTCACGTTCTGCTTTTCCGGTCAAGCTGATTTTAACGGATACTTCATTCTCAATACTGTATGAAACATTCTGATAGTTCAGGCTTATAAACACCTCAAGAGTGGTGGTAAAAGCGTATTTTACCGCACCGGACAAAGTAACATTATCATTAAATTTCTTATTTAATTTTACTCCAAGTTCTTTTGATGCTTTTAGCTTTTTGTCTACTATAGGAATATCACCCAAGCCCATAAGGCTTGCCTCGTAGAGCTGATCAACCTCGGCGGGGTCGATCATTTCAACGCCCTCGGAGAGCGTACTGTCGTCGTAGGTAACTTCCTTGTCAAAGCTGTCTGCTTCTATTTTTACAAAGTCAAAGACGTCCGACAGATCTGCGTCCGTCTGCTCGCTGACGAACACCGACGTGGGGTTTTTCTCGTCGTCTCGCTTAACATCTGCCGCGCAGACGATAAGCACAGTGCCGTCCGCGTATGTATAGGCAAACTTATCCCCCGGCTGCATCGCAAGGAGATCTTCACCCGCGTTTTTGATAAGGTATGTGCCGTTGTGGTAGTCCGTCAAGACAGCGTCGCTTGTATAGTCAAAAAGTATCGTGTTCTCATTGAAAACGGCAAAGTTCGTCGTCATATCCTCATCGAGATTGAGAACAAGCTCAGGGTCAAAGTCGGCGACCGTGGCGGCTTTGATGTCCATATACGCTTTAGTGTAGCGCGTTGTCTTATATTCCTCGGAAAGGGGGTTGTTCGTCTCGGGGGCAAGCATGAACGCGCCTGCGGTAAAGAACTTAGGCATCTTGCTTATCTCGATATCAACAGCGACCCATGTGTTGTCCACCGCCACCGATGCCGTACCTGAGCCAAGCATGGTGAACCCGTCGTCGGAGTAGATAGCGACGACAACGGTCGCGGGCGTATTCACGCTGTACTCAACGACCGCCGTTGTTCCTTCGACGGTAAGCTCGGTAATGCGGCACTCAAATTCGCCGCTGCCGCTCTGCTTTTTCTGCTCCTCGCTGACCGTGTTGCCAAGCAGGCCGCCAAAGGACGAATCGCCCCCGACGGTCATTTCCGTGCTGCTTATATCCGCCGTTGTTTCCTCTGCAAAAGCCTGTGCGGGAACAAAGCTTATGAGCATAACGACCAGCAATATCGCGGATATTATTCTTCTCTTCATCGTAGCCCCTCTTTTTCGTTTTATTTGCGGAATCATACTTATATATATATATATATATATATTATAATACATCCTTACGCAAACGTTTGCAAGAGTGGATATGAATTATATCGTATCTAAAAAGTTTTTTGTAAAAACGCTACAAAACAGCGGCAGGATTTTTATGGAATATGACGGCGGAATTTGTCTGTAAAGTCCCTTCATGCCTCCCCTGAAAGGGGAGCCATAAGTTAATTCCGTCGGCTTTGCCGACACAATAACTCCTCACTCCTAACTCCTAACTGAATGCAGCTCCTCACGGCTTCTCATTTTTTGCCATGCGGCAAAAAATACGGGCGGCAGCAAAAAGCGATTTTTGCTGCCGCCCGTTACTTATTAAATTTTACAGCATGGCCGCGTTTACGGTTTACGTGTGGTTATGTTGAGCACGGCGGCGATGAGTGAGAGAACAAGCAGCGCCGCAATGGGAACGAGATAGCCGCCTGACGCCGACAGCAGTACCCCGTAGCCTGACGCCAGAAGCGCCGCGCCCATAAGATTGAAATTCATGACGGAAAAATTCACCGGGAAATACCGCACACCGTAAAATTCCATAGCATACACGGATGTGATCGACGGACACGTCCCGTAGGAAAGGCCGGTCAGCACAAGCGCGGCGATGAGTATTTCAAGGGACGATGCAAGCACCGCGATCAGCAGCGCCGTTACAGCGGCGATATTGAGCGCACTGACAAAGACCGTAGTTTTACGGCGGCCTACGGCGTCAAAGAGCGCGCCGGTGATTATTCTCCCAAGTCCGTTGCACACAGAGAGCAGACCGACAAGCGTCGTCGCAAGCGCAGCGGCCGCGTTCATCGAAATTGCGAGATCGCGCGCAAAGGCGATAACGGAATTGCCGACGGCGGACATGAACGACAGAGCGATGAAAAGGCGGAAGAAGGACGGACGGCGCAGCATCTCACGCGTCGTGAAATCAGCTGTTCCGCCGCTTTCACTCTCCGGTGCGGGAGATGTTTTCACTTCTTCCGGCGGACGGCGCAGGATAAACGCCGATACCGCGAGCACAACACCGATGCCCGCCGCGAGAACGCGGAACGCGAAGCGCCAGCCGATCGCCGGGGCGTTCATAAGTGCGCTCACAGCGTTGCCGAGCACGAGCGCGGACGCGCCGAAAGCCATCATCATGCAGCCGGAGCTTAATCCTTTTTTGTCGGGAAACCATGCGCCGACGGTGGAAATAATAACATTATATGATATGCCTATCCCGAGGCCGCCCATAAGGCCGTAGCTTATGTACAGCAGCGCGATCCTCCCCCCGGAAAGGAACGACACGGACATAAAGCCCGCACAGGCCAGCACCGCCGCAGTCAGCAGTGCGATTTTTGTACCATAGCGCTTGGAAAGCGTACCGCCGACTATGCCGCCGACGCAGAAGAAACACATCGTCAGCGTAAAATTCAGCGTAAGCGCGGCTGTCTGCCAGCCGAATTCCTCCGCGAAGGGAACCTTCAGGATCGACCACGCATAAACCACGCCGCCGAAAAGCAGGCACAGCATCGCAAGCGCAAGATATGCCCAGCGCTTCTTTGCATCCGTTATTCCACCATTCATGACGCGCATCTGTCACTCCTTATATGAATCAAAATTCTGCCAGACGGGGACGCCGGTATATTCCAATATCTCCTCTTCCCCGTCCATTGCGCGTATAGCGCCCGCCGCGAGGGCTTCCATCTCAAACTCGCCCGCCTGAACGGATACCGGCGCTATCCATGAGATATAGCCGGTGAGATTTTCGACAAGATACCTGTCGTGCGCGACGCCGCCCGTGAGGATTATCGCGTCCACCTTGCCGCGCAGTGCAGCCGCACAACCACCGACCGCTTTCGCTATCTGGTAAATGAACGCGTCATAGATAAGCTTTGCATATCTGTCGCCGTTTTCTATGCGCTCAACAACGGCGCGCATATCCGCAGTGCCGAGATGATCGGTTATGCCGCCGCTTTTCACGATGCGGTCATACATCTCTTTCTCCGAATACTTTCCGGAGAAGCACATTTTCACGACATCCGTCGCCGGAAGCCAGCCCGCACGCGTGGGCGCCATGGGGCCGTCGCCGTTTACGGCGTCGTTGACGCAGAAATATTTCCCGTGCCTGTGCGCGGCCACCGTAACGCCGCCGCCGATATGGCAGCATATGAGGTTCATATCCTCGTATCGCTTTCCGTGCGCCTTTGCATAGCGGATGCAGTTTTCCTTCTGGTTGAGCGGGTGTCCCTTGCTCTGCCGGGACAGCTCATGGAAGCCGCAGACGCGTTCAACATCGTCAAGCTCGTCAACATCCGGCGGATTGACACAGAACAGCTGTCCGCCGTACTGCTTTTGCAGCTCAAGCGCGATAGACGGGCCAAGCGTGTTCGGGTGACGCACGGTGTAGCAGCAGCGCGTATGCTCAAGCAGCTTGTCGTTTACCGAATACACGCCGCCTTTAAGCGACACAAGTCCGCCGCACCGTGCGGCAAAGGCATCAACGCCGTTAAGGTCAAGTCCGTCCTCGCTGATGGCGCTCTCTATCGCCTCCATACGCATAGGCAGCTGATCGCGTATTTCGTGAAACTCCTTAAGCTTCTGCGCGTCGTGATCGACATTTTTCTGATAAACCTTGCGCTCACCCTCAAAAAGCGCGATCTTCGTCGAGGTGGAACCGGGGTTTATCACAAAAACCTTATATTCTTTTTTCATAATATCATATCTCTTTATAATTGTCTATATTAAATCACATCCGGGGTCGTCCGTGTGCGCGACGACAATCGTTTCATATTCCGGATATTCTTCGTCGCGGTGAAAATACAGTCTGCCGGTATAATGCGGGAAATACTGGTCGCGGTAGCGGATGGTTTTCGCTTTGTCATAGCTGCACACACAGCCGATCAGCGCATCCACGATCTTTTCATGGTACAATTCGGCGCTGTGTGAGCACAGGAGCTGCGAAAACGGAAGCTTTTCAACGCGCCTGAGCAGCGCAAGATGTTCGCGCAGCGTACACGCCTCCGGGAAAAAAAGTGAGGTAAAGGGGGCGACGGAATCCGCGCCGAGCAGCAGCATCCGCTCAGGTACATACACGCCGACACTGCCCGGCGTATGGTTCGGCAGGGGGATGATCTCCGCTGTGAGGCCGCCAAGGTCAAAAACCGTGCCGGGGTCAAGCGGGACGATGTTCTCAAGCGCATACTCCATATAGCCCTCCGGCACGGCGGACGGCTGCCGGATACGCAGGACATTCGCGCGTATCTCGCCGTCAAGCGCAAAGCGCGCACAGGGCATGTCCGCCGCACTGAGCATGACGCGCTCAAACTGATAGTTGCCTGCTATATGGTCGTTATGCCCATGGGTATTGATGACCGTCAGCGGCAGCGCGGTAAGAGAGCGCACAACGGCGCGCAGATCGCATATGCCAAGCCCCGTATCGACGAGCAGCGCCCGTTCGCTTCCCGTAAGCAGCGTAACGAACACGCCGCCGGGAGTCTGTATGTGGTATACGCCGGGCAGCGGGTGAAGTACGGCACACTCTTCCATATCAGGCCTTTGACTGCTTCGTGCGCACCGCAAGCATGATGATATTGCCCACAAGCTCGCTTACCGGCGCGGAGCGCGAACAATCACTCACCGGCTTTGCAAAGCCCTGGAGCATGGGGCCGTAGGCGTCTGCATGGGCAAAGAGCTGCACGAGCTTGACGCCGATATTTCCGGCATTTATGTCGGGATAGATGATTATATTCGCGTGACCGGCGACGCGGCTTTCACGGCGCACCTTCTTCGCCGCAACGGCGGGAGAGATTGCCGTATCAAGCTGAAACTCACCGTCAATGGCATATCCGGGGCATTTTTCGTTGGCGATAGCGACGGCCTGCCTGACCTTATCGACAAGCTCCGATTCTGCGCTGCCGTCCGACGAATAGGACAGAAGCGCGCACTTAGGCTCCCACCCGAGCAGTGCCTTCACCGTTCCGCAGGTGGATACAGCGATGTCGGCAAGCTCCTCCGCGCTCGGTGAAACGCAGACCGCCGCGTCCGAAAACGCAAGGAGCGTTCCGTTTTCACCTTCATAGCCGGGTATGTCCATTATTCCGACACCGGAAACCGTGGATATTCCCTCTTCCATGCCGATAAAGGTCTGTGCAGCAAGAATGACCTCGCCGGTGGTATGACTAAGCCCGGCAAAAACGCAGTCGCACTTGCCTATTTCCTGAAGTATGAAAGCGTAGTTCATGGTGTCCCTGCTTTTGCGGCGCACGGCAGAGGCGGAAAGCAGGGTGTGCCCCGCCGCGTAGATCTCGGCGTCGGCGGCGCGCTGCTCCTCGTCGAGCGCGTTGATGACGGTCATGCCGGATATGTCAACGCCGAACGTTTCCGCGGCGCGGGCTATCTCTGCCGGATCGCCGACAAGAACGGGCGTTATCGCGTTGAGTTTTGCCGCTTCATATGCGGCCTTGAGTATTTTCTCCTCCGTCGCCTCGGGGAAAGCAACGCTCTGCTTATCCGAGGCGAGGGTATTTATCCATTTATCAAGAAGCTGTTGGTTCATTCTGTGCTCCCGTTTATATAAGTGTATATTGCACTGCGCTCTGCAAGAAATATTTTCTCCGACGTATAATAATGCCGCCGGAGAAAATAATCATAACGATTTTTGCCTGCCGGCAAAAATCTACGAGGCTTATGCTTATCTGTATATGTAGTTCTTGGCAACATATCTGGGCGGAATGACCGGTATCTGGAGGAAAGAGTCATATTTTCCGCCGGAATGGATAATGTGATTGCCGTGGTTGTCCGGCGTCCAGACAAGTCTCTCAAACCAGCCCGGCTCACGGATATAACGCCCCGCGACCTGAACACGTATCTGCTGTCCCTCGTGCCAGATCTTACTGTGCGGGACTATCTCGATATCAACGGGAACGATCTCGCCCGGCTTGAGCTTTTCTTCGACCGTGTGCGCCTGAACGGGCTGAAAATCGGTGGAGAGTTTCGGATCGAGCTTCCTGTGAGATACTCTCATCTTGCCCCATGCGCCGGGGTGCGGCTCGCCGAGAACGTAGGTCGGTAGGAAATTGCCCTGCTCGTCAAGCTTCTGGATATTGATGAACAGATCCATATCATCGTGGCCGTCGGCCTCGACCCAGAGACGGAGCTTCATGAATCCGGTGATCTCGGTGTCCTCGGTAAAGGTATAATCAAAGTTGGCAACGCCGGTCTGGCCGTCATAGGAGAAGCTGCTCTCCTTTTCGACGGGCTTCTCAAGCTGCATGGCGTTGTTCTCCGCGTCGATGTAGAGCTTCTTGTACTGCGTGCGCGGCAGCGGGAACGCTTCCTCGGCACGGTTGGTCTGGAAATCGCAGTCGTATGCATCCATGACCTCTATGCGCACCTTTGGGGTGAACTCCCAGCCGTTGCGTATCTCTCTGAGATATCTGTCAAAGAAAAGCTTCATATCCTGAAGCCCCGCCGGGCAGTACTGATCGGGCCACTCAAAGTCGCGGTGGATGCGTATCCACTTCTTGCGGGATTTTATCTTACGGAAAGCGTTGACTGAGCCGCGAAGATGCATATGGCTCCAGCTGCCGGTGGTATACACAGGAATGGTGATCTTCGTGAAATCGGGTATCTTATCCTGCCAATACGGGTTCATCAGCGGATACTTCTTCGCCATTGCCAGCATATCATCTATGTAACCGGTGCCGACGGTGCGCGCAACAATGCCCTCGGGGAAGTCGAGTGCAGGGATGCCGCCTTCAAAAATGGACTCGCGGTAGATATCGGAGGTGCCTTCCCACGGGCAGATTGCCTTGAGGTGAGGCGGCTGCTGCGCCGCTATGCGCCACTGCACCATGGCGATGGCGGAGTTGCCGGCAAGGCCGACATTGCCGTTGCACCAATACTGCTGCGCCGCCCACTCGATGAAGTCGTAGCCGTCCTGACCGTCGCGGGTGCCGAAAAGATGCAGATTACCCTCGGAATGACCTGAGCCGCGAGCATCGACGTTGGCAACGGCATAGCCGTGCCTGCACCAGAACGCGGGATCGGGAGACTCATGCTTGGCAAGGGTGGAAAATGCCTGGGGCGGAACGCCCATTATCTTCCAATCGTCGATGCCCTCGCCGGGACGCTTGCCGAAAAAGCCCCACGAAATGAGCAGCGGAACCTTTTCCTCGGTATCGGGACGGAATATATCCGCATAAATAGTCACACCGTCGCGCATTTTGACCGCAACATCCTGCATACAAAGTATGCGTCCTTCTTCCTGCGCGATATATGTGCGCGGGTTGAACGGAGGACAATACTGATAGTTGCCGCCGAGGTGCTCGTTCGTACTCATGTTGTACTGCTCGCACATTGCCTGAAGCTGCTCCTGCGTGGCAGGCTGCTTCATACGGCGGTAGTAGGCTTCGACCTCGCCGCCGGCAAACTTGTCCATCTGGACAAGCACATCGGCAGTCTTGCTGTCGTCTACTTTATATTGATTATTATTTTCTGCCATTTATATTCTCCGATCCGATCAGCCGTTGCAAAGATTGTCAAGGAACTGTACACCCTGCGCTATGGACAGCGCACGGCGGAACTTCATGAAGTCAATATCCACATCCAGCTTGTCCTCGAGGTAGGCTATGAGAACAACGATAGTGGCGGACTTCATGCCCAGATCCTTTATAGGCTCGGTTTCGTCGGTAATAGAGGCAGGGTCAACGCCGCAAAGCTCTGCGATCTTATTGACCAGAATTTCTCTTATTTCGTCCATGTTCATACTCTCCTTTTTGAATTACTCGATCAGATTTATTTATTATATTACACAATTCGCATCGCCGCAATAAAGCCGTCTTCCATCGCCTTGACTACCTTGCTTGCCTTGTCGCAGTCGCCTATAACAAAGCACTGCTTATCTCCGCAGGCGGCCTTGAGGCGTTCGGCAAGCCCCGTCTTCGCCTTCATGCCGAGGGCGTAAATAACGGTATCCGCAGGGATAAAGCCGGGTACGTCGTTCTCATCAAGCGTCCTTATGCCGTCCGGCGTGATCTCCGTGCAGCGGACGCCCGCTATCGTCGTAAGGCACTTGGCCATCTCATCCATAAGGCCGATCCAATGCATTTTGTATGCGTCCTTGGCAAACTTCGCGTTTCTGCCGACTATGGTGACGTCCTTGCCCATTTTCGCAAGGTTAAGACCGCTCTCGCATCCGACAAGACCGCCGCCGACTATGACGACTCTCTGGCCTATATTGCCCAGATCGTCAAAGTATATGTCAAGCGCCTTGTGCGCGTGCTCTATGCCGGGGATCGCGGGGACCGTAGGCTCGGAGCCGACGGCAATGACAACTGCGTCGGGGGCAAAATCCGCGATATATTTTTCATCGGCTCTCGTGTTGAGAAGCACGTCTATATTACGTCTGAGCACGCGCCGCTTCATAAGCTCCTTGAATTCATGCAGGTCGGTCTTGTAAAGATCTCTGTCTGTGAAGTTCAGAAGACCGCCGAGGCGGTCGGAAGCCTCAACGAGCGTGACACGGTGACCACGGTCGTGCGCTATGACCGCTGCCTGCATACCGGCAACGCCGCCGCCGATAACAAGCACCTTGCGGCTGTCCTTCGGGAGCGGAAAGCTGTCGAGCGGGATGCCAAGGTCGTTGAGCGGGTTAATGGTGCACTGGAGACGCGGCATGACATTGTGGTTCTCCTCAAGCACGTCCTCCTTCGGGCCGGGGAAGCAGCAGTGGCAGCGCAGGCATTTTGCAATGTCGTCCTCGCAGCCGTTGAGCGCCTTGAACGCCCATGCCGGATCCGCGCTGAGTGCGCGTCCGAGAGCGACCATATCGCACTTTCCGTCCGCGATGAGCGAATCGGCAAAGGCGGGGTCATTGATGCCGCCTACGACGGCGACAGGGAGTTTCGTATACTTTTTGATGATAGCCGCCGCAGGCGCATTGCAGCCCTTGGGCTGGAACATGGTGGAAAACTCCATGCTGTGTATGGGGTCATGATAGAGACCGACGGAAACGTGAATGAAGTCGGCAATATCGTCCAGCATCGCACAGAAACGGCCTACTTCATCAGGCTCCATACCTCCCTCCGCCATTTCCGAGCCGGATACGCGCACTTCGATTATGAAGTCCTTGCCACAGCGCTCTCTGACGGTTTTGATGACCTTTATGGGGAATTTTGCCCTGTTTTCCAGAGTTCCGCCGTATTCGTCCGTGCGGTGGTTATCCCTGAGGGAGAGGAACTGGTTGAGCAGCCAGCCGTGACCGGCGTGCAGGAGTACGCCGTCAAACCCGGCACGTTTCATGAACTCCGCCGCCGTGGCAAAACTCTCGCATACCTCGTCCATCTTTGCCTCGTCCATGCCCACGACCTGTACGCCGTCGGGGCGGGTAAAGCTTACGGGGCCGATCGGATAGCCCTTGTCAAGGTGCGCTCTCGCATTGCCTGCGTGGCTCAGCTCTATAAGCGCGAACGCGCCGTTATCCTTTATCGCCTTTGCATACTTGCTGAAGGCGACGAACGAAGGCGCTTTCTCCATTGCGGCATAATCCGTCTCCGGCTCATTCTCGCGGTTGGCGTGGAGAAAGTCCACGGAGGTCTCGCCGACGCACACCTCGGCGCAGCCGCCCTTTGCGCGCAGCTCCGCAAGCCATTGCGTGCGGGGCACCGCGTCGCCGTCAGGGGCAAATCGGCCGCGGCCGAGAGGGGCGGCAATTATCCGGTTTTTATATACATGGCTTCCTATATTGATAGGCTGAGCCAGATGGGTAAACTGATACATTGCTATTTTCCTTTCATGTGAGACCGGAATACGGTCGATCCTCTGACCGTATTTTACCGTGATATGCGGGCATTTCGCAACACCCGCATATCATCTGTTAAGAGGGATTCTATCTCCGTCTGATACCGTGCTCAGGTCAGAAACCGCGCAGCGCTGTCAGATGGGCCATGCCGCGATGCCTGGGAAGACAAGCACCAGCACCGCGTATATGACGACTATAATGCTGGGGATAAGAACGGTGTTGACAAAGATGTACTTATAAGCTTCCTTGTGGTTGGAGCCGGTGAGGTTGAGGGAGATGATAACGCCGGAGTTCGTAGGAAGCGTGTCGAGCGTCGCACCGGTGAGAGTCGCCGCACGGTGGATAACGGCAGCGGGAACACCGCTTGCAAGGAACGTGGATGCAAAGGCTTCCATTGCGGCGGTGATGCCCGCGGTCGCGCTGTTGCCGACGCCGGTCATGACCGCAACAGCAACGATGATGACCACGACGGGATTGATATTGTCATTATTGGCGACGAAGCTGATGAGGTTGGAGAAGACGGGGGTAGCCATTGCGACCTTTGCAAAGCCCATAAGCGCGCCGAAGTTAAGCACGGTGCGGGCGGCGTTGGTAACGCCGGTGTTGAGCGCCTTGGAAACATCGGGTATATACTTCCAGAACAGCACCACGGACAGCACGGCGCCGACAAAGAGGGAAATTTCAATTGCGAGAGAAAGAATGTTGAAGCATACAAAAATGGAAAGCAGGGGGATGAAGGCCAGCCATGCGGGAGGGCACTTCTCACGTTCAAAAACGGACTTTTTGAGCACTTCGTTGTCCTGGAATGTCTCACCGGCGGCAACGGACTTTTCAATGGCCTTGGTGGTGTACAGGAGTATGAGCACAAAGCCTACCGCGCAGGCAATGAAGCCGGGGAGCGCGCTTGCCATGGGGTGGGTACCAAGGTACTTGGTAGGGATGATGTTGTAGTTCTGGGCGGCGCCGGGGAGGATATTTGCAAGAGGGCCGCTCATGACGAGCACGGGAACGAATTTTGCGTGCCAATTGTACTCACGGCAGAACGCCGCGCAGATGGGAACGGTCAGAAATATGAGGACGAGGGTGTCAACGCCGAAGTAGCCGAGGCCGACGGTGATGACCATGACGCACAGGACGCTGACAAGGGTCTTTGTCTTGGGGTTTTCGGTTTTGATATGCGTGGAGAAGAAGCGCACAAGGCTGTACGCGGCGCCGGATGCATCATACAGTGCGCCGACGATCGCGCCAAAAATGAAGATAGCGCCGAGAATGCCTATCATCTGGCCGAAGCGCGTCATGTATACGCCGGTAAAGGTTTCGACAAGATTCATTCCGCTCGTGAGTGCAATGAGCAGTGAGCAGAGAATAGTCATTATGACAACGTTAAGTCCCTTGTAAACAAGGTACATCAAAAGGGCGACCGATAAGAGAAGACCTATTATTCCTATTGTTGTACTCATTTTTTATCCTTCTTTTCTCTTTTATTAAAAATTGTTTTCTATGTACTGTGCGGCACGTTCCGCCGCGATCCTGCCGGTGTTGAGCGCAAAGCCCATCGTGTTGCCGGGCAGAAGGTAAAGATATGTGCCGTTGTAGATGTCGCACGCATCGACGCCCGCGGCGTAAAGGCCGGGTATGGGCTTGTTCTCAGTGTCGAGCACCTGTGTCTTATAGTTTATCTTTATGCCGCCGAGTGAGCCGTAGGCGCGTCCGGAAAGCATGATCGCAATGTACTTTCCGCGAATGGGGCGCATATACTTGCGGTTCTTGCCGAAAAGCTCATCGTACTTCTCCGCCGCCATTTCGTTGTATTCCTCAAGCGCGGCTTTGAGATTTTCATAGTCTATGCCAAAATGATTTGCGATCTCCTCAAGATCCTCGGAGATGCAGATCTGATCGGGGCACTGCTCAAGGGCTATCTTTGACTGCTCGTCGAACATTTTCGCGTGATCGCCGGGACGGACTACCGCGGGATAGTCAAGACCGTTACGCTTGTACTCCTTGAGTATCTCCTCGCTGAACAGCACAAACGCCTTGCGCCCTGTCTGACGGTCAACCGCGTTGAGCGCCTCTGCGGGGTTTTCGATAAGCGCTTCGTCAAAGAAACGTTCGCCCTCAAGGTTGACTATCATATGTGGCTGGAGACAGCAGGTGTTCACACCGACACATTCGGGATGCGGCAGCGTCGTGCCGACAAAGCGCTCCATTGTGACCTTGCCCTTTGCGCCGCCTACCGCCCAGACCATTTTAAGGCCGTCGCCGACAAGACCGGGAACGCGGAAATTGAACATATCCTTGCCGTAGGTATATCCGGCATACTCCTTGAGCATCTCCGGGCTGTCGCCGATACCGCCTGTGGCAACGATGACCGCCTTGGCATTGCAGCGTATCTCCTCGCCGTTCTTGTCCACGGCAATAAGTCCCGTTATCCTGCCGTCCTCGCGTATAAGCTCGCGCACAGGAGTTTCATAGTACATTTCAACGCCTACATCCTCCGCACGTTCAGCCATGCGTTTTGTCATGAACGCCGCTGTTCTTGCCCCCGGAGGGCCGCCTCCCTCAGGCTTGACACGATGCCATGTGTAATACGAATGCGGGTAGTAGCGGCAGGGCACTTCAAATTCTACGCCCATATCGGTCAGCCAGTCAATTGTATCTGCCGATTTCCAGAAATATTCTCTCAGAAGACGTGCATCGATCGTCCAATGGGTATAATTGAGCTGTATTCTGAGGGCTTCTTCCTTGGTCAGTGTGTACATGTTCGCCTTTTGCAGCTTGGTTTCCACACCGAACGGGCCGACCGCAATATTGGCGGTACCGCCGGCTATCGCCGCCTTTTCAAATGCAGCGACCTGCTGCCCCTCCTCCGCCGCCTGAATGGCTGCGGCAAGTCCGGCCGGACCCAGCGCAACTACGGCAACATCGGTTTCAATGGTTCTCATTTTCATACTCCTTTCTTCATTTCTTTGCTTTTTTATATTTGAGTGCTGTAAAGCATTACTCACTTTTTCCATGTGCCTACGGGGACAGGCTCTTTCGGGGTTTTCGGCTTGAGTGCGCCCGCTCTCACCACAGCCCCCGCCGGGCAGACATCCATGCAGCGGCCGCATTTGACACATTCCAACCTGTCAACAACGTGTATCTCACCGCTTCCGCCCATTATGGCGTCAGCCGGACATGCCTTGCCGCATTCTCCGCAGCCGGTGCACTGTGCGGGAAGTATATGATAGGTGATATATCCCCTGCACACAAGCGCCGCACATTTTTTACGGCGTATATGCTGCTCAAATTGTTCCGCATTTTCCGCCATATATTTTTTGATCGCGCCGCCTAACTCTACGCCGTAGCTGCACGCGGACAGCTTTTCAAGCCCGTCTGCGACATATAGATAGTTGTCCAGTTCCTCCGTCGACGCTTCGCCCTCGGTTATGGCCTTTGTGAGCGCCCTGAGCTGCCGGCAGCCGAGACGGCACACCTCGCACTCGCCGCAGGACTGTGCGCACGCCGTTTCCAGCGCCTCAAGCAGATGATGCACGGCGCACTCGCCCTCTGACGGCGGCGTAATGCACCCGCGCCACTCGCACCCGTCAAGCGGCGCCGTCTCGTTGTTGGCAGCACAGGCGGCGCTGTTTCCGCCTGCGGTCTCCTTTTTATAATCCGTCCAGATGCGTTCGGGCGCGATAGCGGCTCTCAGATCGCATTGCAGGCAGCGTGACGCTTCTTGCTTTGCTTCTTCGGCGCTGAGCGGACAATGCCCTGCTTTCTCCGTTCTTTTCATCGCCGCAAATCCGGCGCACTTGCCTATCAGCGCTTCCCGGTTGTCAGCCCCGGTCTTCACCGTAGGGACACATTCCTGCCCGAGATATTCTGTGACCGCGTCCGCCGCACGGTGTCCCGAGGCAATGGCCTCGATGACAGACTTTGTGCCTGTCACGGCATCTCCGGCGGCAAACACGCCCTCAGCGGCAGTCTTCGCCCCGTTCGCGCGGATAAACCCGCGCTCGTTCATTTCAAGCCCTATATCGCCGCACTTCTGCCCGATAGCGAAAACCACAATATCCGCCGGTACCGTCCGGCTTTCTGCGGCTTCATCACGCACATATGTGCTCTTCCCGCCGCTCGTCTCCTCTTTCAGTCCGGCCACCGTGACCCCGTCGGCCTTATCCGCGCCGGAAATGGCGGTAAATTCCACCGGTGCAATGATCTCCACGCCCTCGCTCTTTGCTTCCGTCAGCTCTTCCCTGTCGCAGCGAAGGTGAGCTTCAGGCTTTCTTGCGATAACGCGCACATGCTCTGCACCGAGGCGCACCGCCGTGCGTGCGCAGTCAAACGCGACGTTTCCTCCGCCGATCACCGCAACGCTGCCTTTTATCTTCTCCACCGCACCGCTGCGCACGGCATGGAGAAATTCAATGCTCGTCGTCACGCCGTCAAGGGAGGCTCCGTCCACCGGCGCGATGCTCCCGCACGCCGCACCGACCGCAGCTATCACAGCGTCATATCCGCCTTTCAGCAGTCCGGCTGCTGAAGCGATTTCACAGCCGGTTCTTATCTCAACGCCAAGCGCTTGTATATCTGCTGTCTCTTGCCGGACAAGCTCAAGCGGCAGTCTGTACTCCGGGATGCCATAGCGCAGCATCCCGCCCGCCTCAGCGTTCTTTTCGTATACGGTAACAGCGCTGCCGCGCAATACAAGGTCAAGCGCCGCCGTAAGTCCTGCGGGACCCGCGCCGATGACCGCGACGCGCTTTCCCGTCGGTTCACGGCGTAGGAGCTTTTCTTTCCAGCTGCCGTCGTCAGCAAGCGCGGCCATTTTTTTCAGCTCACGCACGGAAACCGCACCATTCACCATGCCTCGCCGACATGCCTCTTCACAGAAGTGCCTGCAAACATAGCCCAGAGAAGCGGGAAACGCAACTTTTTCTCTTATCGTATTCACGGCAAGCTGCAACTCGCCGTTTTTTATATGTCTGACATAGCGGGGAATATCCACGTGCGCAGGACATTTCGCCGAGCACGGGATAAGCGCAGCCTCGCGCGTCGGCGCATCGGCGGCAAGTGCGTCCTCTTTGTCGCGCAGCGCGCCGGTTGGGCATACCTCGACACAGGCGCCGCAGAAACGGCAGCCGGCGTCCGCGAGAAGCTCTTCGGACGGCGCGACGATAACGTCATTCTGCGCGTCGCGCTTATAGCGCATAACGCCCACGCCGCGTATATCGCGGCACGCACGCACACAGCGCCCGCATTTGATGCAGCGGTACATATCATGCACAAAAAGAGGATTTTCACGGTTTACACCGAAATGCTTTTCAAGCGAACGGAATCGCCCGTTGCTTGCACCGACATACTGTATGACCGATTGAAGCGTGCATTTGCCGAATACAGGACAGGACGAGCAGTCCTCCGGATGCTCTGAGAGGATAAGCTCCATCGTGATACGGCGCAGGCGGGATATTTCCTCCGACTCCGTTGCAACGCTCATACCGTCGCGGGCTTTCAGCGTACATGCACGCACACACTCCGCCGCCCCGTCAATCTGCACGAGGCACAGTCCGCAGCCTCCGGTTGACGGAAGCATCGGGTGGCTGCAAAGATGCGGGATATAGATCCCGTTGTCAAGGCACACGTTCAAAAGCGTGTCGGTATCGCGGCAGACTATTTCTCTGCCGTTGACGGTTATGGTTACACTGCTCATACGGTTCCGCCCCTGTACTCAAGATTGTTAATTTTTTATGTTAAAAGCATAACAGGTCTTGATTCATTTGTGAAATATGTTATAATTCTACTCAGTTATAACCATAAGTTATATGTAAACCGCTGCTGCATGGAGAATCGGTTATGATAACACAGCGTCTGAAGTATTTCGTAACGCTTGCAAAGCTCAAAAACTACACAAAAGCGGCACAGGAACTGTACATAAGCCAGCCTGCGCTGAGCAAGCAGATAGTGTCGCTTGAAGAAAACCTCGGCGTAAAGCTGTTCGAGCGCAATACGAAGCAGGTGCGCCTGACCTTCGCGGGAGAGGTGCTTTTCGAGCAGGCGAAGCTTCTTATCGCGCAGGAGGAAAACATCCGCCACCAGCTGAACATCGCCAGCAAGGTAGAAAAGGTAAATCTCATCATCGGCAATTCCACCGGCTGGGGTACGTACCACCTCCCCTACGTGTTCAACCGCCTTATTATCGAGTATCCGAACGTAAGCATATCTCTGCGGCAGTACAACTATTCCGTCATTCTGCAAAATCTGAGCCGTAAGCTCATAAATATAGCCATTGTGCGCGTATCCGATCTGACCCTGCTGCAAAATTACAACTACCGCGTCATTCACTCGTCTGGACTTGCCGCGTTCACGAACAATTCACACCGTTTTGCCCGAACCGACGCCATACATTTCAGAGATCTCGTCAATGAGACGTTCGTACAGCTCAAAGAGAGTATGAGCGCCCCGTTTATCAACGCCATGACGCAGATAACGATAAAAACCGGATGCGTCCCGAACATTGCCTTTGAGTACGACAATATTGAAAGCGTTTTCTTTATGCTCCGCACCGACCGCTATGTCGCCCTGCTTTCCGACGATATCAAGGCGGAAGGACTGCACACCGCCACGGTGGTCGATTCTCAGCCGCTCTTTTTGTGCGCAGTATGGAACAAAAACGATAATGATCCGTATATAAAAAATTTTCTTGATGCAATGGTCGGAGAGATGTCGGACAATACGCTGCCAGATCGCACTGCCGAAAGCAATTGATGCTTTTAAAAACCGAATGAGCCGTCCCTTATCGAGACAGCCCATTCGGCATTTTCATATATGGTTCCGATGTTTTTTGTTCGGATGTTATCCGCCGTTAAGCCGCGTCCTTCCGCACAGCGGTGTCCGGCGCTCTCTGCGGTAATCTCTCCGCCGCGGCGCTCAAAGCATCTGCGACTTTGCAAGACTGCGGTTTTTGTATTGAAGATCGCCTGTAACGTCCTTTATTATTTCTATCTCAGACGGAAGATCTCCTACGTCCTCCCCGTTGAAGTACACGAACATTATTGCGCGGTCGTCGGAAAACGGGTAGATATCTATTTCAAAACGCCGGTCGTCAAGCGTAAAGCGGTACTTTGTCTTGCGCACACTGTGCAGGGACATGTCGCTTTCCATAAGGTGCGCAATATACTGCTTCTCGCTTATTGGACGCTCCGTTATCCAGCGTGTACCGTCGTCGGCAATGCGCTTTTCGGTGTAGAAATACAGATAATCGCTGCCGTTCTTTTCCTGACGGATGCGGCGCACGATATTGAAGTTGTTCGAGGTGAGATAGGTCTGCATCATCTCGGCAGGCACAGCACCGTATTTGCTTATGAGCATATCGCAATCGGGCTTCTCTATGAGATATTTGCGCTTTGCCGATTGCGGAACACCAAGGCCAATTATCGAATAGATAGCCGCAACGGCGCGGTTTATTTTATCCTCAAAATCAACGGAATTATCAATGACATAAACCTTTGGGTGCTTTGACCACGCTCTGAGCGTAAGATCGTCCTTTTCCCTTGCAACGCCAACATCCTCATACCGTGCGGCGTTGCCAAAATTGTACGCAAATTCCGCACCCTTTGCGCAGGTGACAAGATGCAGCACGGCGTCGTAACCGGCAAGTATCTCCTCCTCGGTTTTGCCGAAATGCGCAAGCGTCTTCACAAACTGCTCGTCGCTGATATATGCCTTGTCGTCAAAAACAGCTCTGTCATATACGATAATGACATTTTCCTCCGGCACAAGCTCCGCTGCTTTGAGGGCCAGCTTTTCCTTGTGCAGCTGATCGTCAATGACAAAATACTGAAACTGCTCCATACTGACGCAGTTTCCGAACGGCTTTATGCCAAAGCCCGAAATAAGATCCGTGGCCGTTTCGGGAATGGTTATGACTTTCCATCCGTCTTCCTGCTTGAACTCCTTCAGGATACGGCTTATAAGGGTGGTTTTTCCCGCGGCGGGGCCGCCTGTAAGAACAATACGCGTAATATTTTTCAATGCTTCTGCACTCCTGAATGATCAAATAATAAATATGGGTTATTTTATCATTTTTGCGTCGCTTTTTCAATACTTTACCGCAAAAAGATGTGGTTTTTATCTCTGTAAGCATAAAGCGGCCTTCTGCGGAAAACGCACGCTTCCCATACCGGAAATAAATATTTCTGCAAATAGGAAAAAATCGCAAAATAGCACTTGACTTTTTCTTGATATCTGCTATAATCACTAATGCCTTAGATGTGGCACACAAAACAGGGCGAGGCGGTCTTAAATGCGATCGAAGCCTTGTAATATATGCGAGAGTGCTGGAACAGGTAGACAGGCACGTTTGAGGGGCGTGTGTCAACCG
>CAVENX010000013.1:0-58534 GCA_963617275.1 bacterium
TTGACCGCAGGCAATCCTTGTCTGGATTGTCAAGGGCAATAACGCTGCACGGGCGTAAATCCGCCCGAAAAAACCGGCGCGGATCCGTTTCCCGTCAGACTCAGTGTTTTCTCCGACGTACACGCCGCCGGAGAAAACGATCAAATCTATTTTTTTGCCTGCGGGCAAAAAACTCTGCGAAGCTTTTTTGCTTTTGTGTATTATTTATCCGCGTAGCGTTCATTGAAGGCTTTTTCAAGCGCTTCGGCTTCCTCTTTGGTGCAGCGGCCAAGCTTTATCGCCACATCGACAACATCCCCGGCCTTTTTATTGTAATACGGTCTGTACATAAGTCCCGGAAGCTTTGCGATTTTGGGCGTAAACTCTTTAAAAAGCTCGACCCCGTTGTACTTCTCAAGAAAATCTTTGCCAAGGGTTTCTTTGAATACTGCCATATGTCATCCTCCTGAATTTTTTTCGTCTGGCACTGCCCATTATATTTATTTTATTATCCAACGTTTTATTTGTCAACAGGCGATTTGTTAATAATTGCGCACTTTTTCAGAAAAGGGACATCTGATCATTGTCAGCCGGAAAATCATACAGGAAATCATAGCATTGTTTTAGATCCGATATTATATTGCTCTTTCCGCATGCTTCCTTGAAAACCGCCGTAAGCCTGCCGGCGTTCGCGCTCGCAAGCTCATAGCTTTTGCCGTAGCTTCTTATATATCTCTCTTTCAGTCCCGGAAACGACCTGTCAAGCTGCCTGTAATAGTATTCGCGGCTTCCTTCCCTGAGCGTCATGCCCATGCCAAAGTTTATTATCCCACGAACCTTCACATCGGCGCACATTTCAACAAGGCGCAGGATATTCTCCTCCGTGTCGTTGATATACGGCAATATCGGACACATCCAGACGACCGTCGGTATTCCGTTCTCCGCAAAAGCTTTCAAGGCATTGACCCGTTCCGACGTCACGGCCACATTCGGCTCCACGACCCTGCACAGCTCATCGTCAGCCGTCGTAAGCGTCATCTGTACGACGCATTTTGACTTTTCGTTGATCGATCTGAGCAATTCAATATCCCTCAGAACGAGTGTCGATTTTGTCAGCAGCGCCGCGCCGAAAGCGTATCTGTCGATCACTTCGAGGCATCGCCTTGTAAGCTTCAGCTCTCTTTCTGCGGGCAGGTATGGGTCTGACATTGAGCCGGTGCCTATCATGCACCTTTTCCGTTTTGAGCGAAGCTCCTCTTCCAGCAGTTCCGGTGCATTTTGCTTTACCTCAATGTCTTCAAACGCGTGCTCCATTGCGTAGCAGCGGCTGCGGCTGTCGCAGTAAATGCAGCCGTGGCTGCATCCGCGGTAAATATTCATGCCGCCGCGTGAAGAGAGTATTCCCTTCGCATTTACAAAGTGCATTTTCCCTGCTCCCCCGTCTGTTGATTCCATTTGATTATACACCGCTTTTTCCTCATATAACAGACCCTATTCGCTGCCGGTTCAGGAAAGTTTTTTTGCGCTTCTGTCTTTTAAACAATAAAATTCCGGTTCGGAAAAAAGTCAAAAAAGTGTTGACAAACAACTGCCGTTCTGCTATTATAGTCAAGCCGGTGAGATGCTGGTGTAGCTCAGTTGGTAGAGCAGCTGATTTGTAATCAGCAGGTCGGGGGTTCGAGTCCGTCCACCAGCTCCAACGTCGAACAGAGTTCGCTGCACTGTGCTTATGCCGGTACGGCGCGAGTTTTGTTTTTCTCATCGTAATTCAATATGGGGGAATTCCCGAGTGGCCAAAGGGGACAGACTGTAAATCTGCTGGCAATGCCTTCGGTGGTTCGAATCCACCTTCCCCCACCAAAAACCGACAAGCTTTCATAAGCTTGTCGGTTTTGCTTTACCCCGCATGGCGCTTGCGTCTGCGGAAAATGCTTGTTATAATATCAGATAAAGCAAGTGTTAAGGAGGATCGGCCTGTGGATTTCAGACAGCTTGAAACATTCGTGGAAGTCTGCGAGCAAATGAGTTTTACCAAAGCGGCGACAAATCTCTACATCAGCCAGCAGGGCGTGAGCAAAAGCATCAAAACCCTTGAGGATGAGCTGGGCGCGCCGCTGTTTCTGCGCTCAAATTCTTCGATTTCGCTGACAAATTACGGCGTGATTCTGCTGCGCTATGCGAAGGATCTGGTAAACGGCTACACCAGAGTCCTCACGGAAATAAACACGGAAAAAAACCGCGACAAGAACAGTATAACGCTTGGTTTTCCCAACGGAACCGCTAATTTTTTCCCGGTTAAAATCATTGACGCCTATCTGAAAAGCCACCCGGACGTAAATGTCTCCATCAAAGAATACACGGACACCGAAGTCGATGAAGCGCTGATAAACGGCGATATAGACATAGGCTTCTGCGTTGCACCGGTAGACGGCAAAAAGCTTAAAATACAGCACACGCATAACATGAATCTCTATTTTATTCTCGGTGCGGAGCATCCTCTTGCGGGTGAGGCGTCGATCGACCTGCGTCAGCTCAAGAACGATTGCTTTATCGCAATGGGCGGCGAGGGAAAAGGGCGCGCAAGCTTTCTCGAACGCTGCCGCAAAGCAGGCTTCTTCCCCAATATAAGCGTGACAGTTACCGATACGGAGCTGATGCTGAAGCTATGCCGCGAAAACGTTGGCATAGGGGTGTATGCGGGAGAGCATCCGGCAGAGCTGCCCGGAGTCAGGATCATTCCTGACAAGCTGCACGTGTGGGAGTTTTCAATATGCGTGTGCACCGCCGTCGGACACGGAGTTACCTCGCAGGAGGCCGAATTCATCAAGTGCTTCCGCAAATGGTAAATGTCAAAGCGCCGCATAATGCCGCCGCAGCATATCATCGAAAATACTCAATTATATTATTATATTTTTGACCAAAAATATCCGCCGCCTGTCAGGCCGCCGTCAGTTTTTCTGCCGGCGGTCTCGGCTTTTTCTATCACAACTACTTGTTGTGGCAGGGACAAAAAGGTCTCACTGTCAAACAATTAACAGGAGTGTTATAATCCAGACAGTTAATGACAAATAATTAACCCTTCTCTGAGTAAATAAATATAGCTGAAACCGCTTCAGCTAAGGAAAGGAAGCACAGTCATGTACGAATGTCAGTACCCGCATCTTTTTAAGCCTCTTAAGCTTGGCAACACCATTTTGCGCAACAGAATTTTTGCAGCACCTACCGGTTACTGCGACCTGACGGTCGAAAATATTGCAACCGAGCCTTTGATGGCATACTATGAAAGCAAGGCGCGCGGCGGCTGCGCCGTCGTTCATGTCGGCGAGGCTTACATTGACTCCGTACACGGCGTTGATATCCCCAAATACCTCAAGCTTGACAGTGACGACTGCGTGTCTCACCTTGCAACGGTTGCGGACGCTATCAACAAGCACGGCGCAATTGCCTCCATTGAGCTTATGCATGCCGGTATGTTTGCAAGCCAGTCATACATCGAGGGGCATCAGATCTGGGCTCCCTCCGACACGGTCATCAAAACGGACAGCGACAAAGCAAGCGCACGTCTCAACGGCGCGTTCCTGCCGGAAATGCCCGAGGAAGAGATTCTCAAAACCATTGAGCTTTACGCGCAGGCCGCAAAGCGCGTCCAGCTTGCGGGCTTCAAAATGGTTCTGCTCCACGGCGGCCACGGCTGGCTGCTTCATCAGTTCATGAGCCCGCTCACCAACCACCGCACCGATAAATGGGGCGGCAGCGCAGAGAACAGATGCCGTTTCGCAGTCATGGTCTGCGACAGGATCAAGCAGGTCTGCGGCAAGAACTTCATGATAGATTTCCGTATGTCAGCATCCGAGGTCAACTCTGTCGGATACGGCATTGAAAACGGCATAGAGTGCGCAAAACAGCTTGACGGTCACTGCGACATCATTCACTGCTCTGTCGGCAACCATGAGGTCATTGAGTCCTTCGTCGTCATGCACCCGTCCATGTTCCTTGAAGACGGCGTCAACATGAAGTTTGCCGCCGAGGTCAAGAAATACGTCAAGACGCCTGTTGCGGCCGTCGGCTCGTTCAGCGATCCGGCAATGATGGAAAAGGCTCTTGCGGACGGCCTTGTGGACGTTATCGAAATAGGCAGAGGCGTCATTGCAGACCCTGACCTGCCCAACAAGGCAAGAATGGGCAAGGCGGATGAGATCAACCAGTGTCTGCGCTGCTACACCTGTTTCAGCCAGCTCATTACCACTGGTCAGTATGGCTGTGCGATCAATCCCACTACCGGTCGTGAGCTTGAGTGCAAATATGATACGCCTCCCGTACACAAGAGAAACGTTGTTGTTGTCGGCGGCGGTATCGGCGGCATGGAAGCGGCTCTGATCGCCGCAGAGCGCGGACACAATGTCACCCTTATCGAAAAGGCGAACAAGCTCGGCGGCGTACTACTCATTGAAGATGAGGTCTCCTTCAAGGCAAAGCTCAAGCTCTATATCGAAACGCAGGCCAGAAAGGTCTTCAGGAACAGGAATATCACCGTGATGCTCGGCACCGAAGCCACACCGGAGCTTGTAAGCAGCCTTGAACCCGACGCCGTTATCGCGGCTCTCGGTTCCCGTCCCGCTGTTCCCACCTATCTGCCCGGCTATGACAGAGCCAACGTAATGCCCGCGGATTACGCTTACACGCATGTCGATGAAGTCGGCAGGAAGGTCGTCGTTATCGGCGGCGGTCTCGTCGGCGCAGAGCTTGCTCTTCATCTGGCAAGCTGCGGCAAGGACGTTACCATCATGCACCGCCACGATCAGGTCAAGTGCGGTGCAAACGGTCTGCACGGTCAGGCGATTGGCGAACAGATCCGTATCCGCAAGGTCGGCACCGCGTTCAACACCAGCCCCGTTGAGATCACCGACAAGGGCGTTATCGGCAAAAACGCGGACGGTGAAAAGCTTTACGAGGCGGACACCGTTATCTACGCGGTCGGCCAGCGTCCTCTCGCGGACGAGGCAGAAAAGTTCCGCTTCTGTGCGCCGGAGTTCTACACCATCGGCGACTGCGTGACACCAGCCACCATCTATCAGGCAACCTCTCAGGCCTTCTATGCCGCAAGAGACATTGGCCGCCTTTGATGGTTTGTATATGTTAACGAGGTATTCAAGCTATGAGCTTCAATAAATATCCGCATGTATTTTCACCTATAAAAATAGGCAATATGGAGGTCAAGAACCGTATTCAGTTCTCTCCCATGGTTTCCAGCCTTTCAACGCCCACCGGCGGCGTATCCCAGGAGCTTCTCGGCTACATCAAGTATCAGGCGCAGAGCGGCGCAGGCGTTATCACTATCGGCTCTACCCCGATCGACCATATCAACGGCGTTGACTTTTTCGGTGCGCTTGACGTCACAAGCGACGACAATATGACCGATCTTCGCCGCATCTCCGAGGTCGTTCACCGCTACGGCGCAAAGGTCTCCTGTGAGCTTGTTCACGCAGGCCGTTCCGCCCCTAAGCAGTTCCGCCCCGATTCACCGGCTATCGCGCCTTCGGCGATTCCCGTTGAGAACGGTCCTACCGATATCCGCGAGATGGACGAGAAGGATATGGAGACGATCCGCAAAGAGTATTGCGACGTTGCCGAGCGTCTTATGAAGTCCGGCTTCGACATGGTAATGGTTCACGCGGCGCATGGCAATCTCCTTGCGCAGTTCATGTCTCCCAAGTACAATCAGCGCACCGACGAATACGGCGGGAGCTTTGAAAACCGTGTACGCTGGCCGCTTTCCGTACTCAAGGCAATGCGTGAGCGCGTGGGCAGAGGGCTGTGCATCGATATGCGCATCAGCGGCGACGAGCTGGTTCCTGGCGGCATGGGCATAGAAGAGACAAAGGCATTCATTCGCCTCGCTCAGAAATATATCGACACAGTCCATGTCTCTCAGGGTCTGATCGTTGAGCCCAAGTACATGCCGTACACCATGCCTGCGTTCTATCTGCCGCACTGTCACAATGTGAAATGGTCCGAGCAGGTCAAAGCGGATCCCGAGATACACATTCCCGTTACCGTTGTCGGCAGTATAACGACCGTTGCCGAGGCCGAGGAGATCATAGCCTCCGGCAAGGCTGATATGGTGGCGATGGCGCGTCAGCTGATGTGCGATAACAAGCTGCTCTACAACGCATACCACGGCATGGAGGAAAAGACCCGTCCCTGCCTGCGCTGCCATGAATGTGCACCCGCCGATATAGTTCATCTGCGCTGCGCGACTAACCCGCGTCTTGGCCGTGAATCCGAGATTCCCGAGGAGCTGCCCTACGCAAAGCACAAAAAGAGAGTTGTCGTTGTCGGCGGCGGCGTTGCCGGCTGCATGGCCGCAAAAACGCTCGTTGAGCGCGGACACGATGTCATTCTTATTGAAAAGAGTGACAAGCTCGGCGGCAGGCTCCATGAAATAAGCTGTCTGTCCTTCAAGTTCGATATGCGCCGCCACTTGCAGTGGCTCATGAGCAGCACGATGGAATGCGGTGCCAAGATCATGCTCAACACCGAAGCAACACCCGAAACGATAATGGGGCTCAAACCTGACGTCGTGTTTGTCGCAACGGGCGCCGACCGGCTGACGCTCCCCATTCCCGGCATCGACAGAGAGAATGTTCACCACGTTCTCGATGTTGACACCGGCAGGGCAAAGGTCGGAGAGAGAGTCGTTGTGTGCGGCGGCGGTCTGTCAGGCACGGAGTCCGCACTTCAGCTGGCAATGGACGGCAAGAAAGTCACAGTTGTGGATATGCTCCCCGTTGAGCAGTTCGCAAAGGATCATTCCCCCGCACCGAGAGGTATGCTCTTACAGCTTCTGGAAAAGTATGATGTCAAGCTCATCGGAAGCGTCCGGGTCTGCGGCATAGACGATAACGGCGTTACGGTAATGGCGCAGGACGGCACAAAGTCCGTTCTCCCCTGCGATGATGTTGTCGCCGCATTCGGTATGAAGAAAAACGACTCCCTGCTCAGGCAGCTGAAAGAGCTTATGCCCGACGTCATAGCGGTAGGCGACTGCAATGTCGTCAAAAATATAAAGAATGCAAATCAGGTTGCATTCAACCTTGCACTTGAAGTGTAAAAAACAGGCAGTTTGTCTGTTAATAAATAAGGAGAAAGTAAAATGGAGAACGCAAAAGTTTCAAACAAAAAACTTATGTCTCTGGCGATCCTGTTTGTGTCCGCGCTTGAAATGGGCGGCATGGGTCTCCAGCCCGCACTGGCGGATATAGCCGCCGCATTCCCCGACATCCCCACCGTGTGGATGCAGGAAATGTCCAACTGGCCCGGCTTCGCAATGCTTCTCGGCTGCGCGCTGTCTACCCTGCTGGCAACCAAGGTGTCCAAAAAAGTCCTCTGCCAGATAGGCGTCGGTTTCGTCGTCGCCTATGCCATTCTCGGCTTTGCACTGCATACCAGCTTTGTTCAGCTCATGATGTGGCAGACTATTCTCGGCCTCGGCTTCGGCTTCCTCATGCCCACCTCCAACGGCATTATCGCTGAAAACTACGCAGAAGAAGAGCGCGGCAGGCTCATGGGCATACAGGATCTTTTCACCAACGGCGGCGGTATGTACCTGACTCTCGTCGGCGGCGTCCTTGCCGCTAAGGCGTGGAATTACACCTACCTTGCTTTCCTTTACGCAATCATTCCTCTGGTTCTCGGCTGCATCTACTTCCCCGCTGACAAGCCCGCTGCGGCAAACGGCGAGAAGAACCACCTTAAGGTTGCTCCCATCACATGGTTGTTCGGCGCAATCATTTTCGTGTTCATCAACTCCTACGGCGTCATGGGCGCAAACATTTCCTTCATCATCACCGAGCGCGGCATGGGCTCCGCTGCTCTCACCGGCACCGCAATGGCGATCTTCCTCGTCGGCGGTATGTTCGGCGGCCTGATCTTCAACCCGTTTGAAAAGAAGCTTCACGAGTACGTTCTCTGCTGCGGCTTCATCGCCCTTGTCATCGGCTTCCTGATCATTTATTTCGCGCAGTCCCTTATCGTCCTGTTCATCGGCGCTTTCGTCGTCGGCACCTCTATCGGCTTTGAGATGCCCGGCACACTGCTCTATGCAACCAATTACAACACCGTTGAGGCTTCTACCGCTGCCTGTGCCATCATCCACATGGCCGGCCAGCTCGGTACCGTCTGCTCCGCGCTGTTCTACACCCCCGTCGCCGGTCTCATCAAACCCAACAATACTTCTTTCCGCTTCCTCTTCGCGGCATGCGTCTGCACAGCGCTGGCACTTCTCGTCGCTCTGGCAGTCTCGATCGCAAAGAAGAAAAAAGCCGCATAATCTTTAAGCAGCGCATAACCGCCATACCGCCGTTTCGCGGAGGTATGGCGATTGAGCGGATTCGTTAGTTATTTATTTCACTATCAGTGGAAAGTTTGAGGATTTAATTATGGACAAAGCAACAAAGAGAAAAACTATAATCGGTATAATTGTTCTGATTTTTGCAAACACAGCGGCAGGCGGGGCTGAATGGTGCTCCTCCGCGCTTGCCGATATTGCAAACGTATTCCCTGATGTTCCTTACAGCATTATTACCCTCGTAAATAACATTCCTAACCTCTGCGCAGTCATCTTCACAGTCGTAGCTGGCGTTCTCGTCAACAGAAAGATCACCCTGCGCAATATGCTTCTTATCGGCATTGGCTGCCACTGCATCGGCGGTATACTCCCCGCCCTGTTCGGCGATACCAGCATGGCAATGATGTTCCTTGGCCGCTTTGCCTTCGGTATCGGCTACGGACTTATGCAGGGCATCGGCATCTCCATGAGTCTCAAGCTCGTAGAGGACAGCAGATTCAGAAAGCATGCCATGGGCTGGGCCGTCGCGGCGCAGTATGCCATGAACATGGTTGCACAGGTCGCAGTCGGCCATTTGTGCGCGATCAAGTGGAATTACAGCTTCTTTGTGTATCTCTGGAGCGCTATTCCGTTCCTCGTCGTCCTCTTCCTCTGCCCCAAATTCGAGCTTGACACGAATGACACCTCCACCACCGGCGGCAAGCTCGAAGCAATGGCAAAGTCCGGCTCTCTCGGTCAGGCCGTAAAGAATCTGCCGGCGATTGTATGGGTCTTTTCCGCGATTGCTATCGGCTACATGCTTTGCTATTACCCCATGTTCCTTGTTATCTCCAAGATCATTGTCGGGCGCGGCATCGGCAATTCCGTTACAGTCGGCAATGCAATGGTGTTCTACTCCGTCGCTACCATAATCGGCGGCGTTGTCTTTGGTTTTGCCGAAAAAATATTTAAGAATAAGACGATGTTTGTAATGCTTGCCGTCACCGGCATCACGATGCTCGGCCTGTACCTCTCCCACAGCTTCGCTTCCGTCGCCGCATGGCTCGTCGTCAGCGGCATATTCTCCACCGGCATCATCCCTGCCTGCATCAGCGCATTCAGCGACAGCGTTGACGAGGAAAATAAGTTCCTTGCGACCTCCATTGCCGAGTCCGGCGTTAACATCGGCGCGTTCCTCGGCACCCCTTACATTGCGCTTATTGAAGCCCTTGGCGGCACTGCGGACACCGCAATGTTCATTTCCCCGATAATCATGCTCATCCTCGGCTTCGTTACGCTCAAATTCTGCAAGAAGGACGTCAAGGCCTGATTTTGCTTGGCAGAGCCTTCTTTGAAATTCTTCCCTCCGGTTTGCTTTGACCGGGGGGATACTTATAATATCAGGTGAATTTTATGTATTCTTTTTTAACCTTAGCCGCCGGTATTCTTATATCGCTTATGGCGGTGCTGAACGGGACGCTGACCGCCGCGATAGGTCTGTACCTGACAACGGTCATTATTCACATCGCGGCGATATTATTCGCGCTCCTGCTTCTTGGGTTCGGGAAAAAGTCATTTATTCCGAAGCAAAAGCTTCCTCTGTGGATGTACTCCGGCGGTCTTATAAGTGTGCTGTGTACCCTGTGCAGTAATTTTGCATTCGGCAAAATAAGTCTTATAGCTATTACGGCGCTCGGTCTGCTTGCGCAGACCGTCACAAGCCTGCTCGTTGACTGTCTCGGGCTGTTCGGTGCCAGAAAGCGCAGAATACGCCATATAACATGGGTTTGTATAGCGTTTTCTTTCGGCGGAATAATCTACATGCTTTACGGCTCGGAAATGAGCGTTTTTCCGGCGTCGGCTGCCTCATTTGCTGCCGGGGTCGGTCTTGTTGTATCAAGAATGATAAGCGCATCCCTTGCGGAATATTCCGGCGCTGTGGGCGGTTCGCTCATCAACCACGCAGTGGGACTTCCGTTTGCGGCAGTGCTGCTGTTTGTTATCGGCGGCAGCGAGCTTGCCGCACTGCCGGAAAGTCTCGCCGCCGCGCCTGCATGGGCATATCTCGGCGGGATCGCCGGTATGCTCATTATCGTTATAACAAACGTGGCTCTTCGCCGGGTCTCCGCGTTTCAGGTGTCGCTTCTGCTGTTTGTCGGGCAGGTCTTTTCAAGCGCCGTTATTGATTTCCTTATGGGCGCAGATTTCTCCGGACGCACATTCTGCGGCGGAATGCTGATAGCGGCCGGGATTTTATCAAATACTATTCTGGAGAAAAAATTTTCCGGCAAAGACGCCTGACAGCGTCAGAAGAAGCTTGCGGCGTTCCGCTTTCGCCTTGCGGTGAAAACTCCATTTTGCGCGTTCCTTCTTCCTCTTCAAATCAAACCCACTTCGTTGGGCTTTGATTTGATTTCCGTGGGTTACGACACGTCTGCGTCTCAAAAACCAAAAATCGCACAAAAATCCATTGCTGTCAGGTGCAGGCAGTTTTGACGTAGCAGAAATGCGTTCAGGCAATGAAAATTCAGCAGGCAGTACTTGATTATTGGCAAGGGCTTTGAAGCCGCATGGACGTTTTTCTGCCCGTCAAAACCGTGTGTCTCCTTGTCAACTGATGGTATTTTTTGCATTTATATGTTATAATCGTAATGGAATCCGGCATATGCTGTCCATATTTTAATAATTTCAGACAAGGATCCTTTATATGATTTCAGACAAGTCTCCGAGAAACAAAACAATTGATCTGGACATTGACGGCGGCAGGCATTATCTTGAGCGCTGTGTAAGACTCACAACGCCCGCCGCGCTTGATGACGTGATCGATAAAACCATAACCGGCGATTCCTTTGAGATCATGCCATTGCTGCCGCCTGAGAGCTTTGATCTGATAATCGCCGACCCGCCGTACAACCTTACCAAGTCGTACAACGGCAGCGTTTTCCGGAAGCAGGCGCGGGTGGAATATGAAGCGTACACACGCCGGTGGCTCTCGCTTGCCGTACCGCTGCTGAAAGAAGGCGGAACGATGTACGTCTGCTGCGATTGGGAAAGCAGCCTGACGATCGGCAATCTTCTGGGCGATTTTCTGACGGTCAGGAACCGCATAACATGGCAGCGTGAAAAGGGGCGCGGCGCGGCTGCCAACTGGAAAAACGGCATGGAGGACATCTGGTTTGCAACAAAGGGCGATGTTTATTATTTTGACCTTTCCTCGGTAAAGCAGCGCAGGCGTGTGGTCGCGCCGTACCGGAAGAACGGCGAACCGAAGGATTGGACGGAAACTCCGTCCGGCTCCTACCGCGACACATGTCCCTCCAACTTCTGGGACGATATAACCGTACCGTTCTGGTCGATGAACGAAAACACGGCGCACCCCACGCAGAAGAGCGAAAAACTGCTTGCAAAGCTTATCCTTGCAAGCTCGCGCCCCGGCGCGGCTGTATTTGACCCGTTTCTCGGTTCCGGAAGCACAAGCGTCACGGCAAAGAAGCTTGCAAGGCACTATGTAGGCATAGAAAAAGAAGAGCGGTACTGCGTCTGGGCGGAGATGAGGCTTGAAGCGGCTGAAACAGACAAAGCCATACAGGGTTACGAAAACGGAATATTCTTTGAAAGGAACTTTCATAACGCAAAATAACCCCGTGCTGTCATCGCACGGAGTTTCCGGATAATTATAAGGGCAAAACTGCTTCGGATATCAATCCGAAGCAGTTTTGTCTGCTTTTCAAAGAAGCAGGCTTCTTTGAAAAAAGGGGCTGCACTGCGCTCCGTGCCTCGGTTGTTCGCCGCAGACGAACAATTCGACACTCGCTCCGTGAGAAGTGTTTTCTCCGACGTACACGCCGCCGGAGAAAATGATCAAAACTGTTTTTTGCCTGCGGGCAAAAAACTCTGCGAGGCTCGACTTTGGATATCAATCCGAAGCAGTTTTGTTTCTTTTTTTTGAAAAAACCCATTTGTTCTGAATAAAATAGCTGATTACGAACAAAACACCGTCCACGATAACCTTAACAACAGTCTGCAAAAGGTCGTCCTCTATGCCTAATAGCGCGTTCGCGCCATGGAGCAAAAGCTCCGAGGCCAGAAGCTGCGGCAGACACAGGCAATAATACTTTGCAAGCGCGCGTCCGTAATCCTCCTTGCCGTGGCGGAAAACTATGAAATTATTCACATTGAAATTGAAAAAGGACGATAACGCACGCGCCATACACAGCGCGGCAGACGAAGCCTGCGCGTCCCCCATATTCAGCACAATACCGAACAGAAAGTGGTTGAACACATAATACAGCGCCGTATCTACAACAAACGCCGATGCAGAACTTAAAACATACCGCAGCCCGGAATATTTTTCAAACAACTTTTTCAGCATATTATTCCCTGCTAAGCAAATATTTCAGCATTACCTTTGCAATACGCCATGAATCTTTCACGGCGTTGTAATGCGAGCTGTAATCCTCCGGGTCATACACAGTGGTGATAGGCTGCTCATAGAACTCAATCCCGTGGCGCTTCATGTAGAGAAGCATATTTGTCTCATACTCAAAGCGCTCTCCCTCGATTTCGGCAAAGCTTTTAAAATAACGCGCCGGAATGGCTCTCAGCCCGGTCTGCGTATCGTTTATTTTTATTCCGAACAGTGTGCGGAACATTCTGGAGGTGGACTTGTTGCCCGCAACGCTTCTCGGCGGAACACCCTCCTGATCAAAATCCCTTGAGCCAAGCACGACCTTGTCCTCAAGCTCAAGCATCTTCATCCCGCACTTTATGATATCGTCCGCAAGGTGCTGCCCATCGCCGTCTATCGTAATTGCACCCTTGACCTGCGGAAGCCGCTCATGCACATAGGAAATGGCCGTTTTCAAGCCTCTGCCCTTTCCTTTGTTAACGCCGTGGTGGATCACATGGGTCTGCGGGAGTTTTTCCGCCTCATCAAAGAAACGCTGGTGTTCGTCGTCGCTTCCGTCGTCAACGATCACAATATGCTCAAAGCCCTTTTCCACAAGGCCTTTTACAACGCCGGTGAATTTTTTATCCGGATTAAGAGACGGCAGAATTATCGCCGTCTCTTTAAAAACTTCATTGCTGTCAGCCATTTTCTCTCTCCTCGGAAATCACGTCATTGAAACGGCCTTTATATCATTGCCCGAGTCATACACAAGCACGTTCAGTTCGCTCGTATTTTTGACCTCGCCCTGACCGGTCGTATAGGTTGTCGTATCGGCCACAATGCTGCACACACAGTAGCCGCCGCCAAGATTGATCGCGCCTTTCAGGATATATGAATCCAGATTAAAACTTGAGGTATGCGCCCAGCTCAAGCCGTCCTGGTTCTGCTGCATTCTCTGGTCAAGGTCGCTGCCGGACAGCAGATACGGTGAAAGATTGCCGTAGCCCGCACCCTTGTTGAGACCCGAAATGTACTTGAGATATTCATAGGTGAATTTTGAGCAGAACGTGTCGAGGCGGGTCAGTTGATCGCTGCTGCAAGGCTCGATAAACTGCGAATCGTCACTCTCCGGGTCGATCACCACAACCTCACCGTTCTCATTCTGAATTACCGGCTCAATATTCCCTATGATGTTGTCATACTCATATTTCACCTTTGTAGGCAGATTCGGCACGATTTCATAGTAATTTTCAAGCACGTCGTATTTTATGCCTCTCTCGACAATATAGTCCAGCGTAAGCGCTTTCCCGTTCAGCAGAACGGTATATGTCTCGGGCACGGTGACTTCTATTGAGGAGTAGAGACCGTTGAAGTCAAACTCCTCCTTGCTGACAAGCCACGGACGCAGATCCCACGGAAGGGGCAGTTCGTATCCGTATACGGTATAGCGGGCGTCCTTTGTCTCATCCTTTACAAGTGTGACGCTTCCGAAGCATCTGTTGTCGCAGACAAGCATATACGTTTTTGTATCGCTGCTGCCGCTGTCGCTGTCCGTTTCATAGTACTCGATGGGTCCGCTGAAAATCTGCTTTACATAATTGCTTACCTCTTCATCCGTCTGGTATTCATGAGGCATCTGTGCAAGCGTATTCAGCACGCTCTCATCAAGAAAATTCTTCTGCAAATTCTCCGTATAGGCTTTTATTACCTTGTCCGGCCCGGAGTCCTCAAAGACTATTGCAAAGTCCCAGAGTATCCTCAGTCCGAAAAACACAACGGCAAGCAGAGCAATCGTATATAAAAACAGAAAAACCCAATACAGCACGCTGCCGGTCTTTTTTTTCTTTGTCATAAGCCGAGCTTCACTCCTTACTTAAAGAGGAATACCGAGGGGAAAAGTCTTGACGTCGCTTCTCCGCTGGGTTTATTGACATATCTGCCGTTGTAGTACATCGTCGTGGACGAGCCTCCGTCCATATTTATTGCGTTGATGGCGCCTCTTTCAAGCATGATGTCTATGCAGTCCTGATACGTTGCACCCATACTGTGAACCTGTCTGCCGTCTATGCATAACATCATCACCGCGCCGTCGCCGCGCTGTCCGATTGCTGTGCGCGGGTTGACACCGCTGCCGAGGGATTCCTTGGAGGCTGGTTCGCCGTTTGTTATGAGCAGCGGGCCGAAGGACACGCCGTTGACAACTCCGAACTGCTGTGCAAGCCAATCGTTGAAATAGCCGAAGTACATCTTGCCGTCCTTATCGAAGCCGACAAATGCGCTTTCACCGTTCGTATCGCCGTAGCACTTTCCGTCGATTATAGTAAGGCCGACAGGCAGGCCGCCGGAGCCGGTGCCGCCTTCATCCTTGAAGCCGCCGCCGTTTACGCCGCCGAGAGCGCCATACTTCTGCACAAGCTGCTCCATTGTCCAGCCGGAACCGCCGAAATTATCCGGTGTGCCGATAATAACGCGCTTAGGATCAAGAACGGTTATCATATAGCCGACATAGCCGCGGCCCTTGATCTCCTCAAAAATAATACCGTCGCCGTCATCGTCTACGGCATACTTGCTCTCTATTCCTTCCGTAGAGTTCGTTTCCTCCGTATCGGAAGCGCCAACCGTCGTAACGGGCGGCACGTATTTTTTCACGTCGCTTGCGTCGGCAACGATCTGATCGACAGTTGCCGAGTCAAGAAACAGGTTTGAAACAAAGCCGAAACGCCTTGTTTCCTTCATCGTCAGCACAAATGTGTCTCTTAGCTCCTGCGATGGGCCACATTCAAAAACATACGCCGCGCCGAAAAGAGCGACGATCGCTACGATCGCTGTGGCAAACATAAAGCCGAAGATCCTGTCCATAGTGCGCATGAATTTATTTACCTGCCTGCTGCGGACATTTTTTGCCTTCCGGAGGCGGGGACTGTCCTGCTGCGGCATATCGTCTCTGTAATTATCCTTCACTGTAAAACACTCCTTGGGAACGTGGTTTATCAGCTTATTTTATCACATGCAAATTACATTTACAAGGAGAAAGAATAATTTAATAGTTATGTAAAAAACAGCCCTGAACCGAAGTTCAGAGCTGTTTTATAGAACTTATAAATTACTCGTTGATAGCAATAACAACGCCAGAACCAACGGTACGGCCGCCTTCGCGGATAGCGAAACGAAGACCGACTTCGATCGCGATCGGGGTGATCAGCTCAACGTCCATATCAACGTTGTCGCCGGGCATGCACATCTCAACGCCTTCGGGAAGGGAGATAACGCCGGTAACGTCAGTGGTACGGAAGTAGAACTGAGGACGGTAGTTGTTGAAGAACGGGGTGTGACGGCCGCCTTCTTCCTTGGACAGGACGTAAACCTGACCCTTGAACTTGTAGTGGGGGTGAATGGACTTGGGAGCAGCCAGAACCTGACCACGCTCAACAGCCTTCTTATCAATACCGCGGAGCAGGCAGCCCACGTTGTCGCCGGCTTCTGCGTACTCGAGGGTCTTGTGGAACATCTCGGTACCGGTAACGGTGGTCTCGGTGGGTTCGTCCTTAAGGCCAACGATCTCGACCTTATCGCCGATCTTTACGCGGCCACGCTCAACACGACCGGTAACGACAGTGCCGCGGCCGGAAATGGTGAAGACGTCCTCAATGGGCATGAGGAAGGGCATATCGGCCTTACGGTCGGGAGTGGGGATCCAAGAGTCAACTGCGTCCATGAGTTCCTTGATGCAGGCATACTCGGGAGCGTTGGGGTCGTTGGACTCGCAAACGAGAGCGTTCAGAGCGGAACCGCGGATAATGGGGGTGTCATCTCCGGGGAAGCCGTAGAAGTCAAGCAGCTCACGAACTTCCATCTCGACGAGCTCGAGCAGTTCGGGGTCGTCAACCTGGTCGCACTTGTTCAGGAAAACGAGAACGGAGGGGACGTTGACCTGACGGGCAAGCAGAAGGTGCTCACGGGTCTGAGCCATAGGTCCGTCGGATGCGGCGATAACGAGGATAGCACCGTCCATCTGAGCAGCGCCGGTGATCATGTTCTTGATGTAGTCAGCGTGACCCGGGCAGTCAACATGTGCATAGTGACGCTTTGACGTCTTGTACTCAACGTGTGCGGTGTTGATGGTGATACCGCGTTCTCTCTCTTCGGGAGCCTTATCGATGGAAGAGTAATCAGTGTACTCAGCATCGCCGAGGAGAGCAAGATACTTGGTGATAGCCGCGGTAAGAGTGGTCTTGCCGTGGTCGATATGACCGATGGTGCCGATGTTAACATGGGGCAGGGATCTGTCAAAAGCCTGTTTTGCCATGAGTTTATCCTCCTAAATAAAATTGTTAATAAAATTAGAAATTGGCGTTTTTGAAATCGAAACCGCTCATAGGATGAATGAGCGCTTCCTGCAAACTCTTGGGCAGCTCGACAAAGTGGCTGGGCTGCATGGAATAGGTCGCCCTGCCTTGTGTTTTGCTGCGAAGATCGGTGGCATAACCGAACATTGTGGACAGCGGGACATCGCACTCTATCGTTGCGGTGCCGTTGAGCACATCGGTACCGGTTATCTGGCCGCGTCTTGAGTTGATGTCGCCCATAACGTCCCCCATAAATTCTTCGGGAGCAGTAACGGTAACGGACATTATCGGCTCAAGCAGGGTGGGGCTCGCCTTCTGGCAGGCCTCCTTGAAAGCCATACTGCCGCAGATCTTGAATGCCAGCTCACTGGAATCGACTTCGTGATAGGAGCCGTCCAGCAGCGTAGCCTTTACATCCACCACCTGGTAGCCTGCAAGGACGCCTGAGAGCATCGCTCCCTGGATACCCTGATCCACACAGGGGATGAATTCCTTGGGAATGGCACCGCCCGTGACCTTATTGATGAACTCATAACCCTTACCGGATTCGTTCGGCTCGATCATAAGCTTCACGTGGGCAAACTGACCCTTGCCGCCGGTCTGGCGCACATAGCGCGTATCCACCGTGGCCGCCTTTTTGATCGTCTCCTTATAGGAAACCTGAGGCTTGCCGACATTGGCTTCAACCTTGAACTCCCTGAGGAGTCTGTCCACTATGATCTCCAGATGCAGCTCTCCCATACCGGCAATTATCGTCTGGCCCGTTTCATCGTCCGTATAGGTTTTGAAAGTAGGGTCTTCTTCTGCCAGCTTTTGGAGGGCAATGGCCATTTTTTCCTGTCCCGCCTTGGTTTTGGGTTCAATAGCAACACGGATAACGGGGTCGGGAAATTCCATTGACTCAAGGATTATCTGATGCTTGTCATCACAGAGCGTGTCGCCTGTCGTGGTATTTTTAAGTCCCACGGCGGCGGCGATATCGCCGGAGTATACCCATTCGATATCCTCTCTGTGATTTGCGTGCATCTGAAGGATGCGGCCGACTCTTTCTCGCTGACCCTTGGTGGAGTTCATAACGGTCTTACCCGTTTCGAGCTTACCGGAGTACACGCGGAAGAAGCTCAGCTTACCCACAAAGGGGTCAGCCATTATTTTGAAAGCCAATGCGGAGAAAGGAGCATCGTCGTCAGCCTCTCTGTACATGACCTCGTCGGTTTTGGGATCCTTGCCTTCGATTGGAGGAATATCCAACGGAGAGGGCATATAATCCACAATTGCATCCAGCAGCTTCTGCACGCCTTTATTTTTATAAGAAGTGCCGCAGGTCACGGGAACGAGCTTCACCGCAACCGTAGCCTTTCTCAGAGCCTCACGGATCTTATCCGAAGGAACGTCTTCGCCTTCGAGATACATTTCCATTATCTCGTCGTCGAAGTCAGCCGCCGCCTCAATGAGTTTATCGCGGTATTCCTGCGCAAGCTCAAGCATGTCTTCGGGGATCTCCTCAACACGCATGTCCTTGCCCAGATCGTCATAATAGACGTCCGCGTTCATATCGACCAGATCGATTATACCCTTGAAGTCCCCCTCTTTCCCGATAGGGAGCTGAATGGGAACGGCATTGCATTTGAGTCTGCTGTGCACCATATCGAGCACACGGTAGAAATCTGCGCCGGTGATATCCATCTTATTAACGTATATCATACGCGGCACATGATAATGATCTGCCTGTCTCCAGACGGTCTCGGACTGAGGTTCGACGCCGCCTTTTGCGCACAGCACGGTCACACATCCGTCAAGCACCCTTAAAGAACGCTCAACCTCGGCAGTGAAATCGACATGACCCGGCGTATCAATGATATTGATACGTGTGTTGCGCCAGAAACAGGTCGTAGCAGCGGAGGTGATGGTGATACCTCTCTCTTTCTCCTGCTCCATCCAGTCCATTGTGGCACTGCCTTCATGCGTCTCGCCGATCTTGTAATTTATGCCGGTGTAGAAAAGAATACGTTCCGTAGTGGTAGTCTTTCCCGCATCGATGTGAGCCATGATACCGATATTTCTTGTTTTCTCAAGTGAATATTGTCTGGGCATTTACTGAACTCCTGAGGAAGATGAGCTTTTTTCAGATTACCATCTGAAGTGTGCGAACGCCTTGTTGGCCTCGGCATTCTTGTGCATGTCTTCGCGTTTCTTGACGGAACCGCCGACATTGTTTACAGCATCCATGATCTCGCCTGCGAGGCGCTCTTTCATGGTCTTTTCGCCGCGCTTACGGGCATAGTCCACCAGCCAGCGGAGAGCCAGAGTCTGACGGCGGGCGGGTCTTACTTCGATAGGAACCTGATAGGTTGCGCCACCGACACGACGGGCCTTAACCTCCAGAGCGGGCATGATGTTGTTCATTGCTTCGTTGAAAGCATCAAGGGGCTCTTTACCGGTCTTTTCCTTTATGATGTCGAATGCATCGTAAACGACCTTCTGAGCGACACCCTTCTTGCCGTCGAGCATAACGCCGTTGATAAGCTTGGTTACCAGAACGGAATTATACATAGGATCGGGCAAAATTTCTCTTTTGGGAACATTACCTCTTCTGGGCACGTAGCTTCCCTCCTTCATTAAAAAATGGGATCATCGGTACTCGGACAAACTGTCCGTTTGCGCCCCGAGGTCTATCCACATATATTATATAGATAAACGACAGGGCAAAATTTGCCGCTGAAGTTGAGTTTACTTCTTCTTTGCAGCCTTGGGCTTCTTTGCGCCGTACTTTGATCTGGCCTGCATACGACCGTTCACGCCCTGTGCATCGAGGGTGCCGCGGATGATGTGGTAACGGACACCAGGAAGGTCCTTTACACGACCGCCGCGGATCATAACCACGGAGTGCTCCTGAAGGTTATGGCCTATACCGGGGATGTAAGCGGTGACTTCGTAGCCGTTGGTCAGACGTACACGGGCGATCTTACGCAGAGCGGAGTTAGGCTTCTTAGGGGTAGAAGTACGGACTGCGGTGCAGACGCCTCTCTTCTGGGGAGAGCTGAGATCGGTTTCCTTGTTTTTAAGGGTGTTCAGACCCTTCTGCATTGCAGGAGAGGTGGACTTATAGGTGACCTTTTCTCTGCCCTTTCTTACCAGCTGGTTAAAGGTCGGCATTGTATTCTCCTTTCTTTCGTCGTCATGGAGATGCGCATTTTCTACACAAAAAGGGCAAATCCCGCCGCTTTTTTGTGCAAAATGAATACACGCATAGTTATCCCCACGCATTTGGATATATTAGCATATTTCACAAAATTAGTCAAGAAAATTTGTAGAAAAAATAGATATTTATTTTGCTTTAACAAGCTAAATCGGCGCCGAAAGCTGATTTTCGGCACCGATTCCGGATTTTTGTTTCGCTTGGAGAGCGCTGTCCTGTCATATCACGCAGGAGCAGCATTTTTGAATGTCAGTACAGATCGTTCGTCTCCATAAGGGCGATTTCCATTTCGATGATCTCGCCGCCGCGCCATACCTTCATCGTAAGAGTATCGCCTACATTGAGCGCATCCTTTATCGCCTGTATCTCCGCAGTCGATTCGACCGGAGTACCGTTTACTTCGGTAATGACGTCGCCCTTCTGCATTCCCTTTGCGGCGGCGTCCGAATTTTCCTTCACCTCCGTGACATACACACCGGCAGGCATGCTATAACGCTCTCTCGCCTGTTCGGGGACGGCGCCGACCGTGATGCCGATCGACGGGCGGCCGAGAACCTTGCCGTGCTCAACAATTGAGCTGACGACGCTTTTCACCGTTTCCGACGGAATGGCAAAGCCTATGCCCTCAATGCTTGAATAGCTGGACATCATTTTCATGTTCGTTATGCCGATGACCTGCCCGGACATATTGAAAAGCGCGCCGCCGGAGTTGCCGGAGTTGAGAGCCGTATTCGCCTGGAGCAGCACCATACTGCGTCCCTTATAGCTGATGTCTCTGTCGATCGCGGAAATTATTCCGTTTGTCAGCGTCATTCTGAATTCCTCGCCCAGCGGGTTCCCGATCGCGGCGACTTCGTCGCCTACTCTGAGCCTACCGCTCTGCCCGAACTGTGCCGGTTCAAGCCCCTCGGCTTCTATCTTGAGCACGGCAATATCGCTTATCCCGTCTGCACCGACAAGAGACGCCTCATACTCCGTATCGTCGGCAAGCTTTACGGTGACCTTATTGCAGCCCTCGATCACGTGAGAGTTGGTGAGTATAAGCCCGTCCTCAGTGAGGACAACGCCGGTTCCCCAGTAGTAGTTGGTAAAGGAAGCCTGCTGATAGCCGTATATGGCCACTATTGACTTTGAGCAGCTGTCATAAAGGTCTCCGAGGGACATTTCATCGCCCTTTTCAGCCAACTCTATTTCAAAGGACGGATCATACTTGCTTTCCGGAATATCAACGTCCACGTTCGCGGAGGTGTCCTCATTCTTCTGATAAAAGCCGTCAAAAAAATCCTCGGCGGAATCCGGCATTTCGCCGTCTCCGTCCGCATCCTGCGTTTTTCCGCTGCCGTCGTCCCAGAGGAAGCCGTCGTCAAAGGTGCCGTTCATGTCCTCGTCGGCTCTGGCGCGGGCAAGTCTGGCGCTTATGACCGAAGTAGCGGCTATGAGGATCAGGACTATAAGCACAATGCACGCAATGCGCCATGCTGATGTGCTTCTCCTGATCTTCCGCATATTTTCGGACATCTCTGCGCGGTCGTCTTCGGTGCTCCTGTACCATTCGCGCTCATTATTCATATTGTTATCCATTTTCTACCTCGAATACTATGCAAGTTTAAGGGTAAACACAAACTCGGTCACGCCGTCCTCGCTTTTGACCGCTATATCCTCGTCGTGGCTGTTTATGATAGTCTTTACCAGATAAAGCCCCAAGCCAACACCGGATTTGTCCATGCTCCTTGACCGGTCGGATTTGTGGAATCGGTCAAATATAAAGGGAAGATCGTCCGGCGGTATCGTCTCTCCGACGTCTTTGACGGAGACATACGCCTTTCCGTTGTCCTTATACAGGCGCAAAGTGATGCACGTTCCCTCGCCGGCGAATTTCACCGCATTGTCCAGAAGATTGTATATCACCTGCGTTATGGCGTCCTTATCCGCTATGACCATGATATGGTTGTCCGGAAGCTGCGGGTCAACATCAAGGTGCTTCTGCGTCGCCCTGCTCTCAAAGCTGAGCAGTATCTGCAAAACAAGCTCCGTCAGATCAAAGGCCGTGCGCTTTCCTGGGTCAGACGCTCTCGCCCTCATCTGGGACACATCCAGCATCTCCCGGACAAGTCTTGAAAGCCGCCTTGTTTCGTCGCGGATGCAGACAAGATATTTATCCTGCTCCTCGCGGCTTATTGTCCCGTCAAGTATACCATCGGCAAAGCCCGATATGGTCGTCATGGGTGTGCGAAGCTCATGAGAAATATTGGCGATGAACTCACTTCGGCGCGCCTCCGCCTGTTCGAGCGAATCCGCCATTTTGTTGAACGATTCAATGAGTGCGCCCATCTCGTCGGTGGTATCCTCCTCCTGCCTGACGCGCACGGAGAAATCGCCCCTTGCAAATTTTCTTGATGCCGCCGCCATTTCATCAAGCGGCCGCGCCATGCTTTTCGAGTATATGAGTGAGATCACAAGCGCCGCAGCAAAAACGGCGGCTGTCACGATAAGCCCGACGCTCAGAAACGACGACCACGCACCAAGCATGTTGTCGATCACGTTATTGATAAAGACATAGCCGCAGAGGGTGCTGCCGCTGCCCTCGTAAATCGGCATTGCCACGACATATCTGTTATTGTCAAATATTCCTCCGAGGTTGGTTATCTGGTTATAGCCGCCCTCGCTGTTTATCTGCGTCAGGATATCGCTGCCGATCACGGTACCGATATGCTTGCAGACCGGCGCCCTGTCCGAACAGTTCACAACGCACCCGTCGGTATCGGCGATAAATATCTGGTTGCCGGTGGAGCTTGATATCGTGCTCAGCGCCATGCCCATCCGCCAGCTGTCAAGAGAATCGTTCTGCATAACGGCGGAGGCCATATGCGATACCTCTTTAGCGCTGTTCACCATGTCGGTCCTGTACTCATTGATCACATAATTGCGCCCTATCCCGACAAAGGAAAACGCAAGTATTATAAAGCACACCGAAACCATTACGGCAGTCGCCACAAAGTTTCTCAAATATATGCTTTTCATAAGACTTCGAACTTATAGCCCACGCCCCAGACGGTTTTAAGGCTCCACTTATCCGAAACACCCTCCAGTTTCTCTCTTAGACGCTTGATATGCACGTCAACGGTTCTGGAATCGCCGAAATAATCAAATCCCCAGACCTCGTCAAGAAGCTGATTTCTTGTAAAGACCCTGTTGGGAGAGGATGCCAGATGATACAGCAGTTCCATCTCCTTGGGCGGCGCTTCGACTTTTTTCCCGTCAACGATAAGCTCGTATGAATCAAGATTTATCGTCAGCTTGTCAAACTCAAGCTTTTTCTCGACGGGCGCTTCTGAATCGGTGCGCCGCATGACCGCGTGCACCCTCGCAATAAGCTCCTTCACGTCGAAAGGCTTTGTGACATAATCGTCCGCCCCCATCTCAAGGCCGCTTATCTTATCGTTCGTTTCGCCCTTGGCTGTCAGCATGATTATGGGAACGGAGGATTTTTCGCGTATCTCGCGGCAGACCTGCCAGCCGTCCTTCACGGGCAACATAATATCCAACAGCACAACGTCCGGCTGGAAAAGATCAAACATCGACTTCGCCTTGCCGCCGTCGGGGGATATCATGATCTCAAACCCATCCTTCCCGAGATAGAGCCGCAGAAGCTCGGCAATATTGCTGTCATCCTCAACTATAAGCGCTCTTTTGTTCATATATCAAAGCCTCCTCGCTTTTTCGCCGTATTCAATCGGTTTTCTGCACGGTGTTATTATACCCCGCTTTACATGATAATGGTTAAAAAAATGTAAATGTGTCGTTCATATATATTTCTTTGCGGTGCCGAAATAAAACCGGCAGAGAGTGTCTCCTCCCTGCCGGTTTTCACATTTGATCTTCACTCTGCCGCTTTTTCTATGAGCGATACGGCGTGGGCGGCAATACCGAGACCTTCGCCCGAAAAGCCGAGTCCCTCCTCGGTGGTCGCCTTTACGCTTACGCAATCAACCTCCACCCCCATTGCAGCGGCAAGATTCTCCCTCATATGCGCGATGAACGGCGCAAGCTTGGGGCGCTGCGCGATAACGGTGCAGTCGGCGTTGGAAACGGCGTACCCCTTTTCCCGAAGCTTAAGAACGACAGCTTTCAGCAGTTCTATGCTATCCGCGCCGAGGTATCTGTCGTCATTATCCGGAAAGAGATGGCCTATATCGCCCATTGCCGCCGCGCCGAGCAGCGAATCCATAAGCGCATGAGTCAGCACATCGGCATCGGAATGTCCCAGGAGTCCCTTTTCATACGGTATCTCAACACCGCCGAGAATGAGCTTTCTGCCCTCGGCAAGACGGTGCACATCATACCCGTGTCCTATCCTCACTGTAATCACCCCTGCGTTTTATTATCTCCGACGCGACAAAAATGTCCTTTTCCGTCGTGAGCTTTATGTTATCCTCGTCGCCGTCTACCATGAACACCTTCACGCCCATCGCCTCTATCGCGGCGCAGTCGTCCGTGATCACACGCCCGTCTCGCACCGCCTTGGAAAGCGCGCCCTTTATAAGATCGGCACTGAACACCTGCGGGGTCTGGATGCGCACGGTGCTCTCCCTGTCCACGGTGCCTATGGCAAAGCCGTCTTCATCTACCGCCTTGAGCGTATCCGTGATTCTGACCGCAGGCGCCGCCGCCATGTATTTTGCCGCCGCGGAAACGGCGCTTTCAATTATATCCTCCGTGACAAACGGTCTCGCGCCGTCGTGTACGGCAATAAGTTCGGCATCGCTTTTGACCTCCGACACACCCGCAAGCGAGGATTCGCTTCTCGTCGCACCGCCGAAAATCACCTTTGAAGTCTTTGATATGCCGTATTTCTTGCACATATCCGCAACTTCCATTATCTTTTCGCTTCTTGTGACCACAACTATCTCCTCGACGGCTTTGCAGTTTTCAAATGCAAGGAGCGTTCTTGCAAGGACAGGCATACAGCCCAGCTGCATAAAAAGCTTATCCTCGCCCATGCGCGTGGAATGTCCCGCGGCGACAATAACCGCAGAGCAGCGGGGTTCCTTCTTCTTAGCGTTAAACAGCTTTTCAAACATAATTGCCCGTATTCCTTCCTTACTCAGCCCTTGAGCTGACGTTTTCTGTAAAAGTTCATCATTCCGTCCTGCATATCGTCAAGATGCATGAGCATTTTGCCCGCACCGTATGCCGCGCACGAAACCGCATCGTCCACAACGACGGTTCGGATACCGGTGCTGCGTTCGATAAGGCGGTCTATGCCGTATATGAGGCTTCCGCCGCCGGACATGATTATGCCGTTTTTGTCAAGATCGCCCACAAGCTGAGGCTGTGTGCGCTCAAGGACGGCATGCACCGCCTCAAGTATTCTGTTCATCGGCTCGACAAACGCCTCGATAAGCTCGGTAGAGCTTAGCTCGATCGTCTTGGGCAGGCCGTTTGTGAGGTTCTGACCCTTGACCTCCTCAATGCCGGAATCCGGGCGCTGAATTATGCAGCCGATGCTGCGCTTTATCTCCTCTGCGGTGGAAAGGCCGATGCGTACATTATACTTATTGCGCACATACCTCACTATCGCCTCGTCAAAGCTTGCGCCCGCCACCTTGATAGACTCGCACTCCGCTACGCCGCCTGCCGAGATCACCGCGACCTCGGTAGTGCCGCCGCCGATATCAATTACCATGTGCCCGTCAGCCTTGGATATGTCAACGCCGGCGCCGAGAGCCGTAGCGACGGCAGTCTCCAGAAGATAGACTTTCCTTGCACCCGCCTCTATCGCGGCGTCGATAACGGCGCGTTCCTCAACGCCGTTTATGCTGCTTGGAACACAGGCAAGGATACAGGGTTTGAAAAGACTGACCGTCGTAATGCGGCTTATAAGCTCCCTGAGCATCTGCGCCGTCATCTCATAGTCGGAGATAACGCCGTTGTTGACCGGCTTTATGGCGACGATATTGGCGGGCGTTCTGCCCAGCATCTTCTGCGCTTCCTGACCCACCTTCAATATCTTGCCGCTGAACTTGTCCACCGCGACCACCGTCGGCTCTCTGCTGACAACGCCCTTGCCCTGCTCAAAAATAAGCGTGGATGATGTACCCATATCTATTGCGATGTCTTTTTCAAATATATTCATATATCTTTCACCCCAAAAGGTTTCTTAAAGTATTCATCAATCTCTTCTGCGCGCCGCGGTAAGCGCAGTGACCTCCGCCGCCCCCGCTTTTCCGAGAACGGACGCCGCCTCAGAGAGCGTCGCGCCGGTGGTGACTATATCGTCAACAAGAAGAATGTGCTTTCCCGCCGGAAGCGGCTCCCGCACGGCATAAACGCCGGCGACATTTCTGTGCCGCTGCTTATAGTCATCTATCCCGGACTGAGCCGGATTATTGCGCAGTTTTACAAGCATCGGCACGCACGGCAGAGAAAGCGCTTCCGCCGTGCACTCCGCCAGAAGCTGCGCCTGATTGTAGCCTCTTTTGCGCAGTCTTGCGCCGCTCAAAGGTACCCATGTAATAATATCGCAGGAAAATTGCATTTCGTCAATACATTTCGCCATAATTTTCCCGAAAACGCGGCTGTATGACGCAGCGCCCCCGAATTTATAGCGCAGAAGCGCCTCCCTGACCGCGCCCTCATAGTAAAGCGGCGATACGCACCGGCTCACTCCCGGAAAATACTGTACGGCGTTGACCGCGCCCGTATAAGGAAGCTTCCCGCCGCAGTCCCGGCACATCCCCTCGCCGCTTTTGACAAGCTTCCCACAGAAGGCACAGCGGCTGGGATAAAAAAGTTCAAGCAGAAAATCGGTTATTTTCATTGGCACAGCGCCCGCAGTCTCACTCTGAGCGCACTGTATCTGTTGGAGCGCTTGGAGTTGTCTATCATCTGATACGCCGTTTCATCCTCGCCTATGATTATGAGCAGGTTTTTCGCCCTGGTCACTGCTGTATATAATACACTCCGTGTCAAGAGCAGACGTGAGGATGTGGAGAGCGCCAGAATGACCGCTCTGTACTCACTGCCCTGGGATTTGTGCACGGTCATCGCCCATGCATGCTCAAGCTCCATAAGTGAATCAAAGCCGTAGGTAACGATGTGCCCGTCAAAATTCACCGTTAGATTTTCGTTCACGGTATCGACAGCAATAATATTGCCGATATCTCCGTTATATATGCCGCTTCCAGCGTTTTTTCCGTCTTCGCTGCGCCAGAGTATATCGTAGTTGTTTTTTATCTGCATCACTCTGTCGCCCACGCGGAACACCGCTTCCCCGAAAGCCTTTTCCGCTTTCGTCTTATCCGGCGGGTTGAGCGTTTTTTGCAGCTGCTTGTTGAGATTTAGCGTTCCCAGCTCGCCGCGCCTTGTGGGCGAGAGCACCTGTATATCGCCGGACGGGATGCCCATCTTATTTGGAAGGCGCACCGCGCACAGCTCCGTTATCGTCTCCACTGCGGATGCCGCCTGCAATCTGCGCAGGCGGAAAAAATCGCCCGCATTTTCCGAAAAATCGGGATGCTCGCCGCGGTTTATCATGTGCGCGTTGCGCACGATGCGGCTGCCGCCGCTCTGACGGAAAATCTCCGTAAGCTGCACAGCGGGAACGACCTTGCTTCTTATTATCGCCGAAAAGACGTTCCCCGGGCCAACGGACTGAAGCTGATCCGCATCGCCGACCATCACAAGACGTGCATCCGGCGGGAGTGCCCTCAGAAGCGCGTCGAATAATGTTATGTCAACCATCGAGCACTCGTCCAGAATGACCGCGCCGCAGTCCAAGCGGTCGCTTTCGTCCTTTGTGAAAACGACCTTTTCCCCGTCCTCGGCAAATTTTGCCTCAAGCAGACGGTGAACGGTGGAGGCATCGCGCCCGGTAAGCTCAGTCATGCGCTTCGCGGCTCTGCCCGTCGGGGCGGTGAGCAGCGTTTTCAGCCCGAGGGTATCAAAAAGCGCGAGTATCGCCCTCACGGACGTTGTTTTTCCCGTACCGGGGCCGCCTGTTATGACAACAAGCTGGTTTTCAAGCGCAAACTTCAGCGTCTGCTTCTGAGACGGCGCATAGTGTATGCCCTGAGCGGCCTCAAGGTGTGAAATGAGCTTCAATATATCCGCCTTATCGCCGTATTTTCTTTTGCACATACGGGCAAGATTTTCCGCGGCGTTGACCTCGGCATAATAAAGCTCCGGAAGATAGCAGGCGTCAACCCCGGCTATCTGCTCGAATATAAGCTCGCCGCTTTCGATAAGCTTGTCTATGCTCTCCTGCGCCTCATCGTACTCAACGCCGATAAGCTCCGCCGTAACGGCGGCAAGCTTTTCACGCGGAATAAAGCAATGGCCGTTGCCGGAATTATGCACAAGCTCAAAAAGGCAGGCCGCTTTTATCCGGTTTGCATTGTTGCCCTCAAGCCCCATTTCAAGCGCAAGCGTATCCGCCTCGGAAAAGCTTCCGCCGATATGGGACGAGGCAAGTATATATGGGTTTTCACGCAGTATTCCCATCGCTTCGTCACCGTAAAAGCGGTACATGCGCATGGCAAGGATCGGGCGCAGGCCGAACGAGCAGACAAATTCCATGATCCTGCGCACACCCGCCTGCCGGCGGAAGCTTTTGGATATCTGCTGTGCCTTGGCGGCGCTTATTCCCTTGATCTTCGCAAGTTTATCCGGTGAATTTTCCAGCACGTCAAGCGTTTTGTCTCCGAATTCATTGACAATAAGCGACGCCGTGGCCGGGCCTATGCCTTTGACCGCGCCGCCCGCAAGAAATTCATATATCGCAGAGGCGTTTGTGGGCAAAAGGCGCTGGGCAAATTCGGCTTTAAACTGTCGGCCGTGGACGGAATGTGTCGTCCATTCGCCGGTGACTATCATCGACTCGCCGTTTGCGGCATACGGAAAAGTCCCCGTAACGGTGACGCTCTCTCCGTTCCCGTCACGAAGTCTCAAAACGGTATATCCGTTTTCCTCGTTTTTATATATAACGGAGTCAACAGTCCCCGATATTTCGTACAGTTCCTTTTCCTGATCCATATAACGTCTCCAAAAAATTTATTCTGAATAAAGCAGGTTTAAACGCTCCTGTTCAAGCAAGTACTTCCGCGTACACGAAAAGCCTGCCCTTGCGGGAACTGCCGCCGGTACCCGTGACGCTGCCCTTGCCCCTGCCGCGGACGGTGATAATATCCCCGGCTCTGACGGTATGATCAGGCTTTTCGCAGGCGGAATAGTTGACGCTGACAAGCCCCATGCCGATCTGTTTTGCCGCCTCGGTGCGCGAAATGCCGAACATTCCGCCCGTGACCGCATCAAGGCGCATACTTGAAACGGTAAAAGTCATTTCCTTTACCTTTCTCTCCGGCACAGGCACATTATCAAGCTGTATCTCCTCCGCCTTTACAGTGACCCTGCCCGCCTTTTCAAGCTGCATAATGAGCGGTCTGACCGACGGTACGCAGAAAACAAACGCGGTATTGTCATGCACGGCAATATCGCCTATGCGCTCTCTGCCGATACCCAAGCCAAGGATAGCGCCCATATAGTCGCGGTGTGCAGGGGTGCCGAAATACGCCATGAGCTTTACGGCCGAAATATACTCCGCCCCGTCAAAGCTCTCTTCATCCATATATTCAGGCAGAAAAAATGCAATTTTACGCTCACATTCCCCGCTGCCACCGAAAAACACAAGTGTGCAGCCGGCGCGGTTTTTGAAATACTGCGCCAGCTCATAGCTCTCCGCAGGGGTGAGGAAGTTCGTATGCGTCACGGTGCAGCTGCGCTCACAGCGTTCTCTAAGATCTTCCGCTCTTTTTATAAGTTCGTTATTTTCCATTTTTCGTATTACTTTCGGTCAGCTTTGTTTTATGTGCGCCGCTGTTCGTTCTTTTCAACAGCTCGTCTATCTGCGAAAGCACCCATTCAAGCTCCTTTATAAACTCGCCCGAGGATGTGCGCAGTACGCCGGAGCGCATGGCCGAGACGCGTATGAGATTATCCGAGGTAATGACCCGCACGGAATAATTTTTGCCGATGTCGTTCACAAGACGCTCGATATAGGCGTCGCCCGTCTCTCCCTCCGGCGTGTAGACAACGCGGATATTGCCGTGCTCCTCCCGTGAGCCGGGATTGCCCGGCGTTCTGAACCCGTCGAACACCAACACAAGCTCACTGCCGGTATAGCCGCAGTAGCTTGTAAGCACATCCATAAGTCTTGCACGCGCAAGGTCGAGCTTTTCCGCAGCAAGGGCTTTCATCTCATCCCACGCGAAGATCAGGTTGTACCCGTCTACTATTATATATTTCTTTTTTTGAGCGATATACATCTGCGCGTCCGGCGCGGCGTTGACAACGGGTGCGGAATACTGCGGCCTTCTGATAGGGCCGAACTCCCGTTCCATTATCGCTTCAAGCTCCTTCTGGTCGATGCTGATGCTGCGGTGCGCAGTAAACTCCGGCTCCTTCTTTTCGGCAAGACAGCTTTCAAGATGCATATAATCCTTCACCTTGTCCCAGGGCACGCTGAAGCCTGCCCCATGCGCGCAGAAAACAGAATCGGAAGTATTCTCCGTATCCGACGCGGCGTCATAGCCTATCTCATTGATTATTTCCTGCGGGCTGCGGCAAGGCCTGTATCCCTCGGGGCGCAGGGTAAGTCTCCCCCTGCCGCGTGTATATGCGACAAGCGTATCCATATACCCGTTCATCGACGCGACGGGTGCGCGCCCCGTTACACGCGTCATGCCGTCCCTGTCCTCTGGTGTGTCTATCTCGCCGCCCATTGCGCGCACATCCGAGATAAGTCTGCCCGTCTGTCCGGTCGGAACCTCCGAGGAAAACGCATACCACGGCTCAAGCAGAACGCTTTCCGCCTGCATAAGCCCCTGCCGGACGGCTCTGTAAGTGGACTGCCTGAAATCACCGCCTTCGGTATGCTTGAGATGCGCACGGCCGGAGACAAGCGTTATTTTTATATCCGTTATGGGCGAACCCGTCAGAACGCCGATATGCGTCTTTTCCGCAAGATGCGTGAGAATAAGTCTCTGCCAGTTTCTGTCAAGCACATCCTCGCTGCATGAGGATGTGATGACGATCCCGCTCCCTCTCGGCAGCGGCTCCATAAGCAGGTGAACCTCCGAATAATGGCGCAGAGGCTCAAAATGTCCCACGCCCTCGACAGTGTTCTTTATGGTCTCACGGTACATGACGCGCCCCGTGTCAAGCCGGATATCGGTATCGAACCGCTCCTTCACAAGGCTTCTGAAAATCTCCGTCTGAACCCTGCCCATAAGCCTTACAGAGATTTTTTTGCTCTTTTCATTCCATACTATATGAAGGCGCGGGTCTTCCTCCTGGAGCTGCATGAACTTCGGATACAGCACCCTCGCGTCCTTATCCGGCGGGAGCAGTACCGTGTAGCTCACGACCGGCTCAAGCACAGGCGGCGCGCCGTCCTTCTCCGTGCCGAGACCTTCGCCCGGGTATGTCGCCGACAGCCCCAGAACGGCGCACACCTGCCCGGCACACACCGTTTCCGCGTTCTCGAATTTTGCGCCCGAATAAAGCCTTATCGCCGTTGCCTTCTCCTCGTGCCCTTCGCCGTCTTCGTCCGTATATCTGACGCTCTGCCGCACAGAGAGACTTCCGCCGGTGAGCTTCATAAAGCTCATGCGGTTTCCCTGCGCGTCGCGCCCTATTTTATATACCCTTGCAGCAAATTCATCCAGATAGTTCTTTTGCAGGGTGAGCGTATCAAGCGCTTCAAGAAGCGCGTCAACACCGTCGGCTTTGAGCCCCGATCCGTAAAAGCACGGGAAAAGCTTTCTCCGGGCTGTAAGCCGTGCAATATCCGCCTCGGACAGCGCCCCGCTTTCAAGGAACCTTTCCATTGCTTCCTCACAGCAAACGGCAAGCTTTTCCTCAAAATCCGCGTCCCTGTGCGTAAAATCAACACATCCGTCTCCGAACATGCTGCACAGCTGCTTTTGCAGCGCATCCCGATCGCATGCGGCCACATCCATTTTCGTCACGAACACGAAAACCGGCACATTATAACGCTTAAGAAGCGCCCACAGCGTCTCCGTATGCGCCTGCACGCCGTCCGTCCCGCTTATCACTAACACGGCATAGTCAAGCACCTGCAAGGTGCGTTCCGTCTCCGCCGCGAAATCCACATGACCGGGCGTGTCCATAAGTGTTATGTCGGTTCCGGCAAGGCTCAGCAGCGCCTGCTTGGAAAATATGGTTATCCCTCGCGCCCTTTCAAGCTCATGCGTGTCAAGGAAGCTGTCCCTGTGATCGACCCTGCCTAATTTTTTGATTTTTCCGGAGCGGTACAGCATTGCTTCCGACAGCGTGGTCTTCCCCGCGTCCACATGGGCAAGTATCCCGACCGCAAGATTTTTTCTGTTTTTCATGTTTATTATTTTATCAGCATTGCCACAAATAATCAATAAAATAACGCCTTTTCACCGCAAGTTAACATAATATGTAATTTATATGTAAAAATTTTTTATTTTTTTGCAACTATGGCTATGAATTTTGTAAAAGATATGTTATAATTTGAGAGTGTAATTGTAATGTGATGTACTTTGCCTATTTCAGGCAGCGAAATTATATTAAAAATCCCCCGCAAGGAGGCCGGCTTATATGAAAAAGATACTTGTACTTGAAGACGAATCCAACATCAGAAGCTTTGTGGTCATCAATCTGCGCCGAAGCGGATACGAGCCTATCGAAGCGGAAAACGGCGCGATGGCGCTTGAAAAGCTCAAGGTAAATCCGGATATCTGTCTTGCACTGCTCGACGTCATGCTGCCTGATATTGACGGCTTTGAGGTCTGCCGCCGTATACGCGCTTCCGGCTCCAAGATGGGTATCATCATGCTCACCGCCAAAAGCCAGGAGATAGACAAAGTGACCGGACTTATGACAGGTGCGGACGATTATGTCACAAAGCCATTCTCCCCCGCTGAGCTGACCGCAAGGGTAGACGCACTCGTGCGCCGTCTCGATGTAGGCGACGAGGAGAAGACCCCGCCCGAGCTCACGAGCGGCCCGTTCCTGCTCAACACACGCAACCGTACGCTTGAAAAGAACGGTCAGCGTCTCAAGCTTACGCAGATAGAATATCTGCTCATGAAGCTGTTTATGGAAAACCCCGGCAAGGCGATGTCCAGAGAGGATATCCTTGCCGCCGTCTGGGGCAATGATTTTGCCGGAGAGCTCAAAACCGTCGATGTGAACATCAGAAGACTGCGCATCAAGATCGAAAGCGACCCGACCGAGCCGGAATATCTCACCACCGTGTGGGGCTACGGCTACAAATGGGGATACTGACCACGCGTGTGACGGACAGGTCATTGTAAACGGCTGTCCGTGCGAACCGTCCGCCATTTTCGCGGCTCTGCCGCGGCGTCAGGCACAGGCTCTGAATGAAACCACTGCTTTTGATCAAAAAATTTTAGGAAGTAACCGGTAAATGTTCAAAACACTGAAAAACCAGCTTCTTGCCTCCAGCGTTGCGTCGATAGCTCTTATTATTCTCGGTATGTGGCTGATACACAACGGAAATACGGTATGGGGCGCTGTTATCCTGCTTATCATATGCGTATATCTCATTCTTCTCAATATATGGTTCAGGCGCTGCGTCAGCAGCCCTATCAATGACCTGACAAGCTTCGCCTCGCGTATCGCCGGCGGAAGCTACGGTATTCAGATGGAGGATAAATTTGAAAACGAACTCGGCAATCTTACGGCGGAAATAAACAATATGTCCGAAAAGGTCGCCGGTGCGGAAAAGTCCAGAACGGAATTTATCTCCCAGATCTCGCATGAGCTGCGTACACCGCTGACGGCGATAACCGGCTGGGCAGAAACGATTGCATACGACCCTGCCGTCAAGGGCGATTCCCTCCGCGGCATAAACATAATCTCCAAAGAGGCAGAACGGCTCACCAGAATGGTGACGGAGCTTCTGGAGTTCACGCGTATTCAGGACGGGCGATTCAACCTGCGTGTCGAGCTTATCGACATCGCGGCTGAGCTTGAGGATGCGCTCTTTACTTACGGCGAATTTTTGAAGCAGGCCGGGATGGAGCTTAATTATACCGCTCCCCCCGCAGAGATCCCGCTCATCCCCGGCGATCCGGAACGGCTCAAACAGGTTTTCCTCAACCTTATGGACAACGCCGTCAAGCACGGCGGCGACGGGAAAAAGCTTGACGTATCCATGACGGCGAATGCGGACGGGGTGCACATAGTTTTCCGCGATTACGGCCACGGTATTCCGAACGCTGAGCTTCCCCACGTCAAGGAGAAATTCTACAAGGGCAGCTCCAAAAACCGCGGCACCGGCATCGGGCTTTCCGTATGCGATGAAATAATCTCCCGCCACGACGGCACTTTGAATATTTCAAACGCCGATGGCGGCGGATGCAGAGTCGAGATCGTACTCCCGCTGAGCAGCAGCTGACACGCGGCGGGGAAACGTTCCGGAATATAACAATATAGAAGTAAAAAAAGGTGAAAATATGTCTGAAAAATCTTGTTCTTTCCGCACCTCGATAGGCGGTCAGGCGCTCATTGAGGGTATTTTGATGCGCGGTCCGAAAAAGCAGGCGATCGTCTGCCGTACAAAGGACGGGCTTGTCGAAAAAGTCGATGAGCTTAAATTCATAAAGGACAAATATCCCATTCTCGGCTGGCCGCTCATAAGAGGCTGCGCCATTTTCCTCTCCTCGCTCATAAACGGCATGACCGCGCTTACCTACTCCGCCGATCTTATCCCCATCGAAGATCAGGGCGAACCTGACAAGCTGGATAAGTGGATAGAAGAACATTTCTCCGAAGAAAAGGCGAAAAAGATCGTTATCGGCGTCGCCGTTGTACTGGGCATTGCCCTGTCGCTGTTCCTGTTCGTCTTCCTGCCTACATTCGTTGTGAGTCTCATAAAGCCGTTTACACACAGCTTCTTTGTGCGCAACCTCTGCGAAGGCGCAATGAGGGTCATCATACTGCTTATATATATGCGTCTGTGCGCAATGCAGCCCGACGTCAAGCGTCTGTTCTCCTACCACGGCGCGGAACATAAAACGATATTCGCATATGAGCACGGCAAGGAACTGACGGTCGAGAACGTCCGTCCGGAGTCTCGCTTTCATCCCCGCTGCGGCACAAGCTTTTTGCTCGTCGTCATGGTCGTCAGCATCCTTGTAAACTCCGTTGTCAAGGTCAGCGCAACGCTTCCGCGCATCGGCTGCCATCTTCTGCTGCTGCCTCTTGTCGTGGGCATCAGCTATGAAATAAACCGCTGGTGCGGTATGCACGACAACAAGCTTTCCGCTTTCCTCTCCGCCCCCGGCAAATGGCTCCAACACATCACCACGAGTGAGCCGGATGACGGTATGATTGAGTGCGCGATACGGGCGATGGAGCTTGTCATTCCCGATGAAAAAGGCTCTGACGAATGGGGTAAATAAAGATGAAAACCTATAACGACATATACCTCAACACGAGAACCGTCCTCCGCCAGCGCGGGATAGAGGCGTTCAATCAGGAGGCGCGTTATATCGTTGCCGCCGCCGCCGGCAAATCGGTCGCCGAGCTTCTGCGGGACATGAATCTCTACGCCAGCAACCAGATAGAAGAAAAGGTCACCGACTACACCGCGCGGAGGCTTCGCGGCGAGCCTGTCGCGTATATCACCGGCACGTGGGAATTTTACGGTCTTCCGATAATCACCACTCCCGACGTGCTCATCCCGCGTGTCGATACGGAGGTTCTTGTCGATACCGCGATTGAGCTTCTCATGGGCAAAAAGATGGACGCAAGAATCCTTGATCTGTGCTGCGGAAGCGGCTGCATCACCTGCGCGATCGGGCATGAAATGCCCGCGACACGCTTCGTCTCCATAGACATCAGCGCCAACGCTCTTGAGATATGCCGCCGGAACGCCGCAGCCAACCGCGTGATATCACGGGTCATCTGTATGCAGGCGGACGCGCTTGCCACGCCTCCGCTCGGCATAGGGGAGTTTGACATGATCGTGGCAAATCCCCCGTACATAGCCACCGGCGAGATATCAAAACTTGACCCTTCCGTCAAGGATTATGAGCCCGTCTGGGCGCTTGACGGCGGTGCGGACGGGCTCAAATTCTACAAGGGTATCATCAAATACTGGAAATCCCTTCTCCGCGTCGGCGGCCATCTCATCTTTGAAGTCGGCGAAGGGCAGGCCGACGCCGTTCTGGACATGCTCAATTCCGCCGGTTTTGAAAGCACCGGCGTCAAGCAGGACACTCTCGGCATAGACCGTGTTGTGTACGGAAAAATGTAATTTTTGCCGGAAATACCCGTTATCGGCATTATACAGAACTTTTGGCTTTCGATCGTATCATTTATGACAACTTCTTAAAACGTGATTAAAACAGGAGGCGCAATATGGCTGAAAAGAAAAAAACTTCCGCCGCTGCCGCTTCTGCCGCCATAAGCGACAGAAAAAAGGCTCTTGAAACGGCAATCGCAAAAATTGAAAAAGACTACGGCAAGGGTACTATAATGCGCCTCGGTGATGATATATCCGTCAATGTTGAGGCTCTTTCCACCGGTTCCCTTTCCCTTGACCTCGCCCTCGGCATAGGCGGTGTTCCAAAGGGAAGGATCGTTGAGATATACGGTCCCGAGGCTTCCGGTAAAACCACACTTGCGCTGCATATCGTCGCTTCCGCGCAGAAGGCAGGCGGCGACGCGGCTTATATTGACGTTGAACACGCGCTTGAGCCGGCATACGCGCAGGCTCTCGGCGTTGATATAAACTCCCTGCTCATATCCCAGCCGGACACAGGTGAGCAGGCTCTGGACATTGCGGAATCACTCGTCCGTTCCGGCGCTGTGGACGTGCTCGTTATCGACTCGGTCGCCGCGCTTATTCCGAGGGTGGAGCTTGAGGGTGAAGTGGGCGACACCGTCGTCGGCGCGCTTGCGAGGCTCATGTCCCAGGCGATGCGCCGTCTTGCGGGCGCTATTTCCAAAAACAACTGCACCGTTATTTTCATAAACCAGCTGCGTCAGAAAATAGGCGTCATGTACGGCAACCCCGAGACTACTCCCGGCGGTCTGGCGCTTAAATATTATGCCTCCGTGCGCATTGACGTGCGCCGCATCGAGACTCTTAAAAATAACGGCGAGATGATAGGCAACCGCACCCGCGCCAAGGTCGTCAAGAACAAGGTCGCGCCTCCCTTCCGTGAGGCAGAGTTCGATATAATCTACGGTGAGGGTATCTCCAAGCTCAGCGAAATAGTTGACCTTGCGGTAAAGCTTGAGATAATCGACAAAGCGGGCGCATGGTTCACCGTCGGCACCCAGCGCATTCAGGGTAAGGACGGGGTGAAGGAATACCTCTCCAACAATCCGGAAATATGCGATAAGATTGAGCAGGAAGTGCGTGAGAACGCGTGGAAGCTCTCCCCCAAAGCCCAGAAGGAAGCAAAGCTTGCAGCCGCTAAGCCCGTAAACGTAAGCGCTGCGGACTTTGACGAAGGCTGATAATCCCGGCTTATCAGGTAAGTTTCATGACGGTTTCCCTTATAAAGCAGACAAGCCCGGGACGGCTGACCGTTACGCTTGAAAGCGGTGAGGAGATAAAAACAACTCTCGGCGTCGTCACTGATATGAGACTGTTTTCCGGCAAGGAGCTGGATGCGGCGCTTATGGACGAGTTCAGGCTCTCCTCCCACCGCGCCCTTGCCCGCGAAAAGGCGCTTGAATATCTCTCCCGCAGACCGATGAGCCGCGCTGAGCTCAAAAAAAAGCTGCTGGAAAAGGGCTTTGAAGAAGACACGGCAGACTACTGCGTCCTGTGGCTTTCGGAAAACGGGCTTATTGACGACGAAAGCTACGCCGCCGCCGTGGCGCGGCATTATGCCGCCAAGGGATACGGAGCAGGGCGCATAAAGAGCGAACTTTCAAAACGCGGTATCTGCCGTGAGCTGTGGGACGGCGCGCTTGACGCCGCGCCCGACAACAGCGGAAAAATCGACAAATTCATCTCCTCCCGCCTCACCGACCCGTGCGACAGGGCGCAGATAGGCAAGGTAAGTCAGGCGCTGTACCGCCGCGGCTATTCATGGGAGGAAATACGGGAGGCGCTTTCACGCTTCTCCGCCGAAGCCGAATAAACATTGCAAAGGTACGACTATGAACAATACATACGCGCTTATCTCTCTCGGCTGTGCAAAAAATCTTGTAAACAGCGAACAAATGATATATCTGATGAATGACGCCGGGTTTGAAATGGTCTCGGAACCGGACGGCGCCGATCTTGTGATCGTCAACACCTGCGGGTTTATTGACGCCGCCAAAACCGAAGCGATCGATACCATCCTTGAAATGGCAGAGCTTAAAAAGGCCGGAAAATTAGGCGGCATTATCGTCACGGGCTGTCTCCCCGAACGCTACAAGGCGGAGATTGCCGCAGAGCTTCCGGAGGTTGATGCGTTTCTCGGCGTGGGCAGCTTCGGAGACATTGTCGGAGCCGCCAACACGGTTCTTGAAAACAGGAAAATGAATCTGTTCACTGACAACAGCAAGTCTATCGACGAAATCCCCCGCGTTATCTCGACCGGCCCTGCGTGGGCATACCTGCGTATCGCCGAGGGCTGCAACAATTTCTGCGCTTTCTGCGCTATCCCGTATATCCGCGGCCGCTACCGTTCAAGGGAAATGGAAAACATCCTTGAGGAAGTACGCGACATGGCGGCGCACGGGATAAAGGAAGTGATCGTCATTGCGCAGGACATAACCCGCTACGGAACCGATCTTTACGGCAAACGCTGCCTTGCGCAGTTGTGCCGCAAAATCTCGGAGATCGACGGGGTAGAATGGATAAGGCTGCACTACCTCTATCCCGATCAGTTTGACGATGAGCTTATAGACGAGATCGCTTCCAACGACAAGATAGTGAAATATCTCGATATCCCGATACAGCATATAAACGACAAGATACTCAAGGCAATGAACCGGCGCGGCACAGGCGAGGAGATACGCACGCTCTTCCGCAAGCTGCGCGAGAGGATTCCCGGTGTTGTTCTGCGTACAAGCCTTATTGCCGGGCTTCCCGGCGAAGGCGAGGCGGAGTTTGAGGAGCTGTGCGAGTTTCTGAAGGAGGCGCGCATAGAGCGCGTGGGCGTTTTCCCGTTTTCACCTGAGGAGGGTACTCCCGCCGCCGCTATGGAGCATGTTGACTTTGAAGAGGCTCAGCGCCGGGCAGAGCTTATAATGGAGCTTCAGGCTCCTATAATGGACGATTTCTGCAATTCCTTTATCGGAAAGGCGATAAAGGTTCTGTACGAATACTACGACGAAGAAAACGGATGGCATGTCGGCCGCTCCTATGCCGATTCGCCGGATATCGACGGTCAGGTTCTGTTTTCAGGAGACTGCGAGGAGGGCGACATGGTAAATGTGCTCATAACCTCCGCTGAGGACGGACTTTTGTATGGTGAAGAGGTGTGATATGTTCAAAACAACAGCCAACATCATAACTTTATTCCGCATTGCGCTTATCCCCGTGTTTCTTGTTTTCGCATATACCGGTCATCTGGGCTGGGCATTTGCGGTCTATGTCATTGCTTCGCTCTCTGATTTTGCTGACGGATATATCGCAAGGCACTATAATCAGATAAGCGACGTCGGCAAATTCCTTGACCCGCTGGCAGACAAGATGCTCGTGCTGTCGGCAATGTGCTTTTTCATCGAAAACAACCAGATGGGCGGCTGGTGCGTGGCAATCGTGCTGATGCGCGAATTTGCCGTATCCGGTCTGCGGCTCATCGCGGTCGAGCAGGGGCGCGTTATCGCCGCAGCATGGTCGGGGAAAATCAAGACCGCCTCTACAATGGTATGCATTGCCCTGATGCTGCTGTTTTCCGGCAGCAATGCTTTGAATACGGTGTGTACGGTGATAATCCTCGTCACGACGGTATATTCAGGCGTAGAATATTTTATCAAGAACATTGACGTGTTTTCTGACTGAAAACAGTGTCTTCAATGATTTTTTTCGTAATTAAATTCATAGGAGAACGATCAAATGAAGCTTTATAATTCCGCCACCAGAACAAAGGAAGAATTTGTTCCCAATCATCCCGACATCGTCAAGATGTACACCTGCGGCCCTACCGTCTACCATTTTGCGCATATCGGCAATCTCCGCTCCTATATAATGGAGGATATTCTCGAGAAATATCTGCGCTATCTCGGCTACAATGTGAAGCGTGTTATGAACATCACCGACGTCGGCCATCTTACTTCCGATGCCGACGAGGGTGAAGACAAGATGCTCAAGGGCGCAAAGCGTGAACATAAGAGCGTCATGGAAATCGCAAAATTCTACACCGACGCTTTCTTCTCCGACTGCGCAAAGCTCAACATCAAAACCCCCGATGTCGTGGAGCCCGCGACGAACTGCATCGACGAATATATCAAGATAATCACCAAGCTTATTGACACCGGCTATGCCTACCTTGCCGGCGGAAACGTCTATTTCGACACTTCCAAGCTTGAAAAATATTACGTGTTCAACGACTTCAACGCAGAAGATCTGGACGTCGGCGTCCGTGAGGGTGTTGACGAGGATACCAACAAGCGCAACAAGAACGACTTTGTGCTGTGGTTCACCAAGTCCAAGTTTGAAGATCAGGCACTCAAATGGGATTCTCCCTGGGGCGTAGGCTACCCCGGCTGGCACATCGAGTGCTCCGGCATTTCCATGAAGCATCTCGGCGAGGATCTTGATATCCATTGCGGCGGGATAGACAATGCTTTCCCCCACCACACCAATGAAATTGCGCAATCTGAGAGCTATCTTGGGCATAAATGGTGCAATTATTGGATGCATGTCCTCCACCTGAACACAAACAGCGGAAAAATGTCCAAGTCCAAGGGCGAATTTCTCACGGTGTCGCTGCTTGAGGAAAAAGGCTATGATCCGCTCGCCTACCGTCTGTTCTGCCTCCAGAGCCATTACCGCAAGTCCCTTGTCTTCACATGGGAGAATCTCGACAACGCACAAGGCACCTATCAGAAGCTCATAAACAAAATCGCCGCACTCAACGCCGGGGATGAGCCTCTCGACGAGGACGCCGTCAAAGCGCTTGACGAAAAATTCCGTTCCGCACTGGATAACGATCTCAACACCTCTCTTGCCGTAACGTCGCTCTACGACGTACTCAAGTACAAGACGAACGACGCGACCAAGCTCTACGTGATCGGTCTTTTTGACACGGTTCTGGGTCTTTCACTGCTTGAGAAGGCCGCGAAGAAGCGTGAGGAGCTTAAAAAGCAGGCAGCCGCGCCCGCAGGCTTTACCATCTTCTCCGAGTCCGGCGAAAGCGATCCTGAAATAGAGGCAAAAATTCAGGCTCGTCAGGACGCAAAGAAAGCAAAGAACTTTGCCGAAGCCGACAGGATCAGGGACGAACTGAAAGCCGCCGGTATAGAGCTTACCGACATTCCAAACGGCGCGAAGTGGAAGCGCATATAACGGTGAACCCCCTGCACCGATCAGAACCGGTGCAGGGGGTTAGCTTGTCAAAGAAGCTTGCTTCTTTGACAAAAAAGGCTGCTTATCAGAGCCAGCCGGGAGTGTTGGAAGTGGGAACGACCAGCACCTGCCCCACCTTGATAACGTCCGGGTTTGCAATGTTGTTGAGCTGCTGGAGCGTCTTGACATCGGTTCTGAAACGCTTCGCTATGCCGGAAAGAGTGTCGCCGTAGACGACGGTATAGGCAAAGTATCCGCCTGCCGCGCCGCCAGATACCTCGTTGAGTTCTTTTTCGTTTACTTCCGCCATAATAGTTGTCTCCTTTTCTCAATTGCAAAACTGTCGGTTGTGTTTTGCCTTTGTCCTTATATACGCCGTCGGTTGTGCTTTGTTACAGCCGTCCAAAAATCATTCAAAGTCCAGCACGCGCTCCATACGCACAAGCGTGAGACGGTTGCGTATAGCGGCAGAGATATGCAGCATCTCATCGCCGAGGGCCGGGTCTATGCCGATATGCTCAGGCAGGTACTTGCAGCCGCAGCTCTTGTAGAGCTCTTCCATCTCTTCCACGGGCGGGATCGTTGCAATGATGTCCTTTATCTCGTCCCAATGGTCAACGATATTCTGCGGATCAAATGTGCCGAGAACGTCGTTCTCGTTTTCCTTCATGATGCCGTCAAAGAGCCTGTCGCCGAACTTTTCCCTTACCCACTCGGCGGTGAGCGGCTCAAATTTTTTTGCTTTGGGCGTAAGCTTGGCAAGGCGGTGATACTCCTTGACGCAGGCAAAGGTGCCGACGCCGACACACTCGCCGTGTATACCCTCGGCGTTTTCAAAGCGCGGCGGGTGCATCTCCACAAGATGCGCCATCAGATGCTCCGCACCGGAAGCGGCGCGTGAGTGATTGAGCAGCTGCATGGTAAGGCCGCTCTCCATCTGCGCCATGGTCATTGCTTCGTGGTCAGCCTCGCCGGTCGCGGCATACTTGTCCGCCGCGCCGCGCATGAGCTTGAGCGCGTGCTCGGCAAGCTCCGCCACCATGGGGCAGTAATATTCGTTTGCGACGAGCTTTGAAATTCTCCAGTCGGCAAGAGAAATGTATTTTGCCAGAATATCGTTTATTCCGCTGGCGATAAGGCGCTTCGGCGCGCCCTTGATAATATCGAGGTCAGCCACAACGAGAACAGGGGCGCACATCGGCGTGGACTTCTTCTGCCCGTTTAGAATGGCAGAGCAGATGTTCGCGGTAAAGCCGTCGGAGGAAGCGAGTGTGGGAATGGCGACAAAGGGTATGCCCAGCTTATACGCAGGATATCTGCCGAAATCCATTATAGTTCCCGCACCGAAAGCGACTATGACGTCGGGGTGGTCAAGCTTCGTCATCATGTCCTCAATGAGCGTATCCTCCGCTCTCAGCCCCTGCGCCTCAAGCACTATCTCCTGATCCGCCTTGACATGCTTGCCCTCGGTAAGCTTGTATATGACGGTATCATATACTACCGCACGCTTTCCGGTCAGTCCAAGCTCCTGCATATACTCCTCAAAACGGTCAAGCGCACCGTAATCCACAACTACCTTGCGCGTTTCAAGGGTATGCTCTCTGCCGCAGACACATTTGCCTACATACTTTTCGCAATCCATTATCATATCAATTTACCTCTTTTCAGATAAAATTATTACCATCAATTTATAAATTGCCCGTCAGTCTCAAGAGTGTCTGCTCAAAGCCGTAGCGCGCTGCAAGCTCCTTCGCCCGCTCTATCCTGCTCCGTCCCGTTTTCACGGTTCTGACGGCGCGCAGCATGATATTTTTCGGAGAATGTTCAAAGTCGATAAACTCTATCAGATCGACCTTATACCCCATATCCTCAAGCACATCGGCGCGTATGGAATCCGTCAGCAGGGAGCACATACGCTCCTTTATTATGCCGTGCTCCAGAAATATGTCCAGCTCCCCGCCCTTTTTTATGCTCAGATTGACCTCATGCTGGCAGCATGGCACGGAAAAAATATAATCCGCCTTCCTGCTCAACGCGCAGAAAAGCGCGTAGTCCGTCGCCGTGTCGCAGGCATGGAGCGTGACTATCATATCGATATGCTTATCGTAAAGCGTATCGCGTGATACATCCGCCCGGACGAAATGCAGCCCGGAGTATCCGTATTTTTCAGCAATGGCGCCGCATTTTTCGACCACATCCTCCTTGAGGTCGTAGCCGATGATCTCCGCCTCGACACCGCGCTTCACCGTGAGATAATAATACAGGATAAACGTCAGATACGATTTGCCGCACCCGAAATCAAGAATGGTGAATTTTTCCCGCCCGTCCTTCGATATTGCCTGATCGACAAGTTCAATAAAGCGGTTTATCTGCTTATATTTGTCGTATTTTACCTTCACAATATGAAAGTCCGCGCTGAAAACGCCCAGATCGACAAGCGCCGGGATATTCTCGCCCTCGGTGAGAATGTAGCTTTTCTCCCGGTTATGGCTCAATGCGTCTGCGGGTCTTGGAACGGCGGGAGCGACGCTCCGTTTATAGCTGCCGTTCACCTTGAGCGAATACTGCGCAGCCGTCCCGGAAGCGACAATGAGCACTTGCCGGTAGCGCCCGTCAAGCTCGTCTCGAAAAAGCTTCAAAAGCGCGTCGGCAGCGAGATTTTCATGGAAAACCTTTGTCCCGCGGAAGCGTTCCGCCTGAAATATGCGTCCGCTTTTCGAGGCGATTGGGCGGATCGTGACCTTTGAGTCAAAAATAGGCTTCGCCGGCTGGCTCAGCACCGCCTTTTCAAGCATCGGAAGCGCCGCTTCAAAATCAGCCAAAAGTCTTGACGCTTTTTCTTCCATATCAGCCTCCGAACAGTCTTTTAAGGTTGAGCGCGGCGGCTTTCAGCTCATTTTTGCTGTAAGAATTGTTTTCATCCGCCATGACCGCCGCAACGGCCTCCTTTGCGGAGATGCCGCCGCTTATCATCGCATCGACCAGCATCGCCTCAGCTGATACCGTGTGTTCGACCTTATTGAAGATATAATCCTCATCAATTTCAACGACCGCGACATACTCTCCCTTGTCATAATTGCCCTTGGCAAGCAGCGCGTCCCTGACCTCGGCGGGAGCTCCGCGGAAGGTCATCTCATGCAGCTTTGTCATATCGTTGCACAAGCACATACGGCATTTCACGCCGGTATCAATGAAGAAATCGACCAGATCCATAATGCGTTTCGGCGATTCGTAAAGCACAAAGGTCCTTGAGTCGCCGCGGCGCATTTTTTCGATCAGGCGTCTACGCTCGACGTTTTCTCTCGGAAAGAAGCCGTAAAACACAAAGCTTGTAAGGTCAAAGCCGCACACGGAAAGCGCCGTGACCGCCGCACAGCAGCCCGGAATACCGACGACGCGGATGCCCGCCTCGATCGCCGCCTTTATAAGCTCATTCCCCGGATCGGAGATGCATGGCGTACCGGCGTCGGTGATAACGGCGACGGATCTTCCGGAAAGCATTTCATTTATGTAGTATTTTGCCTTGCCGTATTCGTTGAACTTGTGGTTCGCGGTAAGCTTATTTCTTATCTCAAGCTTATTGAGCAGCACCATTGACCGGCGCGTATCCTCGGCGGCAATAATGTCCACCTCCGAGAGGATTTTTTTGCCACGCGGCGACATATCCTGTGAATTGCCTATCGGCGTGGCAACAATATAAAGTGTTCCGACTGCGGCTGCATCCATTCAATCGTGCTCCTGATTTCTTTTTATCGCAGATATTTTATAATATCGGCGTCACATTTGCAACAGCTTATTACATAAAAAAACGGAGGCCGAAGCCTCCGTTTTTAATATTCTGTTCAGTCGGCAGGGGCGCACAGCCACTTGGCAACATCCACAATGTTCAGATTGAACGCTTTTGCGAGGAACGACGCAAGCTCATTTATACCAAGGGTAAGCATATGTTCATAATTGGTTTTCATATCATGTCTTCCGCTGCCGTTCTGCATACTCTGCAAAGGGCAGGCATCCTTTCTTTTTTAGTGTGTTATATCAGTTGAGTATATGATATACTACTCCGCGCAAAATTGCAAGAAAAGTTAACAAAATATCAATAACCGTGTTAAAAAGGCAACAATTCACATGTGAAAAAACCGACAATTATTTTTCAGGGAAGCGGCGTCCGGCAGTGAGTCTGCTCCATGATCGTTCACTCCTCATGCTCCAGAGCGGCGAGATCGGCTCTTTCATAACGGTTATGGCCTTGCCGGGACTTTTTGTATTTCCAGCATCTTATCGCGTCATCCAAAGATTTGCCTTTGTTGTCAGCAAAGAAATCGCGTATATATGTATTGTACTCAAACTGCCTGCCTATCTGCGTTTTCTGCGTTTTTGCCTCCTCCCGAAGGCGGTAATATGCCTCGACCGCATCGGCGTATGTTTTCCCCGCATTTCCTTTCAGCCACTTTTGGAACGCGACATTAAATGAAAAGCCTTTTCCGATCCGTTCTCTGAAAAAAGCCCTGTTCTTTTCCGAAAACGAAAAATTACTTTCTATCAGCGAATCCGGCGTGATCTCCGCTGCAGAAGGCTTTGCGCGTCGCACGGTTTTCGGTGCAAGTATCTCCCCGGTATCGAGATAACGCGCTATCCTGTCCGCGATCTCCGGCTTCCCGCCGGCGGACGGTATTCCACGCTCCCGGCAAAAAGCGGTCAGTTCCTCTTTCAGATAATAAAAAGTGCGAAACTCCGCACTTGTGCGCACCTCGCTCAATTCCGGTCTTTCTGCCATAGTTATATTTTCCTCCCGGCTGTTTAAAATTTCCGTCCGCGGCGCTCATATGCACCGCAGACGGCTTTTATCCTGCTTTTCTCTGCTCATCTTCTCATCAGCGCAGCAAGCTTTTCCTTCCAGCCGCCGGAGATAAGATCCTGCTGCTCAAAAACCGCGATATCAAGCTCACGCGCACGGTTGCGCATAACCGCCGTCCCCCGCTCTGAGGTAACGATCGCCGCACGTGCGCCCTTGCCGCCGAAGCGGTCGCGCAGTATAGCAAGCTCGTTGAGCGCTTCCGTGCTGACCGCACAGGTCTTGCAGCTTACAAAAACGGGTATCACGCCGCGGACGGCCATAACGTCGATCTCGTTCGTCACGCTGTCGCGGTTGACGTTCTTTTCCCAATCGACCACAACGCTTGTATGCACATCGTTGAAAAGGGCGCTGTCGGCAAACTTCTTGTATATGTATATTTCAAGCACGCTTCCGACGTCCCTAAGCCACTTTCTCACCTGCTCGTCTCTGAAAGTAAAGCTGACTGCGCTATCGGGAACGATAACAAGATTTTTTATCATGCTGATCTCTTCAAGCTCCCGGAGCGCGGTTTCCGGCGCGCTTATGCGGCGTCCCCTGTCGCCCTTTACGATATAATCGCCCTTTGCCTTCAGCGTAACCGGCTGTTCTTTCGGGACATGGGAAACACGTTGGATATACGAAACGATATCGCCCCATTTTCTGCGGTTTTTCATAAAAACAGTGAAAAACGGGTCTATTATGTCAAAATAATTTTCAAGAATGGCATTATCCACCCTTCCCCGCCGCATAGAACCGCCTGCCATGCGGAAAAAGTCCTCCGCCTTATACTCAATGGTGCACTTCATTGCATCGTGAAACGGCGCATTGCTGATGCTGTAAAAACTGTTGCGCTTGATCGAGTATGTGAAAACGGGAACGTCCCGCTCGGCGCAGAGCATACCGGAGGCAAACAGCTCGTCGTCGGTACCGCCGGTGATATCTATCGCGCAGTCGGGGTACATATCCGTCACCCGGCGCAGACTCCTGAGCACTGAGCTTGCAGAATAGTGCTTTGCGGAAACGAAAACCAGCTCCGTTTCTATGCCGCGGTAACGGAAATAATCCTTCAGCTTACGCTGCGCGCCGCCCTCCGCAGATGCTTCGTCGCAGATAAAGATCGTGCGTTCCGGTCTGAACATATCCGTACTGAGGACGTTTTCAAGCGGTCTTTCGTCGTAAAGTTCAATAAGAGTTTTCATGTTTCCGCTCCCATTCTTATTCGAAAAGCGTATTCACAGCAAAATAAGAAACGATACACCAGGACTTCATGCAGCGCCATTTGTGCATTTTGCGGTGAGGTGCTCATGCATGAGGTTTTATACATGAACATTTTAACACATTATGCTTTTACAAGTCAAACAGGCGTGATATAATGTTTCCATTATTATCGAGGAGGAGCAGGCTCATGACCGAAAAGCAGATCACGGAACGCGAAAAATTTCATTCCGGCACGGATCACCATGCATATAAACATATGGGCGCCCACATCAGGCGCGAAAACGGCACAAGCGGCGTGCGCTTTACGCTCTGGGCACCGAACGCCCGCTCCTGTGCCGTGCTCACGGATAAGACCGACTGGACGGGTGAGCGCGGAAGAATGACCCGCTCGGAGGACGGCGTGTGGGAGCTGTTTGTACCCCGCGTCCGCCCCGGTGAGCTTTACCGCTTCCTTGTGGAGGGCTGTGACGGCGTGAAGCGCTGGAAGAGCGATCCATACGCGTTTTTCAGTGAGAAGCGTCCGGCTAACTGCTCTGTCGTGTGTCCGCTCAGCGGCTATAAGTGGGGGGACGCGGCATGGGACAGGCGTGCGGGCGAAACCGCCGTCAAAAGGCCGATGGCGATATACGAACTGCATCTCGGCTCATGGAAAAAGGACTATTCGCTCAATGAGGACGGATTTCTCAACTACCGCACGCTTGCCGATCAGGTCGCGGATTATGTGACCTATATGGGCTATACGCATGTTGAGCTTATCGGCATATGCGAGTATCCGTTCGACGGGTCGTGGGGATATCAGGTAACAGGCTTTTTCTCGCCTACAAGCCGCTACGGCAGTCCGAACGATTTCAGATATTTTGTGGACAGGCTGCATCAGAGCGGCATAGGCGTGATTCTGGATTGGGTCCCGGCGCATTTTCCCAAGGACAGCTTCGGCCTTGAGCATTTTGACGGCTCTGCGCTCTACGAATCGTCCGACCCGTTGATGGCGGAGTACCCCGAATGGGGCACAATGGCGTTTGACCACTCAAAAAGCGAAGTCAGGAGCTTCCTTATCTCAAGCGCGATGTATTGGCTGCGCGAGTTCCATATCGACGCGCTGCGCGTGGATGCGGTGGCTTCGATGCTGCACACAAGCTTTGGGCGATACCAGTGGCGGCCGAACAAATCTGGCGGCAGCGAAAATCTTGAAAGCATCGCGTTTCTGCGCAGTCTCAACAAAACCGTGCGCAGATACGGCGCGTTCATCATAGCGGAGGATTCCTCCATAATGCAGGGGATCACGGAACCGGTTGAAAAAGGCGGCATCGGCTTCAACTTCAAATGGAACATGGGCTGGATGAACGACACGCTGAAATACATCGGCACAGACCCCATTTACAGACATTGGGAGCACGGCAAGCTCACCCATTCCCCGGATTATGCCTTCACGGAAAACTTTATTCTCGTGCTCAGTCATGACGAGGTGGTGCACCTCAAAAAGCCGATGCTCTACAAAGCGCCATGCGGCATCGAAGAGCAGTTTGCAACACTAAAATCGCTGTACGCCTACCAATTCACTCATCCCGGCAAAAAGCTCATATTTATGGGACAGGATTTCGGCGACAACAGAGAGTGGGACGAGAACCGTCAGATCGGCTGGGAGCTTGCCGACAGCATGGGGCACCGCGACATTATGGAGTGCCTCAGACGTCTGATCTCGGTATACAGGTCGCATCCGTGTCTCTACGCAGACTCAAAAAACCCCGACACGTTCGAGTGGGTCAATTCATGCGACAGCGACAGGAATATTATAAGCTTCATCCGCAGAAACCCGTGGAATTATGATGACGCGCTGCTGGTAATATGCTCCTTCTCGCCAATGCAGTACAACGGCTACTGCGCCGGGGCGCCGGTCGAGGGCTATTATAAGCGCGTATTCAGCACATATGACAGCCTGCCGGGCAGTGTCGTCGATATCCCGCCGCTCACGGCAATACGTCAGGAATGCGACGGGCGCGGGTACACGCTGCGCTACGATCTGCGCCCGTTTGAGTGCATTATTCTCGAATTTCCAAAAAGGGTAAAAGCATCCATCTGCCGGTGAAATCGTAAAAAACAGAACTTTTCAGAAAAGGAGAGTAAGTGCGGACACTGCCGCATGGAGGAGCATATGAAAGAGGAGTTAAGCCCGTGCAAGGATCTCTATTATCTGGTCACGATTGCGGACGAAGGCAGTCTGACAAGAGCCGCGGAGAAATTATATCTGTCGCAGCCGTCACTCAGCTTCTTCTTAAAGGAATTGGAGCGTAAGATCGGCGTACAGATATTCACCCGCGTAAAAACCGGCCTTCTCCCGACAGCGGCAGGGGAAAAAGTTTTGTCAGCAGCCAGAGCCATGCTGGATGAATGGACGCGTACCCTCGATCACGTGCACAGCATTTCAAACACGAAGCCGTTTATATTTGCAACCCCGGCCTTTCGTGGAACCATAATTTTGCCTTCCATAATGGTCGATCTCAATACGGCGCTGCCTGAGCTGAATTTCAAATTTGAAGAAATGCTGACGCACAACGTTCCTCATGCATTTGAAAGCGGCAGGATAAACGCAGCCTTCATGGTCAACGACAAGATGAGCGGAGACGCTTACAGCAACAGGAAAATCATCGACGAGGAGATTTTTCTGGTCAGCAGTCCAGGACACGCGATGTATGCCGACGCGAAACCGGCCTCCGCAGGTCTGTACATTGAGCCGGAGATGCTCTGTGATTACAACGTTATCGTTTTACAGCCGCATCATCAGCTTCAGATGCAGGTTGACAGTTTTTTTAAGAAAAACAATATCACTCCTAAAAAAATCATTGAGACAAGCAATATTGTCACGTCAATCAAAATGGCGGAATCCGGAATAGGCGTCACATTCCTTCCGACGATGTTCCTGCCGCAGTGCGATTGCGCACCCGTGTCGATAGGGCGTTCCGGACTGTATTGGCCGGTTTATCTGTCTTCAAGGAAAAATTCAAATGTCCGGATCGACAGAACGCTGTTCAGCTCGATACAGAAAACATACAGATCAATTATGCCGGAACGCATCAGCTGCGGTATGCCGTTGTTTGACGAGGCGGAATGCTGAAAATATAATAATACGGGTGCAGTTCACAAGCTGCACCCGTATTATTTGCCTTATATCAAAGAAGCTTCACATTTTATGAAAGCAGCGTGATTATCAGCTGTGAAGTTATCACAACCGATATGAGCGCTATCGGATAGGTCGCGGCATATGCGTTTGCCACGTTTTCCGTACCGGAAATATCTATAAGTGTCCCGAGCGCCGGTGTAGAAGTCATTCCGCCGGTTATCGAGCCGAGCGCGTTGAGCAGGCTCAGCTTCATAAGCTTTGTAGCCGCTATAAAACCGACTATCATCGGGACAAGCGTGATTACAACACCGTAGAGGAAAAAGACCGGCTGGAAATACTTTACAAAATTCGCACCGCCTGAAACGCCTGCGCCTATAAGAAAAAGCACAAGGCCGAACTCGCGGAAGATGTTCAGAGTGCTCTTGGACGGCATAACGGACAGCCTTCCTATGCGCCCGAAGTGCCCCATTACAATTGCCGTCAGCAGGCAGCCGCCCGTCATCGTCAACGAAAAGATGCCGATTTTTACCGAGCCGATGAATATGCCGATAACCGCCGCAAGCGCAAATGGCGCAATGCCGAAGCTCTCAAGACGAACAAGGCCGGCCTGATTATTTTCCCGGCTTTCATCTTTCCCGGATATAAGGGTGCGTTCTTTTTCCATATCGGCTTTGCAGAGCTTGGGCATTATCTGTACAAACAAAACAACGCCGACAACGCCGAAAAGATACGCTATCCCGTAGCCAACCGAGACAAGGGATTCCAGATGCTCGTTTGCGACGGTGGCTTTCGCCGCCGAAAATGCCGGGGTCGATGTAAGTGCGCCGGACAGGATGCCGGACATCAGCGCCGCAAACTCCTCCTGCGCTATTCCGCTTGCGCCGCCGCCGAGTATCGTGAAAGCGGCACAGGCAAGAGAGCCGGATAGGATGATTATAACGCCCAAAAGTACATATGATTTGTAATTTCTTTTGAAATTATGAAAAAAATTCGGCCCCGCAATAAAGCCGACAGACGTAACAAACAGAATCAGGCCGATATTTTCGATTATTTTCAGTGCGTTTGTCACATATGTATGCTCACTCATAACGAGCTGTTCTCCCAGCTTGTTATAGAACAGGCAGCCGTATACCAGCGCTATTACGAAAACGCCGGCAGTTCCGAGGTCTATTCCTTTGATTTTTATTCTGCCAAGGGCATATCCCAGAACCGTAACGGCAAAGACAGAAAGCATCAAAAAAGAGATTGCTTTAATGGAAATAATTCCGCCAAACAGAACCATAATATTCCTTTCTTCAATACAGCCGACCGTTATGATACGGTCGGCTGAGACTGTCAAAAAAGCCTCGCAGAGTTTTTTGCCCGCAGGCAAAAAATAGATTTGATCGTTTTCTCCGGCGGCATGTACGTCGGAGAAAACTCTTCTCACGGAGCGAGTGTCGAATTGTTCGCCTGAGGCGAACAACCGAGGCACAGAGCGCAGTGCAGCCTTTTTGTCAAAGAACCTCATTGAGGTTCTTTGACAAGAGCCGACCGTTATGATACGGTCGGCTGAGACTGTCATGTTATCTATAAGTAACGCAGGTTTTCCTCCAGCGGTCGCCGTTCAGCGCGGCCATATCCGCCTGATCGGCATAGTAGAGAATTTTTGCTATAAGCGTTTTGGGGAAGTCCGCAGAATCCGGCGTATGCTCAAGAATGGCCTGAACCACCTCATAGGGCAGATTTTCATCCATAGCGACATGCGCCGCATAAAAAGCATGGGGGAAGGTTTTGCCAAGCAGACTTTTGCCCATACCATTCTCGGTCTCCTCATACTCAACGAGCTTGGACGAATCCTGCAAAAGGCAGGCTGAGATCAGGTGATCCCTGTTGACATGCACGTCAAAGAGCTTCTCGTAGGTATCCGCCATAGCGAGCGAGTTGAGCAATACGGAACGGTTGTGCACCACGTGAGGAAAGCTGAGCTTCGGAGTGCACGGCACTTTGTTGATGTCTTCCCATTTACATTCATCCCACAGGCGGTTCCAGACGTTGATCGTCCCCTGGCGGACAGCCGGATCGGCGATCATATTTATCTCCGGAAACACCTCGAGAATATTAAGTTTCTTTTTCATAGTCATTACTCCCGTGTGCTGTATATGTGTTCATATCCGGCAATGCGGTTTTTATACTCGTCCTTATGCGTGAGTATATGGCGCATCTCGGAGGTTATCATGCAGACGTTGTCTGCCCCCTCCGTGGTGCCGTACTTTTTAAGATACTCAAGGTAGTTGTTCACGCCGAACGCGGCCGCTTTAAGGTGCTGCGCCGCATAAAGGGCGAACTTGAAGCCCATGGCTTCATACTCCGCGTTATTGAGTATGGGCGTTTTCCCGTGCTCCACGAGATTTACGAGACACGGCTTTCCGGCAAATATCTGCGGGATACGTTTCATCTGCTCCACGGTTTTTACAGCCTCGATAAATACGCCGTCCGCACCGGCTTCCAGATATGCGCCCATTCTGTCAACGGCTTCATCAAAGCTTCCCGTGGCAGAAAGAGCATCCGTCCTCGCCAGAATGAACGTATCCTCGACCGCACCGTCACGAGCCGCCTTGATCTTGCCGACCATTTCCCCGACGGGAATGACGGCGTGATCCTCAAAATGCCCGCAGCGCTTGGGGTTCTGCTGGTCTTCAAGCTGAACACCCGATATGCCTGCCTTTGAATACTCAAGCAGCGTCCTGTAAACATTGATATAGCCGCCGTAGCCGTTGTCTATATCGCAGATGACCGGTGCGCTCACGGCATCATTTATGCGCTTTGCGATCTCCAGATTTTCCGTCATGGTTATCATGTTGTAATCCGGAAGATTGAAGTTCATATTTGACATTGCGGCGCCCGAGACGTAGATGATCTCATATCCGGCGGTTTCGACAAGGTTTGCGAAAAACGCATTGGAAACGCCGGGGAGAACGTACAGCCCGTCTTTTTCTATGAGTTCTCTGAGTAATTTCGTTTTTGACATCACTGTGCCTTCTTTCTTTTCTTTTCGATCATCGGTTTGGCTATCGTATAGACGATCAGCGCCAAGGATATCAGCAGGAATATCAGGCATACAGGAGATTTCACGAAGATTGAGAAATCTCCGCCGGATATTGTAAGCGCTCTTCTGAAGTGGCTTTCCAACGTGCCACCGAGCAGATATGCGATAAGCAGCGGCAGGAGAGGCACTCCGCCAAGCTTCATCAGATATCCGAGAACCATGAACACGAGCAGTACGCCGACATCAAACAGTGAGCTTGAATTTGAATACACACCGACGCAGCAGGTAAACACCACTGCGGGGATGAGTATGTTCATCGGAATGTAAATGATATACTGAGCAAGCTGAATAAATATTCTGCCGACAATGAGCAGAGTAACGGTGCATACCAGAAAAGCGATGAATATACCGTAAACAACGTCTCCGGAGTCGGTCATGATGCTGGGGCCGCATATGACGCCCTGCATCAGGAGCGCACCGAGGAAGATTGCCGCGGTTCCGCTTCCGGGTATGCCGAGAGTGAGCAGGGGGACGAGCGTCGGCGCTGCTGTACCGTTTTTTGCGACCTCGGGCGCTATTACGCCCTCAAGCGAGCCGTTGCCGAATTCTTCCGGATGCTTGCTTATCTTCTTTGCAAGGCCGTAGGTAAGCGTAGAGGAGAGCGCCGCGTTGAGTCCGGGCAGAGCGCCGATGATAGTACCGATCACGGTTCCGCTCAGTATAAGGGGAACGGAAGCTTTGACGTCCTGCTTTGTTATGCGGTTGTCGTTTTTGAAGTCGATCTTGCTCTTCTTTACCGCTTCCGCGTCCGCACGAACGCCGCCAAGCATCTCCGCCCCGACAAACAGGCCGATCAGTACGGGAATCAGCTGCAAACCGTTGAAAAAGTGGTAATTGTTAAAGGTAAAGCGTGCAGTACCCGTAATAGGATCGAGGCCAATGAAGCTGACGATAAGACCGAGGAATACGGCCAGCAGGCCGCGTTTCCACTTACCGTTCGCGCCGATCGTGGATATAAGGATAAGTGAGAAGAGCAGCAGACCCACAAATTCAGTGGAGCCGATCTTCAGCGCAAGCTTAGCTATGCCGACGACAAGCACTATGGACAGTACGCCGCTGAGCAGGTTCCCGATGCAGGAGCTGTACAGCGCGGTAAGCAGGGCTTTCCCGCTCAAGCCTTTTTTCGCCATTGGCATACCGTCAAGGACGGTTATTCCCGACTCCGGTGCGCCCGGTACGCCTATAAGTATCGCAGGGATGGAACCGCCGAACGAGCCGCCGACATAAACGCCGATGAGCAGCGCCATTGACGGCATAACGTCAAGATAGAACGTGACCGGCAGCAGAATCGAGATCGCAATGGAACCCGTAAGGCCGGGTATCGCGCCGAATATCGTTCCGACGACCGTTCCAAGCAGCATGTAAAGAATATTCTGGAGGGTGATCATTTCAGAAAGACCAAGTAAAAATGTACTCATTATTATGATACCTCCTTATCAGCCTATGAACGGGAACGGTGCAAAGCGGACTTTGAGCAGCTTTCCGAACAGCACGTAGAACAGTAATGGCGCTATAACGGCGATAAGATACGGCGTTGCGCGCTTCATATTGACGCCGCACAGCCACTCGTTTGCGAGAATGCATATCACGGACGCCAGAACAAACCCCAGAATATTATTCAGGAATATAAAGCCTGCCCATATCGCGATCATAATAAGGCCGTAGATATTGAATTCAACAGTGTCCGGAACCGCAACATTTTCTGATTTTATTTTTCCAGCCTGCCTGAGTGCCGTCGCTACAAGTACCGCGCTCATGACCAGCAGTCCGTATATACCGATGTTCGGGAAAAATTTGGGGCTTTTTATTATTGATGCGTACTGCTTTACCGCCCACGGCGTCGTGTGCATATAGACAAGCAGCAGGGCACTCAATATAAGTCCCCCTATGCCCCACGCAAGCAGGACACGATCCCTGCGGAGCTTGATGATCAGCTTTTTCTGCATTGTTGTTTATCCTCTCAGCGCTTATTCGGCAAGACCAAGCTCGTCAACAAGCTGTTTGTAGACCGGGCCGTCCTTCTGGACCTGGGCTTCCATTTCCGCACCGTTCATGACGCCCTGGAGTGGATCGCCAAGAGCCTCGAAAGCCTTGCGGCACTCTTCGCTGTTAACGGCTTTTTCCCACGCAGCGCGGAGTATCTCTACCACCTCGCTCGGTGTATCGGCAGGAACGACCAGGGTCTTGTAGTAGTGTGTTTCGTCATCGGCATTGCCAGTCAGATCGGATACGCAGGGTACGTCATACGGAGGATTCTCAACACCGCCCGTAAGATCCATAAGGACAGTGCAGGTGCCGTCTTCGACGAAGCCTTTCAGGCCGGAATATGTGCCGGAAGAGTACATGACATGTCCGCCCGCAAGCGCGGCAGAAGTTTCAGCGGCGCTTTCATAGGGGATAACGTTCGCTTCGATCTCCATGACCTTGAGGAAGCGGGAGAGGGAAAGACCGGATATATCGCCAAGACCGGCGCAGGCGATGGTAAGCTCGCCCGGATGCTCCTTTGCGTAGGCAACAAACTCATCCAGCGTTTTTACGGGTGCCGAGGGGCCTGCTGCAAGGAACATATTGGAGTTGCCCATTGAGCCGACAGCCACGAAATCGGTCATCGGATCATATGGATTGCCGTACATATAAGGCGCGAGAATATAGCTTGCGCAGGTGGATGCAACGAGGGAATGTCCGCCGTCGTGTCTGTTGAGAACGTCAACATGGCCGTTTATGCCGTTGCCGCCCTTGATGTTTTCAATGACGACATTGACGCCGAGCTCTTTTGCAAAGAAGGGCGCAATTGTACGTGCCGCAGTGTCAACGCCGCCGCCCGCGCCGTGGGGGACAACGATTTTCACGGTATCGGTCGGAAAGCTCACAGCGGCGGCTTCGGTCTGTGAAGACGCACCTGAAGCGGAAGATGTTTCGGTTTTTCCGCACGCGCACATCGTGAGCGCAATTGCCGCGGTCAGAACCGCAGCGATAATAATATGGCACCAATTCTTTTTCATAAGTATACCTCCTGATTTTTTCTGTAACGGTGCTTATGGTGTTATTCTATAATTTTTGCCTTAAAGCCGCAAATACTTAATATTTATTCTATATATAGAAAAAATCTATACCGCAGGACAAAGCATACGCCGGCGCTGCACAACGAGCGCCGGCGTATGCTTATTTCTGGTTGTAAACTAAAAGTTGGGGTGCGTGGGTAAGCCCGGGCACTCCAACTTTTAGCATGTTGAAAAAATAAGAGTAGAGCATAACAGAAAAATCCTTTAAAATGAAGCTGCTTAGACACCATCAGAAAGGATACTGTATGCTCTATGAAAGATAATACCTCAAAACTGCTCGGATTGGAAGACGTGATCGTAAAAAATGTTTATGAAAATGAATCTGGCTGCTGCATAGAGATAGAACTGCCCCAGCGGAAACATAGCTGCCCGCGCTGTCAAAGCGAGACAGAGCGCGTCCACGACTACAGGATCCAGCGAGTCAAGGATCTGGACATGCACGGAGTACATACATATCTGTACCTGAGAAAGCGTAGGTACGTCTGCAGGGACTGCGGCAAGCGGTTCTATGAGAAAAACAGCTTTCTTCCCCGGTTCCACCGAGTGACGAACCGGCTTGTCGCAAATGTGATCTGCGACTTCCAGGACCTACGCTCGGCAAAAGAGATCGGCAGCAAGAACAATGTCTCGGCTCAGACTGCACTGAGGTATTTCAAGCTCGTGAATTATTCCTGCAAGGAGCTTCCGGAGGTGCTGTCCATAGATGAGTTCAAAGGCAACGCTGGCGGTGAAAAGTACCAGACTATCCTGACCGACGCGAAAAACAGAAAGATAGCAGACATACTTCCCAACCGGAAAAAGAGCGATCTGATCAAGTATTTCCTCACATTTGAGAACAGAAAAGACGTAAAGTATGTAGTGATCGACATGAACCGTTACTTCAAGGAGACAGCTCAGGAATCATATTCAAAATACTCAAATTGAAGCCCACCGAAGTGGGTTCGATTTGAAGAGGAAAAATGAGCTTGTAAAGTGCAGTTTTTGCCGCAAGGCAGAAACGGAACGGTGCAAGCTCCTTTTGACGAGGGCGTTAGAAAATGTGAGGAAAGCAAAGCAGAAAGCACTCTCAGCCGCGTGGAGAAAGTTCTGCAAGCATTCAAAGAGATTACTGTGCAAGAGCAAGGAAAAGCTGAAGGGCGAGGAACGGGAACGGCTGAGGATCATTCTTGGTTTATCTGTACGTCTTGAAATAGCTTACGATCTGAAGAACGACTTCTTAGAATTTATGCACTCCCCGGATTCGGCAACAGCAAAAAGGAGATTGGCCTTATGGCTGTTCCATGCTGAAAACAGTCATATCCCCGAATTTGAAGCCTGCATCACCGCTGTGCGCAACTGGTCCGAGTACATCCTCAACAGCTTCGATGTGCCATATTCCAATGGCTTCACCGAGGGCTGCAACAACAAGATCAAGGTACTCAAGCGTGTCTGCTTCG
>CAVENX010000014.1:0-63489 GCA_963617275.1 bacterium
ACTGCACTATGCTTACTCTTTCTTCCTTTTCCGAATTGAACCCGCTGCGCTGGGCTTCAATTCGGTGATCACGTAAGAAGCGTACACCATAAGGTCATCAGCCGCCGCAGGCGGCGTCAGATCGACCGATGGTGTTGTTTTTCCTTTCCAAATCAAACCCACTCCGTTGGGCTTTGATTTGGTTTTGATATTACGAGGAGTAAGCACCGTTCCGTTTCCGTCTATTCGACGAAAACTGCACTATGCTTACTCTTTCTTCCTTTTCCGAATTGAACCCGCTGCGCTGGGCATTGATTTGGTTTTGATACTACGAGGAGTAAGCACCGTTCCGTTTCCGTCTTGCGACAAAAACTGAGCTGTGTTTGCTCCTTCTTCCTTTCAAACTTGAAGCCGCTGTCCAGGCTTCAAGTTGGTTTTTTCGGTATAAAAAGCAGACACCATTCATGAACTGCGTTAGCTCTTTTTTCCTTTCCGAATCAAACCCACTTCGTTGGGCTTTGATTTGGTTCTTTTATCTTGGAGCAAGAGAGGCTTTCATCATTTTTTGACCGCTGGAGACTTGCGTTTTTCGACACGTTGTGATACGATTATACTGTAAACATCAGTTAGTTACACCTAACTGATGAGATTTTTATAAAGGAGAATTTTGCGATGAAGAAATTTGGCGTATTTGCAGCAGGTGTATTATTCGGCACTGCCGGCATCAAGCTCCTCGGCAGTAAAGACGCAAAAAAGGTCTATACACATACTACCGCCGCGGCGCTTCGTGCCAAGGACTGCGTTATGACCGCTGTCACGGCGGTTCGTGAGAGCGTAGGGGACATCTATGCCGACGCAAAGAACATAAATGATCAGCGTGCGGAAGCCGAAGCGGCGGCCGTGGTAGAGGATGCTTCTGCGGAGGAAAGCAAGGCGGAGTAAAGCATGAAATGCAGGATCCTACATGACATACCGGGGCGGATGCGTCTGCATCTGTATTGCGGGCGCATGACGCTCAGACAGGCCGACGTGCTGGAATACTATCTGCGTGGTGTGAACGGTGTGACGGATGTCAAAGTATACGACAGAACACAGGACGCCGTGGTTTTGTACGGCACCGGCCGTGAGGACATAATCGGTGCGCTTGCGGCATTCTCTTTCTCGAAAGCGGAGGGAATGGGGCTTGTGCCTGAGCATACGTCGCGAGCGCTGAACCGTGAGTATGAGAATAAGCTGGCGACAGTCGTTATGAGGCGCTGTATCTCAAAATTGATCGTGCCGCCTCCGGTCAGTGCCGCTCTGGCTGTTCTGCGTTCAATAAAGTATATCAAAGAAGGCTTGCGCGCATTGTGGCACGGCAGACTTTCCGTGGCCGTGCTTGACGCAACAGCTGTTACGGTGTCGATAGTGCGCGGCGATTTTGCGACAGCGAAATCAGTTATGTTCATGCTCCGTCTTGGCGAGATACTGGAAGAGTGGACGCATAAGAAGTCTGTGGCTGATCTTGCATCGGCGATGAGCCTGCACGTGGACAAGGTGTGGCTCATCGCGGACGGCACGGAGGTGCTGACGGACATCAACGATGTGTGCCCGGGAGACTGTGTCATCGTCCGTACCGGCGGCATGATCCCGCTGGACGGCAGAGTCGTCGAGGGTGAAGCCATGGTAAATCAGTCCTCCATGACGGGTGAATCCATGCCCGTGGTCAAAAAAGCGGGAAGCCCCGTATATGCCGGTACCGTGGTCGAGGAAGGCGAATGTGTGCTCCGCGTGGACAAGGCTGTCGGCGGTGGGCGCTATGACCGCATCGTCCGCATGATCGAGGAATCCGAAAAGCTGAAATCCACAGCCGAGGATAACGCATTGCGCCTGGCGGACAGCCTTGTCCCATACACATTGGGCGGTACGGTGCTGACATATCTTCTGACGCGCAATATCACAAAAATGCTTGCCGTTCTGATGGTGGACTTCTCGTGCGCTCTGAAGCTGGCTATCCCGATCGCAGTGCTTTCCGCGATGCGCGAAAGCAGCGTTCACCACATTTCTGTCAAGGGCGGGCGTTTTCTTGAGGCGGTCGCCAAGGCTGACACGATCGTGTTTGACAAGACCGGCACACTGACCTATGCCGCCCCGATGGTGGCGAGAGTGGTGACTTTCGGGGGGCATAATGAGGCTGATATGCTTCGCCTTGCCGCCTGTCTGGAGGAGCATTACCCGCACTCCATGGCAAATGCCGTAGTGGAGGAGGCCGGAAAACGCGGCTTATCGCATGAGGAATATCATTCTCAGGTGCAATATGTGGTTGCCCACGGCATCTCCAGTATGGTGAACGACAAAAAAGTTCTCATAGGCAGTGCGCATTTTGTCTTTGAGGATGAAGGCTGCCGCATACCGAAGAGTGAACGCGAGAAATACGCCGCTCTCCCGGCAGAATATTCACATCTGTATCTGTGCATCGCGGGGGAGCTTGCTGCGGTCATATGTATATTTGACCCACTCAGGAAAGAGGCACGCGACGCCGTGGCCGCACTTCATGCCAGCGGTTTTGCCAATGTCGTGATGATGACCGGCGACAACCGGCGCACTGCCGAATCAGTGGCTGCCGAGGTCGGTGTCGATGCGGTATATTCCGAGGTACTGCCGGAGGATAAGGCCGCTTTTGTCCGCGAGGAAAAGGCCAAGGGACACACCGTCATAATGGTCGGCGACGGCGTTAACGATTCTCCTGCACTGTCCGAGGCGGATGCTGGGATAGCCATTTCTACCGGCGCGGCTATTGCCCGTGAGATCGCGGATATCACCGTCGCATCGGAGGATCTGTTTGCACTGGTGACACTGCGCCGACTCAGCGAGGAACTGATGCGGCGGCTCCATTGGAGCTACCGGTTCATTGTCAGTTTCAATTTTTCGCTGATCGTCCTGGGCGTGGCGGGCGTATTACCTCCTACGACGTCTGCCTTGCTGCACAATGCCTCCACTCTGGGGATCGGCCTGAAAAACATGACGAATCTTCTGGATGAGGCGGATTATAAGCATAATAAGTAAAGCAAAATAAATACCGGGTGCGGCTCATCCTCAGGATGGCTGCCCCGGTGTTTTTGCTGTATGATATGTAAAACCGCTCACTTATTTTCTCCCGCCGTATTCTGTTCATCATCCGTCTCGGACTTCTTCCTGATGTTTGTGCCTATGGCAAGGCTGATAAGCATGCCGAGCGAGATGCCGAGGCCCGTGTTGTTGCCAATAGTAGTGCCTAATGCCGTTCCGAAGCACATGCCGAGACACATGCCTTCAGTGCCGTAGTTGTCGTCGGTTTTTTTGCCTCTGCTTTTCTTTGACGCACCGCGTACAGCCATAATTGCGATCAGCAGCCCCATTGCCACCCAGGGCGCGGCGGCGCGGATGAAATCCAATACGTCATCCATAATTTTTTCCATGCTCCTTTCTGTGATCGAGTTTGCCGTATATTATAGTAATCTGACGCAGGCTTGTCAAGTCCGGAAAAAGACGCGCCGTTATTGTCCGAAGCCCGGAATAATGACGCGCCTTTTTCATGAAATAAATATAACTTATATGTTATATGCTTTTTCGGTAAAGCAGAGAGAAGTGCGGGAATTTTACGCGCCGATCTCCTTTTTTATCTGGCTTATGGCGTTTTTCTCAAGCCTTGAAACCTGCGCTTGCGAGATACCTACTTCTTTTGCAACTTCCATCTGCGTGTGGCCGTCGTAAAACCGCAGGGCGAGTATGCGCTTTTCACGCTTTGAAAGACGGTGAACTGCCTCCTCAAGTGCAATCTGCTCAAGCCAGTGCTCGTCCGTGTTGCGGTTGTCGCCGATCTGATCCATAACGGTCGCGCTTTCTCCAGCTTCGGAAAAGATGGGTTCGTAGAGCGATACCGGGTCGCACATCGCTTCAAGCGCGAATACTACCTCCTGCCGCGGCATATCAAGCTCCTTTGCGATTTTCTCTATATCCGGCTCACGTCCCTCCTCGGATGTGAGCTTTTCCTTTATCTGCAAAACCTTGTACGCCGTGTCGCGCATTGAGCGGGATACTCTGACAGCGCTGTGGTCGCGCAGAAATCTGCGCAGCTCCCCGGCAATCATCGGCACACCGTAGGTCGAGAACTGTACGTTCTGGTTTAGGTCAAAGCAGTCGATAGCCTTGATAAGTCCGATGCAGCCGACCTGAAAAAGGTCGTCCATGCTTTCTCCGCGGTTTGAAAATTTCTGTACAACCGACAGAACGAGCCTGAGGTTGCCGGAAATAAGCCGTTCTCTTGCGTCTTCGCTTCCTTTGCGCGCCTCCTCCAGCAGCTTTCGCGTTTCTTCGCCCTTGAGCACGGGGAGCTTAGCGGTGTTCACGCCGCATATCTCAACCTTGCCAAGCATCAAATCACTCCAATCTACCCTCCCAAAGCGGAGGAGTAGATTATTATTTCCCGCAAATGGCGATTTAATGCAGAAGTGAGTTATGTAAACCTAAAGCAAAATGAAACAGAAGCTTGCCGTCTATATTTCCCCGTTTTCAAGATCGGCAAGCGTGATCTGAGAGAAAAAGGCGTGAACTGCGCTGTCAAATTTTTTCCACATCGGCAGCGTTTTGCAGATGCTTTCCCGAGGGCAGGCTTCCGCACCATCGCACAGACATGCAACGGGAGCCAATGTGCCTTCGGCGGCGGCTAATATTTCCCATACGGTGTATTCCTCCGGCTTCTTGAGCAAACGGTAGCCGCCGCCTTTGCCGCTTGCGCCTTTTACAAGCTTTGCCGAAACCAGGAGCTTTACAACGATTTCCAGATATTTTTTTGAAATCTGCTGACGCTGCGCCGTATCGTCAAGCGGAACAGGAACGCCCTCGGGCTGCTCCGCCAGATCAAGCATGAAGCGAACGGCATATCTCCCTTTTGTCGATATCACAGAACCACCTCCGTCATTTACCTATTCTACCGCAAGGTAATAGGTTTAATCAAGAAAAATTTATTTACCTATTGACAAGATAGGCAAATGGGTGTATATTGCAGACATCAAGTGAGCAGGTGCTCAGGAAAGGAGAAAAAGCGATGTCTGAAGCAAGCTTCTCTTATGATTTTGCTATGTGTTGTGCCCGTATGCTTTCTGCCCGGGCGTGTTTGTGTGGTAAGGTGCATTTGCCGCAATTGCGCTGTTGTAATGCGTGATTTGTTTGCCGCCGAACGTTATAACTGCCATCTGCCCGGGTGCTTGTCCGAAGCCCCGGTTTTTCTGCATATTCACATAAATTAAACTTATTTACTTTGAAAGGAAGTCAGAATCATGTCTAACATTTATACATCCGCCGATCAGCTTATAGGAAAAACTCCTCTGCTTGAACTGACACATATTGAAAAAGAAAACGGTCTGAAGGCAAAGATCCTCGCAAAGCTGGAATACTTTAATCCTGCCGGCAGCGTGAAGGATCGTATAGCGAAGGCTATAATAGATGACGCTGAGCAGAGCGGTGCTCTGAAGCCGGGTGCAACAATAATAGAACCTACCTCCGGCAATACCGGCATAGGTCTTGCTTCGGTGGCCGCGTCGAGGGGCTATCGTCTTATCCTCACGATGCCGGAAACCATGAGCGTTGAGCGCCGCCAGCTTATCAAGGCCTACGGCGCGGAAATTGTCCTGACAGAAGGGGCGAAGGGAATGAAGGGCGCCATAGCCAAGGCGAACGAGCTGGCGGCTGAGATCGAAAACAGTTTTATCCCCGGACAGTTTGTAAATCCCGCAAATCCCAAAGCGCACTATGCCTCTACCGGCCCTGAGATCTGGCAGGACACCGACGGAAAGGTGGACATTTTTGTTGCCGGCGTCGGCACCGGCGGCACGATCACCGGTGTGGGCGAGTATCTCAAGGCTCAGAATCCGAATGTAAAGGTCGTAGCCGTGGAGCCGGCAAGCTCTGCCGTTCTGTCCACCGGTGTGAGCGGCGCGCATAAGATACAGGGCATCGGCGCCGGCTTTGTTCCCGAAGTTCTGAATACGAAGATTTACGATGAGATCGTTACCGTTTCAAACGAGGATGCTTTTTCGACCGGCAAGCTTATCGGCCGCAGGGAAGGCGTTCTGGTCGGCATCTCTTCAGGCGCTGCCGCATGGGCGGCCATTCAGCTTGCAAAGCGTCCCGAAAATGAGGGTAAGACAATTGTGGCGCTTATGCCCGACACAGGTGACAGATATCTTTCCACACCTCTTTTTGCGGACTGAAAGCAGAGTATCGGGATATGGAACAGCCTGTGAGGGCGCTGATCGCAATGAGCGGGGGAGTGGATTCCTCCATTGCGGCGAAGCTGATAAAGGATGCCGGATATGACTGCGTAGGGTGCACAATGAAGCTTTACGGCAATGAAGATATCGGCATAAGCCGCGGGCATACATGCTGTAGCCTTGAAGACGTCGAAGACGCCAGAGCCGTTGCCTATAAAATCGGTATGCCGTACTATGTTTTCAATTTCACCGACGATTTCCGCGAGAAGGTGATTTCAAAATTTGTCAGCTCATATGAGCACGCCCTCACGCCGAATCCGTGCATTGACTGCAACCGCTATATGAAATTTGATAAACTCTTTGAGCGGGCAAAAATTCTGGACTGCGAATATGTGGTGACAGGACATTACGCCCGTATCGAGGAGCGCGATGGTGAATTTTTCCTGAAAAAAGCGCTGGATGAGACAAAGGATCAGAGTTATGTGCTGTACTCTATGACGCAGAAGCAGCTGGCGCATACGCTTTTTCCGCTCGGTACGCTCCGCAAATCGGAAGTAAGGGAGCTTGCCGGAAAATACGGCTTTGTCAATGCCTCAAAGCCGGACAGTCAGGATATCTGTTTTGTGCCGGACGGCGATTACGGCGCGTTTCTTGAAAGGTATAGCGGGAAAAAGTATCCGTCCGGCGCGTTTATCGGCACTGACGGCAATGTTCTGGGACTGCACAGAGGGACGGTGCGCTATACCGTAGGCCAAAGAAGAGGACTTGGCGTTGCCTTAGGAAAGCCGATGTATGTGAAGAAAATAGATCCAGATGAAAATACGGTGACGCTTGCGGAGGAGCGGGAGCTGTATTCGGACGTATTGACCGCTGCGGAATTCAATTGGGTAAGCGGGCATACGCCGGATGCGGAGATCCGATGCAGGGCGAAGATACGGTATCGCCAGAAGGAGGAACCTGCCGCCGCTTATCCGAGACCGGACGGTACTGTGAATGTCAAATTTGACAGACCTCAGCGGGCGATCACTCCGGGACAGGCAGTCGTGCTGTATGACGGAGAAACCGTCCTCGGCGGCGGGCGGATTATACAGGCATATTAAGCATAAGGCACACGGCTTTCGCCGTGTGCCTTATGCAATGCTTATTTTATACTACCAAGATAGCCTTCAAGGATCAGGCTTGCGGCAACCGCGTCAACGGTTTTTCTGTGCTGCTTTTCTCTCCGGCCGTTTGCGTGAAGAATGGCGTGTGCTTCAATGCTACTGCGCCGTTCATCCCACAGCACTACCGGCAGAGCGGAAGCATCAGTGAGCATTTTTGCAAATTCACGGCTTTTTTCGGCGCGGACGCCTTCACTGCCGTCCATGTTTTTCGGCAGACCCAGAACAAGCGTCCCGACGCCGCGCTGCCTTGCTTCGTCGCATATCCGCTGCGCCGCACGCTCCATGTTCCATTCGTTTATTGTCCATGCCTCGCCGCAAATCGTGCTTGTAAGGTCGGATACGGCAAGCCCGATGCGTGCATCGCCGTAATCAATTGCCATTGTCCGCATATCCGTCTCCTGATCATAATTTATTTTCAATCGAAGGCTGCACTTCAAAAATTAAATCGCAATAACCAACATATATGTACTTGATTTTTCCTTTGCCATCGGATATAATAATGCAGCAATAAGGAAGTGTATCGAAGTGGTCATAACGGCCCTGACTCGAAATCAGGTGTACCGGCAACGGTACCGTGGGTTCGAATCCCACCGCTTCCGCCATGCCGCCGCAAGCTCAGTACCGCTTGCGGCTTTTTTTATGCCTTGCATCAAAAGACGTCTCCGTGTCCGTCTTGCGGCGAAACCGCAAACCGTTCACTTTTTGCCGAGCGCGTCCTTTGCGCTGTCGATAAGGGTGCCCAAAAGCTCATTTTTACCGGAAGCGGACGAACCGCCGAGAAGTGAACCGATAATGTCGCCGATGCCGGTCGATTCGCCTTTGAGCAGACTGACAGCGGCCTTTTTTGTGTCGGAATCGGCGGCACGGTACAGCTCAAGCAGCTTCTTTTCGGAGGCAGTCACTTTGACCGAAGTGCTGCCGGAACCGGTCTTTGAAGCGGGCTTTTTTGTGGAGGCTTTATATGTGGAATTTTTCGCGGCGTTTATGAGCGAGCTTTGGGTAACTCCCGTGATTTTTGCTATTTCCTTGAGCACCGCCTGCGTCAGCTCAAGCTCTCCGCGCTCTGCTTTGCTGATGTCGTTAGCGGAAATGCCCTTTATTTTCTTTGCAAGCTGCTCCTGCGTCAGCCCCGCATCCGTGCGGGCTTCCTTGATAAGCGGACCTACCTTGTTTGCCATTGTTTTCCCTCCGTTTTCTGTTTTAATTAAAATACCATATACCGTAGAAAAATACAACAGCAAGCCGGAAGCGACTGCCGAAAAATAGTAAGAAAATACTTTTCAATGAAAGATACCATCAGTTGATAAGGAGACACACGGTTTTGACGGGCAGAAAAACGTCTATGCGGCTTCAAAGCCCTTGCCAATACATCAAGTATTGCCTGCGGACTTTTCATTGCCTGAACGCATTTCTGCTATGTCAAAACTGCCTGCAACTGACAGCAATGGATTTTTGTGCGATTTTTGGTTTTTGAGACGCAGACGGGCTGACGCCCGTCAAGGTGAAAAGGGCAAAAAGCGCCGGAAAGGCACGCTGTCAGGTGTGTGTGCTCTTGTCAATTGATGGTAAAGCTGTTATAATCGAAATACCATAAACCACAAAAAACGGAGGTGCGATATGCAGGAAATCAGAGTAGGAATAATCGGCACAGGCATGATGGGCAATACCCATGCCGAAGCGATCAGAAGAATACCCGGCACAAAAATCGTCGCTATCTGCGGCAGCAGAAGCTATGAAAAAAACAGAAAGCTGGCGGACGAGCTTGGCATACCCAACGCATATGCCGACTATAAGGAAATGCTCGATAAGGAGCAGCTTGATGTTGTCCACAACTGCACACCCAACAATATGCACTATGAGATAAACCTTGAGATACTCAAGAGAGGCATCAATGTCTACTGCGAAAAGCCCCTTGCCATGACGAGCGAAGAAACGGCAGAACTTACGAGAATAGCGGCGGAAAAGGGCGTCAAGGCGGGCGTAAACTTCAATTACAGACATAATGCGACGGTTCGTGACATGAACGAGCGGCTGAAAATGCCGGTTTCCGAGGGCGGCGCGGGCGATGTTTATCTTGTACACGGCACCTATATACAGGATTGGCTCATGTACGATACAGACTTCAACTGGCGCTGTGTTTCCGAGATCGGCGGCGCGTCCCGTGCGGTTGCCGATATCGGCTCTCACTGGTTTGACACCGTGCAGTATATCACCGGACATAAAATAACCTCTGTGTACGCAAAATTCATTACTATCTTCCCTCAGCGCAAAAAGCCCGAAAAAGAGGTCGCGACCTTTACAACAGCAAAGGATGTAAGCTATAAGAGCATTGATATTGACACCGAGGATGCTGCATATATCATGGTGAAGTTTGATAACGGCGTTATGGGCAATGTGGTCGTTTCGCAGGTATCCGGCGGCAGAAAGAACGGCTTTCAGATCGACGTTGATGCCGCGCAGTATTCCATGCGCTGGTTCCAGGAAGATTGCGATAAGCTGCTTATCGGCACGAGAAGCTGCAACAGCATCTACCACGCCGGCGCGGAGATGCTCCACGGCGACGCGGTGCGCTATGCCACTCTGCCTTCCGGTCATCCTCTCGGCTGGGCAGATGCGCTGAGAAGTGCGGTCAGGGAGTATTATAACGACGTCAGGGGCGTTTCCGCCTGCAACTATGCTACTTTTGCCGACGGCGATTATATTGAACGCATAGTGGAAGCCTGTGTAAAGAGCAGCAGAGAAGACAAATGGATTGACGTTATGTAAACTGACACCGCGATATACACATCCGATCAAAGCATGTGCTTTCCCGGAAACTGTTCCGATGCAGCGTAAAACAGAATAATTGATGCAGTTATAAGGCGGTACCGATAATGCGGCATGAATCATGCTGTACGGTACCGCCTTAAATTTTATCAATGATTTTCCGGCTTTTTTTACCTATGTTTCAGCAGAAAAACAGCAATTCTAATTTTATGAAAACTGTATTATGTAAAATAAATAAAGTAAACAAGAAAAAGTTAACATAATTATGTTGCATAAAATCAGTTAACAAAAATATGTAAAATATTTTATGACACTTAAAATATGTTGTTTAGATTATGAAGACAAATCTATGTAAATCAACTTATGAAAATCAAAATATGTAATCTGAATTATGTAAATCAATTCAGAAAACAGAAACCAACGGACATTTGAAGTATGCAGAATACGAATGAAATAATCTTCTGCCTCGGTGCGGATGCTGAGCAGATATTAAAAAATTCCCCGGCTTTTTCGCCTGTTATCCAATGACGAAAGAGCCGGGGGAGCTTTTTCTGTATACACCAGTTACTGCTGTTCCGATAAATATATGCTCATTCTGCTCTGGAGCTGGCTTGCGGTATCTTCGGCGGAGTATACGCCGCCGATGTACGCGCTGAGCGCCGCTCTTATTATGCCTGCTGCATTGCCGCTGTCCGAAACGCATTTTGATGTGTTATAGACAAGATATCTTATATGTTCGGCGTCGGTTTCGCCGAACTCCTCATAGCGGGCTGAGACGCTCTGCTCACGCGCAAGCGCGTTTTCTACCGCTTGTTCAAAGGAAGCTTTTTTCGCCGGAATACCTTTTGTCAGCACAGCATTTTCAGCACCTGTCATAAAAGTTTTTATAAAGCGCCACGCGCCGTCCTGCTTATCGCTTGATGCCATTATCCCTACGCTTGACACTGCGCTGTACGATCTCTCGCCGTTCGGCATAAAGCTCCATGATCCGTATGCCGTCGGCGGCCCGAAGCGCATGAAATAGCTGCCCGTTCCGCAGCTGCCGGGAAAACCGGCCGGGATATATTCGCCGCCTGCGCGCCGGCGTGACGTATCGCCGATGCTGCACGGAAACTCGGTGTCTATGTATATGGCGTACTCGCCGAGATATTTGTCGCTATCCCAATCACGCTCCGTCTGACACAGCTGCCTTAGGAGAACGAGCCATTCCTCAAACGTCCCGTCTGTGAAATTGCAGGAAGCGCAGTCATAGTCCATGAACTCCGCGGAGGCCGCCCATGAAAAATAATCGCATAGCTTTTCCGCGTCGTTCTGTACTCTCAGCTCCGGATAGCGGGCGAGTATCTGCTGGATACGGCCGACCGTCCACTCCACGTCGGCGGCAAAGCTGCTGCGTGTGGTCATCGTGATAAGGTTGTACCTTTCAATATATTCGTACAGCCCGCCGCTTTTTGTCATGTCGGCGAATATAGCGGGGATGAAATCATCCCGACTGATATCTTCATCAGCGTCCAGATACGGCAGCATATCAACAAGTATCGACCCGTCCGCCGCACCGTCCGGAAGAAGGCTCGTATCCAGAATATCGGCGCCTTTTCCCGTTGCAAGCTCTATAAGAAGCCGTGTCCGCTCCTCATCATTGCTGTATATGTACGGCCTGACCGCTATTTTGTACTCCGGGTCGGAGTTGTTGAAGCGGATTATGGCGTCCATAAGGCTGTCAGAACAGATATATGTTTTGTTTGACGGCGCAAAGACGTTTCCGCCATCGACAGGGTATCCGAATGAGGAGCTGTCCCCGAGACACGCGAGTATAAGCGTCTGCTTTTCAGGTATTTCCGCCATTGTTATTTTTGTTATCCTGTCGGTGTAGTGAAAATAATCGCCGTTTTCGTTTTCAAGCCCGCTATTCCCATACAGACGGCTGAAGCTGAGCGCAACATCCATCCAATTGAATATTTCGGACTTTTCTCCCGTGTCCGCGTCAATGGAGTAGAACGTATTATCCGTTGTGGTCAGAAAATGTCCGCGACTGCTCGAGTATACCGCGGGCTGATCGTATATTTCCTCTATCGGCGTGCCGAACTTCAAGGTACTGCGGTCAAGCTCGGCCAGCCCGTCTGGCGCCTGCACGTAGAGCTTGTCCTTTACCCATGCGCGCACGCCCATTCCGTGCACTATCATATCCGGCTTTTCGATCAGATCTGCGTCTTTGTCGAAAAGGTAGGTCTTTGTTTTGCAGTCGTGGTTTCCGGCAAGCGCCCTGCCGTCGTCCAGTGCAAGAAGAAACAGCGGCGGTGCTGTTTCCTCCCAGAACAATACCGGACTTATGCGCTGCTCACCTGTGATCAGATTCTTGTAAAGAAGAAAGAGATTTGTTTCTCCCGTGTAAAGCCCCTGTTCGAGCTCTTCTGCGGTCCAGCTCTCAAAAATAAAAAGCCAGAGCGAATTTTCCGCGGCGGATATTATGCTTATGTGCGGGTTGTGCAGCGTACCGATGTCGATGTCGTGCCGCTCAAATTGTTCAGTCCGTGTGTCGAAGCCTGCAACAGCCGCTCCGCCGTTTTCGGCAGCGGCCGCAATATAAAATGTCTCATTATATATATCACATACGCCGAAATCCAAAACCCAATCCGGGGAGGGAATTTCTTCGGCGGCATATCCAAGAACGGTTTGCGCTTCGACGGCAGTCTGCACGCCGGCAGGCTCGGCCGCGCTCACAGCGGGTTCTGCCGCGGCGGGCGCAGCACCGGTTTTGACCTCATGAAAATTTGACGCGTCATCACTCACGCACGAGCCCATGACAAAAAGCATCGCGGCAGCCAGAAGAACGGAGACATATCTTTTTGCTTTCATAATAGCTCTCCTTTTATATCGGTCTTCGGTTGGGTTGAGTACTGTGTCTGGAGCATGGTATTCTGAATAAACTTTAACATCTATTTGAAGCTTTTACAATAGCAAATGCTAAAATGCAGAAAAAATGTGCAAGAATGCAGAAAATGCCTGCTTGATATGAGTGAGTGAAACTGAATTGAAAACGAAATTGGATTGATTTAATCCTTTTGAACTCGGCAAAATTGAAAACAGACAGGGGAGGAGAGGACAAAAAGGCTTCAGTACCGGCGGAGCAACAGTCGATAAAGACCGTCAAAGAACCGCAAGCTCTTTGACAAAGCGGAAGCTTACTCCCGCTTTAGAAGCGCATCTACGGTTCGGTTTTTACATGGAGAAAAGTGTCCATATATCCTCAAAGTCAGGGAAAAAGGAAATACAGCTTGTATAATACACGCAAACAATTTTATGTAAACATAATAAGGTTAACTAAGTTAAGTTAATTAAATTATGTCGCTTAAACTACGTAAATAAAAATACGTAAATTAATTTATGAAAAATAAAATATGTAAATAAAAATATGCAGCCTAAAATATGTTACCTGATATATGTTGATAAATTTATGTAACCAAAAATATGTAAATTAATTTATGCATATTGACTTATGGAAAATAAAATATGTAAATTAAATTATGTAAAGCAACTCAAAACACTATTGTGCAGCTTTTGTCGAATAGACAGAAGCGAAACGGCGTTCATTTCTTTCACGCTCGGCATCCCTTTAGCTGCCCGTGCAAGCCTCTTAGCAACGATGTTGTTGACCTTTGCCTGTATGTTCCTCATCGGCGCGCGGCATAAAGCTTGAAATAATGGCATTCCGGTGGTATCATTAAATAAACAGCATTGGTTTTTGAATGCGGAAGTCCAGGCTGCCAGCAATATAAAAACGGAGGACGGTCGTGACAGAAGAAGATAAAATAAAAAAGGGTATACTCTTTTATCCGGAGGATGAGGAGCTTGTTGCGAAAAAGACCAAAGCTCATGATCTGAGCCGTGATTTCAATAAGCTTTATGAGCGCGACAGGCAGGAGCGCGAGAGGATCATTTCCGAGCTTGTCGGGGAAATTGGCGACGGAAGCTTTTTCCTTGGGCCGATCGCCTTTCACTACGGCTGTCATACCAGCATAGGAAAGGACTGTTTTTTCAATTTTAACTTTACGGTTCAGGACGATGCGGAGGTAATGATAGGGGATAACTGCCAATTCGGCCCGAACGTGACCATTGTTACGCCGGTTCATCCGATTGTTGCCTCCGAAAGAAAGGCGATGCAAAGGGCGGACGGCAGTGTGAGGGTGCTGTGCTATGCCAAGCCTGTGCATATCGGAAGAGGCTGCTGGTTTGGTGCAAATGTTGTTGTGTGCCCGGGGGGTGACGATAGGCGACGGCTGTGTCATCGGAGCGGGGAGCGTTGTCACCAAGGATATTCCGGCCAACTCTCTCGCCGTGGGAAACCCGTGCAGAGTGCTTCGGGAAATAACCGAAAAGGACAGCATGGTATATAAACCGGAAATACTGGCGGATAATATGCCGTTATGATCATTTTACTTTAAGGATTGAATTTATGGTAGACATTTGCCTGCTTGGCACATCCGCACTGCTTCCGCTGCCTGACAGGGCGCTGACGGCAGCGGCGCTGACCTGTGCGGGTCACTCAATACTTTTTGACTGCGGCGAGGGTACGCAGACTGCCGCAAGAAGACACGGAGTGAGTCTTCTGAAAATAGACATGATCGCCCTCACGCACTATCACGGCGACCATATTTTCGGTCTGCCCGGACTTATGCAGACGATGTTCTGCATGGGGCGTACCGAACCGCTGTATATCACGGGACCCGCAGGGCTTTTGCGTGAGCTTTCGCCGATCCTGCGCCTTGCTGGTGGGCTGAGCTATGAAATAAGACCGATCGAAGCGGGGGAGGAGCCGATAAAGCTCAGCAGGCTTATAAAGGGCTGGCCGGAGGAAAGCCGGCTTTCCTCCTTTGCGACAAACCACCGCGTGGTAAGTCGGGGGTATTGCTTCCGGCTTGAGCGTGCGGGAAAATTCCTGCCGGAAAAGGCGGGCGAGCTTGGCATTCCGGTGAATATGTGGTCAAAGCTCCAGCGGGGCGAGAGTGTCGAGCTTGACGGCAAGACCTTCCTGCCGGAGCAGGTCATGGGCGCGCGAAGGAAAGGACTTAAATTCGTTTTCACCGGGGACACATCACCGTGCGCAAGTTTAGTGACAGCGGCAAGAGGGGCTGACCTTATGATATGCGACGCTACCTATGCCGAGGACGGACAGGCACAGCTTGCCCTTGATCGCGGGCATATGAATTTTGATATGGCCTCGAAGTGCGCGAGGGAGGCGGGGGCAAAGCGACTGTGGCTCTCCCACTATTCCCAGCTTGTAAAGGAGCCGGAGGAGTATCTGCCGATGGCGGCAAAAAACTTCCCGGACGCGGAGTGCGGCATAGACGGGAAGCGGATAACGCTTTTATTTGACGAGTAAGGCAATGGAAGATAATAATATATTGATGGCGCGCCGGGTTGCCGAGGCGGTTGACCGGGCGGGCGGACGCACATACTATGTCGGCGGCTTTGTGCGCGACAGGCTGATGGGCGTTGAGTGCAAGGATATTGATATAGAGGTGCACGGCGTTCCCGCGGGGGAGTTGGTCAGACTTCTTGACGGAATAGGCGAACATACCGAAATGGGGGCAAGCTTCGGAATATACGGGCTTCGTCACTGTGAGCTTGATATTGCAATGCCGAGGAGCGAGCGGGCAACCGGACGCGGGCATAAGGATTTTGAGGTTTTTACAGACCCGTTCCTCGGCCCGGAAAAGGCGGCGCGGCGGCGTGATTTTACGATAAACGCCATGATGGAAAACGTGCTGACGGGTGAAATAACGGACTTCTTCGGAGGAAAAAATGACCTGAAAAAGAAAATACTGCGTCATGTGGACGATATGAGCTTTGGCGAGGACGCTTTGAGGGTACTGCGCTGTGCGCAGTTTGCTGCGCGCTTCGGCTTTTCTGTTGATGAAAAGACCGTGGCGCTCTGCCGGAAGATGGAGCTTTCAGAGCTTCCGAGAGAGCGGATAATGGGAGAGCTTGAAAAGGCGCTTCTCAAGGCGGCGCACCCGTCTGTGTTTTTCCGCGTTCTGGAAGAAATGGGGCAGGTAAACTTCTGGTTCGGCGGCTATGCGCGGCTGACAGCGGAAGAACGCACCGAGACCGATGCTCTTCTTGATAACGCTGCGCTGCGCAGGGAGCAGGCGAGGAGCCCGCTTTATTTCATGCTCTCCGCACTGTGCCTGCGTATGCGGGAGGCAAGGGACTTTATAGAAAGGCTGAGCGGCGAAAACGATCTCAGGGAATATGTTGAAAATATGTGCGCACTTTGCGGAAGAGCACGGCGGCTAAGCGCTGAGAGGGATTCCGACGAGCAATGGAACTTTCTTTTTGACGCATCTGTCTGCCCAGAGGATCTGCTGCTGCTGGCATACTGCGCGGACAACGATGACGCCGGATTTGAAAGAGCTCAGAATCAGCTTGCGGAATTTGAAAGGCTTATGGGAAGACCATACGTAATGGGCAGAGATCTTATTGAAGCGGGACTGAAACCGGATAAAAACTTTTCCGGATATCTGAAATTTGCCCACGGCCTTCGCCTCAAGGGAACGGAAAAGAGTGAAGCACTGAAAAAAACGCTTGAATACGCAAAAAATGACAGAAAAAAACCATGAGATGCAATCACAGTCTCATGGTTTTTGATGTTTATCTATGCTTATTTTATCCAGCAATCGATCTGACCGCGCAGCCAATCCGCCCATTCGCCGATGCCCTCGCCGGTACGTGCAGAGATTGGGATAATTTTGATGTTGGGATTGAGGCGGGTGACATACCTTTTGCAGGCCTCAAGGTCAAAATCAAAATACGGCATCACGTCGATCTTGTTTATCAGCAGGCAGTCGCATATTGAGAACATAAGCGGATATTTCAAAGGCTTGTCGTCTCCCTCGGGGACGGAAAGAATCATCGCGTTCTTGACAGCGCCGGTATCAAACTCTGCCGGACAGACGAGATTGCCGACGTTTTCGAGAATCGCAAAGTCCACGTCGCCGGTACCGAGCCCCTCAAGCCCCTGACGCGTCATACCTGCGTCCAGATGGCACATACCGCCGGTGTGAAGCTGAATGACCTTTGCACCGGTTTTCTCTATCGCCGCCGCATCGACGTCAGAGTCGATATCAGCCTCCATAACGCCTATCTTATACTCATCCTTCAGCGCCGCGATAGTTGCTTTCAGCGTTGTGGTTTTGCCGGAGCCGGGGGAACTCATGAGATTGAGCAAAAAGGTTTTGTCCTTCTTAAGCTCCTGACGGACTATGTCCGCTTCACGGTCGTTGTTTTCAAATACGCTTTTTTTTATTTCAAGTACTCTGAAGCCTTCCATGTACGCACCTCAAAAATAATATTTTGTAAAAGGTAATATATCACAGCGCCATTGGCTTTGCAATGCTTTTCGGCATGTCCGCACCGCCGTCACGGGAGAAGCGTTTCCGCTTTCTCAAGAAAGCTTTCGTCAAAGTCGGCTTTGTTGAGCATATAATCGCTGTCGGCTTCCGGGAGAGAGACGAGCGCACTTTCAACTATCTCCGCAAGAGCCTCACCGATAGCGTCGGTTCTGACGGAAGCGCTTTCCGACGCGGGGGCAAGCCGTGCGTCGGATGCCGCCTGTGCGGCGCGGCCGTTTTCAAACAGCCAGGTTATGAATGCTGCCGTATCGCGTGTACTGCGGCAGCCGCCGTTTGTAACGGCAAGACCGTAGGCTTCTCCCAGCGTGTCGTGGTTGAGGCTTCCCTCCGGCGCGGGGATATCGCGCACGGAAATGCTGTTTGCGGCTATGGTCTTAAGCATGGCGGAGCAAGTAATGACGCACGGTATCGCTCCGTCCGCAAAATATTCCGCAGCGTCATTGCCGAGAAACGCAATACTGCCATCAAACGCGGCTTCCGCAAAGGCGTTGTAGATGGAAAGATACTGCTTGTCGCTGTTTATCATGTCGAAATTACCGCCGAACTCAACGCCGAACCTGAGCAGATATATATAAAACTGCTCCGCTGTGCTGCTTACCGAAAAAAACGGTTTTCCGGTAGCGGCGGTGTAATCGGAAGCGGCGGTAAAAAAAGACTCAAGACTGTCAAATGCCACCTGCTGTGCAAGAGAATTGCTGACGGCCACGACCGGCACGGAGATCCCGAACGGGAAAAAGCTGCTCCCGACCGAGCCGTTCCGGCTTGTTATACTTTTCGGGTACGCGGGAGACGTAAACGTCTCCTCCGTGCTTATGTCGGTGAGCTTGCTTCTCCGATACAGCGAAAAAGCACGAAGATGCGAGCATAGCAGGAGATCCGGCGACCCAGTCTCATAAGCTTCGGCAAGCTCTGCCTCGCTGTCAAAGCGTTTAAGCGCGACCGGGAGAGTTTCTCTTTTTATATCCGAATTATAGCTTTTGACAAGCGTTTCAAGCTCCTGCGCCAGAGGACTGTCTTTTTCATACCACAGCGTGACAGCGCCGCGGCTGTTGTCTTCTCTCGTGCCGAACAGGACATATATCCCGCCCGCTATGGCAAGGGCAAGTATCACCGCCAGAACTCTGCGTAATTTCATCTCTCTCTCCGCTTTTATTGTGCCGTGTCCGTTCTTTCAAACATCACGTTCTTTTCTTTCATTGAAATTTTTCCGACTCTGTACCCGTATTGCAGCAGTTCCTTTTTGAAACCGAGGAAGGAGTGATCAAGCGGAAGAGCGGCGATTTTTTCGATATCATCATAGCTGAGACTGAGCTTATCCTGCCCGCTGTTTTTAATGTATTCCCAAAGACGGTCGTATTTACTCAATCCTATACCTCACCAATCCGAATCAAAATCTGTGCTGCTGCTGTCCCACGAGTCGGAAGAGCCCCAATCGTAATCGGAATCGTCGGAGTTGCTCCATTTTGAATCGCTTTCGTTGGAATTGTTATAGTCTATATACGCCTGTGAATCGTAGAAATTTGTGGCTGTGACGCTGCTGTCCCATGTGGGGGAGTAGTAAAAATCCTGTGCAAGCGAGCTGTGGCGCATATCGTCGGGCATAGACTCGCTCTCTATGTACTCCCAATCGTCGAGTACGCTGTCGAACAGGAACCAGCCATCATACGGGTCGATGCCCTCGTGATAGTATGTCCTGCCGCCGTATTTGTAATAGCCGCCGCGTGCTTCTGTAAGACTGTCCAGATATGTGCGCGACTGCTTGAAATCAGGCGCGCCGATGGAAGCGTCCCATGCATCGCCGAGATAATATTCCTGTGCCGTGCTGTTTCTCTCAAGTGCTTCGGGAACGGATGAAAGCCCATACGACCAGTCACCGTCAAAATCAAGGTACTTTGACCAGGACACGGGGTAGTCTTTGCCGTAGCAGTAATATATGTCGCTGTCGTACCCGTAATAGCCGTGCTTTACTTCGAGATCGGAATCTCCGAAGATGATGTACGCGAATATCAGGATCGCCGCCGCGATCCCCGCTGTTTTGACGGCCTTGAAGACCTTACCGGCACCCTTTTGAGGCCGTCCGGACGTGCCGCTGCCGTTTTGACCTGCGCCCGTTCCGCCTTTTTTCACCTGGTTATTTTTCTGATTTATTATCTCCTCTTTGAGCTTTTGCAGTATCTCGTTCACGGCGTATGCCTCGTCGGTCCCGGAATAGCGGATCGCACGCGTACCGTCGTTCTTGTTTTTATAAACTATAAAGTTTCCGCTTTTTTTGTCCTTATATATACCGAAGGCTCGCGGCTGCGTGCAGTTTTCGCCGATGAAAAAGCGTGTTACCTCAAATGGCGGGAGCTTTCTGTCGCTGTACCATTTGAGAAGACCCTCGATAGTGACAGGCTGCTCTCTGTTCGTCCTGACGATACCGTCGTTGGGCGCGCCGCAGTTGGGGCATACGGCATTTGTGTCGTCAAAATAATTATCACAGTAATTGCACTTTATTTTCATTCAGGCCTCCGTGTGTTGAAGATGACTGTTATGAAAGCGGGATATGCGCTTATTCTATGTGATCGGATATCCACTTTTCGTAGTTTTCTTTGCTGTCCGCGCCGGTTTTTGCGGGGGCGATGATATTCCCGCTGCTGTCAACGAGAAAACTCGTCGGCATGCCGACTATATCCTTGGAAAGAAGGGAGTCAAGCACGTCGTTATGGAGAAGGCACATAAGCTCTGTTCCGCTGCCCTCAAGCACGTCGAATGCGATCTCAGCCTCATCGGTATCCGGCGTGTCTGAATCCCAGAGGATAGTGATGATCTGCACACCATTGCCGGCAAGCTCCTTGTTAAGGTCGGAAAGCTCAGGCAGCTCTCTGGCGCATGGGGCGCAGTAGCTTGCCCAGACATTTATCATTGTGACATCTGCTCTTGAAAAAAGCTCCTCCGAGCTGACCTCGCCGCCGTACAGCTCCTGCGCGGTAAAAGCCAGCGAGCCGAAGGTTTCGGCGGGGACGGCAGTGTCGGCGGTGTTGACTCTGAAGATGAACACGCCTGCGGCGATGAGCGCAGCGGCCATGATAACGGCATATCTCTTTCTGTCCGAAACCTCGAGAGACCGCTCGTCCCGCTCAGCTCTCCTGTTGAGCATGGTAAACGACAACGCGCCCTTGGGGCAGCATTTCGTACATTCGCCGCAGCGTATGCACTCTGCGCTGTTGGGATTATGTACAACATCAACATTCATCCTGCACTGTCTTGAACAGGCATTGCAGCCGACGCATCTATCATTATCAACTGTAAGCCGCAGAAAACTGAACTTCTGGAAAATGCCGTAGAACGCGCCGAGCGGGCAGACATACTTACAGAACGGGCGATAGATAAAAACCGAAGCCAGAACGGTGACGGCAAGAAGGATACCTTTCCATGCGTACCGCCAGCCGACTGAGCTTTGCAGACCGGGGTTCTTTGAAACAAGCGGAAGACCGCCCTCAAGCATACCTACCGGGCAGACGTACTTGCAAAAATACGGGACGGAAACAAGCCCGTTTTCCGCTTTCAGAAACACGGTAAGCAGAAAGACAAATACAATAAGGAAAAAGTATTTCAGATACCGCAGTTTTCTGTCGAGCCTTTCCGGAATCTTCAGCTTCGGCGTGGGGATTTTATAGAGCAGCTCCTGTATAAGCCCGAAAAGGCAGAGCCAGCCGCACACGAACCTTCCTACAAGTACGCCGATGAGGGCAAGATAGCCCAAAACATAAAAAGAAAACTTCTTTTTCCCGCCGACGACTGCCTGCAAAGAGCCTATCGGACAAGCGCCGACAGCGCCGGGACAGGAATAGCAGTTCATTCCGGGAACGCAGAAATTTTTGAGCGCACCCTTATATATTTTACCGGTAAAAAAATTGCCGAATTTTGAATTTTGCGCAATGCCCACGACGGCTTGTATCCCGTGACGGAATATTCTGTGCGTTTTCAGATTTTTATCAGCCAATTCCTATACACTCCAGACATACGTTAGTCGCTTTTTTGAGTACAACGGCACATTCGCCGCCGCATACCCCACAGACGATAAAGACAAGCGCAAGCACAAGAACACACCACCGCAGTATATTCTGCATTTTCCTGCTCATACAAATTAACCTTCCTGAACGTTCAGATATATGCTATTATATATCTCAGGCGAAAATTAAGCAATACGCCATTTGTCCTATTTGACATTTTAAATTTTCTTATATATCATATAACGAACGGACAGGAGCGTGGAGGGGGACATCTATGCCTGGAGAAATCAAAATAACCGTTCTGCGGTGCGGAACTATGAGCGTCCTTCCGTATCAGGCGGACATACGACGGAAGAATCCCTTTGCGCGGCGTGTGGAGCTTCCGGTAAATGTTTTCCTGATCCGGCACCCCACGCACGGGAATATTCTTATAGATACCGGCTGGTCTGCCGATGTGTGCGAGATACTTCCTGCATATCTGAAAGACTTTTACCGTCCGAAGATAGGCGCGGGGGAGACTGCAAGGGAACAGCTTGAAAAAATGGGACTTTTGCCGGAGGATATTGACCTTGTGCTGCTTTCGCATCTTGATGTTGACCATACCTGTGCCCTTCGGGAGTTTGCAGGCAGGGCGAAAAGAACTGTCTGTTCGGAACTTGAGTATTTTTACTCCTGCCGATATGTCTACAAGGTCCGGCAGGTCTGGGATACATGGATGCCGTATATAAGAAATGAAAAAGACAGGCTTTGCTATCGCGCAAGCGTTCTCGGCCCGGTCGGCAGAGGCTTTGATATCTTCGGGGACGACAGCGTGATATGCATTTATACGCCCGGACACACCGACGGAAATTTCACAACGCTCGTCAATCAAAGTCCGTCGGACAGATTCAAGGAACACGGAGACGGAAGATACGGCAGGGAATTTGCGGTGATCGCCGGAGATACGGCGTTTTCACGGCGGAATCTCGATGAAATGTCCGTCCCTGGCTATGGCTTTGACAGGCGGATGCAGATGAGATCAATAGAGTTTCTGAAAAAACTTGAAGCCGACAAGAATTGCCGCGCCATGCTCTTTTCGCACAGCACCCCCGACAATTCTGAGATCATATTTTAAAATAAATGCTGCAATAAAAAAGCAGGCTGAACCTCCGCCGCCTACGATGAGAGGTAATGCCTGCTTGCTTGATAATTAGTTTTCTTTGGTGAATACCCAATATCTGCCGAACTGGTTTTTGCTGAACCCGCTCTGCTCAAGTATACCGGCGTCGCTCCCGACACTGAGCACATAGGCGGCGTTGTCCTCCGGGTGATACGGGTCGGCCCACATACTGTACTTATCAAAGCCGTATGCCGTAAGGTATGCAGCGGGATAGTATTCGTATACGACGGTTTCCCTGAACTTCTCCACGGGGGTTTTTGCGTAGAAAAGTATTTTTGGGTAAAATGTCCCTTCCTCAAAATAGACATGCTCGCCGCGGCTGTCGGCATAATCAAATGCCTGCTCGAGACCTCGTGAAAAGTGCGCGTCGCTCTCTCTGACGTAATCGGTAAAATAGTACCGCTCAAAGCCGATGAACAGAACGCAGTAGATCGCGGCAATGGCGGCTGCAAATCTCCTGAAAGTTATCTTTTCAAGCGCGTAAATGCCGAGAGCCGTCAGAATGACGATCGGGATAAAGAAGATATTTACCTTAGTCGCGTTTGCCTTGATAAGAAGACACTGCGGCAGACTTACAACAAGCTGGACGAGAAGCAGCAGCTCCGGACAGAAAGCCTTTGCGCGCACCGCACTGATTATTCTTGAAACGCAGTACCCAAATCCAACGAGAGCCAAGGGCATTGAAATGTAATAGAAAAGGCCGTATTTTGTCGGGCTGTTCCATATCGTCCTGTCGGTCTGGTATACGAAAATGTATTTAAGCAGCTCAAGTTTCTTTGCTTTCTCGTCAAGCGAAAGCTCCCCGCTGCGCATATAAAGCATTTTGGGTATGGAGAAAAACGGCGTACGTATCTCGTCCATCCAGCCGAAATTGATCGCAAGGAAAAGCATGAGCGGGGCGGCCATGACCGCAAGCGCAACTGCCGAGATAACAGTGTACCTGTTGAATTTCAGCTTTTTCTTCGCAAAGCAGTAGATGTATTGGAGCAGGATTATAAAAGGTGTGTATATCCAATATGTTGCGTAGCAGTAGAGAGAAAGGCCGTACATAAAAGCAGAGAGAACAAGGTATCCCGGCTTTTTAAGACCTTTTACGAAAAACAGAAGCCCGAAAAGAAGAAATGCCGGCGTAAGGTTCGATTCCAGCCCCCAGCGGGAGAGAATAATGTGCCACGGGCATATTGCCAGCATGAGCATGGAAAGCAGAGCCGCTTTTCCGTCAACAAGTCTTCTGACAAGAGAATATACCGCAGGCAGGCTCAGTATCGCGGCAATGACCTGCGGCAGACGGATGACCCACACTTTAAGCCCGAAAAGCGCGATAAACGGTATCATAAGGTAGCTTTCAAGCGCGTTCATGCCGCTGCCCCACGCGGTGAGATATACGGGATAGTTATAGCCTGCGGTGTCCATGCCGTATTTAAGGATAGAATACGCTTCATATCCGGCAAAGGCTTCGTCCTGGTTGATATCTCCCGGTATAATGCCGAACTGATATACTCTTGCAAAGATGCCCGCAAGCAGGATAAGCACAAAAAATATTCTGTTTTTTTTCTCATCGCTGAGAGTGTTCAACGGTCTGTTCATATTGGCGCTCCGCGTAAATGCAAAATCTTTCCGGTATTATACTGCATTTTGCCATTTATTGCAACGAATAAGTACGAGATGAACAGCCTGTCAAAAAACTATGTTTTAAAGTCAGATAACAGAGCAGCGGGGGAGCTTGAGGGGGCAAGGCCCGCCTCAAATCGGATAAACCGCCGTCGAAAGCCTTGATATATCAAGGCTTTCGGCAACAGCATTCTGAACTCTTTCAAAATGCTCGGCGGAAAGCGCGGTCAAAAAAGTCCTGCAATGACTTTTTTGACAAGCTGGATGAAAATACTTTGTTGCACAGGCAGGGTCAGAATGGTATAATCTTTTTGCATTTTAAGCGGAATTATGATAGAAGAGGTCGTTTGGATGGCTGCAATTTCCAAAAAACTGAACACATGGGATAAAAAACGCCGTTACCTTATCCTTGCGGCGCTTACGATGCTTGGCATCGCCGCTTTCAGGCTGCTGTCACATTCCCGGGACAGTACGCGCTACTGCGCAGTGCTTGGGTTTTCGCAGGGCGACGCCGCAGCGCTCTGGGCTTTTGAGAGCGTTATCGTGCTTGCGATGAGCGCTGTGCTTTTATATGCCGTATATGAGCTGCTGTTCGGCAAACCGAATATGCCGCGCCTTTTTACCGGCCTTGTATTTGCCTTCGGGATGATTTTTCTGCTGACGATCTCTCCACTGTCCGTTGCGGATGAGAAGACGCATTTTGAGGCAATATACGAACTGAGCTGCAAGCTCCTGCGGCGTACGGTCGATCCGGCGTTTGCATCGTTTGAGGGCTTTTCCAATCATCTCAACGTCTGTACCGGTTACCTCCGCGTTCTGCACGATTTCGGCGGCGGCTATGCTTTTTCCGGCAGTGTTGAGCGCGATATCGTTTCCTCCATGTGGACGCTTACATACACCGCCGAATACATTCCGCAGATGATCGGCTTCTCGATTGCGCTGCTTCTTGGCAGGAACATGGTCACGGCGTTTATGCTGGCAAGGTTTTTCAATCTGCTTTTTTATGTGCTTTGCGTGTACCTTGCTTTAAAGCGAAATTCTAAATTCAGGACGCTTTTGGGACTTGCCGCGCTTATGCCGATGGCGCTCCAGCAGGCGGCGTCGCTTTCGTATGACAATTTCATAAATGCGCTGTCGCTGCTGCTGCTTGCATCGCTTCTTGAGGCGATGTTTTCCGGTGAAAAGCTCAGTATAAAAAAGCTGCTGTTCATCTTCGTCCCGGCAGCGCTTCTTGCCCCAGCCAAGGGAGTCTACTGCCTCATCATTGCGCTTTTCCTTTTCATTCCGAAAGAGAGCTTTTCGGGACTGAAAGTCGGGAAAAAGGGTTGCTTTGCAATGTTTCTGGGCGCATGCGCACTGATGTTCGCGCTTGTCTCTGTGCCTTCTATGGTGAGGATAATGACAAGCGTTCGCCCCGGCTTTGAAACGACCGGCGACAGTCAGTACACTGTCTCATATATTTTTTCGCACCCTCTTGATACAGCCAAAATTTTTGCCGATACGTTCAATGTATATATCCTGCAATGGCTCGGCGGCGCGGTGGGTTATACGCTCAGCACCTACTCGCTTGATCTGCCCGCGTGGATAGTTCCCGTTTATTTCGCGCTGCTCATTCTCTCGGTGCAGAATGTCAGCGGCGGCGGGACGGTGCTTCGGCGCGGTATGCGTCCGACGCTTCTTGCGTACTGCGCAGTCGTTATCTTTTCGTTTATGATGACAATGTTCCTCACATGGATACGCGATACGGACAAGATAATCGTCGGCGTTCAGGGACGTTATTTTATCCCGGTCATACCGGCGCTCATGCTCTGCCTCAATTCAAAGCTTGCTGAGCTGAAAAAAGACCCGACACGCGCCCTTGTGATCACCGCGTCGCTTCTTCTTGCGAGAACCGTGCTTGAAATTTTATCCTATACGCTTTTCAGCTCTGTCTGAAAGAAGCGCTGAAAACAAAAAAAGTAAACGCTTCTGTCCGAAAAAAGAGGTATTGTCTCATAGCGGAATTGAGACAATACCTTTTTGATTTTCTTTATCAGCCCCAGCTTGCGTAGAAGTTGGAATAATCCGCGCCCTGGCTGGCGGCTTCATATGTGCCGCTGAGCTTTGCGAGCACACGGTTGTATGCGTCCGAGCCCTCCGGATAAGGCGTGGGGCAGTAGTTGTTGTAATTGTCCGCCATTGCCGCCGCACCGTCAAGATTGCTGCTTACACAGCAGGGGACAGAGGTAAAGCCGTCGGTCGTCACGGTGCCGTCAATGTCGCGCTTGAGCGTCACCTGAATGATCGCCGTGTCGGGATCGGACGGGCGTGTGCTTCCGCCGAACACCCAGTTGCCCAGACTGTAAAGGATAAGACCGTCGTTATACTTCTCAATAGGCTGGAGACAGTGCGGATGGCTGCCGTAAACAAGATCGCAGCCTGCGTCAATGACGGCGTGGGCGAGGTTGATCTGGTTGTCGTTGGGCGTATAATAAAGCTCCGAACCCCAATGGAACATGCAGATCACATAGTCCGCGCCCTGCTCCTTGAGCGATTGCACAGCCGCAACAGCCTCATCCGTTTTGAGATCGGGACGCATATCGTTGCCGGCGGTGTATATGCCGAGCTTCAATCCGTGCGGCGTTTCTACTATCTGTGCCTGACCTTCAATGCCGAACGGCATTGCGCTTGCCTGCAATGCGGCGACAGAGCTTTGAAAGCCCGCGTCAAGAAAGTCCATCACGTGGTTGTTGGCATGGGTAACGAAATCGACCCCGCCTTCCTTGAGTATGTTTATGTACGAGGTTGGCGTAAGGAAATAGAACATCGCCTGCATCGAATGTGTGAGTTGCGTGTCGGAAAGCGTACACTCAAGGTTTGCGAGTGTGTACTCATCGTCCTTGAAATACTGTACCGTATTCGAGAACGGATAGGCGTAATTTGTGCCTACCGTCAGCGGAAGCCCGACTTGGTTTTTCTCAAACTGTGCGGAAGACCACAGTGTGCAGTCGCCTATACAGGATATGGTGAAATATTCCGGCTGCGGCTCCGGCGTAGGCTCCGGCGTTGCGGCGGGCGTGTCGTCCTCAGATTCGGGAGAAGGCGCGGCGGCCTGTTCCGCCGCAAGAGCTTCGGCGGAAGCAGCCGCCTGTATCTCGGCCTGCTCCGCCATGACAAGATCCGTTCTCAGCACGACGATAAGCAGCAGGGCAAGAACCGATAATATGAATAAAAAGGCTTTCAGAACTGTTTTCATCCGTTATTCCTCGAATTGCTGTGTGTTAGACTTTATTATACAATTTCCGAAAACTTTAGTCAAGCACAACACTTGCCGGTCTATGGATTCGGTCGGTAACGGGAAAGTAATGTAAAAAAAGCTCCCTTGCCGGGTCGCTGTCCATCAAAGCAGGTTTCGAGAAACGAAAAACTATGGCAGCGGTATGATTTCATGTCATTGCGCAAACGCAGATTATTTGACAAATAAACATCATTATTAACTCTTTCCGGCGCGGCTGAATAATTCTAACTTTACAACTCTGAACATTCCAAAGGCCGCATGATCAGAAACCCAAGGTTTACCAGCGCAATTGTCGCAGTCCATGAAAGCGGAAATGCGTGGTACAGCCTTGGAAGCGCAGGGGCTGCCCGAAATACCGTGCAGATCCAGATGATGCGGAATGCACATGTTCCGATCATTGTGCTGACAGCCGGATACAGCGCATGCCCGCTGCCGCGCAGAACGCCAGCCGGTATCTCATAGAAATTGCAGATCGGTTCAAACAGCAGAATGCACAGGATACGCACTCCGGCACTTTCGATCGCGGCAGTCTCCGGCGTAAACATACCGGAGAAAAAGTCACGGAACAGAACGATCAAAAAAATCGGAACAGAGCTGCAAACGGTTGATGATCCCAGACATAGCCACAAAATGCGCCTGCATCGTTTGCACTGTCCGGCGGCGTAGTTCTGACTGGTAAAGGTCGTTGCTGTCTGTCCGAAAGCCGTAATAATATAATAAGTAAAATATTCAAAGTTCATTGCAATGGTGCTTCCGGCAATTGCTGTTTCTCCGAAGCTGTTGACCGATGCCTGTACAAAGATATTGGCAAAGCAGAAAACAGCACCCTGCACAGCGGATGGGACACCGGTTTTCAGAATATTCCACACAATGCGCAGAGAAAACCTTGGCCTGTGGAATGTAAACTGAAACATTTTATCGTTTGTCAGACGGAGCAGCACAATAAGCGCCGAAAGCATGGAGGAAATATCGGTGGCAATTGCAACCCCGGCGACACCCATATTAAACGCGATCACAAAGAGCAGATTGAGCCCGACATTTACAATTCCTGAAATTATCAGCGCCAGAAACGGATAGCGGCTGTCACCGCGCGCCCTCAGTACGGAGGCACCGAAGTCATACAGCAGTAAAAACGGGTAACCCAGCATATAGATTCGCAGATAAAGCCTTGCCTCATCAAAAATAGCGGACGGCGTCCGAATCAACCGTAGCAGTGGGGCTGCTGCGGCTTGCCCCAAAAGCAGGCCGATCATACCGGCAAGGCATGCAAGGAGCATCGAGGTCTGTACCGCGGCAGGCAGTTCCGCTTTCTTGTTTCGCCCAATACGATCAGCAATCAGTATATTGACGCCGAGGGATAAGCCGGAGGAAACCGTAACGATCAGCGCGATGATCTCGGTGTTTGTTCCTACCGCCGCAAGTGAGCTCTCGCTGCCGAAATAACCGACGACGGCGGTGTCGGCTGCATTGAATAACTGCTGAACCATGCTGCTCAGCGCAATGGGCAGCGTAAAAAACAGCAGCTTTCTGCTAAGCGGTCCGTGCAGCATATCCATATCTGAGGTTTCTATCTTCATATTCGCTCACTCCGTAATCAGTCTTGCAATATCATACAAAAAGCAGTAGAATATGAAAAGCGAATATTATAGATGAATAAAATCGAAAAAAGGAATAGATGCGACGTGGATAATCCTTTACTGAAATATATTGCCTTTGTAAAAACGGTGGAACGGGGCAGCTTCACCCGTGCAGCGCAGGAGCTTGATTATGCACAATCGTCTATCAGCAAGATGGTTGCGGATTTAGAAAGCGAATGGGGTATGACGCTCCTGGAGCGCAGCAAAAACGGCGTCCGCCCTACCTCTGCCGGAGAGCAGATCTTGCCGTTCCTGCGCAAGGTTCTGAACGGCCATCAGGAATTGGAAGGACAGATATGCCGAATGAACGGAATAGAGACCGGCGTTGTCCGCATCGGCACCTTCGCCAGTGTGGCGATCAATTGGCTTCCTAATATTTTTGCCGCGCTTCAAAAGGATTATCCCGGCATAGAATATGAAATGCTGCTTGGCGATTATGATGAGGTGGAGCAATGGATCAAAGAAGGGCGGGTAGACTGCGGCTTCCTGCGTCTTCCGACGTTCTCCCGATTTGATACAATTTTGCTGAAACAGGATGAATATAAACTTGTGCTCCCATCGGGTCACTGCCTCGCTGAAAGAGAAACGGTCGCCATTGAGGAGTTGAATGGTTTGCCCTTCCTGCTGCTGGAGCATGGCGGGAAAACGGAAGTTTCCGACCTGCTGGAACGTTCTCATGTGCAGCCTGATATTCGCTTCACCACGTGGGAGGATTTTGCAATTATGGCGATGGTGGAAATGGGGATGGGAGTCAGCATTCTGCCCGACATGATCTTACGGCGCATCCCTTATAAAGTTGAGATACGTTCACTGCGAAAACCGTACTATCGCACGATCGGTCTGGCAACCAAAAATCTAAAGCATATTACACCGGCCGTAAAAAAGTTTATCGACTACCTGCCGTTTCGTACAAATACAGAGCAGTGGAGCAGCGGTAAGATGGACGGCAAAGAATGAAAACATATTCGATATTGCAGCCGAAATGCGGCATGCTTTGGGACTGTCCCAAAGTGCAAAACTGCGTGTTCCTGCCGTAAGGCCGGGACACGCAGTTTTCCGATGTGGGTACTCTCTGGATTTGCCAGGCGGCTCTCTCTTAAAACATGCGGCCTGTTTTATGCGCTGTTATCCTTGGAGAGCTTTTATATGAACGCATAAGCATAAGGTGAATATCCGCTTAAAAACGGGTTCGCTTACTCTCATTATGCTTAAAGCGGTGAATTTTAGTCTGCCGCTTCGGAATTACCCGGGGTGGGCAGTAACCCCAAATATAAATACTGATTAGAATCAGAGATTTTAATCAGGGATGTGTATCAAGCCCTGAAAGGCTGTGTATCTATCCACTGTTAATGTATATGTATCTTAACGGAAAATTATTACCAAATTTAGGAAAATTTTTTAAAATTCCGAAAATATGCCATGCCGCACGGCAGTCAAACCGCTTGCAGGATGCAGATACGGATGATATAATACAGAATCGGAAAAACGTATCATCAAAATGAGGTCACAGATGATGTATAACAAAGAAAAAAAGAACAGGCTTCCGCTGGAGCATTGGCAGATAATAAGCGTGGGACTTGCGATATTCGACGCTGTGGCGGTGAACGCCGCTTTTTATATCGCGCTCTGGCTCAGGTATGACTGCAAATTTGCGGAGATACCATTTTTCTATATAGACGCACTGAAGACAATCGCGCCGATCTATTCCATAATATGCATCATTATCTTCAAGCTGTGCAGAATGTATAATACGATATGGCGCTTTGCCGGTGCGCACGAGGTGTATCTTGCCTTTCTTGCCAACGGATTGAGCCTTGCTGTGCAGGTTTTGCTTACAACGGTCGCTGCAAAGCTTTTGGGTGTTGCGATCGGCTTTGTGCGTATGCCGGTTACATATTACTGCATAGGCATTATCCTGCAATTCATTTTTGTAATGGGAATAAGGTTTTCGTACAGGATAATACTTGGTATACACAGCAGGCGCGCCTCAAGCGGCACAAAGCGTGTGATGCTCATCGGCGCGGGCGCTGCCGGACAGATGATATTGAGAGATCTGAACCGCTCACATTCCAATTCTGACCGTATCTGCTGCATTATAGACGATAATCCCAACAAATGGAACAGATATATGGAGGGTGTGCCGGTCGTCGGCGGCAGAAACGACATTTTTTCAAGCGTAAAGAAGTACCGTATCCAGAAGATAATCCTTGCCATACCTAGCGCGACGCCGGAGCAGCGCCGGGATATTCTCAGCATATGCAGCGAAACGGAATGTGAACTCAAGCAGGTCGCAGTGCTGTATCAGAAAATGGGACAGATCGTGGACGCTTCGTCCATACGCGACGTGTCTATTGAAGATCTTCTCGGCCGCAAGCCGATAGAGGTCAACATGGATGAGGTTTTCGACTTCATAAGCGGCAAGACGATTATTGTCACGGGCGGCGGCGGCTCGATAGGCAGTGAGCTGTGCCGTCAGATAGCGGCGCATAACCCAAAGACGCTCATTATATTCGATATCTACGAAAATAATGCCTATGATATACAGCTTGAGCTTAAGGACAGATACCCGCATCTTGATCTGGTCACGCTTATAGGCTCTGTGCGCGACAGCAGGCGGCTTGAAAACGTCTTTGAAAAATACAGACCCGAGATAGTTTTCCACGCCGCCGCGCATAAGCATGTGCCACTTATGGAGGACAGTCCTTGCGAATCAATAAAGAATAACGCCATCGGTACATACAAGACAGCGTATGCCGCGATGACTCACGGCTGCAAACGCTTTGTGCTTATCTCAACGGATAAAGCCGTGAACCCCACAAATGTGATGGGGGCGTCCAAACGCCTTTGCGAAATGGTCATACAGACCTTTGATAAGATGATCAAGGCGGGGAGAGCCGCCGAGCTCCCCGTGCTCAGTACGCATATACATCCTGCGGATTATTGGGACGGGCAGACGGGTACGGAATTTGTCGCGGTGCGTTTCGGCAATGTTCTCGGCAGCAACGGCTCCGTCGTGCCGCTGTTTAAAAAGCAGATAGCTAAGGGCGGCCCCGTTACGGTGACGCATCCGGATATAATAAGGTATTTCATGACTGTGCCCGAGGCGGTGAGTCTTGTGCTGCAGGCGGGCGTGTATGCCGGCGGGGGAGAGATATTTGTCCTTGACATGGGCTACCCGATGAAAATCGACACTCTTGCGAGAAACCTTATCAAACTTTCCGGATTAAGGCCGGATGTGGATATAAAGATAGAATATACGGGGCTGAGGCCGGGCGAAAAGCTCTATGAGGAAAAGCTCATGGAGGAAGAAGGGCTTGAAAAAACGCGCAATAACCTTATTTTCGTTGGCCATCCGCTGGCATTTGATGAGAAGAGGTTCCTTGTAAATATACAGGAGCTTATGGAAGCGGCCTACTCAAACCGCGACGATATCAAAGAACTTGTAAAAAACGCCGTTTTTACCTATACGCCGGATGCGAGGTGCGAAAAGGCGGACAGACAGCCTGCCGCCGCAGGAGTGTGAGCGCTGGAGGCAGGCCGCTGCCGCCGGTGGGGAGCATCGCGGCGCCGCAGAGCGATGACGGAAGTCAGGGCTCTGCGGCTTTTTGCGTCGGCATGCATATGATCGTGCGGTCTGAACTGACACCAGGCGGAGACGGCGCGTGTTTGGCAAAAACGCTTGCATAAATACATTGCAGCGTATATAATGTTGCCAAGAGGTGATTGCATAGTATGCTTTTTGTTGCGGGAAATACGGCTATGTTCTGGCTGGCGGTTATGATAGTTCTGCTGATAATCGAGGGCGTCGTACCGGGGCTTGTGTCGATATGGTTTGCCGCCGGTGCGCTTGCGGCCATGATATCGGCGCTGTTTGAGGCTCCTTTCTGGCTTCAGACGGTGTGGTTTCTTATTGTGTCGATCGCATCGCTGTGTCTTACGAGACCTTTGGTGAAAAAATACGTCAATTCAAAGGTTCAGCCGACGAATGCCGACGCGCTTATCGGGAAAGAATGCATTGTGACCGAGAGCATAGACAACATCGCCGGAGAAGGCGCGGTCAAAATTTCCGGGCAGGTATGGACGGCGCGATCGACCGACGATTCAATTAAAATTGCGCAGGGGCAGATCGTGACCGTAAAAGAAATTCGCGGCGTTAAACTTATTGTAGAATAAATTGGAGGTATAAAATGGCGGTTATCGGTATATTGATAGTTGTTTTTCTTGTTCTCATCATTGCGAATATACGTATAGTCCAGCAGGCAAAGGCCGTTGTTGTCGAGCGGCTCGGCGCGTATAAGACGACGTGGAACGTCGGTCTGCATGTAAAGGTTCCCATAATCGAGAGAATTGCAAAGGTGGTTTCTTTAAAAGAGCAGGTTGCGGACTTTCCGCCCCAGCCGGTCATCACCAAGGATAATGTCACCATGCAGATAGATACTGTCGTGTATTTTCAGATTACCGACCCCAAGCTCTATACCTACGGTATCGAGCAGCCTATGGTTGCAATTGAAAATCTTTCCGCGACGACGCTCAGAAATATCATCGGCGATCTTGAGCTTGACCAGTGCCTTACAAGCCGCGATATCATAAACTCCAAAATGCGCACCATTCTTGACGAGGCGACCGATCCCTGGGGCATCAAGGTAAACCGTGTTGAGCTGAAGAACATTCTTCCGCCCAAAGAGATCCAGAACGCAATGGAAAAGCAAATGAAAGCGGAGCGTGAGCGCCGCGAAGCGATCCTCAAAGCCGAGGGCGAAAAGAGAGCGGCTATCCTTGAGGCGGAAGGCGAAAAGGAATCCGCGATCCTTAGAGCTGACGCAAAGAAGCAGCAGCAAATACTTGAAGCCGAGGGTGAAGCGGAGGCTATTCTCACGGTTCAGAAAGCGACTGCCGAGGGTATCCGCCTTATCAACGAGGCGACGCCGAGTGATGCAGTTATCCGTCTGAAAGCGCTTGAGGCTTTTTCCGCTGCTGCAAACGGCAGTGCGACCAAGATAATTATACCCAGTGAGATCCAGGGACTTGCGGGGCTTGCAGGCGGGGTAGTTGAAGCGGTCAAGGACAAGTAAAAAGTATCGCCGAAGACCGAAAGCTATTTATAAGAAGGAAAAACCGGCGGGGAAACCGCCGGTTTTAATAAGGAGAAGATGATGAGCAGTGCAGCAGAATTTTTGAACAGACACCGTATGTCTCCGCAGCTTGTTGACCCGATGATCTATGCAGGAAAAATGCTTGAGGATATGGAGGCGGGGCTTCGCGGGGATAAAAGCTTTATGCCCATGATACCTACATATATCAAGGCGGACGGGGTCATTGCGAAAAACAGACCCGTCATAGTCATAGACGCGGGCGGAACAAATTTCCGCTGCGGTGTTGCCGAGTTTACGGATGAAGGCTGCCGCCTGATGGATGTCGAAAAGCATAAGATGCCGGGAATCGGGAAAAGCGCAACGTGGGAGGAATTTATTTCCTTTACGGCGGATAAGATCCAGCATATGACTGACAAAACCGATCTGATCGGCTTCTGCTTTTCATATAATGCCGAAATAACTCCGGAAATTGACGGCAGGGTAAAACGTATCGATAAGGAAGTTGTTATTACCGGTTCGACGGATAAGCTTGTCGGAAAGTCACTGTCGGAGGAGCTTGAGCGGCGCGGCATTCCCGGAAAGCGCGTTTTTGTTCTCAATGACACCGTTGCGGCGCTGTTGGGCGCATCCTATAAGCTTGACAAGTCAAAATACAGCGGCTTTATCGGACAGATAAGCGGCACGGGGGCAAATACCTGCTGTGTGCTTCCGTACAGCAGGATAGGCAAGCTTGACAGAAACGACGATGTTTCTATCCTTATAAATCTTGAGTCCGGCCTCTATGCCGGAATCGAGCAGGGCGATTTTGACCGTGTACTTGACAGAAACAGCAATAATCCCAATGACAAAATAATGGAAAAAATGATATCTGGTGCGTATCTCGGCGAGATAGGACGGCTTTGCGTAACTGCGGCGGCCGACGAGGGGTATCTTTCGGAGGGCGCAAGCCGTAAAATAAAGGCGCTCGGGCATGTTGACACGGCTGTTCTTGACGCGTGGGCTTGTAAAAACGGGCTTGACGCGGTGTGTGAAACTGAGGAAGACAGAGAGTTTGTCGTGGAACTGAGCATTGCGCTCTTTGACCGTTCGGCAAGGTGTATGTGTTCAAACCTGACCGGCATTATGCTGCTGACGGGAGCGGGAAAGGACAGAGACAAACCCGTATGCATATGTGCGGAGGGTTCGCTTGTGGATAAAAGCAGGTATTTTCGTCCATTCCTTGAAGCGCATCTCAAAAAGTACGCCGAGGAGGGAATGGGGCTTTATTCCGAACTGCACATCGGCTATGAAACAACGCTTCCCGGATCTGCCGCTGCTGCGCTACTCAACGCCTGATAGTTTTAATAGTAATTATAAAACCGCACTGACCTTTGCATGGACTAAGGTCAGTGCGGTGCCGTATTTTTCGCTTTGTGGTTTTCAGGCGAGAAGAGCGTCGAGCTTCTCTGCCCAGAACTTATAGCTTCTTGCACCAATGGCAATGCCATTGTATAATGTGCGCAGCTCTTCGGCGGCGTCGGCTCCGACATACGCGGTTATCTCGCTCTCCGGCAGATCAAGCTGGACAAGGCGGCCTTCACTGTCGAGAATTATGGTAGAGGGAATGGCGGGAGCGTCAAAAAGACCGAATGCATCGCTGTCCGTTCCGTCTCCGAGGCAGACCGTGGCGTAGGTAAGGCCGTTTTTTCTGATTACGTCCTCGGCACCATCAGTGTCGCTGTAAAGGCCGACCATGTTTATCCCCTTGTCTTTATAGTCTTCGTAGAGCTTTTCGAGATCGGGCAGTTCTCCCTTGCAGGGGCCGCACCATGGTTCCCAATAGTTTATAACGGTGTATTTGTATTCGGCAAGCGTGCTGTTGTCAAAGGTGTTTCCATTGTCGTCGATAACGGAGAAATCCGCTATACGGTAGGAAATGCTTCCGTCTTCCGCAGTCTCGGCCATCTCGATTTTGTCAGTATAGTCGATGTCCGGACTTGCACCGTCGGAAAGGCTGACCACGGCCACCACGTATGTAAAAACGCCGGCTATTGCGAGAACAAGACCTACCCCGATAAGTATTGCCGGAACCTTGATGGATTTTTTCTTAACAGCCCGTATAATAAGGATTATAAGATCCACCAGAATCATCAGCAGACCTATGATCACGGCAGCAAAACCTGCATAAAAGAGTATGAACATATATATTGCCTCCTCTATAGATATTTATAATCATATGCGTTCCACATTATATCACACATGATGATAAATGCAAGATTTTTCGAAATAAATGTCTTTCGGATCAAAGCAGAAAACAGAGGAGGATCATATCATAACAGATATACCCGTATTCGTATTTTGCATTTCACTAATCGCGGAAAATGAATATATAATCTATTTGAGTAGCAATTGTGCGAGTTGGTATGGATGCAGATCCAAAGAGCGGATGAATATCCGTGTAGGGGAAAAGCTGATGTCAATATAGTTTGAAAGCTGACAGAATATGTGCTATTATATGTGCAAGAGGGCGCATCGGCGCTGTGACAGATGAGACGGGAGCAAAGCCGCGCCGGAATAAGCTGAAACCCTCAATATGCCGACAATTGGAGCACATAATGAACGCACAGCAGCTGAAATACGTAATAGAAGCGTGGAAATGCGGTTCAATCAGTAAAGCGGCGGGAAAGCTGTATATTACGCAGCCCAACTTGAGCCGGACGATCAGATCAATCGAAGATGAGTATAATATAACCATCTTCGCAAGAGGAACATCGGGGATAGAAGTTACGCCTGAGGGATACGCATTTCTGACGGAAGCGGAAAAGCTTGCAGGTCAGTGGGAGAGCTTTGAGGAGCGATTCCGCAGCAGGGCGGAAAAGGGGCTTGGGTTCCGCATAGCCGTGCCGCGGGCAAGCTATCTGTCGCACGCGTTTATCACGACTGTGAACGCGCTTGATAATGTAAAGCCTTTTGAGATCACGTATTATGAGACAAATAATGCGGATATAATCAACTGCGTGTCCCGTCTCGGATATGATTTGGGAATACTGAGGTTCCCAGTCGAATTTGAAAGCACATATAAAAAAGAGCTTGCCGAACAGCAATTGACGTTCCGTAACATATATACCTTCAGTTATACGGTCATAATGTCTTCGACGCACCCGATGGCAGGCAGGAAAGAACTCAGGCTGAACGATCTTGTTCCGTATATCGCCCTTGTTCATGGGGACAATCATTCCGTGAGGTTTTCGGACAACGAAACGGATCAGCTTTATAAGATAAGGCAGTTCAGCAGCAGAATTACGATATATGACCGCGGTATACAGTTTGAGTTTCTCAAAACAATCCCGGGAACGTTTATGCTTGTCTCACCTATGCCGGAGGAGATACTCAAGGCCTATGACCTCGTCCAGATAAAGCTTGACAGAGACGATGTGGGCTTATTTGAGGATATGCTTATAATGCAGAAGAATCACATAATTTCTGCATTTGAAAAGGATTTATTGAATAATATATTTGCCGAACAGAAAAGCGACAAAGCGCTGCTGCTTTAGCAAATAGTTGTTATTTAATAAAATACAGATATAGTTTGGTGCGTTTGTAATTTTTTCGTGTAAGTAGGAGAGAGAATATGCGTAACACACATGGAACCGTCGAAAGTATAAGAGAGATCGTATTCGAAGAGATCGCTAAAGTCGCATACGATAACCGCGGCCTGAAGGATCTGGATAACCTGCCGTATGAGCTGCTGCCCGGCAACGTCGCGCAGTACAGGGACAGCGTTCTGAAAGAACGTCAGATCATCGGCGAGAGACTCCGCCTTGCGTGCGGGCTGCCGCTGCGCCAGTCTGACAGATATGAACCGCTGAGCGACGGCGTGGAGGAAGCGGAGGTTCATGAAAAATATTATACGCCGCCTCTCGTTAATGTTATCCCTTATGCCTGCAATGCCTGCCCGGAGAAAAAGGTCGTTGTCACATCGAACTGCCAGGGCTGTGTTGATCACCCATGCCGCACGGTGTGCCCGAAAAAAGCGATTTCCGCCGACAAAGGCGGGAAAAGCGTCATTGACGAAGAGCTGTGCATAAAATGCGGCAAATGCATCGAAGCCTGCCCGTACGGCGCTATCGGCAAACTTGAGCGCCCGTGCGCCAAAGCCTGCGGAATGGACGCAATAAGCTCAGACGAGTTCGGACGCGCTAAAATCAACTATGACCTGTGCGTATCCTGCGGACAGTGCATGGCAAGCTGCCCATTCGGCGCTATCGCCGATAAGAGCCAGATATATCAGCTTATAAAATCCATTATGGCAGGCGATAAGGTGATCGCGGTCGTCGCGCCCGCATATATAGGGCAGTTTACCGGAAGCACCCCCGCAAAGTTCAAAAAAGCGATGAAGATACTCGGCTTTGAAGATACGATAGAAGTGTCGATCGGTGCGGATATCTGCACGATCGATGAAGGAAACGACTTTATTGAAAAGGTTCCTGCCGAACAGCCGTTTATGGGCACGTCCTGCTGCCCTGCGTGGAGCGTTATGGCAAAGCGTTTTTTGGGCGCTCAGGCCAACTGCATATCTATGACGCTTACCCCTATGGTCATTACCGCAAGGTTCGTAAAAAAAGAACACCCCGACGCAAAAATTGCCTTCATAGGCCCGTGTGTGGCGAAAAAGCTTGAGGCAAGCCGGAAGAGCGTAAAATCCGAGGTTGATTTCGTCCTCACCTTTGAAGAACTCAACGGAATGTTCGCCGCAAAAAAGGTCGTCTTTTCTGAGCTTGAGACCGATAAGGATGATGAGATATGCACCGGAACAGGCGCCGGCAGAGGTTTTGCCGTTTCCGGGGGAGTGGCGCAGGCCGTCAAGGATTATATTTCAAAGATCAGACCCGATATGGAAGTAAATGTCGAGTGTGCGGACGGACTTAAAAATTGCAAAAAAATGCTTCTTATGGCAAAGGCCGGAAAACGGAACGGCTATCTGCTCGAAGGTATGGCCTGCCCGGGCGGGTGCATAGCCGGCGGCGGAACGATAACGCCGATCGCACAGTCGCAGAAAAATGTTGAGGCATACAAAAAAGCGGCGGAGTACGCCGGCGCGGATGAAAGCCCGTATGCGGGGTGTGAGGTACAATGAAAACGAAAAAAAACAGTCCCACGAAATTTATTGCTACAGCGGCGGTCGGAATTGCAATGGTAATCATTGCCCAGCTGCTTGGAAAGGTGATACCGGCGGCGCTTGTCCCGCTTCTCGGAATATCTGCATCGCAGCTTATTACGGGCACTCTCGTTAACTGCGTGCTGTTTGTATTTTCCGAAATTTTTGGTATGTACTGCGGAATATCAATAGGTATTTGTTCCGCGATAATCGCCTCGTTTATCGGAGTAGGTCCGTCAATTGCTGCCATCGTGCCGATCATTGCCTGCGGAAACGCACTCCTGTGCCTTATATACTGCTGCATGAAGAAAGTACCACGCACGCTGGCTGTGATCGTGTCGGCGGCCGGTAAATGTGCTTTCCTTTGGATAGGCGTGTCTGTCGCCTTGTCTTTCCTGTCTTTGAAGCAGGCTCAGGTAAGCATGCTTACGCTGATGTTCTCGTGGCCGCAGGGAATAACGGCATTGGCCGGAGGCCTGATCGCCGCCGTTATAAGCAAACGCATCGCCCCGCACCTGAAGCACTGAATAAAGAGATTCTAAAATAAATGTTGGGGTGCACATCCACGCCGGATGTGCACCCCAACATTTTTCATGCAAAAACTATAGGCTCTGCTCCGTTAGTTGGGGCAGAGCCTTTGGTTTGCCGAAAATCCTTTTATGCGCACAAAACGGCGATCAGCGGAAAATTGCTTTAGGGTACAGCCTGCCTTTGTGCGAAGTACAGTCAGTAAACAGTACTCACTTACGGCGCGGAAACGGCAATCAACCGTTTGCGTATATCAAGCTGTGAAGATATTCGGTGTTCTTTTCGTAGTCAATGACAAGGTAGGATACACCGTAATCTTCAGATTCTGAAAAGGTGCCGTCAGCCGGTATTCTGGCGGTCGTCAGATCATATTTCATCATTTTAGTGCCGTTAAAAGCCAGTGCGGCCATATCCGTCCAGCTAAGATCGGTCTTGATCTCAGAGATCAGCAGCGCTGCAAGCTTGTACATGTCGGTAAACTTCATGCTCTTGACATTTTCCTTAAGCAGCGAAACAACTGTTCTTATTCTTGCGGTCCTGTCATAGTCGTCGTTGCCGGCGTCTCTTATACGCATATAAGCCACCGTCTGTACACTGTTGAGTTTTGTAAGCCCGGGCTTTGCGGGGTCAAGCTTATTCTCCGACGTGTCAACGCCCAGCATTTGATCAAGGTTTTCAATTTTCCAATTCATATTCAATATTTCGGCTTCCGACAGATCAACCTCGATTGCGCCGACATAATCAAATATGTCAATAATGTTCAGATAATTGAATACGACATAGTTGTCGATATCAATGTCAAAGCTTTTTTCGATCACTTCAACCAGAAACTCCGGCCCGCCGAGCTGGTATGACAGCGTGAGCTTGGACGAGGGACGATCATCTATTTTATATTTGATGTCGCGCATAAATGATACTGCTGATATTGAACCCGCTTCATCGGATATTGAAATGAGCAGAATACCGTCGGCATTGCCGAGATCGGAAAGCCCTTCTACGTTATCATTATCAACGCCTATCAGGAGAATGTTTCTGATTTTCTTATCTTCCGCTTTACGATTATCCGCAGCGGCCGCGCTTCCGGTATCCGGGCTTGATGTGCCGGATGCCGAAGCGCAGGGTATGGCTGCCAAAAGCAGAAATGCGGTCAGAATATAAGCCAAAAGCACATTAAAAATTTTTTTTGTTCTCTCTATCTTCATATTTTCTCCTCTTGATTTCAGCGAAGCATATCAATAACTCCATTCGCATATTACATAGCTCCCGAGGAAAAATGCACAGTCATCCCATTGACCGTTTGTTTCCGCAGAATACATGCATGCATAATTTTCGTTGTCTCCGCCGTCGGGCTGGCTCTCCCTGAAATTGCCGAAATTGCTTTCTTCACCGGCAACCCAATGCCACATTCCGTCCGGAGAAATCTGATCAACTCTGTCGGTGCAGCCAAAGAAAACTATGGAATCCCCATGGCCCGAAGAAACGATATAATTGTATATCGCGTCATTTTCCTCCTGAGAGCTTATTACTGCCGGATAGCCGCCTATTGAGGTGCAGTAAAGTTCGGCGTCTTCCATTGTAAGAAAGCCGGGCAAAAGAAGGTAGTGATGGCCGTTATATTCAAACTTTTCAGGGTAATCCAAAATTCCGCTGTTTACGTCAAATGCGGCATATTCTTTTTCGGTAAATTCCTCGTAAACAACATTTTCTGCCGAGGAACCGTCATAAACAGTTATGTTTTCTTTGATAGGACAGCCAAACTCGTTGTTTTCAATTATGTCGGTCTGAGTCAGATCGCCGTTTTCATTATAAAACTGACGGCAGACGAGGGCATCGCCGTCGTATTGATACACAGCTTTGGCTGTTGCGGTACGGTTTTTATAGTATCGCCGTTCAACAAGCCTGTTATATTTGTCATAAAAAAGGCTTTGTAAGTATGTGTCATTGTTTTCGTCTGTTGATTTTATATGCAGAATGTTGCCTTTGCTGTCATATTCGTAATATTCATTCTGCACTGTACCGGCAAATTTTTTCTCTGTTGAGGAAAGTCTGCCGTATTCGTCATAATCGTTTTTATATTCGGTATACTCCTGAGAGGCTGACTCCTTGGTAACGAACGGAGCTATAAAATATTTTGTAGCGGAGGAAATGCCTCCCGACTCGTCATAGCTGCTGCTCTCAATAAAAGCCAACGAGCTGTCCCAGTAGTAACGTCCGGTCATCTGTCCGTATTTGTTGTATAGAAAGCTCTCTGTACGCCGAAACTCACCATCCGAAAATGTCATGGAAGAAACAAGGAGATGGTTGGCAGCTGCATTGTCTGCGGCAGCTCCTTCGGGAGAGAGAATATCCTCTGCCGTGTTCTCATTCTGCCGTGGGGAGACGTCATCTTTTTTTGCGGATGGCCGGGCGACGCCTATAATTATTCCTATTACCGCCGCCGCGGCAATTGCGGGAACAATATATTTAAGGTACGGTTTTAGCTTATCGCCTTTACCGGCGCTGACCTTCGGTGCGGTTTTCGAGTGCTTCTCTGATAAAGTCCGGGGCTTGTCCTTAAGAGAAGCGGCATTTTTGTTCAGCGTTTCCGCCAAAGCGGTTCTGAGCACTCTGACAGTCTGAATCCTGTCCTGATGCCTTATGGCAAGCCCGTGCATAAGTATTTTTTCCTGCTTGGGAGTGATTTTGACCCCCATTGCGCTTGGAAGGACGATACCGTCTTTTTCCAGCCTGTCCATGGCACTTTCCGGTGTTTTGCCGGTAATGAGCTTATAGAATGTGGCAGACAGGGCATATACATCCGTCCACGGACCTTGTGCGCCGTGCGACCTGTATTGTTCAACCGGAGCGAATCCCGGCTTTAATACAATGGAAAGGCTTGCCTCACCGTCGCTGTTGAATAAACGCGATGTGCCGAAGTCGAGTAATTTTACCTGCCCGTCTTTGAGCAGCATGATGTTGGAGGGGCTTATGTCCCTGTGTATAAGGTTATGCTTATGTACGTCTTCAAGCGCACACATTATCGGCTCCAGAATGTCGAATGCTTTTTCGACGCTCTGCGGGCCTTCACGCTTGAGAAATTGCTGCAGGCTCTCTCCGTCAAGATATTCCATGACTATGTACGCCGTGCCGTTCGCCATAAAGAAGTCCTTTACCTGGACTATGTTGGAATCATCGGTAAACTTCGCAAGAGCCCGTGCTTCCGAGAGGAATTTTTCGGTGCCTTCAAGATACGCTTCTCTTCCTGTGCTCTTTACGACATGGACACTGAGTGATCCCGAGCTGAATCTGGTTACATTTCCGGTGGGGTAATATTCCTTTATTGCTACTTTGACATCAAGGCGAAGGTCGTAGCCTATGTAGGTTATTCCGAACCCGCCTTCACCTATGCACGCGCCGACAAGATACCGACCCTCCAAAATTGTGTTTACAGGCAGCTGATGGGCGTCGTTGTTAAGCTGCATACTGCATCCGCATAAGGGACAATTTTTTGCTCCGGTTTTATTCTGCGTCATACATTTAGGGCATAATTCTAATTCTTGCATATTTAAGCCTCACTTTATGTATAAAGTCCGTAAGCATCCTATGCTCATAAAATGAATTGAACCAGACAGTTGAACGGGGTTAGCCGACTGCCTCAATAATGGTTTTTGCCATGTAATCGATCATGCTGTCAGTCATACCTGGGTATACTCCGACCCAAAAAGAGTTATTCATTATATAATCCGTATTGCTCAGCGACCCTGCGACACGGTATTTGTCCGTTCCGCGTATCTGGTCAAAGCAAGGATGGCGAATAATATTTCCGCTGAAAAGCAGCCTTGTCTGAATGTTGTGACGCTCAAGATAAGCGGTGATTTCATTGCGGGAAAGCGCGCTGCTTTCTCTTAAAGTTATCATGAATCCGAACCATGACGGGATGCTGTTTTCCGCCGCCTCCGGAAGAATTATTTTATCCTCGATACATTTCAGCGCTTTATGCAGCCGCGTCCAGTTGTGACGCCTCTTTTCAACAAACGCAGGTAATTTTTCCAGCTGTTCACATCCTACCGCGGCCTGCATATCGGTAACCTTAAGATTGTAGCCAAAATGACTGTATACGTATTTGTGATCATACCCAAAAGGAAGCTGCGCATATTGTCCGCTGAACCTGCTGCCGCAGAAATTATCCTGACCGGATTTGCATACGCACGCTCTGCCCCAATCCCTGAACGAGAGGATGAGTCTGTGAAGCAGAGGATCGTCCGTGTATACGCATCCGCCCTCTCCCATTGTCATATGATGCGGGGGATAAAAGCTTGATGTACCGATATCTCCCCATGTACCGGTGTATTTTGTTACTCCGTCGATGGTATACTTGCTTCCCAACGCGTCGCAATTGTCCTCAACGAGCCATAGACCGTTCTTTTCGCAAAAAGCTTTGACTTCTTTCAGATCGAACGGGTTTCCCAGCGTATGCGCAACCATAACAGCCTTTGTTTTATTGCTGAGAGCGCCCTCAAGCTGCCTGACATCTATGTTATATTCGGGAATTGACACATCAACAAAAACGGGAATCGCCCCATATTGAATAGCGGGAACGACCGTTGTTGGAAACCCTGCCGCCACCGTGATGACCTCATCTCCGCGCTTTATCTGCCTGTCGCCAAGCTCAGGAGCGGTCAATACGGAAAAAGCTATAAGGTTTGCCGACGAGCCGCTGTTAACGAGGCTTGCATACTTAACGCCTATCCAACGCGAAAATTCCGTCTCGAACCTGTCGGCAAAGCGCCCTGTTGTCAGCCAGAAATCCAGCGCCGAATCTACAAGGGAACACATTTCCTTTTCATCATATACCCTTGACGAATAATTGATCCTGTCGCCGGGGGCAAATGCCTTTTTCGGTTCTCTGAATTCATGATAAAACTCAGTTACCATGCTCTTTATCTGTTCTCTTGCTTCTTCTTCGTTCTTCCAATTGCCCATAGCCATATTCCTTTCATAATTGTCCGTTAATTCACAGAGCGTTTCAGCTTCGGACTGCGGTGTATCAGAGCAGCCTTTTTCCCATGGCGAACGCTTCCGAGACGACCTGATCCATGTCGTAATATCTGTAAGAGCCGAGCCGACCGCCAAAATAGACTTTCCCGTCATTTTCCGAAAGCCTCTTGTAGTGCTGATATCTGCTGTGGCTTTCTGCATCGTCCACGGGATAGTAGGGCTCAAGCGCACGATTCCACTCACTGCTGTATTCTTTGCTGATAACGGTTTTCTTCGTTTCCGCTCCCGCTGCGTCCTTGCCGAACTCAAACCATTTGTGTTCGATTATCCTTGTCCATGGGACTTCTTTCCCGGTATAGTTAACGACGGCGCAGCCCTGAAAATTTTCCGTATCAAGCGTTTCCGTCTCAAAGCGCACGCTTCGGTATTTGAGCGCACCGAAGCGATAGCCGTAATAGGAATCTATGGTTCCGGTGTAGATGATTTTTTCGCACATTCCGTCCAATTCGGCTCTGTGCGTCAGATAATCCGTGTTCAGAAGAATATCCGTCCCGTCAAGCATTTTGCCTATCATCTTTGTATATCCGCCGATCGGGATGCCCTGATAATCCGCATTGAAATAATTGTTGTCATAACTGAATCTGAGCGGGAGGCGCTTTATCAGGTGCGCAGGCAGCTCTTTGCACGGACGTCCCCATTGCTTCATGCTGTATTCCTTGATCAGCTTTTCGTAAATATCCCGGCCGACAAGGGCAATAGCCATATCCTCAAGATTGGCGGCGGATTCCACGCTGAAGCCTTCGCGCTGCTGAGCTATCTTCTTTCTGGCCTCCTCCGGTGCCGCGACGCCCCATAATTTGTTGAACGTGTACATATTGAACGGAAGCGGGTATATTTCACCATTGTAGTTTGCGATAGGCGAATTTGTGAATCTGTTGAAAGAAGCGAAAGCGTTCATATAGCCCCAGACCTCACGGTCGTTTGTGTGAAAAATATGCGGACCGTATCTGTGAACGTTAATTCCCTCTATTCTTTCCGTGTAGGCGTTTCCGGCAATATGGCTGCGCCTGTCTATTACAAGGACATTTTTGCCTCTTTCCTTTGCCTGACATGCAAATACGGCGCCGAACAACCCCGCCCCTACAATAAGGTAGTTATATTTCATCAGCTGATTATGGTGATATGCCGGACTTATATTTGTAATGCACTGCCGCATTGCATACCGACATGGCAGAATAAAACCTTTGAAGCATCTTATACAATGCAAGAAGAGCGAGACAGCTTTTTTTTCGCTCTTTTTTAAAGAAATCAAAAACACTGCTGCTTACGCCTGCCGTTTTTGCGATGCTGCGCTTATATCTGAGATTTTCGTTATATTCGGTATTACCGAAAATACGCCCCCATAAGCGTGAAAACGGCGATCGTGAGTATCTGTATTGTGAAAAAAGGAAATCGGATTTTATAAGTGTGCGCAAAGTAGCCTCTTTAAGAGTTTCGTTTTCGCACCAACGGCACATTCCGAGGGAAATGTCAGACACGATAACTCGGTATTTTTTCATTATCTGATAACCGACGATCGCGTCGGCCGTCGGGCCGAAATCGTAATTCACACCGCCTGTTTCGATATAAGCTTTCCTCAGCACGGCGGTGGCACAAGTGGGCATACCGGTTCCGGATTCTCCGCGAATGAGAGCGCGGAAGCGTGTAAGCGGTTCATAATATCTGACTTTTGCGCGATGCCCCGCAGTATTCCCGGTCTTATTGAAAGAGTTTTCACGTCTTGCGTGGATATACCCCAATTCCGGTTTTTTATCTGCGTGAACTGAAATGATTCTTGCAATATTTGACAGTGCATCGGAGTACATCATATCGTCGTCATGGAGAAATACGATCCATTCTCCGGTTGCCAGTTCAGCGCCGCGGTTCCAATTGTAGCCTGCGCCGATATTCTGAGCATTCCTGTAATATGTTATCCTTTCATCGTTCAGCTCTCTTACAATTTTCATAGCGGGGGTATTTCCGAGCGCGTCCGGCGGGGTATTGTCCATAACAAGGCAATTCCAGGCAAAGTCGCTTATATCCTGTGAAATGACGCTTATCAAAGCTTCTTTTAACAACAGCTCCCTCTTGTATGTGGGAACGATCACTGTAAAAAATGGCTTTTTGATATGCTGCGGATCGCCGAGCAGTGCAGCGCTTTCTATATCAGAAGCTTTTGAAAAATTATCAACATAACTGTCAATTGTATCAAAAGCGTCCGGGTTGACTGCTCCAAAATCAAATCTGTCTCTCATTTTTTGCGTTTGATATACGGCCGTTCCGTCTTCCTTTATTGATCAGGCGAGCGTTCCGTATGTATACGAATATATTTTTGCCGCCGTTTTAATGCCGCTGTTTATGGGAACCATCGGTTTCCAGCCGCAGCCGCGCAGCTTTTCGGAGGACATCTGACCGACGGGAGTATGTTCCGTTTTCTTTCCGGCATCGTCCGGGTCTGCGAAAACTATGTGAGCATCCTTTGAAGGCGAGCATTCGCAGGCGATCTGAGCAAATTCTCTGATGGAAACAAATTCATTCGCAATGTTGTACGCTTCTCCGTCCGTTCCATTAAAAAGTGCGGCAAATATCCCGCGCACAACGTCGGTCACGTATATCATGGAGCGGAAAAGAAGTCCGGATGAACGAAGTACAATGGGCTTGCCCTCCGCAACGCTTCTGATTATTTCAGAGTAAACGCGCATGTCATTGGGTGAACTTGCACCGTAGACGAACCCGGGACGAACTATCTTTATCGGGCAGCCGAATTTTCTTACGGCAGCCATGCACAGAAACTCGGAACTGCGTTTTCCGAGAGAATAGCTGCATCTGTTTGTTCGCCAATCGTCTGCACCCGTATAATTTTCATCAACGATGCAGGCGTCATCGGCTATATTTCCGTACACGGTAAAGCTGCTCATATAAACCATACTTCTGCATTCGTTTTTGCGGATAAAATCAATAAGATTTGACGAGCCGACAACATTTGAACTGAATACGCCGATAGGATCCTCTTCAAACTGAGCGGCGGCAGCGGCTCCGGCCGCATGGATAATGTAATCAAAGCGCTGCGTATCCGCATCCAGGGGTATGCACACATCATGGACCATGACGCTGATATCACTGCGTCCCAGAAGCTCACCGTATTTTTCGGCCGCTTTTTTTTCACTGCGAACCATGATAGTGATTTTGTTTCGCCGGTTCTGCTCATCGTTCAGCAGAAGGAGCGCCATGACGATGTAATAAGCGATAAAACCGCTTCCGCCCGTTATGAGGAATGAGCTGCCTTCAGCGTCTTTCATATACGGTTCATCCGTAAAGCTTTTCAATTCCTGGTATAACTCATTGCAAACACATTCTTTTACTTTCACTGCTTTTCTCCGATCATAATAGCTGCAAGCTTTTGCTTCGCTGCATTCTCTTTTGCGCTGCGGCCTCATTTTTTTTGCTTTGGATTCGTTTATGGAAAGAGTAGCCTTTTACTATCAGCGTTCTGTAAAGCAAATACCAGAGAGCGTTTGGCCTTTTGCTGTATATGCTGTCGTAATCGGAAAGGGATATCTGTTCTCCGCAGACGTTGAGGCGCTCCTGAATGGCGAAACTTGCAAAATATTTGTAGTGACAATTTCTGAAGAGCTTTCCGATAATCGGCGATTTTTTGTAGATATATTCTCTGAAATAGAAATTATCCCTGATCACTTTCATCACAGAATCGGATTCCATCATGCTGTTATTGCCCCAGCGGTAAAAACCGAGAGGCGAGGTGGTCTGATATACGGCATACTTGCTTTCCAAATTATAGAATAAGATCAAATCTCCGGATATGCCCCAATCCTCGTTAAAGCCTCCGGCATCTATTATCGCCTGTCTCAGCAGTGTCGTCCCGTTTGTGGGGGCGGCGCCTCCTACATGGGAAAGAAACCTGACGTTGTTATGCGTCAGCCTGTAAAGGTTATAGCTGACCGGCAGGCTGCTGAAATAAGAATTAAGTTCAGGAATATTTTCTTTGGTTTCATCCCGCCTCGGATCGTATTCAACCTGTATATAGGATGCGACAATGGCTCCGAGCGGCTCATGCGGAGTATCGTATGCTTTTATCAGCTTTCCCACGCTGTCCAGTGAATTTGCAATAAGCATATCATCATCATGAAGCATCATTACCCACTTGCCTCTTGCAAGAAGAATACAGCGGTTGAAATTGTCTCCGGCCCAGATGTTTTCAGAATTGCGGTATAGAAGTATCCGGTCGTTTCTGAGCGATCTAATAAGCCTTTCGGTGTCGTTTTCTTTCCCGTTATCGGGTTCGTTATCTACTACAACGATATCCCATGCAAAATCGGTTTCACGTTGGGTGATGATGCTTTCAAGGGCTTGCTTCAGCAGGTGAACGCGTCTGTATGTAGGCACCACCACAGTCACAAACGGTTTCGGTACATTTTCGGGATCGCCATATACCAAACGCGATTTGACTTTTTCGCATTTTATGAAACGGTTTTCTCCCGCCTCGTAATTTATTCCTTCGAGAGGGTTCATTCTATTTCACCAGCTTTCTGTATCCCGCCAGCAGTTTCAGCAATATGCGTGAAATGATATTATTCGGGTTATCGGAAACATTTTTTGAGCCGTTTATGATTGCCCTTGCGATAAAAGCCGGCATCAGCGCAGAAAAAAGGAGCTTTTTATTGGATGTATCGCTTGACTCCAAGATCTTGTCTCTGTATTTTTTATAAATCGAATAATTGAAAAGTTTTTTTCCGCGCATATTGCACATTGAGCGGATACGGAAGGGATATATGCCGGGACGCTGGAATCTGGCTGCAAACGTTTTATAATTGTCATATATTTCAGGCAGTTCCATTATCATGCCGTACCAATTTACAGCCCAGGTGTCAATTACATCAAGCTCCAGAAAGCTGTCGGGCAGAGTATTGTCCAAATAATAAAATGTGTCCGATATGAGCAGTCCTGTTTGAAAATTATCGCTTGACGCGGCTTCCAGAACGGTTTTTGCCATCTGGAATTGAGGAAGTGACCCGGCTGAGGCGTTATAGGTTTCAATAAGCGCCTCAAGAAATCTCTCGCTGAAAATACAGGAACCTACAAGGGCGAGACGGGCGCTGTTTTCCGCAAAGAAATCACGGACACTGCCGTACTCTTTTACGATCCTCCGGTTACCGTTCAATGCGGATACATCAAGGGCGAGAAGGTCGCATTTTTTCCGGCAGAGCTCCAAAAGCTCATAATAAAACCCTTTTATTACCGGGAACAGATCGTCCCTTAACATCCAAATGTAATCATGCCCTTTTAGTTCTGACAGGACTTTAAACATGACCCTTCCGTAGCTGTCGGGATTCAGCTCCTCATCGAGATGCACATATTTGAGATTTGTGTAACCGTCAAGAGTGTAATTTTCTACGATATCCTTTATGCACTCGTCTTTGGAGCAGTCGTATATTGCCAAATGCACCCCGTAAAATTGAAATTCACTTATATGCCTGAGAAAGAGTTCGCTGAAAAAATCGTGATTTCCGTTTGTCAGATATACAATTGAAATATCAAGCTGCTGCTTCCGGTATGCAGCCAATGCCTTATTTGCCTCCGAAATTTTAAACTCAAAAGCATAATCCCGGTTCAGCATTGAATAAACGCCGGGGTAATCCCGTTCATCAAGATGAAGGGATTCATAGTATCTGCCATATTTGGCGGAGCAGTGCTCACGTGCGGTGAGGTAATCCGTCAATCTCGACGAAGCTTCATTTCCCTGATTCTTCCAGAGTTCGAAATCCGATGAAAGATATTCAAGGATAGGAATGAGATACTCACTTTCCGTTGAGTCATTTAAAAATTTGGCATATTTATATCCGGAGGGCATCTCTGACATATCGGCGGCGCTTCCGATGGCTACATCCAGACAGCGCACGCGGCTTGTATCCGACCCGTCAAGAAACAGTCGGGCAAGCTTGTCCGCTTCCTGCATATTGTTTTTTCCGTGAAACTCTATCAGCGTTCCGGACGGCAGATTCTTATCCAGAACGGATATAACAGTATGCAGTTCAGACTCGTTTAATACACCCGAAGTATCAGCAATACAAACGCTCCATGGAGTGATAGCGCATATTTCTGCCAATACGAGACGCAGTTCTTCTGCGGAATACTTGAAAATTTCATCTATCAGAGCCGCAATCAGATAGCCTTTTTTCTTAAGCTGAATACAATATTCAAGGCTCGGCTTCACATTGGCCGAATCAAAGCGCACCCTGACGATGTCTGCGGTTTCGTCACTTCTTTCCGGCAGTTTAGAAACGTCAGGCCAGCACACCTTATCCAATATGACACAATAGTATTGATCCTGCATTTTACGGATGCAGCTTGGCAGCTCGGTCGTTGAAAAAACGGTGCAATTCGGACCGGTCTGAAAACCGCAAAGCACACCGTATTCAAGCACGTCTATCCTGCTTTCCTGAATAAGCGGCAGATTTTTCCTTATAAAGGTTTCGTTGAACCTGTTTTCATGATCTTCGGCGGCAAGGCCGAAAGTGCAGTCCAGAAGCAAGGCGTTTCTTTTGATATCGGTACTGACAGTCATTGTATTCTATCCTCGTTTTTCTTTGAGGTATTGTCGTAGGAAGCGATCGGCGCTGCTGCGAGAGAAAATAATTTTATCCTCCTGCGGCATAATGCTGAGAATGTCATCTAATTTTTCGGCATCGAGTTGCAGCTCATTGCAGTAGTAGCCGGTGTACTGAGGATTTGCCATATGCGAGGCTGTTACAAGGTAGGGAATAGAGTATCCCCACGGAGTCTTCTGATAGATTTTGCTGATATGCTTATCGTAAACATCTATCATTGGCTTCAGGTCGTAATTTTTTGAATATTTTTCGTTCAGATATTTTGCTATGATCTCCAAATTAAGATTACCTGCGCCGCGTCCTATGCCGAATACGCTTGCGTCAATGATTATATCCCTTTCAAAATTTTCTCTCAGCATTGTCTGGGCAACGGAGAGCGCATGCATCATGTTGTTATGCCCGTGATAGCCGAGCGCCGTACCCTCAGGCAGAAGCCCGTCAGCAATTTTCATATAATGCAGCAAATCTTCGGGATTATCCGTTCCCCAACTGTCAACCACATAAAGAGCCATTGGATTCAATCCGGAAAAGCGCTTTACCATGGCATAAAACTCATCGTCGGAATATTGGTTGACACGCACCGGCTGCACACATACTTTATAACCTTTTTCGATCAGCACTTCACAGTATCTGTATCCCTCTTCAAGCGCGTCAACGACTGTTCCGTCGGGCAGATGCTTGTCTTTCCATATTATCATTCTGATAATATCTATTCCGCTTTTATCTGACGGCGTGATATTTTCAAGAGGCACACGGCTGGACAGTTCCCCCATGACGGAAAAACTGACAGATTTTTTTCCGCGCCCGATCAGCTCTTTGATTTGTTCCATTCGATTAAAAACAACTCTGTCACGGCTGTATTCTTCGTTTCTGATAAATCCGAGCTCAAGAATTTCAACATTGGTGGTACTCAGCTTTTCGATTATATCTGCTATCACGGTTTCGCCAAATTCCCAGTTGTTCAGATATCCGCCGTCCCTGAGCGTGCAATCAAGCAGATTTATTTTACCCACTGTCAATTATCTCCTTTTAAGTTCAAGAGCCATACGGACTTTTTCGGCAATATGCTCCGGCGTGAGACCGTACTCTTTTTTCAGATATTCAACCGAACCCGTCTGACCAAAAGCATCTTCGATTCCGACGCGAAGCACGGGCACAGGAGCACTTTCGCAGACCAACTCTGCGACGGCGCTTCCGAGACCGCCTATGATGTTGGCGTTTTCGGCGGTTACGATCGCTCCGGTTTCCTTGGCACAGCTAATGACCAACTCTTTATCAAGCGGCTTTACGGTTACAGGGTCAACAACTCTTACTGAAATGTTTTCTGACCTGAGGAGCGCGGCTGCATCAAGAGCGGCTGAAACCATAAGACCGGAGGCAATGACGGATACGTCGCTGCCGTCACTGAGAACCTTGCCTTTGCCGACCTGAAATTCAGCGCCCATCGGGTATATGTCGGGAAGGTTCTGGCGGCCGGTTCTGAAATATATCAGCCCGTCGGAATCAAGGGTAGATTTCAGCAGCGCTTTGAACATGACCGCATCGGTAACGTCAATGACGGTGGAACCGGGAATGGCTCTGATTATGGCGACATCCTCAAAGCACATATGCGTTCCGCCGTTATCGGAGGCGAGTATCCCAGCGTCGGAGCCGATCAAATGGACGCTTTTATGCCCGTATGCAATGCTGACCGCAAGCTGATCGTAGGTTCTGCGGGTCACGAATGGGGCAAAGCTGTGTATATACGGCTTGTATCCGGCAAGATACAGTCCTGCCGCTACGCCGACCATATTGGCTTCCTGAATGCCGCAGTTAAAAACCCTCCCGGGATACTTTTTCCATATACCGCCTGTTTTGAAGCTTGCCATAAGGTCTGCATCCAGATATATGACTTTGTCATCCGTTTGAATAAGCTCTTCCATCCAATCGCCGAAAAGAGTTTTTATATCCGCTTCGGCTTTGCAGCCGGTGTATCTGAGATCCATGTTAATCCTCCGTTCGGAAAGCATCCTTCTGACTGTTCAGTTCCGCAAGAGCCGTGTCTGCCAATGCTTTCGGGAATCCTATGCAATGGTTGTTTTCAATTTGTTCAATACAAGGTATCCCGGCGCCTTTTATCGTATCGAGAATAATAACGGACGGCTTTGACCCGCTTTTTCCGGCAGCCTCAGCCGCTTTATATATTCCGGGAATGTCTCTGCCGTTTACGGTGCATACATTGCATCCGAAAGCGGAAAACTTTGCGCTGAGATTCCCGTGGGACATAACCTGATCGTTTGTCCCGTCGATCTGCTTTTTGTTCCAATCAAGAAAAACCGTAAGGTTGCTGAGACGGTTGTGAACGGCGAATTGGATAGCTTCCCAATTCTGACCCTCGTCAAGCTCGCCGTCTCCTATTATACAGAACACTCTCTGCTTTGAACCGGACAGCTTAAAACCAAGCGCAATACCAGACGCTATGGACAGCCCCTGACCGAGACTGCCTGTGGTTGCATCAACACCCGGAACTTTTCTGTCGCAGTGACCGGGGAGGAGTGTTCCTCCTTTGTTAAGGGTTTTCAGCCGTTCATACGGGAAAAAACCCTTTATCGCCAATGCTGAATAAAGTGCCGGTCCGGCGTGTCCCTTTGAGCATATAAGATAATCGCGTCCTTCCCAGTCCGGCTCTTCGGGGCGTACATTCATCACTTCGCCGTACAGGACGGCAAGAAGCTCAGCCAGATCCAGTGTGCCGCCTATGTGACCGCCGCCCTTGGAAGAAATGGCTTCAACAATTCCGCGGCGTATCTCCCATGCAAACTGCTCGATTTTTTTTTCGTTGATCATGAGAAAAATCCTTTCCAATATTGCCCTCGGCATAAATGGCGTTTTATACGCTCACAGAGCCTCGCACTTTTCAAACAGCTCGTCCGGCAGGCGCGGAAACAGATCCTGACATCGGTTTCCGGCGGGCAGAACCGGATAAAGCGGCGTATCCATATCGACTCCGATCTCAATGATGGCGGGCGCTTCATGCACTTTTCGGTTTAGAGCGGCAGCTTTGTCGCTGCCGTTTATTTTTTCGTATTCAAAGCCGTAAACATCCGCAAGGCGGCCAAAATCCGGAAACGAATAGCCGCTGTCGGGGGTCGTATGCAGAAAGTGACGGCCGTATTTTGACAATTCTCTTTCCATGATCATTCCGGAAGAACGGTTGTTGACTATGATGATGTTCACCGGGATACGGCTGTGTGCGATATACTGCATTTCCTGAATGTTCATCTGTACGCCCTGATCGCCGGTGAAACAGAGAACCGGACTGTGCGAAGCATAGTAAGCGCCGATGGCTTTCGGCAGGGCGGAGCCCAATGTGCCGAATGAACCCGAATAGATTATTCTGTTCGCTCTGCCGGAGTATGCATATGCGCTCGTAACCCAGAAGCTGTGGTTGCCTACGTCGCATACGATAGGGGAATGTGCATCGGCCGCTTCGATAATTGCGCGGATGTTCCTTACGACCGGAGATTCATCAAACCTGTTCAAAAGCTTTCGGAGCTGTGTGCATACGTCAAGCCAAGCTTCCGCGCCGTCATAGCTTATGTCTTTGCCGCACAGAGCCTGTACAACGGGAGCGGCATTAAGCTCATAATTGATACAGTTCGGTATTTCTCTGCAAAATTCCGAACGGTCAATGTCAATACGGATACATTCAGCCTTTTCTACAACAGGTCTGAAACTTTTTGATTGCAAAGGGAACGACATTCTGTTGCCTATGGCGATAATAAGATCGGCTTTGCTGAGAATGAAGTTGCTGTATCTTGTAGCACGGCTGCCGATAAAGCCGAAATAGTTTTTGAAAGTCGGGATGACATCCTGCGCGGTCCGGCTCGACAGTATGGGAATGGAATATTTATCGGAGACGGCGCATAGCGCTTCGCGGCAGTTGCTGTCTCTTGCTCCGTTGCCTATAAGAAAAACAGGGCGTGATGCGCCGCGGATTTTCTCGGCAATTTTGTTTGCGGCGGTATCGGCGCTTTCCGCAGATGAGGGCAGAACAAAGCAAACATCTTCTTCACAGCCGTCGTCTATCTCATCCGAAAAAAGAGATGAGAGAATATCAAAAAAAACAGGTCCCTTTCTGCCGGAGACAGCTGCGGCGTATGCTTGGTGCATTATGAACCTCAGATTATCTGCGTTATCGATCCTGACGGCCATTTTAGTAATATTTTTTACCATTGACACGGTGTCTATTTCCTGGTTGTTTAAAACGCGCATATCAGGCGCAAGCTCTCTGGCGCTGTGCGCGGTGAAAAAGAAAACCGGCACAGAGTCGTAATATGCATCGGCGATTGCGGTGATCATATTGGTGAATCCGGGGCCGCGTGTGGAGTAGGCAGCGCCTATTTTGCCGTGTGTCTGGGCATAGCCGACCGCAGCAAAGGCGCCGCCCTGCTCGTGGTATGTAAGATGCGGCGTAATATTTGGCTCCCTTTTTTCAACGGCATAGAGAAAATCCAATATTACCGCTCCTGGGATGCCGAAAACGTCCGCTGCACCTTTTTTTATAAGAAAATCAATTATCCATTCATCAATTCTCATTAATTCTCGTTCCAATTTACCGTTATTGCCATGGCTTCAAAAATTCATCGTAAACATGCTGAATGTTCATAAAGTCATCCGGAAGCCGGCTGAACCATTTTATATATCCGTTGTCGGTTTCTTTTTTGCCGCCGTTATCCGGAAGCCAACCGGCGGGAGCTGTGCATCTGAAAAGGATCGCAACATTGTGCCCGCGTTCTCTTGGATACGGTTTATGCGGGTGGGGGCCGGAAATTACATTCTGAACGGTGAGCGGTTCTTCATCGGCGCATAATTCTATGCCAAGCTCACGGACGGATGTGCTGCGTATACATTCGGCAAAGGTCTCGCCATAGCGCATACAGCCTCCGGGAATGTGCCAGCTGTTCTGAAACCACTGATCATTCCTCCGCGTGAGAAGAATCTGTCCGGCGCTGTTTTCCACCAGCAAATCAATGTTGGGCAGGGGGACAAGCCCCGAAACCATCAGAAAAAGCTCTTCTCCGAGACCCGCTTGAGGGGTCAATTCCGCTGTGCGTATCGTATTAATGGCATTTTTAAGCTTTTGAGCGTCCATACTGCTTCCTTTACCAGAGCTTCCATGGGGCGCTGCCGCTGTTCCATAATTCTTCAAGCAGTTCTTTTTCTCTTGCCGTGTCCATGCATTGCCAGAAGCCTTCGTGGCGGTAGCTCATAAGCTCGTTCCTTTCGGTCAGCCTTTCCAGCGGCGCTTTCTCAAAGACTGTTGTATCATCAGTAAGATAATCGAAAATTTCAGGCTGCAAAACCATATATCCTGCGTTGATCGACGCACCGTCTATAATGTTTTTCTCTCTGAAATTCTTAACGCTGCCTGTGGCGTCGATCTGTATTATGCCTTTCTGCTGCTTCAGTACGACCGACGTCAGAGTGGCACATTTTCCGTGACTCTGGTGAAACTTCAGCAGCTCGTTTATGTTTACGTCACACACGGCGTCGCCGTATGTAAGCATAAAAGGCTCATTGCCCGTATATGCCTGTATACGTTTGATGCGCCCGCCTGTCATTGTATACAGCCCGGTGTCTACAACCGTGATTTTCCACGGTTCTGAGACGCTGTGGTGGACGGTGAGCTCCTGCCCGCCGTTTGAATAATCGAAAGTTATATCGGATGTGCGCAGAAAATAATCGTGGAAAAACTCTTTTATCATCTCCTGCTTATATCCTGCGCAGATGACAAACTCGTTGAATCCGTAGTGGGAATAATGCTTCATGATATGCCAGAGGATAGGCATACCGCCGATTTCGATCATGGGTTTGGGCCTGAACTGACTTTCTTCTGTGATGCGTGTACCGAAGCCGCCGGCCAGAATTACAACTTTCATATCTGGTTCTCCCCTGCGCGTAGGTATTCTTTTATTTGCAAATCGGTAATTTGAGGAACAGAGCCTCCCTCAAGCCAGCATTTGCTCCATTCCACTGTTTTCCTGACTGCCTCGTCGATATGCCAGACGGGAGCCCACCCGTATTTAGCCTTTATTTCAGAGCAGTCGAGCTTGAGAAAATTCGCCTCATGTACGCCGTGTTCGCATACGCTTTTCCATGAGGCACCGCTGCCCCAGCATGAGCAGAACAAGTCTGCGAGACGGCCGGTCGAAACGCAGTCGCATTCATCCGGCCCGACATTATAATGCCCCGCATATGACGCATCCTGAAACTGCTTCATGGCGATCATAAGGTAAGCAAGAACGGGTTCAAGAACGAATTGGTACGGGCGTGTGGAAGCGGGGCTGCGGACTATAATGGGTTCATTTTTGGCAGCGGCTCTGATACAGTCCGGAATTATTCTGTCTTTTGCAAAGTCTCCGCCGCCGATGACATTGCCGGCTCTCGCGGTTGACATCCTTACATCAGCAGCGGCAAAGAAAGAACGTATGTAGCATTGGGTGACAAGCTCAGAGCAGGATTTGCTGTTGGAATATGGGTCAAAACCGTTAAGTTCGTCGTTTTCTCTGTAACCCCAGACCCACTCATTGTTGCGGTAGACCTTGTCCGTAGTAACGTTTACAAAGGATTTTACGCTGCCGCATAAGCGTATGCTCTCAAGAATATTTACTGTGCCCATAACATTCGTTTCATACGTACCTTTTGGGTCAGCGTAGCTTTCTCTCACGATGGGCTGTGCGGCAAGATGCAGCACTATGTCGGGGGCAGCTGTGCTCACGGCGGCGCTTAAGCTTTCAAAGTCGCGCACATCGCCCTTTATCCCAACAATATGGCTATCAATTCCCAGCAGATCATAGAGCGAAAGCTCTTTTTCGCTGTATCTTGAATAACCTGTAATATCTGCACCGGCATTCAGCAGAACTTTGCAGAGCCATGCGCCCTTGAATCCGGTATGACCGGTTACAAACACCTTTTTTCCTTTGTAGAACGATAAATCCATTTTCCGTTACCTCCGAATACAGTGACGCTTTGTGCGGGGGGAGGACAGTGCGCCCAGCAGCGAAAGACGGCGGCTGCACCGACAATTATTCGCCGCTTGCAATAGTTCTGTATATTTTATAAGCCTCGTCTGTTTTTCCCCAATATACGAGCTCTCCGTGACTGAGCAATGCGGCCTTTTTGCATAGCTGCCGCACCTGATCTTCGCTGTGGCTTACAAAGAGCAATGTTGTTCCGCCTTTAAGCATTTCATGCATGCGTTCCTTGCATTTTGCCTGAAAACGGCAGTCGCCGACAGCAAGAATTTCATCTACAACAAGAATATCCTCTTTTACTTCTGTAGCTATTGAGAATCCGAGGCGGGCAAGCATTCCGCTGGAATAGTTTTTTACGGGAACGTCAATAAAGTCCCACAGTTCCGCAAAGTCCACTATATTGTTGAAATGTTCATTCATAAATGCGCGCCCATGACCGAGAACGGCACCATTCAGGTATATGTTTTCCCGTGCGGTCAGATCCATGTCAAAGCCTGCTCCGAGTTCAATGAGCGGAGCAACGTTCCCTTTGACGCGGATGCTCCCGGATGTAGGCTCCATAACCCCGGCAATACATTTGAGAAGTGTGCTTTTCCCGCTGCCGTTTTCCCCGATAAGTGCGACGGATTCTCCGCGCTTGATCGTAAGATCAATGTTTTTCAGGGCGTAAAACTCATTGAACATCAATTGGTGCTTTACGGCCTTGATCATATATTCTTTTACGGTGTCGGTTTTTTCAACGGCAAGGTTGAAGCGCATAGAAACATTTTCAATTTGGATTACTTTTTGCGGCATTGCAGTGTCCTTACACATATAAAATGAATTTTTTTGACAGCCTGTGAAAAACAGCCAGACCGATGCATATGGCGGCAACGCTTGAAATAATGCAGAAATTCCATATACCAGCCTCGGGAATACTGCCGTAAAGCACAAGTTCTCTGAAAAAGGTCAGGTAATAATACATCGGGTTACGGGTTATAACTGCGGCTATTTCTTCGGGCAAAATACTCACAGGGTAAAATATCGGCGTCAGATACATCCATGCAAGGGTGATGACGGAATAAAGGTGCGTGATATCCCGGAAGTATACGCTGAGAGCCGACAGGATCATGCCTATACCGATGCAGAACATCAGAAGAAGAACGAGCGGAACAGGGAAGAGCAGGATAGTCGCGCTGAATTCGGCTTTCGTGAAAAGCATCACTATCAGAATAGCCGCGAGACTGAAACTCATCGTAACAAAACTTGATAAAACACGGCTTAAAGGGAAAATAAACTTAGGAATATATACTTTTTTTAACAGCGATCCGTTCTGCAATATGGAGTACATGCTCATGTTTGTGCTTTCGTTAAAAAAAGTCCAGAGCGTTTGACCGCAAATCAGGTACAGAGGGTAATTAGGAACGTCAAATCTGAACATATTGCTGAATACAAATGTCAGAACCGCCATCATCAGCAGGGGATTAAGAAGACTCCAAACATAGCCGAGAAAACTCCTGCGGTACTTTACTTTGAGATCACGTCTTATAAGCTCCTTAAGCAAGGGCATATATTTTATGAATCTGTTAAAAGACTGTTTCATCTGTGCTCCCCAATTTTTCTGCCGTGGGATCAAAAGCAAAGCCTTTCCTGATACCCTCAGCCAGAACCGATATTCTTTTTCTTTTGCTGTCGTTTGCGAAAAGCAGAATTTTTATAAAATTCCAGATGCATTTTGCGGTATAATATAAAATACCGGCAAAGCCCTCCTGCCTGTATAGATAAGCCTCGTTGCGGAACGCGTATACATATCTGTGAAGCTGTCCGGCGGGCGCCTTTGAGATATCGCTGCCCGTGTTGCTGCTCATAGCATGTATTACTGTGCTTTTATCTGCGACATAGCCGGGAAGCTTGCCTCTAACCGCAATTCGGCGTGTATATTCGATATCGTCTCCCCAAATAAAAAAATCACTTATCGGCAGCCCGTATTCTGCAACGATGGCCGTTTTTATGAAGAGCGAAACAAAAGTCGCCTGTTCAGCCCTTCTGAGCCCGATTTTGCCTGACTTGCCGCAAAAATGGACATACGGCTTCTGCCGGTTCATTCTGCATGGACTTCCGTCGATCCACAGAGCAGTGCTCGATATCCATCCGAAATCTCCGTCAAGGGCACAGGAGGCTTCGACAAGCTTTTCAAGTGCGTCATTTTGCGGAAAACAGTCGTCATCCATGAGCCATATATATTCATAACCGGCTTCAACGGCCCAGCGAAGCCCGGCATTAAATCCGCCCGCACCGCCGAGATTGTGGTTTGAGCAGCGATGAAAAACGCGTTCAGAGTCATTTGCCCTGAGCCATTCTTCCGTTCCGTCCGTCGATGCGTTGTTTATTATCAGAACATCGCAGCCGACCGTCTGAGCCAAAACCCGTTTCAGACATTCTTTCAAAAGACGCAAACGGTTATAGGTGACAACGACTGCCGCAATTTTATACTCTTTCAAAACCTACCTCTGCCGTTCTGGAGTTCGTGTGAATATTTTCTGTACAGAAAAGACGTGATCTTTTTTATCCAATATTGCTTCTCCGTAAAATAAACCGGCATTTCCACATAATCGATCTGATTTTTTTCGAGCCAGCAATCAATAAGTCTCTCGCCTAAAAACCCGAAAACCCGCATGTTGTATGAGTCGTACCCAGCGGTATTCAAACGCTTCTGCGTCTCAAAAAGAACGTCAAACAGCCACTGACAATAACTGTTGAATACCTCTCTGCGCATGATAAACATATTGAATCGGTGACCGTATGTACGTGCCATACATTTTTCAAAAAATGGCAGATACTCCGGATATAGCTCACACAGAACGCTGCGAAGCTCCAGCAGATCTTTTTCATGGTGGGCGTGAGCGTACTGCGAGTAGTTGGTTTCGATAAAATAGTGCCTCGGCTTTGGAAGGACAGCGGAGTGGTTTTCCAAAAGTCCGGCTATATCTTTTTCGGAAACGGGCTGCTTCAGTAAAATATTCCGTGTGAAAAAGCGTCTGTAATGGCAAAGCCCTATACAGTCTGCATCAAGATTTTTCCATGCCCAATAAACCGCTGTCAGCTCACAGAAAGCTTTGTTTTCGGCGGATATATTTTCGCCGTCGTCGTCTCTCTGGGTGCCGTCGAAATGTTCCGTATGCAGAGCCGCGCCGACCTCAACAGGAAGGTAGCAGCCGATGCGCGGCACTGAGACTTCCTTATGGAATGCGACCATCATAACGATTTTCTTCGTAAAATTATCCGGACTAATAATTACTCACCGTACCGCAACACCCTCGTTTCTTTTACTGCCTGTGCTCTCGCTGTTGATAAAGTGTCCGCCGAAAACCGTCAGGAAAAGGATTTTGATATCAAGCCATACAGACCAATTTTCTATGTACCACAGATCATATTCGATACGTTTTTCAATGCTGCTGTCGCCTCTGTATCCGTTGATCTGTGCCCACCCGGTCATCCCCGGACGGACTTGATGCTTAAGCATATAAAACGGAATTGTTTCGCGGAATTTTTCCACGTAAAAGGGAAGCTCCGGGCGGGGACCGACAAGACTCATCTTCCCGGTGAGGCAGTTAAAAAGCTGCGGCAGTTCGTCAAGACTGTATTTTCTTATAAACATGCCGAATTTTGTCCGGCGCGGGTCATTATCTGTTGTCCATGCCGTGTTTTCACAATTGCTGTCAACCATACTTCGGAATTTGAACATTGTGAACATTTTTCTGTTTTTTCCGACTCTCTGCTGCCTGAAAAGTATTTTACCGGGACTTGACAGCTTAACTCCCAAAGCAATCAGTGCCATAAGCGGGCTGAGGAATATGATTCCGAACGAGCTTGCCAGAATATCGAATACTCTTTTCACAAAAGCCCAGCCCACATTGTCCAGCCTGTTTCGCCTGAAGCTTATCATGTTGCTTCGCCCTATTGATGAAAAGTCCGAGGCGGTTGTGATAAGATCATTATAGAAAGGGATCATGCTGCATCGGATGCCGTTCCTGTCACAAGTTATCATTGCGTCCGAAATATGCTCGGCTTCATCGATGTCCAGAGCAATAATTGCCTCGTCAATATCAGTGCTTTGCAATGCCGAATCAAGCGAATCAAAATCTCCGATTATCGGCTGCACGTTTTTACCTGATGAGCTGCCGACAAAGCCGATTATACGGTATCCGAGCTGCTTTGCATTTTTGATATCTGCAGCGAACTGTTCGGCAAGCTGACCTGTACCGATAACAATGAGGTTTTTTTGATTTATTCCTTTCAAACGGATAACGTTTGAAATATATCTCATTACGGCATATTTCAGAGAAACGGCGGCAGTGCTGCTTAAATAAAAACATATAAATACGCCGCGTGAAAATTCCTGCAATCTGAAAAAGTAGAGTATGCAGGCTGCCGAAATGATAGTGACAGTACTTGAAAGGATTATTCGGGCGATTTTTTGCTTCAGCTTATAGCGCCGGTCCGTGTTGTAAAAATGCGTAACTGCCAATAACAGCCAGAACGAAAAAGAATAAATGAATGCCGCTGTCAATGTGCGGCTGTTCCATGCGGCGACGTTCTCAGTTTTTACAACGATCGTAAGCCAGAAAAATGAGGACAATATATAAGATAAAACAACCAATAATATATCAATTATCATATTGAATATATTAATGATATTCTGGTTCCTCTTTATCATGATGCATCTCTCAACTGCTGCTTAAGCATAAGGTGAATAAGCGAACCCGTTTTTAAGCGGATATGAGCGCCGCATGCTTCGTTTTGCTCGATAACAAGGCGTCAAGCCTTCCTCAATCGCAAAGCCTTGCCTGCACCGCCTCTCTCGC
>CAVENX010000015.1:0-5051 GCA_963617275.1 bacterium
GCGCCGTAAGCCTCGAGCGCCCAGACTTCCATTTCGCCGAAGCGCTGGCCGCCGAACTGAGCTTTGCCGCCCAGAGGCTGCTGTGTGACAAGGCTGTAGGGTCCGGTCGAACGGGCGTGTATCTTGTCATCGACAAGGTGGTGCAGCTTGAGGAAGTATACCCAGCCGACGGTGACGTCGTTATCAAACTTCTCACCGGTACGGCCGTCGTACATTGCGCTCTTGCCGTCCTCGCGCAGACCGGCCTGACGCAGAGTTTCGCGGATGGTAGTCTCGTTGGCGCCGTTGAATATAGGCGTTGCGACCTTCCAGCCAAGAGCAGCAGCCGCATAGCCAAGGTGAACTTCAAGGATCTGTCCGATGTTCATACGGGACGGGACGCCCAGAGGATTCAGGACGATATCCAGCGGGGTACCGTCGGGCAGATAAGGCATATCCTCACGCGGCAGGATGCGGGAAACGACGCCCTTGTTGCCGTGACGACCCGCCATCTTGTCGCCGACGGATATCTTGCGCTTCTGTGCGATATAGACGCGGACGACCTGATTTACGCCGGGGTTCATCTCGTCGCCGTTTTCGCGGGTAAAGACCTTGACATCAACAATGATACCGTATTCGCCGTGCGGGACTTTGAGCGAGGTATCGCGGACTTCGCGCGCCTTTTCGCCGAATATTGCACGCAGCAGTCTCTCCTCCGCGGTGAGATCTGTCTCACCCTTGGGGGTAACCTTACCGACAAGGATATCTCCCGCAGTGACTTCCGCGCCGACCATGATTATGCCGCGCTCGTCAAGGTACTTAAGCGCGTCATCGCCGACGCCGGGGATATCGCGTGTGATCTCCTCGGGGCCGAGTTTAGTATCACGTGCGTCGCACTCGTACTCCTCAACATGGATGGAGGTGAACACATCGTCCATGACCATACGCTCGTTGAGCAGAACGGCGTCTTCGTAGTTATAGCCTTCCCAGTTCATGTAGCCGACAAGAATGTTCTTGCCGAGCGCTATCTCGCCCTGACTGGTACTGGGGCCGTCGGCAAGGACGTCGCCTTTGCTGACCCTGTCACCGACAGAGACGATGGGGCGCTGGTTGAAGCAGGTGCCCTGGTTGGAACGGGAGAACTTTATAAGCTTGTAATCCTTTATCTCACCGGCGTCATAGCGCACAGTGACATAGTTCGCATCAACTCTTGTTACAACGCCGTCGCCCTCGGCAAGGACGCAGACGCCGGAGTCAACGGCGCATTTATGCTCAATACCGGTTGCGACGATAGGCGCCTGAGTGGTAAGCAGAGGCACCGCCTGACGCTGCATGTTCGCACCCATCAGAGCGCGGTTGGCGTCGTCGTTTTCAAGGAACGGTATCATGGCGGTCGCAATGGAAACCATCATCTTCGGGCTGACGTCAACGTAATCAACATCTTCCCTGTTCACGGAAACTGTATCGTTTCTGTGGCGGCAGGTAATGCGCTTGTTGATGAAACAGCCGTTTTCGTCAACAGGCTCGGACGCCTGCGCGACGGTGAACTGATCTTCCTGATCGGCAGTCATATAGTCGATCTGGTCGGTCACGCGGCACTGACTCTTATCGACCTTGCGGAAAGGAGCCACGAGGAAGCCGTACTCATTCGCCCTTGCGTAGGACGCGAGGTAGGAGATAAGGCCGATGTTGGGGCCTTCCGGAGTCTCTATCGGGCAGAGACGGCCATAGTGGGAATAGTGAACGTCGCGGACGTCGAAGGACGCGCGCTCTCTCGAAAGGCCGCCGGGGCCGAGAGCGGACATACGGCGCTTGTGAGTAAGCTCGGACAGAGGGTTGGTCTGATCCATGAACTGCGAAAGCGGGGAGGAACCGAAAAACTCCTTGATCGACGCGGTCACAGGGCGGATATTTATAAGGCTCTGCGGCGTGACAATGTCCATATCCTGCAAGGTCATGCGCTCACGGATAACGCGCTCCATACGCGCAAAGCCGATACGGAACTGGTTCTGAAGAAGCTCTCCCACGCATCTTACGCGGCGGTTGCCAAGGTGGTCGATATCGTCAGCCTCGCCGATGCCGTGCGCAAGACAGTTGAGATAGTTGACAGAGGAGAAAATATCGTCCGCAACAATGTGCTTGGGGATAAGGACATCAATGTTATTAATGATAGCCTGCTTGAGGGCATCTCCGGTAAACTGCTTCATAAGGTCGGCAAGAACGATCCCGCGAACCTTTTCCTTGACGCCTATCTCGGCAGGGTCAAAGTCAACATAGCGTGAAAGATCGACCATGCCGTTGGAGAACACACGCACAAGTTTGCCGTCAACGTTGAGGAAAACATCGTTGACGCCGGCATCGGCAATAACCTTTGCCTTATCGCGGGTGACGATCTCGCCCGCGTCGGCGATCACTTCGCCGGTGAGAGGATCCGCAACGGGCTGTGCAAGCTCAAACCCGGCAATGCGCGGGAAGAGGGAGAGCTTTTTGTTGAACTTATAGCGGCCGACATTGCTTATCTCATAGCGGCGGCGGTCATAGAACAGGCCGTCCAGCAGCGTCTCGGCAGATTCGACCGTGGGAGGATCTCCAGGGCGGAGTTTACGGTATATCTCAATAAGACATTCGTCACGAGTGGCGCAGGTGTCTTTTTCGACAGTAGCGACCATGCGCTCATCCTCGCCGAACACTTCCATGATGCGCTCGTTTGTCATAACGCCGACTTCTGGATCCTTCACACAGCTGAGCCATGTGGCAGGCTCGTCAGCCGCATACTTGCCCATTGCACGCAGGAACCACGTGATAGGAAGCTTGCGGTTTTTGTCAATGCGGACATTGAACATATCAAGAGCGTCTGTCTCATATTCCAGCCACGCGCCGTGATAAGGGATCACGGTGGAGGAGTATACGTTCATCAGAGACTTGTCGGTGGTCTTGTCAAAGTAAACGCCGGGAGAACGGACTATCTGGGAAACGATGACGCGTTCCGCGCCGTTGATGACAAAGGTGCCGCCCGGAGTCATCATCGGGAAGTCGCCCATGAAGATCTCCTGCTCCTTGATCTCTTCCGTTTCCTTGTTGCGCAGTCTGACCCTGACCTTGAGCGGTGCAGCGTAGGTAGCGTCCCTTGCCTTGCACTCCTCAATGTCATACTTGGGCTGCTCGTTCATGGAATAATCAATAAAGCTCAGCTCAAGATTGCCGGAATAGTCGGTTACGGAGTCCACATCCCTGAACACTTCCTTAAGCCCGTTCTCCAGAAACCACTTATAGGAGCTTTTCTGGATTTCAAGCAGGTTAGGCATGTCCATGATCTCTTCGGTACGTGCAAAGCTCTTCCTCAGAGTTTTGCCGTATAGAACATCTTTTGGCATTAGCGTACTCTCCTTACTGAAATTTACAAACGCCCGGATATGTTGTCATTTTGTCATAAGCCGGTGTTGATTTTACTTGCTGTAAATGGTATACTAAATAAGCAGATGGGAGAAAGTAAATTATTGCTCCTGCATAAATAGCAAGTTATTATATCATTTCGCACATTTTAATGTCAAGAAATTTTTTCTTAATTTTCGTATTTTCGGCGGGAGTGTTGATCTCCTGCTAATTTTTTTATTTACAATGCACAAACTCTGGAGGCGGACGCATGGATATACGCGTTATAATTATTCTGGCGGCGGAAGCGGCTCTGGCCTTTTGCCTGATATACCGGGCAGTCAGGCCGTTAAGGCTCTTGCCCCTGCTCTGCGCCGCTCTGCTCACCGCCGCCGCATTCGCGGCAAGATACCTCGTGCTTGATTATGTTACGCTCGATTACCGTGACTTTCTGTCCAAATGGGTCGATTATTTCAGAAATAACGGCGGATTCAAGGCGCTGGATCAGCCTGTCGGCAACTATAACATCCCATACCTGTATTTTCTTGCCGCCTTTTCCTACTCGGATATAAACGATCTGTATCTGATAAAGCTGCTGAGCATATTTTTTGACGTTCTGCTCGCATACGGCTCAGCTCTCATTCTCAGCCGCTTTACGGAAAGCAAGGAGAGAATAATCGCCTGTTTTTTCGTCGTTCTGATGCTCCCCACGGTTTTTCTCAACGGCTCACTCTGGGGGCAATGCGACAGCACCTATGCCGCCCTCGCCATTCTGGGCATCTATTGCGCGCTTGATGACCGCCCCGTGCTTTCCATGATACTCGCCGCGCTTTCTTTCGGTTTCAAGCTTCAGGCGGTCTTTGTTCTTCCCGTCTACGCCGTGCTGTGGATGAAAGGCAAATTCCAGTTCAGGCACTTCGCCGTCTTTCCGGCGGCGTATATTCTGCTCGTCCTGCCTGCCGTTCTGCTCGGCCGCCCGTTCCTCGACACGATAACCCTGTATTTCAACCAAACCGGAAGCATAGGTTCAGGACTTAACTACAATTCCCCTTCCGTATATTCAATGTTCCAGTATTCGCTTCCGCAGGAATACAACGCAGCCGCCTCCGCGCTCGGCATAATCGCGGCGGCAGTCTATATGATCGTCATACTTATCATATGTTATGTAAACCGAAATCGTCTTACGGAAAAAAGCATTCTCGCTGCGGCACTGCTGTTTGCTATCGGCATCCCTTTTCTCCTTCCGCATATGCACGACAGATATTTCTTTGCCGCCGACATTCTTTCCGTCATAACCGCATTTGCGGCGGTTCGGTTTTCCGCTATACCGCTTCTTGTACAGTTTGCCTCGCTTCTCGGCTATCACGCTTATCTGAAGCTGAGGTATCTGCTGCTGATGGACAGGGGCGCATGGGCACTTATCGCCGCGCTCATACTCTCGCTGTGGTTTTTTGTCTCTGCGCTTGGCCGTAAATACAACAAGTTTCCACGCTGTAAGGAAGCTTAACACCGGAAGCCGGATATGCGCGCCGGGAGCGTACCGCTCACCGGGGTTGGCAGATAACTGCCGGTGGAGTATATAAAGATAATATCCGCTCACTTTGCGCTGCATATCTGTTCCGTTTTGCATTGCGCAGCGTAAAAATGGCGTCCAAGTGGGGAATTATTCCGGTAAAAGCGTCAAAATATGGGCATAAGTG